>JBGCGA010000094.1:0-13312 GCA_045110285.1 Crocinitomicaceae bacterium | reverse complement strand
TTTGTTTCGCCAGAAGAGCAGCATCATTTTAAAGTCATTCAAAAGAAAATGAAAAAAATTGTGACTATGATTGAAAGTGAAAATATTTTGTAGTTGGAGTTTCGATTAAAATTCTCTAAATTAGAATATTAAAAATTAACTTTAACAGTATTCGAAAAATCGTAATTTATGCCAATCAAAACTATTCTAAACTCATCAGTTTTTTTCCTTCTTGTTGCGGTTATTTTCGCTTGTAAAAAAAATAATAACGAACCTGAAGACATTCCTGAAGACCTTATTACTGATGTTGCTGTAAGCGAGGAGCTATCATTCGGTAATAATTGTAATTCTTATTTAAGATCATATAAAGGAGCTATTTTAAATTCGTTCAGTATCACGTCAGATGGCGGATATATGTTTTGTGGAAAAGGTTTCAGTTCGGAAGGAAAAACTCATACCTACGTATTAAAAACAGATTGTTTTGGTGAAAAAGAATGGGAAAACAGATTCAAATCAGAATATAATTCAGAAGCAACTTTTGTTAGTCAAATAGGGACGAACGACTACATCTTTTATAGTAGAGAGTATTTAGCTGAAAATTCAACTGAATATACCTGCCATTTGACAAGAAGTAATAAAAGCGGTGAAATAATTTGGAAGAGAAAGCATGATGATAAAACCACCATAGAGTTCAGAAATATATGCGATTTAGGAGACCAGAGTGGTATTGTAGCACTAACAACAGATAGGCACCCCAGTTACAATGCGGAGGCTATTTTAAAAACAGATTTTTCTGGAGCTGAAATTTTTAGAAGACGTTTAATGGGAGAAGGCCGCTATCATTACTTAGCAGAAACTTCTGACGGGTCTTTTTTAGCAAGTGGCGAGCTTTCCAATAATCCTATCGTAATGAAGCTAAATTCTCAAGGAGACAGTATTTGGACAAAAACCTTAGTGGTAGACGGAGAAAGTGCAGCATTTTATATCAATGAATTATCTAATGGTGATATTGTATTAGCAGGCATTAGTAAGAATACGCAATTTAATGTAGACAGAACAGTTTTTATTTCTCGTTTAACATCCTCTGGAATTCCACTGTGGAATTTTCAGTATTCAGCTGAAGAATTTCTTAATTTTGACGACGCAGCAATTTCTACAGATGGAAACTTACTTACTAGTGTTACAAAGGCTGACACATCAGCTGTTTTAACCAAACTTTTGAAAATTAACTTGTCAGATGGGGCAATTATTTGGGAAAGGAATTCTGGAACTTTACTTGGAAATTCGTTGCTCGGGACAGCAGATAATTCTATGATCTATATTGGCTCTGATAATATCAAAAGAGAGACTTTGATAAGAAAAACAGATGTAGAAGGATTTTAGAATGAAATTTTTTCAAAAAATTAGATAAAATAATGACAAAAAAAAGATTCAACATGTCATTAGCAGCTCGAAATGCGCTTGTGTATTTTGTACTATTTGCAATTGCCATTAGTTTAGCATCATCTCTTTTAATATCATACAGTCACAAAGAAATTCTTCGATTAACAGAAAATAGATTGGATCATTCCTCAGAGATGATTGATATTAAATTTGAGGCTTACTTTGCTAATGTCGAAACTGACATTGATCGCCTTGCTAAAAGTCCAGTTTTAAACAAATTTGTTGAAACACCTGATTCTTTTAATTTGCAATTACTTGTTGCAGAATATCAATCTGTTTTAAATGCAAAACCTGATTATTTTCAAATCAGACTGATTAGCATTGCCGATTATGGAAAAGAAATAATAAAAATTGAAAGAAAAGGCAAAACAATTATCAATACACCTGCAAGTGAACTTCAAAACAAAGCAAACAGAGATTATTTTAAAGAGCTTCTATCTCTGCCAATAGATTCACTATACCTTTCTAAAATTGATTTAAATAGAGAGTTTAAAAAAGTATCAATTCCTAAAATTCCCACTGTAAGAATGGGAAAAAAATTAAAGGGCGGTGCAATCAATGATTTTATTATCCTAATCAATATTAATGTTAAGCCGTTACTTATAAACTTAAAGGAATCCTTACCAGAAAATGATGAACTCAGAGTAGTAAACCAGGACGGCCATTATATCTTGCACCCCGATTCAATTAATGAATTCACTTTTGATTTTGATAAAACAGAGCGGTTTAGTAGCGAATTTAAACAGCAGATTGGAGATTTGATAGAAAAACCAGATGAAGCTAATTCTAAATTGGCCTTAAATCGATTTTCAAACCTAGTATTTAAAAGAAATAACTACCAGTTATACAGCATTATTTCTGCCAATAGAAACGAGGTACTGGCCTCCTTTTATATATGGAGGAAGACTGTTATTATACTCAGTGTTATAATAGGGTTAGTTTTTTTAGCCATTGGTTTTGTATATATGAAAAGACAGGTAAAGGAATTAAAATCAATAACGGAACAAATGATGGAATTTTCTGGAAACCTTGGTCCTAAAAAATTACCAATCGAACGTCAAGATGAAATAGGACAAATGGCAAGAGAGTTTGAAAAAATGTCATCCTCAATTTCACGCAGTCAATCTGAAATAGAAAATGCCATGGCAAAAGCAGAGCAAGCGCATCAAGAAAAAACAGAATTTTTAGAAAACATGAGCCACGAAATTAGAAATCCATTGCAATCTATTTTAGGGGCCATAGACATTTTAAATAATAACCAGCAACTTCCTCATCAAACTTCTTTTATTCAATCAATCCAGTTTAGCAGCAATCAATTGCAGTCTCTTGCCAATGACATACTTGACTTTAAAAAGATAACCTCGCATGAAATAGAACTTGAGCCCAAATGGATTGATATAAACCAATTCTGCAAGGATATCTATGAGTCTTCACAGTTTTTAGCTAAGTCAAAGCAAATTGAGTTTACCTATACAAACAGAATTAAAACTGATCATGTTTTAGCCTTTATTGACCCTAAACGGCTATATCAGATTTTAAATAATTTAATAACCAACGCCCTAAAATTTACTGAGAATTACGGTAAAGTAAATCTAAAAGTAGTTGAATTAAATAGCGGCATTTTTCAATTCAAAATTGCCGACACGGGCTACGGACTGACAGAAAAACAACAAAAACAAATCATGAATCGGCACTATGCTGAGGGAAAATCAGCTGGAGCAGGATTGGGATTACCCATAGTTCAAAATCTTTTAATAATATATAAGTCGGACTTAAAAATCGAATCTTCAAAAGACAAGGGAAGTAGATTTAGTTTTGAATTAAAACTGCCCTTCAAACAGTCAATTGAAGAGCATAAAGCTAGTGAAGAACAAGATGTGAAAGTAAAAAATTTAGATTTATTGATTATCGAAGATGATCCGCAAATTATTAAATGGTATCAACATATCTTAGAAAAAAATAATTTAAAGTTTTTAACGCATCCCAGCCAAATAAATCAAGTAGAAAACATGAGCTTTGATTTTATTATCTGTGATTATAATTTTGGCAGGACCCAACTCGATTTAACAGCAATTAAATCGACCTTTGAATCCATTTTAAAAATATCTGGATCGCTCATTATTGCTAGTGGACAGGTTTTAAAATTCGAAGACCGTTGGATTTCTACTTTACAAAAACCTTTAAAAAAAGAGGACTTATTTAAAATCCTTTCATCTAACAAATTAGAATTAGACATTCCTAGTTTTGCTTCTATAGAGAAGGATTATGACCATCAGTCCGATCTCATCAAAAATGTTTTGGCTTTGCTGATTAGCGAATGGGAAAAAGATAAAAAAACTGTTTTAGGAAGTATTTCCACTCAAAATTTAAGTGAATTTGATGCTATAGTTCACCGACTGATTACCTCAATAAGGAGACTTGAACTAATGAACTTTGAAATCCTCCTTAAAGAAACCCAAGCATTATTTCACTCAAAAAATGCAATAAATAATTACAACGCCATCAAAAGGTCATTCGATCATTATATTACTGAAATGAAAAACTATAAAAATACTATTGCTTAACAGTTATCAGACCATTGATTAAAATCAATCATCAATTTTTCCTTGTAGCTCGCCCCAATAGGGACAGTATGCGACTCAAATTTTAATTCATCAGCCGATATGGCTTTTAAATAATTAAAATTAACAATAAATGACTTGTGCACCCGCGCAAATTGGAAAGGTAACTGATCGACCAATGATTTTAATGTGACTAATCCTAAGACTTTTTCGTTTTTCAAATAAAACATCACGTAGTTCCCTTCAGATTTCATATAAATAATATCGGCTAATTTTAAAATAACCGAATCATTTCCCACTTTTACTACAATATTACTAGATGCAATTTTTTGTTTTGTGAGAAAAATGGATTGATATTTTAGCAGTGCTTTTAAAAAACGCTCATAACCAACAGGTTTCACTAAAAAATCTATCACCTGGTTGTAATCATATGATTCTGCTGCAAATTCTTTTTCACTTGTTACCATTATTACAGGTGTATCAATCGGAAGCAGCTCCAATAAACTTTTACCGTTAAGGTCAGGCAAGTTAAAATCTAAAAATATAAGATTAAAACTTGTTGTATTAACTGCTTGTAAAGCTTGACTGCCATCACCAACAGCCAAGCACGAATCAATCCATAATTGCTTAGAACAAAAATGTTTTATCAAATCGCATATGAGTGGATCGTCATCAACAATTAAACAATTCATAAACCAGTTAGTTTTTTCATCCTTGCAAAAGCAGTTTTTATCAGATAGTTTATCCACTTCATCAAATAGCTTTAAAGAATCCATTCAAAACTAGTAGATTTCCAGTAGAAACTCAAATAATCAACAATGAAAATATATTCTTTGGCTCTTTTATCAATATCAATGGCAACTATAATCAGTTGCGAATCTTCTGTGGAAAACACTAAAATGAATCCTGCAGCAGATGAAGCAAAAATAATTGAAGAAAAAAAAGGAAAAGAAAACGTAGCTTACACATGGGGATATGCAGCTTTACAAGGCACGGCAATGGATACTGAACGGTTTAAGCCACGTCCTACAGTGACATCACGCTATTTAGGGCTCATTTTTACAGCCATTTTTGATGCATGGACGAGATATGACGAAAAAGCCATTCCTATAATTGCTGATGGAGTAGAAAGAAGACCCATAGCGGAACATAACATTGCCAACAAAGAAAAAGCCATCAGCTATGCAGCATACAGAACACTATGTGAGTATTATTACTCCGATTCAGTTTACTTTCAAGGCGTAATGAAAGATTTAGGATATGATTTCGCAAATAAGTCAATAGACCCCTCAACTCCGGAAGGCATTGGAAATTTAGTAGCCAATGCCATTATAGAAGCGCGTAAAAATGATGGATCAAACCAATACGGTATGGTTGCTGATTCAAATGGCGAGCCGTATTTTGACTACACTAATTATAGCCCAACAAATCCTGTAGATAAAATGGTAGATTTAAAACGTTGGCAACCAAAGTATTTTTTGGATGAAATGGGTAAAAAGTATGAGGCAGACTGCTTGACGCCATATTGGCAACATGTTGAACCACTAGTGTTAGATAGTGCCTCTCAATTCAGATCTATTGCTCCACCAGCAATGGATTCAGAACAATTAAGAAAGGAATTAAAGGAAGTAGTTTCTATACAAGAAAACATGACTGACCATGATAAAGCTTTAGTAGAATTTATGAGAGATGGACCTCAATCGGTTCAGCAGGCTGGACATTGGTTAAAGTTTGCTCAGTCAGTTTCAAGAAGAGATAACCATACATTAGATGAAGATGTAAAAATGTATTTTTTAGTCCAAGCCACAGCTATGGACGGATTTATTGCTTGTTGGGATACAAAAATGCATTATGATTATGCAAGGCCATATGCTTTAGTTCACAATTTTTATAAAGGTAAAACTATTACTGGTTGGAAAGGAGAGGGCAAAGGATTTGGAGAAATAAAAGGTGAAGAATGGGTACCCTATTCTCCAGCAGTTTTTTTATGTCCGCCATTCCCTGCATATGTATCAGGGCATAGCACAATCAGTGGTGGTTGTGCAGAAGCCTTACTCTTATACACGGGTGCTGAGCATTTTGGAGATTCTGCAAAAGTTTTAGCTGGCGAATTAACTGAAATAGACCCTCAGTTTTATGGTGACACCATAACATTGCGTTTCCCAACTTTTACTGAAGCCGCAGAAATGGCTGGCCAATCAAGGGTAATGGGTGGTTATCATATTCAAGCTGACAATGTAGCGGGACTAAAATTAGGAAGAGATATTGCTCATAAAGTATGGGACTTTTACAATATGCATTTAGGAAATTAAATAGTTTAATAAATAGTAGAAAAATTTAGCCCAGAACATTGATCGTTTGTAGATTAGTAGAGTTCTGGGCTTTATTTTGTTTTAACGTAAATCTATGAAAAAAATAAAATACTTAGCCATTTCAATAGGTCTTATCTATATCTGGTTTGGAACTTTAAAATTCTTCCCCGGAGCCAGTCCTGCTGAAAGTTTAGGAAGTGAAACTGTTCATATTTTAACATTGAAACTCATTCCAATTAAAGTTGGTTATTTCTTATTGGCTTTATTGGAAGTAGCAATAGGTATTGGCTTATTTTTTGAAAAATTTAGACAACTTTTTACACTACTGGCTTTAAATCACATGATTTTGACATTTTCACCATTACTACTATTTCCTGAGCAAGTTTTTGCTGGACCATTTATATTCACAATTCTTGGTCAATATATCATGAAAAACATTGTCATAATTATGGCATTAATAATTATTTTACCGAAAAAAGCGAAAGCTCAAAAATCTGCTTTGCAGACAGTTTAAATTCTTCCTTGCACGGTATACAATTGGTGATATCTTCCTTTTTTATCCATCAATTCTTCATGTTTACCTTGTTCTGCAATTCTACCATCTTCTATCACTAAAATTTGATCGGCTTTTTGAATGGTACTAAGTCTGTGCGCAATCACAAATGTGGTTCTATTTTTCATTAATTCATTTAAACTTTTTTGAATAAATGCCTCAGATTCTGTATCTAAATTTGAAGTGGCTTCATCTAAAATAATCACCTTTGGATTAGCTAAAAGTGCCCGAGCAATTGAAATTCTTTGTTTTTGTCCGCCTGACAGCTTCACCCCTCTCTCACCAATTACAGTTTCTAATCCTTCATCAAATCGATCAGTAAATTCATCAACATATGCTCCTTTAACTGCTTCTGTAATTTGTGTATTTGTTGCAGATGGGTTAGCAAATAATATATTCTCTCGGATGGTTCCTTCGTATAAAAAGTCATCTTGCAACACTACCCCTAAGTGCTGTCTGTAACTACTCAAATTAACCTGACTTAAATCTTGCCCATCTAATGTAACTTTTCCCGAATCTGGGCTTAAAAAAGTAGCTGCAAGGCTCGCAATGGTACTTTTTCCCGATCCTGAAGATCCCACTAGCGCAGTTACACTGCCTGCTGGCGCTTTAAATGAAATGTTGTGAAGTACTTCTTTATCTTCTTCGTAGCTAAAGGACACATCTTCGTACTCAATATTACCTGTAACAGAATCAATACTTACCGTTCTTTCTTCCGAGTTATTTTCTTCTTCCATCTTCATCAACTCGTCAGTTCTGTCAAGACCTGCCATTGCTTCTGTTAGTTGACTTCCGATATTACTCATTTGCACAATGGGTGCAATCATAAATCCTAGAAACAAAGTGAAGGATAAAAATTCGCCGGTTGTCATGTCTCCATAAATCATATAATATCCTCCTATTCCCATAATACCAGCAGAGGCTAATCCCAATAAAAAGGTAGAAGAGCTAGTCATTAATGCAGTTGCAGTTAAGCTTTTCTTTACATTTAAAAATAGTTTATTTGCTCCCGCTTCAAAAATTTTATTTTCTTGATTTTCAGCATTAAAACCTTTAATCACTCTTACCCCGTTTAGTGTTTCAGTTAAACGTCCTGTTACTTCTGCATTAATCTTTCCTCTTTCTCTGAAAATAGGTCTAATATATCCGAATGCTTTCAGTGCAATAAACGCAAAAATAGCGACAGGAAGCAAAACAAAAAGAGTCATCATAGCATTCATATTAATAAGAATTACTAGCGAAATTATTGCAGTAATACTTCCTCCTATTAGTTGCACCAATCCTGTTCCTACCAAATTTCTCACCCCTTCTACATCTGACATCACTCTGCTTACCAAAGCCCCAGACTTGTTATTATCAAAAAAACTGATAGGTAGTGTCAATAATTTACGTTGCACTTTAACCCGCAATTCAGCAATCAACTTCTGCGCTTCAACACTTAGTAACCTAGTTAAAGCAAAAGAAGTAAGCGCCTGAATAAGTATAGCAGAACACACAATGACCAGTAAAACAGTTAGAGCGTTAAAATCTTGCCCTGGAATAATATCGTCTAATAAAGTTTTACTAGCATAAGGCAAAACTAACCCCGAAAGACTTCGCAGAACAATCAATATTAATCCAATAGTTAAAATTTGTTTCCTAGGCCAAATAAATTCTTTGAAAGCCCACTTAAATGAAACACTATCATTCTTCTTTTTTTTACTCATGAACCCTCTATGTCTAATATCAAGCCAAAATCATTTTCGTGACAGAAAGGCAGAATTTTGCTTTACATTGATTAGAAAGGCATCATTATTGCTAAATTGCTTTCATAAATTTATAAACCTTATGAACACTATGAACAACTTATTGATTGCAGAGCCGGTATCTGGCGCACTAGGAAACTTTTTTAACTCAATTTCATCAGGAATTGGTGACTGGGGATTAAAATTAGTAGGCGCATTAGCAGCATTAATTATAGGGCTTTGGATTGTCCGAATAATAATGAAAGCAATTGGAAAAGCTTTTGATTTAAGGAAAATTGATGAAACCCTAAAGCCATTTCTACTAACAGTAATTGCTTTCGGGCTTAAAATTTTATTATTTATCTCCATTGCAGGAATAATTGGTGTTCCAACTGCATCATTTGCAGCGCTAATAGCAGGAATAGGAATTGCAATTGGAGCTGCATTCAATGGATCATTAGGTCATTTAGCTTCTGGTATAATGCTGTTAATTTTCAGACCATTTAAGGTAGGAGATTTAGTTGAAATTGACGGAACGCTGGGTACAGTGAAAGAAATTTCAGTTTTCGTTACAATTTTAGAAACCTTTCAAAATAAAACAGAGATTATTCCAAACGGGACAATAACAGATGGGAAAATCACCAACATTACAAAAAAAGGTGAATTACGCGTTGATATGTTTTTCAATATTAGATATGACGCCGATTTGAAAAAAGCCAAAGAAGTAATTGAAAAAGCAATGGCAGATGATAGTTATGTAATGACCGAGCACAAAGCAGAATCAAAAGTTAATAACTTAACTGATTCAACTATAGAACTGATTGCATTACCATATGCCAAAGTTGAAAATTATTGGGAAGTATATTGGGGAACACGAGAAAACATATTAGTTGCTCTTGGTGAAGCAGGATTTGAAGCACCTCACCCACAAAGAGTTGTTAAGATGCATTCATAATAATCAATTATTATTCAACTATTTTAAAAGCCTGCCAATGCAGGCTTTTTTTGATTCCAGCAATTATTTTTGCTACTATAAATTCGGTAAAATAGTAGGTTAAACAACTTACTAACATTAACACGATCTTACTATATTTGTTATAATGACAGGCAATGATAGTTATCTAACAATTTCGAACAAGACTGAAGGCTTTTACAAGGATAAAGGGTCGAAGTTTACTGCATATGCAGTGCCTTGCAATAATGAGAATGACGCAAAAGTAATTCTAGCAGATTTTAGAAAAAACAATCCCAACGCCTGCCATGTTTGTTTTGCGTGGCGGTTTGGCACAAATGAGCAAAAATACTACGATCGGTTTTCAGATGATGGTGAACCATCCAATTCTGCCGGAAAACCAATTCATGGACAAATAATTGCATTCAATTTAACGAATATTTTGGTGGCCGTTGTGCGTATTTATGGTGGCACAAATTTAGGCGTTGGGGGATTAATGACTGCCTATAAAACAGCAAGTAAAGAAGCGCTGGAAAAAGCAAAAGTCTCTAAAATGTATATTACCGACAGCCTTGACATTCTTTTTCCTTACTCTGAAATGGGTACAATCATGAATCTTTTAAAAAGAAACGACGTAAACGAAATTCGTAATGGTTTTGAGGGCGCATTAGGAAAAGTGACTATCAAAATTAGGACATCAAAAACCCAAAATTTGATTGAAGAAATAAAGCACATACACACAGCAACTATAAAACGACAAACTAATAATAAATGAATTTTTCCTTCCTTAAAGAATTAATTGAAATCCGCGGAGCCAGCGGTGATGAATCTCGAATTAAAAACTTTATTGTTGATTACGTAAACAAGCACAAAAAAGATTGGGCTGTAGAGCCTAAAATAATAGAGGGTAAAGGATTCCAAGACACATTAGTGTTAATTTTTGGCGATAAGCCAACTACCGCTATTTTTGCGCATACCGATACCATTGGTTACATGATTGGCTACGATAATAACCTGATAAAAATAGGTGGACCAAGGGCCATTGATGGAATGGAACTTGTTGGATCAGATTCCCAAGGGGCAATTAATACGGAGCTGATGGTGATTGAACAAGAGGAAGGTCCTGCAATATTAAAAGCCGTTTTTGATAGAACAATTGAAAGAGGCACAGTTTTAACATTTAAGCCAAATTTTCGAGAAGACAATAACTATATTGTCTCACCATATATGGACAATCGCTTAGGTGTATTTGTAGCGTTAGAGGTGGCAAAAACAATGAAAAATGGAGCAATTGCTTTTTCTACCTATGAGGAAACAGGCGGCGGATCAGTTGGTTTTATTGGTAAATTCCTTTTTGAAGAATATGGAATACATCAAGCTTTGATTTCTGATATTACTTGGGTCACAAATGGTGTTACTCACGGGGACGGAGTGGCGATATCAATGCGGGATAAAGGCATTCCTCGAAGATTATTTTTAAATAGAATTATTGATATCGCCAAGTACAGCCGTATCCCCTACCAATTAGAGGTGGAAAGTGCGGGAGGAAGTGATGGAACAGCACTGCAACACTCAGATTTGCCTTTTGATTGGTGTTTTATTGGTGCTGCCGAAGACAATGTTCACTCACCTGACGAAACTGTTCATAAAGATGACATTCGTGCCATGATAGATTTCTATAAAGTATTAATGGAGGAATTATAAGTTTTTCAGAAGCTAGATTTTTAGATACTAGAAGCTAGCCTTGTTATAAAAAATAATGCTGAGCTATATATAATGGTGTTTTTTGAAGCTTCCTTTTCTAAAATAGAATCTCTTATTTAAGAAGAGAAGTGTTAAACCTAGTGCTAATGAAAATCTTGGCTCTTGGCTCTACTAATCTAATGTCTATTTATGTATTTAACCACTTTTTAAATTTACCCCAAGTAGTTGTTGGTTCTGGTACTTTAGGTGTCTTCTGCTTTTTTACAGCTTTTTCAATTTCTTTTTCTTTCTTCTTTTTAGAGCTAGCAGCCGCTTTCTTCTGAACATTTTCTTCGTAATGCTTTTTTCTTTTCAGAGCCTGCTCTTTTTCAGCTTCTTTTCTTTTGCGTTCCGCTCTTTTTACTTCAAATGCTTTTCTATCCTCATCAGTTAAAGTTTTACGAGCTCTTTTTGTTGTTTTCTTTGTTGCTTTCGCCTTCCGCGCCTCAAAGGCTTTTTTCTTAGCGGCTGCTTTTTCTACTTTTCTTTTTTCATATATAGCCTCAGTAACATCTTGAGTTTCTCCTCCGTTTGTAATTAAGAATTGTATGCCTCGTTTTTTTGTTGGTAAATCTATTTTACCAACCACTTTAAAGCCATCTAATTCTGGCTTTGGTGCTTTAATCACACCATCTTTAATGATCAACTCTGGCAATTCTTCACCATCTTCCCCTACTCTGGCAATTCTTTCAGTCACAGAATCATCTGAAACGTCTTTAATAGGTTCATCTGAAACATCTGTTTCAGCGGCTACGGCTGCAATTGTCATAATTTCAATTTCGTCCTCTGACAAGCCAAGCTCTTCGGTCTCTTTTTCAATATCAGCAGGTTCTTCAACAGAAATAGCAGCTATGGACGCTCCTTCATCTTCCTTATCCTTTTGACTGACTTCTTGCACTGAATCAATTTTTTTTGATGGTGCTACAGGTTTAGAAATTTTTTTCTTCTTAAAATTCGCACTTAGAATGCTCAAAGCTTCGCCTTCAACTTTTGTATTTAAATCAGATTCTATCTTAATCTGATGTTCATTAACCAAAAAATCAACTAATTCTTGAGGTTTTTTGTCTAATTTTCGTGCTAATTGTCCTAATCGCATAATTGAAGTGCTGGGTTTCTTGCAAATATAATAAGCCTAGGCAGTTTACAAAACTTGATACTTACAAAAAGTACATCTTCAGAAAATACAATACAAAGAAAAAACTACCTTTTATTTAAAAGCTCAAGCAAATTGAATGTCACCTATTACTTTTCGATTCATCACTTCACGAGTAAAAATGATAGATACAACGGATAAGAAAATGATAATATGTTCGTCTAAATGAAATGTAAACTGATCAGATGTTACAATAGCTATAATTGAAAATGATAGAAGATACAGTAGGCTTGCCATTAAATTATTTATTCTTCCAACATCATACAAGCCTTCAATTAAAGGAACACTAATAACTAAAGTAACTACTATGAAGATTGTTGAAAATTGATAAGCTTCAAATTGTTCCAAAGTACTGATGGACTCGTACATAAGTTGAGATGAAAACTTGAATGTATTGGCAACTAAATTGATTAATGGAATAGATAATAACAGAACGAGTGATTTTATAATTGTCTTTTCCATCTATCTAGTTATTGTAATTTATACTATTAAAACGTTATACTTTTTTGAATGGTTGTTTATCTGAGTTTGTTAGGTGTTTACACTATGCATAAATAAGTAACATAAAAAAATATAACTGTGAGATTAAAAGAACTCGCAGTTAATAGGCTAGCTGGCGTTTTACTTTGCTTGGTTACAATTCTAAATATTTAATAAGCCATCTCCACTATCTTCTCAGCATCTTGCGGTGTGAGCTTTCCATGCTCTCCTAGGGCAATCATATTTCTATCGGTCAGTCTACGGGCTACTTCTGCTCCAGTTCCAGCGTATTCTTTAGTATAATCAGATAGCTTTGTATCTATCCCAATAGAATGAAAAAAGCCGACTGTTTTGTCAATTCCTATCTTGGCTTTTTCTTCAATTGTCCCGTCAGTAATACCCCAAACTCGAG
>JBGCGA010000093.1:0-3041 GCA_045110285.1 Crocinitomicaceae bacterium | reverse complement strand
CATTCTGGTGGAATATCATCAACCTCAAATGTTTCACTATACAATTGCATTATTGCAAACAACTCTTCGCCATCAGGAGCAGACGTTTATTTAAATGACACTTTTTTGGGTTCAGCTCAAAACAATATTGTTGAGACTTGTTTTAATGCATCATCAATTTGTCCAAGTTGGTTCTCAACCGCTGATCCATTGCTTATTGTTGGTCTCGGAAATAATGGCGGCCCTACTCAAACCCTCGCCTTAAATTCTGGGAGCCCAGCTATTGATATGGGCCTTGCAACATACCAACAATACTTTGATCAAAGAGGAGAATTAAGGTGTCCTATTTCTGATATTGGCGCCTATGAATTTAACCCAGGAACAAATAATGTAGAAACGCTTCAAGTTACTGAGTGTGTTCAATACACGGTTCCAAGTGGAGATGAAACCTACTCAACCAGCGGCATATATCAGGATACCCTACCCAATTCAACTGGTTGTGATTCCATTCTAACCATTGACTTAACTATTCCAGTACCAGCAAGTGGTATCGACTCTTTAACTGCGTGCGATTCATTGGTGTGGATTGATGGAATAACATATTTCACAGACAATAATACAGCGACATTCAACATTATAGGTGGTACAATAAATGGATGTGATAGTTTAGTGACACTCTACCTCACTGTTCTTCAATCAATGAGCGGAACAGATGCCCAAACTGCCTGTGATTCATTAGTGTGGATTGATGGCCTAACTTATTTCACAGACAATAATACAGCCACATTCAACTTTACCGGTGGTGCAGCCAATGGATGTGATAGTTTGGTGACACTTGAGTTAACTATTAATGCAATTAATCCACTTGTCACACAAACAGGAACATTATTAACTTCTGATGAAACTGGAGCAACTTACCAATGGTTAAACTGCCCAGCAATGACGACAATAAGCGGAGCTACAAATCAATCATTCACAGCTACAACGAATGGAGATTATGCAGTAACTTTAACCAAGAATGGATGTACAGATACATCTACTTGTTATAGTGTTACTGGAGTCGGAATAATAGAAAATAATTTTGGTAATGAACTTTTAATTTATCCAAATCCAACGGATGGAAATTTCTCTATTGATTTGGGGAATAATTACCAAACTACAGTTATTACTATTACAGATGTAAATGGAAGAATAATTCAAACAAAAAGTTACACCGACAGCCAATTGTTAGACTTAAAACCGGAAGAACCAACAGGCATTTATTTTTTGATTATTGAGTCAGAAAGGAAGAAGGCTGTAATTCGACTCATAAAAGAATAAAAACGATTTGCTAACACTATGTAAAAAGCATTAAAACGCCTTTTTACATTAACGTTATCTACAATAAAGCCGAAAGTAAATATGGGTCATAATATTTGTGCTATAATAGGAAAAAACAGTGTTTCAAAAGACAAAATAATGGAGTTTGGGCTTGCTGCTGCATTTGAAAAAGAATTTGCAATTATTATTTTAGATTTTGATATTGTTTGGGAACTAAAAAGTAAATATGACTTGTCAGTAGATTCTACAAGTGATTATATTGAATGGGATTGTGAACTAAGTCATTTTATAGCTAAGGAAATTGGAATGGAAAAGTATGGTATAATTCAAACTGATTATTTTGGCGGAATTGGAGAACAATGCGCATCATTATATATAGAGGGAATAATTAGTATTTCTGAAAAGTCAATTAATACAATTCTTACTGAGCTTGGTGTTAAATGTGAAGGCGGATTAGATGAATTCGATTCAATCAACTTAGGAGAATATCGGCAAAGTGAATATTACTATTGGAAAGACCATAATTGGGCTGATAGAAAAGAGAATATGATAGCCGGAAAATTAAGTAATCAATGAGCCATACATTTGTAGTAGGAGACTTGCATGGATGCTATGACGAGTTTATTGAATTATCAAATCAAATTGGAATAACTGAAAATGATTTGATTATATCTTTAGGCGATATTGTTGACAGAGGAAATAAATCAGTTGAACTTTATCGGTACTTTAAAAATCGTGGCAACTCGGTAGTATTGATGGGAAATCACGAAAGAAAGCATCAACGAGGTATTTTAAGCTATTCTCAAGAAATTGTTAAGGTGCAATTTGCTTCTGAATACAGTGAATTCTTACAATGGACTGAAAATCTGCCGTATTACTATGAAACTAAAGAAGCAATAATAGTTCATGCTTTTTTTGAACACGATATAAAATTACAACAACAAAAGCAAGAAGTACTTTCTGGAACAACTTCTGGTTCTAAATACTTAGAAAATAAATATGAAGAAGGTAAATTCTGGACTGATTACTATACAGGTGAAAAACCAATTATCTATGGACATGAAGTTGTCGGGAAAGACCCAAAGGTTTATAATAATACTTATGGAATCGACACAGGTGCCTGTCATGGCGGGAAATTAACAATACTTGAATTACCCAGTTTTAAAATTCATCAAATAGAAGTGAAACTAGATTATTGGGAACATGAGCAATCAAAGTGGCAAATTCCTGTTCTCGATTCGAAAGATTGGGAAAACATGAAAATTGAGCAAATTCACAAACAAATAGAAAAGCTGAGTTACAAGGAAGAATTAGAAGTGCAAACTATTTTGAAGGATCTAAAAAGATGGATAATTGAAATTGAAGAATTGTTGAATAGAATCAAACTGCAAATTGAAAAAATATCAACTGAATTAGATATTCAGTTTTCCGACACTTTTAATCAGGAAGTTAGTAAATTGAAATTTAGAATATTTATATTTAAAGCAAAATCTGGTAATTTAACATTGGAGAATTTGAAAAAGGCACTTGATACCCCTAAAAAAGTACTAGAGCTAGCATTGGATTTAAAAATTGAAAACTTACCAGACAGAAAAAAGTAGATAACAAAGAACTGAGCTTATAAAAAAGTTTTTCACCAACTATTTTCACAATAAAGTTGGATTTTTACTACGATAGTTTTCATCATATGGAATTCTGCTTTTAGAAATTGCCAGTGCTTGTCTAGTTAACTTATTACATAC
>JBGCGA010000092.1:0-2712 GCA_045110285.1 Crocinitomicaceae bacterium | reverse complement strand
ATCTAAATAATCAAAGGCATAGTTTTGCAAGTGGTAAGCAATTTCTCCCGAAATAGAAGCAATTGGCCAAGACTCTTCAACAATAACACATCTATTAGTTTTTTTCACTGAATTAACAACTGTACCGTAATCAATCGGTCTAACCGACCTTAAATCAATAATTTCAGCTGAAATCCCTTCTTTTTCTAATTCATCAGCCGCTTTATGCGCTTCTTTAATAATTTTCCCAAACGATACAATGGTTACGTCAGAACCTTTTCTTTTAATATCTGCGACCCCTATAGGAATAATATACTCTCCTTCCGGAATTTCACCTTTGTCTCCGTACATTTTTTCCGATTCCATTATTAGAACTGGGTCATTATCTCTAATGGCTGCTTTCATTAATCCTTTAGCATCATATGGCGTCGAAGGTGTTACTACTTTCAAGCCTGGGAAATGAGCATACATAGATTCGAAGCTTTGAGAGTGTGTTGCGGCCAATTGTCCAGCTGTTCCGTTTCCACCTCTAAAAACAATCGGGCATCCCACTTGTCCGCCACTCATTTGCAACATTTTTGCAGCACTGTTTATAATCTGATCAGCTGCTAAAATGGCAAAGTTCCAAGTCATAAATTCCACAATTGGTCTTAGTCCATTCATTGCTGCTCCCACTGCTATTCCAGTAAATCCAAGCTCAGCAATTGGCGTATCAATGACACGTTCTGGTCCAAATTCGTCAAGCATTCCTTGAGAAACTTTATATGCGCCATTATATTCAGCAACTTCTTCTCCGAGCAAAAAGACACTTTTGTCAGCTCGCATTTCTTCATTCATTGCTTCCCTTAGGGCTTCTCTATATTGTACTGTTTTCATTGACCTAGATTGAATTTACTTAAAGCTGTAAAGCTAAGAACTATTTATTTAAAAAGGAAATTCTTTTGCTGACTGTTTAAAGGTTATAAACAAAATGTTTTGGAATAAAAATTGGTATAAGCTACAATAGAAAACAAGCAGTTACGTATTTTAGCCCTTTAATGTTCAGTATGATTAAGCATTTATTGTTATTTAGTTTTTTATTAACCGGATTGTTGGCAATTAGTGCAAAATCTGACATAACAATTTTGATTGATCCGGGGCATGGTGGCAAGGACCCGGGTCATTTGTCTGTGTCTAAAGCCCATTTGCCCGAAAAAGACCTGAATTTAATTATTTCAAAAAAAATTGGACATTATTTAGAGCACAACTTGTCACATGTTTCAGTATTGTACACTAGAACTGCCGATACGTACCCATCACTAGATGATCGTGTGAAAATGGCGAACAGTAAAAAAGTGGATTATATGATGAGTATTCATTGCAACGGTAGCGATAATGTTGAAATTCATGGCACTGAAACTCACATTCACAGTTTTGATTCAAAAGCGGCTTATAAATGGGCATTACAGGTAGAAAAGCAATTTAAAACTAGAGCAGGCAGAAAAAGTAGAGCGGTAAAAACAGGCGCAGATATTGGGCATTCACTTCAAATTTTAAAGTTTACTAAAATGCCTACTATTTTAATAGAGTGTGGTTTTTTGACGAATGTTGCTGAAGCGGCGTATCTTAACAGTGAGTATGGACAAGAAATAATTGCTTCTGCTATTTTCAGATCCACAAGAGCGTTTCTTAAATCAGTTTATCCACAAATCGATTTTTCACCTGATGCCGTATCCGAACCATCATTTAAAGTGCAACTCATGTCTTCAATTGATCCCTTGGACACGGATATCCCCGAATTTAAAAGGTTAGGCTATGCTATTGAAAGAGTAAAAATCAACTCTTCAAGCATGTATAAATACAAGTATTTTATCGGACCTTTTGCAACAAAGAAGTTGGCAAAGAAAGCGCAAAAAGATGTGCAAGGGAAGGGATACAAAGATGCCTTTATCGTTAATTTCGAATAAAATAATACGATTAGCCTCCATTACCTGTAAGGGTTGTAAAATAATGTTTAATTTAGTGCTACTAAAACATTCCGTATTTGGCAGGTTATGGCTACAGTATTTGAAACAAGATTGATTGGTAATATAGGAAAAGATGCAGTTGTTCGAAATATGGACAACGGAGTTGTTGCAATTAATTTTCCGGTTGCTCACAACAAAAATTGGAAAGATAAAAGAACTGGCGAACAGAGAACTAAAACAACTTGGATAAATTGTACTATCTGGAAAAGAGAAGGTGCAAACCTAAGAATTCTGGAATTTTTGAAAACTGGAACACTCGTTGAAGTAGTGGGAACGCCATTTCCTAAGGGTTATTTGCAAGAGGACAACAGTATAAAAACAGAGATTCGTTTAAATGTATCCAAAACTAATATTCTTCGCCCTGGAAATTGTGGTAAAAATGACGACTGTGATGATCAAGAAGGTGATTATAATGATGGAACAGACGATTTAGAGAATGATCTTTTCTAAGATTTTCTGATAGGTTACTTCAATATTTAAAATTTACTTAAATTATTTTTATTTTCTTTTGGATTAATTTTTCTTTTACATATATTTGCACTCGCTTAAGGAAACATAGACACCTTAAACTCCTCCTTAGCTCAGCTGGTTAGAGCATCTGACTGTTAATCAGAGGGTCCTTGGTTCGAGTCCAAGAGGGGGAGCAGAAATTAAAGAGTTGCACGTCAGTGTAGCTCTTTTTTTTTGCGAGGCATTTTGGATGAGAAGTTTATCCTGAGCACAAGTC
>JBGCGA010000091.1:0-10139 GCA_045110285.1 Crocinitomicaceae bacterium | reverse complement strand
CTGACCCGTTGTAAATGCTATTAAAGTGTCTGCTGTTGTGCCATCTTGCCATGTGAACGATAATGTGTCAACACCAACAAGATTGGGATCTTTTATAACTACCGAAGTTTGATTACAAAAGTTGATGTCTGGTCCCAAATTGACCGAAGGAATAGGATTAACGATAACATTAAAAAATGCGGTATCGTTGCCATCTACCAATAAATAGCTCGTATTACTATTTGGCGAAACAGTAATTGCAGAATCGTTTGATATAGTGACTGCAGGTGTACTAGCTAATGACCAGTTGTAATTCTGAAAACTACCATTATAGAGTAAAACTGAATCTCCGTCACAGATATTTAAATTTGATGTAGATGACTGATTATAAATAGAATTAAAAAAAGTTGGTAGTCCAAGTAAAGTCGATTGAGTACCCAGTGACTGGCCAGTGGAATTATAATTACAGCCAACTCCTAAAATATCTGGGTCGGAAATAACACCTAATGTATTTAAAGACACCCTTGAATGGTAAATTTTAAAATCTGGTCCTAGTTGCAGCGCTCCACCAGCAGATGTTGAGCTTAAATCGGACAAATTAACTTCCGAATTAACAATGTCAGTAATTGTACCTGTTCCGGCTTGAAGGTTGTACTGGTAAAGCGTATTTGTCGTATTTTCACAAGAAACATATAATAAATTTCCATTTGGAGAGAATTCTACACCATATGCTGCAGTTCTACTGAACGACAATTCATTACTAAGCATACCAGTATTATCATCAAAATCATACAATTGAACTTCATCTCCTCCACCATATGCATTCGCCACAGCTATTCTATCTCCTTGCAAATTCGATCTTAAATATCCAATATTATTTGGTTGTCCTAAATTTGAAACTACCGGTGTTAAGTTTAAACCAGTTGGAGTCAATAAATAGCTATGAAAACCACTGGTAGGTGAAGTTGTAGCTAATAGCGTAACAATCCAAAAATCAACACCATTGGCATGCTTTACAGCGGTTACCTTTTCAGTTGTATTAGAAACAATTGGAGAATTTAATGTGGTAACATCACCCAATCCTGCCTGTAAGGTCATATCAACAACCGAGTAATTTAAGCCTGTATTTCCAAAAGCAGAAACAGTAAATACGTAATATAGGTCAGGATTCCCGGGATCTTGAACTATAATGGCCGATTGAGTACTGCTGCTATTTCCGCTCAAAGCTGTGCCGTTTGGCATTGGAACATGGCTTGCATTGTATACTGTGGTTCCGTCTGTGTAAAATAAAATATTTCCGTTGTTGTCGCTAATTGAAGAACAGCCTTCAACCGTACTCATAGCCCCATTTGTTAAAGCTACAGGTGCTCCGCCATTAAAATCGAGTCCAGCATTAGAACCAAAGTACCAAATATTTCCCTCATTTTGCGTGAAGGCAATGTTTAATAGAAAGCACAAAATTAAGGTAGCTAATTTGTTCATATTCGTAAATTATAAGTTCCTAATATACGTATAATTTTGCAATTATTTGAAACAATACTACCTAAGATTGGCCTGATTATTAGAACAATCCAAAAAATTTCTTCTTAGCACCTAAAGGTCTAAATTCGTCCACTAATTCTGTAATTTTTTTCTTTTCAAAATTCATAATTAATTCCAAAGCTGACCGGGAATTTTTGTAAGCAAATTCTTCTTCAAATATTGGAATAACACCTAGCCAATTGTAAAATTCATCTTCATTTTGTACCGACTGCAAAAATGCTTGACCTTCAATAGGCTCAGTAAACATAAAATGAGTATGCTTGAAAATTGAATTGATAGAGGTATGTCTCTCTTCGGCGCTATTAATCTCTGTTGGAAGTTTTTCAGAATTAGCACTTTTGGCATGCGCAGGTATTGTATCGCCTGGTCCAAACCAACTATTTTTTTCCGTTTGCGCATCAATAATCCGTTTTAAAACTTCGATAGGCCATTTTTGATTTTCATTTGCCAAATTCCAATGTGACGGTAATAAGAAATAAAGCTCAATAAATGAATGAATGTTTTCGGTTCTGTTGGCCAACTCATGCTGATTTTTATTGCTTAAGCCTTTTGTGTATAGAACACCATGAGAGTGGTTAAAAGGTTGATAATATCGTATAGATATATTTCTACTACAATCTATTTCCGAATTTTTAAATGCCTGTTCCAACAAACTTTTTTCAACCATTTAGCAAATATAAAGTCCATTTTCAGAATAATGATGTTTTTTATATCTTTATGACAAATCAATAAATGAAAATAAAAAGCAGGCGCGATAATTTTTTTAGACTCATATTGTTTGGCGCTATTTTTATTTGCGTTCTTCCAATGTGGCTTGTTTTTAAGCAAAATGGACTAACGCTCCAATTTATTATTGGCGGTTCTATTATTATGGCTATTGCTGGACTTTTACTTTGGGTTTGGCATCATACTTTTTATTCAATTAATTCTGAATTTCTAACATTTAATTCTGGACCCTTTAAAGGTAAAATTGAAATCAAAAACATTCACACCATAATTATAAACAAAACACACTATGCTGGTTTAAAATTTGGCTTAGCTCGAAACGGAATGGTTGTAGAATCGTCTTCACACATGAGCTTATATATATCGCCAAAAAACCCAACAGACTTTGTGAAACAGTTATTAGAAATTAATCCTTCAATACAACTAAAAGCTTAAATCAAAGCAATAGTTTGCTCTATCGCTTGTTTTACATTATCTCTAATTTCAAGAATAGTTGCATCCATCATATAACATGGGGCTGTTACTATTTTATTTTTAGAGTCCACATGAATCTCAGATATGGTCTTTTCAACTGTTTGAGCTCCAGTTGCGCTTAATCCAGCATGAAAGTCGTTAATGTTGTATGGTGATTTTTCAGCACTTGACCCTAATGTCAATTTAGGTTTGATTTTTGAATCTTCAAGTGCCTTGGCAATTACTACAGGACTTACACACAAACCGCAAACAGGCTTTCCTGCATTTACCATATTTACTATTAGCAATTTTACTTCAGGTAGAATGTGGCCTTTTGGACCTTCAAAAGCCCAAGTCGTAAAATTTTTAGCTGCTCCAAATCCACCAGGCAAAACCAAAGCGTCCAAATCAGCTGGTGTCATATCCGAAATATCGGCTACATCTCCTCTCGCTATTCTCGCGGATTCCACTTTCATATTTCGCTCCTCAGCCATTTCTGCTCCTGTTAAGTGATCAATGACGTGTTTTTGGGGTTTATCGATACTGATACATTGGTATTCGAACCCCAATTCTTTAATGGCTAACATGGCTAAAACAGCCTCTTGGATTTCCGAGCCATCATACACTCCACTTCCCGACAATAAAATTCCTATTTTCATAAAATTATAACCTATTTTGGTTTTCTTTTGATGTCTTAAATTTAGTAAATTTGCTAAGATGCCTTCGAATAATTTTTCAATTGTTTTTTATGATGGAGATTGTGGTTTTTGTAATCAGTCTATCCAAACAATTCTTAAACACAGAAAACACAATAATTTTCAGTTTACAGCTTTGCAGTCCAAATTAGCACAAGAATTATTAGCGCCCTATCATATTTCAATTTCAATGGAAACAATTTATGTACTGCAAAACAATACAATTTATCAAAAATCGAATGCTATACTATTATTAGCCAATGAGCTGAAAGGGTTGTATTTTTTACTCAAGATTGGTTATTTAATACCGAGATTTATAAGAGATGGCATATATCAATTAATCAGCAAAAACAGACATAGAATTAAAACAGGATTTTGTGTTGTACCCTCGAAAGCGGAAAAAAAATTATTTAAAAATTAACTAAAATACCCTAGGTAACTCTACTAGCATTTTTTCATCCTTTAACGACACACCCTTATTTTGCATGGAAGGTTGCGACAAACTCACGGTTTGATTTGTGATAGGAACATTCAGTAGTCGTGGTGGTTCATCAACAAGTTTAGTTTGCTTTTGAGCTGGCAGATAAACAATTTTTTCTTGCACTACAGGTTTTTCAATAATCGTTTCAACTGTATCGTACTTTACCAACTGCTTTATTATAGTATCGTTAACGGTTACGTACTTGACTGTTTGTTCTGTTAATCCAATATTTTTAAATGGAAAAGCCAAAAGCATCAATATGGCAATTGCAGCAATGCCAATTAACACTTGATAAAGCGGAATAGGTGCTAGTAATATTGATTTTTTTTCTTCAATAATTAACTTCTTCGGCTCATGCCTATTGGCTTCAGAAAACAATGCTGCTGCGCCAAGTACGATTGAGCGCTGTGCAGAATAATCTTCTGCTGTCATTTCTTTTAAAACTATCAATTGATCAGATTTAGACAATTCTTCAAAATTGAAAGTTTCGATTAATGATTGAATAAAACCTGAATTGTTGTCAGTTGTCATATTAGTTCATTTTAAATTGTGGACTATCGTTTTCCGGGCGATAGCTTTCAAGTGATTTAGTTAATTTTTGAGTGGCGTAGTAAAGTCGAGACTTCACTGTCCCTAGGTTCGACTCTGTTATTTCAGCAATTTCATTCAAACTAAATTGCTGATGATATCTCAAGATAAATGTCGCTTTATGATCGAGCGACAGTAAATCAATCTGTGCTTTTAAATCGGATTTGAAAGCCAATGAATCCATCTTGTTATTATCTTCAAATTGCAAAGCTTGGTGAGAATCAGAATTTTCGATCGGTAGGGTCTTCATAATAGGCTTTCTAAACTCTGTTTTACACATATTTGAGGCCACGGTAAACACCCATGAATAAAATTTTCTATTGGCATCAAACAAATGCTTTTTTTCCATCAATTTAATAAATAAATCGTGAAGAAAATCTTCGGATTTAGCTACGTCACCACTGAACATATTAATAAAATAGCCCAGTAGTTTTTTTGAGTACCTTTTATAGAGTTCTGTTAAAGCCTTAGGGTCGTTATTTTCTTTTAAACGACCCATTAAGGCTTCGTCGGACAGGTGATCTATATTAATTTTAAAAAACTTCACAAGTAATGCTTACTTTACTTGCTTTTTTAACTCATCCGTCCATTGCTTCAAAAACTCTTTTTGATTTCCATTTGTTGCAATGTCTATAATTTGCTTTTTAATAATCTCTGCTTTCTGTATCTCTTCGGAATCGGTATAATGCCAAAACAATTTCACAAATGCCTGTAAGTAATACACATTAAATTCATTGGTTTTTTTATTTAAAGGATGAAATGAGAAATCCTGATTCAGATAATCTAACTGGTATCTTTTTTCATAGTTTCGTTTAATGTATGCTAAATTATCGACTGTATGTTCACAATATTTATAAGTTATTCCCACAAGGTATAAATGATCACTATAATGCTTTTGAAATTGATGTAAGGCTGTAGAGGATACATAAATAGGAATATTTTCATTTTGCTTAAAAATATGATCAAAAAGTTCTTTCTGCCTACTAATTGATTGCTCATATGATACAGCATTGCCCATGCTCTTGTCAAAAGCAGGAATGTTTATCTTTTCAAAAAGTCGTTTTCTGTAATCGTCAAGTCCCAATAAACTTGTATTCATTATTGTCACATCTTTTCTATAGTTAAAAACTTGTTGCACAATCCAAGGTAAAAAAGTATCATTGTCTCCTGCTGTTAAAATGATAGCGTTCGGCTCAGCATCAGATAATAGATTGTAGGCCCAATTATAAGCTGAACCTGGCATGTCATTAACATTGAAAAGTTTTCTAGCAAACTCATTCACTTTAGCCTCATTAAACTCAAGAGCATATTCGCACATCAAATCAGAGTAAGTTCGTGGATCTTGCGGATTTATTTGATAAGCTTTTTCTAAATAGGAAATTTTCTTCTTGTCGTTAAATGAATGCCACCATTGTAAATGATTGGCTTCAAAACTATTCGGAACCGCTTTATAAGCGTCCTCAACTATTTTAGTGCAAGCTTTAAAGTAGGCGTTTCGTTTCGTACTATCTTGCCAACTAATGTTTTTTAAGGCTCTATTAGCGGAATAATAATAGTACCAAGCTTCCGCATTTTTTTTATTCTTTTTTGTCTCGGCCTCCCAAAGTTTAGCTTGAGTTTTATACCATTCTTCTGACCTCATTTCTTTGACTATACTGTATACTTTTTCGGGCTTTTGAGCAAAAGTGATTGATGTTGTAACAAGACCTATTATTAATAATACTAAAGTTTTCATATTTTTTAATTTAATGAATTTGGCGCGTCATTCGGTTTTCAACAGTAGTACTCAAAAAGTTTAGTGAGGTTCAATTGAAAATCACTTTTTTTTCAAAACTGTTTTAAAACAGACGACCACATAGCCATTTGGTGTATCTGTTTTTTTGTTAAAGTCTGTTATTTATAAAATATATTTAAAGAATTTCTGCTATTTTCGCAACCTTTAAACAGACACATTTAGATGCTTGGAAAAACTAAAACAACGAATATTTTACTACTTTTTTTAGTAGTGCCGCTTTGTTTTTATCTTTTAAAAACATTGTCTTTCATCTTTATCCCTTTAGTTTTTTCAATGTTTATTAGCCTCCTATTTCTTCCGTTAATGCGGTGGCTGCAAAAGAAAGGGCTAAACAAAACCATCAGTATAATAATAGTGGTACTCATTATTGTAGTAGCCATTCAAATCAGTACCTGGATCATTCAATTATCTAGTCGCGAAATACTAGCCACACAGGATGCTTTTATGATTAAAGCTGAGGGAAAATTGACGCAAATTTTACTGTGGATGGAGAACATTTTTGGTGTTGAATTGGAAACGGACGACAATTTGCTAGGGCAGTTTTTTAGCAAAGAAGCTATGACTGCAAGTGTGGGTCCAGTTTTAAAATACGTGGGTAATACGCTCAGCATGTTACTAATGACTGCTTTTTTCACAATTCTTTGGCTTGCTGAGTCTATTAACGTGCAGGAAATAATGCACAATATTTTAAGAAAAGAGCGTCATTCATCTATCAAAACTTTCTTAAAAATTGAAGAGGACCTTGTTACCTTCATTAAAGTAAAATTCTTTGTGAGTTTAGGGACAGGTATTTTTACCGGTTTAGCTTGTTATTTCTTTGGCGTCAGTTTTCCAATTTTTTGGGGAATATTTGCTTTTGTTATCAATTTCATTCAAATGATTGGTTCATTTATAACAGTAATAATGGTCTCCATTTTTGCTATGGTTGATTTAGACCCAAGTGGTCATCTGGCATTTTTCGTTATTTCAGTTACGGCGGTGCAAGGCTTATTTGGTTCTATTTTAGAGCCAATTTTTATGGGTAAATCTTTTTCAATCAATATTATTACCGTCCTAGTTATGCTCATGTTTTGGGGCTTTATTTGGGGTATTCCAGGCATGATTATGTCAATTCCAATTACTGTATTTATCAAAGTCTTCCTAGAGCAGTTTAACAGTACGAAATCCTTAGCTAAAATTTTAGAGGGTCAAACAAAAGTTTAAGTATAAACCATTGGATAGAATTATTAATCGTAACTTAGGATTAATAAACTCCTATATGAAACTACTTTCACTATCATTAATAACTGCTACAGTATTTCTTTCAGCATGTAATTTTCAAAACAATATTATACCGAGTAAAGAAATAGTAAAATTTGAAGTTCCTATTGATAATATAAACGCAATAGATGCCTCTGGGATTTACAAAATTGGTATTCGTTTAGGAACAGAAGAAAAACTGATGATCAGATGCAATGAGAATCTTCAAGAGTACTTAAATATTGCAGATGAGGGCACGGAGGTTTCTTTTGACATGGATAATGTTAGTAGCTCATCTGAAATTACCCTAGAGGCTTACCTCACAGTTACAGATTTAAAATCAGTAAATTGCTCTGGAGCAGTTAAAGTGAATTTAGAAAACGGAAAATACAATGATGTTGAATTTGATCTATCGGGCGTTAGTAGCGTTAAAGGGAAAGAAATACTTGCTGAAAATATAAATATTGATGGCTCAGGTGCAAGCTTATTTGAAGTCTCAGCTCTAAATACCAAAGAAATTGCACTCGATTTTTCTGGTGCAAGCAATGCCATGCTTGGTGGCAATTCTAGTTTTCTTAAAGCTGACTTTAGTGGCGCATCACATCTAAAAGCTTCTGAATTCAATGTTTCCGAAAAGGCCGAAATTAGTGCTTCAGGTGCTTCAGGTTTAAAAATAAAAGTTAGGGGGTCAATTCGCGCAGAAATGTCTGGTGCTAGTCACTTAGTTTATTCTGGAACACCTACTAAAGTCACTAAATCTGTTTCAGGCGCAGCATCTGTCAGTTCTGACTAATCCATAACCTAATTATTCAAGCAAATCTTTTGAATCAGACCCTGTATTAGAAAGGTCAAAAAATAGGTTTAAAACAATAATTATTTTCACTTAAATAAGTTTTCATATAGAAATTAGTTTGTGCAACTGCACCCATAATTATGGCAGTTTTATGCGTCATATAGAGTCAATTGTAAAAATAATCTATTTTACTACTAAATAATATATATATCTAAAAACTTATTAATCAATATTAAAATCATTTAAAAACATTTACAAACGACTATTAAACGTTTACAAATACTTAATAGACGCTTTGTATTTTTATTTGTCCATTACTTTGCCCTGTCGAATCGAAACAATGCATGCTAAAAACGAAAAGACAAACAAATTAAATTTAAATAATAACAGATTGCGCCAAACATATAAGCGCAATACAAAAACAGACAAGATGAACAATTTAAGAAACAAAGTACAATTAATCGGAAATTTAGGACAAGCACCAGAAATCATTTCTTTCGACAGTGGCAACAAATTGGCCAAACTGAGTTTGGCAACTAGCGAAACCTATAAAAATGCTAAAGGTGAGAAACAAACAGACACACAATGGCATAACGTGGTGGCATGGGGTAAAACGGCCGATATTATTGAAAAATATCTTGTAAAAGGGCAAGAAGTAGCCATTGAAGGAAAACTGGTTAATAAAAGCTACGAAACTAAAGAAGGCGAAAAGCGCTATAGAACAGAAATCCAAATCAGTGAATTACTGATGTTAGGAGGTAAAAAGTAAATTCTCATCTGTCCCTCGGACATCTTCCCTAATGGAACAGGAAAACTGCTTTAAATAATGTCTTATTCAAAATAGACTGACCTAATTATTATTTGCTCGGCATGGCAAGTAAAACAGTTACACGGGGGTGGTGGTTATCCCATCCCCGACTACTGAAAACAAAACAATATTATTAACATACCCATCAAACTCTTCCCTTAAACGCTGTGCTGAGCGTTTGTCGACGTGAAGATGTCCGAAGGACAAATGGGACCTAAAACATAACGGCATGAACACTTTACAAAACTCAGTTAATTTAATTGGCAGAACAGGAATTAATCCAATTATCAGAACATTCACAAACGGCGTTAAACTCGCCAAATTTTCAATGGCAACCAAAGAAACCATTTACGACCCCAACGGAAAAGGCATCCAGGTACAATGGCATAACATAGTAGCCTGGGGAAAAAAAGCGGAACTCATTGAAAAATACGTTAAAAAAGGACAAATGGTAGCCGTAGAAGGCAAACTCATCAATAAAGTCCTCACTGACCTCAACGGCAAAAAAACCAAACTCACCCAAATTCAAGTGGACGAAATTTTATTGATTAATCAGCAATTAAAACATGCTTAAACTAGATTAAATGATCTACCGACTAACCTAAGGTCAACTTGCAGTGCTGAGTTGACTTTTTTATTTGATGACTCTAAATTACCGATCTAAACTTTGCTTCTACAAATAGCGTAAAGCTGGCCAAGTTTTCTCTGGCAACAAGCTAGGCCATACACTATCCCAACTGAAAAGTGATTCAAACACGGTGGGAGCAACACCAATAACACAACCAAGATATATTTGTATTTGTAAGAATGACTTTTATGTCTTGATCTATTTTCTGTTCACCGCTTCAAAAATACTTATCTTAATCATATAGAAATACTATTACTAGAAGCAGCATTACTAACAAAGAACTGAGCTTATAAAAAAGTTTTTCACCAACTATTTTCACAATAAAGTTGGATTTTTACTACGATAGTTTTCATCATATGGAATTCTGCTTTTAGAAATTGCCAGTGCTTGTCTAGTTAACTTATTACAGACA
>JBGCGA010000090.1:0-6639 GCA_045110285.1 Crocinitomicaceae bacterium | reverse complement strand
GGTGAAATAACTGTCATATTTGGCAGCATTTTCATTAATCCAATATCTTCTAATATCTGATGTGTTGCGCCATCTTCCCCTAAAGTCAATCCAGCGTGAGAAGCACAAATTTTTACATTCTTATTTGAATACGCTACCGATTGTCTGATTTGATCGTAAACTCTACCCGTTGAAAAGTTAGCAAAAGTTCCGGTAAAAGGAATTTTACCACCTATGGTTAGCCCTGCTGCCATTCCAATCATATTGGCTTCAGCAATTCCTACTTGAAAAAATCGGTCGGGATGGGCCGCCTTAAACGCATCCATTTTTAACGAACCAATTAAATCGGCACAAAGACCCACTACATTTGGATTCGTATCTCCTAATTCAGCTAAACCTGCTCCAAAACCAGAACGGGTGTCTTTCGTATCAATAATTTCAATGTTTTTCATATTAGTTGGGTAAAATAAGTTTTATAATTTAAGGTAGACTCGATCGCCTGATATGATTTGAAAATCTTTAAACAATGTATAATCTGTAGATGTGGCATTTGTACTTCTGTACACGACTCTATAATCGCCAGGTTGCAAATGGTACTGGCTTTTGCGATCTGTTGAATTGATGTCGCACACCCAAATCTGTTCGCCAGATGGCATTTTTTTAAACACCTGACCTATAGTTGGTTTATAGGCTTGATATGAGAATAAGCCTGAACCAGGAATGGTAATGTAATTATAAATGCTCTGCTCTATATTTACACTTTTTTCGTAAATTCGTGGTAAGGTTAAAATCTCCACTTCATATTCTCCTACCAGGTACTTCTGCAATTCGTCAGCGGTCTGAACGTTTAAAGTTTCACATTTGCCCTTTTGCGTCACAATAATTGGCACATTCTGTCGGGTTGTTTTACCTTTTATTTTAACACCTAACGAACCTTGTGGTGTATTTAAATCAATATGATTGTGTCGTCCTTTAATAATGACTACATTTTTGATTTCTACTGTTGGCAACGTATTCGCTACTACATCATATTTTAATTTGGGATCCACCACCGAAATGGTATCTGGATTTCCTTCATAATTCATGGTATGCATGAAAGTGTATTTCAGCTCCTTTGTACCTGCTTTATAAAAGAAAACAGTTGTATTGGTTTCTTTGGCTTTCCCTGTAATATCGTTTAAGTCAATTTGAATGGTTGTGCTATTTAACGCATCACTCACTACTGATTGCATTACTTTTTCGAATGATGCTAAAGTTGAAGCTTCATAAAAACGGCCAATGCAGTTAAAATCATTTAAATAAGCTAAATCTATTCCTAAACCTACTACAAATGGAGTAACATTAACACCTTTACTTTTTAAGCTTTTCGCTACTTCACAAGGAAATCCTTCGCAAGCTTCCAACCCGTCAGTAATTAGAACGATCACATTTTTGGTTGTTTTGTCTGGAAAATCTTTGGCAGCTTCTTCTAGTGACCTGGCAATCGGAGTTGTTCCTTTAGGCTCTACATTTTGAATAAAATTGATAATCTGCGAATGATTGTTTTCCGCAAAAGGCACCTCTAGTTTTGTATCATTACAGTCTTGAGAAGTTGGTGTAATTGGCGATTGATGACCATAGACTCGAAGTGCTAATTCTAAATCGGGAATGGCTTCTAATTCGTTTATTGTTTTGGTCAGAATTTCTCGGGCTCTATCAATTTTTGTACTGCCTTCCCATTTTCCATTCATGGAATTAGACGCGTCAAAAATAAATAGCATTCTGGTAACTTGCTGTGCATTAATTGAAAACACAAATAAGATGGCGGCAATACTCAATAATCTTTTCATATCGATTGGTTTAATGAAAAATATAATGAAAAGACCATACCAAGATTTAATAATCGCCTAATGTTTCTGTTAATTGACCAAGTGCAATGGCTTCTTGTTCTGCTGAAGGCGGTGATCCATGCCATTTATGAGTGCCTTCCATAAAATCGACTCCTTTGCCCATGGCAGTTGTCATAATTATCATCACTGGTTTTCCTTTACCAGTCATTGTTTTAGCTTTTGCTAAGGTATCTAGAATTTCTTGGTGATTATGCCCATCCATTTCTAAAACATCCCAACCAAAAGATTCCCACTTGCTAGTTAAACTACCCATTGGCAAAACATCATCAATGTCGCCATCAATTTGCTTATGGTTATAATCGATTGTAGAAATTATATTATCAACTTTATTACCTGCAGCATACATTGCTGCTTCCCATATTTGTCCTTCTTGCAATTCTCCGTCACCGTGTAAAGTATACACTATACTATTGTCGTTATTCAGTTTTTTAGCTTGAGCGGCACCAACTGCGACCGATAAACCTTGCCCTAATGATCCTGAAGCCATTCTAATACCTGGTAAACCTTTATCAACACTAGGGTGACCTTGTAGTCTTGTTCCTATCTTACGAAAGGTACCAAGCTCTGCTTTAGGAAAGTACCCTCGGTGCGAAAGCACTGAATAAAGCACTGGTGAAATATGACCATTTGATAGGAAAAATAAATCTTCGTTTTTACCATCCATTGTAAAATTAGAAGGATCTAAATTCATTACATCAAAATAGAGACAGGTTAAAAAATCGGTACAACCTAGTGAACCACCTGGATGGCCAGACTGAACAGCTGTTACCATTCTTACGATATCTCGTCTTACTTGACTACTAATTGATTTTAATTCTTGAATTTCCATGGTGTAATTTGCATTATTTGCCACAAAATTAATTGAAATTAACAGGTAGCTGGTACTATTTTTGAATTATAGTGAACAATTTATTAACGTCTTTAAAAAAGAAAAAACAGGATTATAAAAAATCCTTGTTTGCAAGCTGTTGAAAGGTTTTTACACCTTTTAAAAACTTTTGACTGATGATGCTTTTTTGATATAGTCCTACTTTGTTGAATGTAGTTGACTGCATTGCCACCTCTTTTCGTTTTTTCATTAGCGACGACCAATTTTTGTAAACGCTTAGATGTGCTCTAAATACCGCCAAAAAATGTCTGAATTGTCCCTTTACTAAAAATAAGACAGCTGCTACCCCATCAATGAGCAAGCGCACAAACAGTTTTAAACGTATATATTTTTCATGATTTTTCGCAATCATGTACAAGCTGTTCCTAAAGTTAAGATAGGTCTTACGCGGATTCATGTAATTTAAAGTACCACCGCCAACATGGTAAACTGAGGATTGAGCAGCATACATTATTTTGTAATTCGCTTTTTTTAGTCGCCAGCACAAATCAATTTCTTCCATGTGTGCAAAAAAATCATCATCAAGGCCGCCCATTTTGTGGTATAGTTCAGCTTTTATAAATAAACAGGCTCCTGTTGCCCAAAAAACCTCTCTATTTTTATCGTACTGCCCTTTATCTTCTTCAACTAATTCAAATAACCTACCTTGGCAAAACGGATAATAATGCTTGTCTAAATATCCACCAGCTGCACCAGCATGTTCAAACAAATCTTTGTTTTTGTAAGACAATATTTTTGGCTGAACAGCTGCAATATTTGAATCAGATTCTAATAAATCGACACAAGGTTGCAGCCAATTTTCAGTCACTTCAATGTCAGAATTAAGTAATACATAATTATCGGCCTTCACTAATTTTAGGGCTTGGTTATAACCCGTAGCAAAACCTCCATTTGATGGATTAATAATTAAACGAATTTGTGGATAAACTTTAGTCATAAACTCAACTGAATCATCTGTCGATTGGTTATCGGCCACAATTATTTCAGCACCTTCAGAATACTGAATTACAGAAGGTAAAAACTGTGCAAGAAATGCTTTTCCGTTATAATTAAGTATGACTACCGCTGTGCTCAAATTCAAATTTTGTGATTGCGAAAATACTAATCTTCAAAGAAAATACCGCTATTTCCTCTGATTGATTGGTTACCGTTGCCGTTACTGGTCCGTTTTAGAATTTCCTGCTGCCAGTTCTGATTTTGAACCTCCCCAGGCATATCGGCATGTATAAGTGGATAGTCGTTGGTTACTAAATCGGGATTGTAAAATACGAACCGAACATTCGAACGTTGGCCAATTCTATAATAATGCCAGATTTGATACGGGTAAGCACTAGTTCCGTTTGGTTGATCGGTAACATAATTAGGTGCGCCATACTGCAAGTGAATTCTCCCTCTGTCCGATTCGAATCCTTTTTTAATTTGTGTACCAAACAGTTTTTGAGCGTAATACACTTGCATTTTGTAATTTTTCCAACCACTTAAAGGTTCAACTGGACTTGTTTCCTTCCAGAAAGAATAAAAATATTTTTTCATATAGGCTGTATCTGTGCCTTCTATCATTTTTCTGATTTTAACAATTTCATGCTGAGGTGCAATTGGAATTAGGCTTTCGAGGAAGTAAGCCAGTGAATCGGTTGGCATTGATCTGGCAAAAGAACCATCAATATCCGCTAAATCAACATCAACTAATTGTGCTTCAATATTATTACGTCTAATAAATGGCACTTCTTTATGCACTAACGTATCGTTGTTTTGATTAAGAACATCAATTACTAATTCGTATTTTCCGCTTGCTAAAGCATCAATTGGTAAAACATTTATAATGGGATTAATGCCGTGCGGTTTTAGTTTTTTGTACTGAAAGTAAGTTTCTAAATACGTGTTAGATTTTACATTTTTAATTTGAAAAGTGGCGGCCAATGTTGCACCATCATTTATAATTGTATCGGCATTATAAAATTCTAAATAATACACTATTTTGTTGTAATCAGGTGGGAAATAATTTGAGAAATACGGAATTAATTGGTAACCATTTTTGGTAAAATTGTCTTGCAGATTTGTTTTAGAAAGGTTTTGAACAAATTCAATATCAGATATTTCCATTCTTCTTAAGTTTTGTACATTAACAGTAATATCATAAGTTGCTGAAACCGATTTATTGCTATTCAAATCCTTTACAATCAACTCAAAATCATACCGTCCAGGATTGATCTGAAACCTTTTCAAATCAAAGAAATCATCAATAATAGAATCCTTCATTAAAGGAGACAGTAATTCGTATTTGTCGGCTGTAATTATGCTTTCGCCTTGTTTAAAAATTTGTGTAATTTCAAGTTCGGCCTGTAGATTGTCTAAAGTATCAGCTTCAAACTGAAGTGTTCTGCCATCAAATTGCAAAGCAGTTTCAACATAGGGATTGTGGTTTTGGTCGTAGAAAACATAATAGTTTAAATACACTTTTGGTGTAGCAAAACTGCTAAAAGCAAAGAGGGACAATAAGAGTGTTAACACTGCTTTTTTCATGATTGCTTCAAATTTAGGTAAACTTTAGCTTTTAGGCTTAGAAATATTTTTTGAATGGATGCAATTTTTGAGCCATTTGCATAAAATTGGACTAACAGAAAAAAAAATATCAATTTTCTTTATTTTTTATAACCCGAATAAAAAAATAGTACTACTTTTGGCGCGGAGAATTGGCAGAGTGGTCGAATGCGGTAGTCTTGAAAACTATTGTACCGCAAGGTACCGGGGGTTCGAATCCCTCATTCTCCGCCAAAAAAAACGGATCAACTGAGTTGATCCGTTTTTTGTTTTTCAAGCCGTCGTCTATACCGAAAAGAGATTAAGAACAAAAAAGCAATATTTTAACAATTTTTCAAAAACCGACTAAGTATGATAAAGCAAACTCTTAAAGACAACTTATTGAGTGTATCAATAGCTAAAAAAGATTTTTCTTATCGAATTCCGGTGGAAAAACTTGGAACAACTATTGATTGGAAAATTGGGGAAAAAGATTCAGAAGGAATTATAGTCAAAAATGTATCAGTTTGGACGTTGCAATTGTTTACTAAAACAGTTACTGAAGACCAATACATTAAGCAATTTAAAGATATTGTGAAAGCACACAGTCCAAACAATACAATTAATTGGAAAGACACTATAATAGCTGTTAGAATTCAAAATAAATACAATTGGTTAAAATCTTCAGTTAGTAACGACAATAAAATACGAACTGAAAGAGAGATAATTATGGATTTGAAGGGGCAATATAACATTGGGTAATTTCTTTTATTTACATTTGACATAAGCACCTTGTACAATTGTAATACCTATGATCACCTCAGCATTTTCAATAATTCTATTTTTAACCTTCCTAGTTCTTGGCGGGCTACACCTCTATTAGTTAGCTGGCGGGAAATGGGGAATTGAAAAAGTTATCCGTACAAAAGTAACTCTGAAACTATACTTCCAATTCCAAAATTTGCTAAATTGGTTGTGGGATGCGGATTAATTTTAATCGGGCTATTATATCTCGTAAAGTTTGGCTTAATTAGTTTTCAAATTCCAAATTGGATTAACACTTACTTTTATTGGATTATTCCCTTAGTTTTTATAACCCGTGCACTTGGAGACTTCAATTATGTTGGTATTTTTAAAAAGATAAAAGATACTGATTTCGCTATGGCAGACTCACGGATATTTATTCACTTATGCTTAACCATTGGCGCACTTGGTTTTGCCATTCAGTTGTTTACGTAAAGTCACTCACTGGTCAGTATTTTCATTGCGATAAACTGTAGTACTTAGTATAATTTCTCAAGAGAAAAACTATAACTATACGATTGACTTATAAATAATTTGTGCTTTTCGCTATGTGATTAT
>JBGCGA010000089.1:0-5971 GCA_045110285.1 Crocinitomicaceae bacterium | reverse complement strand
CTACCGATAGTTTACTTGGGCTTGTTAAAATGGTTTGAATGCCATTTCGCTTAAGCTCAAAGGCAATCCTTTTTTTATCCATTTGATACTTTTGTGCAAACGTTTTTCGATAAATATCACCAACATGTTTTGGTGTTTCTTTAATAAGTAATTCAATTTCAGAATTTTCAAAAAATATCACTACCAACAAATGATTGTGATTAATACGTTTTAATGTTGGTAGGATTCGTTTTAAAGCATATTCAGTTTCAATATTTGTGTATAACATCAATAAACTTCTCCCTGCAATTTTATTTCTAATACTGCTATATAACAAATTATAATCTGCTTCTAAAAAATGGGTTTGCTGCTGATATAGGATATCCATGATTTTACGCAACTGTAATGCGCTTCTTCCAGCTTTTATAAAATGACCCAATTTATTAGAAAAAGTGTGAACTCCAACTTTATCCCCTTTTTTCATAGCAACATTAGAAAAAGCAAGTGTTGAATTTATAGCATAGTCGAGCAAGGATAATTCATTAAATGGCATTCGCATTGATCTACTTTTATCAATAATTGAATAGATGTGTTGTGAGCGCTCGTCTTGATATTGATTAACCATTAATTCGTTTCGTCTACTGGTTGCTTTCCAGTTTACTGTCCGTAAATCATCTCCTTGTATATAGTTTTTTATTTGCTCAAATTCATTATTATGACCCAAGCGTCTAATTTTTTTAATTCCTACTGATGCTGTTTTTGAAAATACTTTTAAATCAATTTTTTTCATTTGTAAAATTGATGGATAAGCTGCAATTTCTTGTTTGTGTTCTATTGTTAATTTACGTTGCACGAGCTGTACAAAAGCAGATACATATAAAAACAAATCATCAAAAAAGTATTGACCCCTTTCGTTTGGCTTAATTTGATATGTTGCTTCATAGGACGATTCTGGAGATAAATTGAAATCGTAGTGCAAATCCCGAAGCTGTAATTGCACTGGCGCATTATCATATGCTTGAACATTAACATCAAACTGGTAAAAGCTTTTAACTTTTATTTTTACTGGATTATTATCCCCTAGGGAAATGGGATTTGGCACTCGACGGCTTGCGATAATGGGTTTTTTAGGAGAAAATAGAATGACAATTTCTAGAATGACTATGGCGATAAATAATACTAAACTACCTTGCGCAATTACCATTAAAATAGGCCATATAAATGCAGCCATAAACACAAATGCAATCAATAATAAACTAACAAAAAATCGGTTAGTCAGATATAGTTCCCGAGTCAATTTCATTTATCGTGGGACTTCAACACCTTGTAATATTTCTGAAATAACATCTTCGGTCGACAGTCCTTCCATTTCCGCTTCGGGTGTTAAAATCATTCTATGATTAAGCACATGTTTGCATACATATTGAATATCGTCAGGGATGACAAAATCACGGCCTCTAATAGCAGCAAAAGCTTTAGAACCTCTCATTAGAGACAATGATGCTCGTGGAGAACCTCCTAAATAAACTTTGGCGTGGTTCCTCGTTTTTTCAGTAATTAGAGTGATGTAGTTTAATATTTGGTCTTCAACTTTAATCTGTTCAACAACACTTTGTATTTCTTTTAAGTTTGCCACGTTAAAAATAGGTGAAATATCCTCAATTTTTGCACCGTCATTTCTATTCTTGTACCGTTTTAATATTTCAAGCTCTTCCGTTTGTTTTGGGTAATCAATTTTTATCTTAAATAGAAATCTATCTAGCTGAGCTTCCGGTAAATTATAAGTCCCTTCTTGTTCTACTGGATTTTGTGTGGCTAGTACCAAAAATGGAAATTCCATTTTGTATACTTCACCATCATACGAAATCTGACGCTCTTCCATGACTTCAAAAAGTGCAGCTTGTGTTTTGGCAGGGGCTCTATTTATTTCATCTATAAGCACTATGTTCGAAAAAATGGGCCCTTTTTTAAACTCAAAAGTCGACTTTTGCATGTTAAATATTGAGGTTCCAATGACATCAGATGGCATTAAATCAGGTGTAAACTGTATTCTAGAAAAGTCGACACTTAAGGTTTTAGACAGCACTTTTGTCGTAAGGGTTTTAGCAGTTCCCGGTACCCCTTCAAGTAGCACGTGCCCTCTTGAAAACAAACTAATCAATAATAAGTCAACAAGTTCATGCTGTCCAATAATAAATTGACACATTTGAGCTTTTGCTGCTTTTACTTTCTCGTTAACTAGGGTTAAATTTAATCGACTGCCCAAAATATCTCCAGAATCAGTGCTTGGAATCTTTGGCATGTTAATGTCACTAGTAGACGGCGTTTTGTCTCTTTCTGGAAGGTCGTTTAATTCATTGTTATCTATCATCATTTACATGTTTTATAAAAGTGTTCAATTTTTTGCTGAATGCCAATCAATTCCATATCTGTTACTTCTGTTTGATTGGCTAATGTTTCTAGTTCGCTAAAAATAGCTGTAATTTTTTCTGACTCAATTCCTGATTTTACACTAACACTATTAATGTACTTATCATCTATTATTTGGCTCCGAATGTAGTAGTGATTGCCAATAAAATCAATGAAACAACGTTTTTGTAAACGTACCAGTTTATTGTGTTTTCGTTCTTGTAAGTAAAGTGAGCTCACTGTTTCAATATAACTCAAGGATGAGTTTTCTTTAAGTTCAATTGCCGAAACTATATTTTGTCTGCGTTTACCTTGAAAAATAGCAAATAGTAATGCTGCAATGCAGAGAATTGCAAATGCCCATATGAGAGGTGGGTGCTGAAAAATGAATTGAAATATACTGCGTTCATTACCGGTTGACTGATTACTATCACCAGAATCTGAATCGCCTGAGACGTAATGATAACCAAGATTGTAGATGTCCCATTGAATTTTACCATAGGGTAAATGATGAATGAGGTCTTCGGCATAATTAAAACCATCAAACCTAAAAAAAGAAATATTTGTGAATTGGTATGGATTGGTGTGGAAGAAAAAAGTACCACCTCCGTAAGCAATTTCAACAAAGTTTATCTGACCATCCGCATTGGTTCCAATGGTGATCGGTGCCGTATTTTGATGAATAATATTGTCATCAGAAAAATAAGCCCAATCCCTATAGGTGGCCTTGTTATTTTTAATAAACGTAAAACTATATTCCTTACTATAAAAAGGATCTGATAATAGTGCATATTTTTGGACTGAATCTCGCTCATAGTCATAAACATCATTTAAATCTAAAAAGAAATAATCAAGCAAATAGTCGGGCATTTGACGCGCTGAAATAAAGGCAGTATTGCCTTTGCTCACAAAGTCAAGTAGTTTATCAAATGAGTTTTCTGACATATAATTAACATCTCCTATAAAAAAGTAGATATCATTTTCATCTTCATTATCAATTAGTTGATTTTCAATTTGTCCGTCAATATGAATAAAGGTTTCAAAAATACCATTTGTGTCTAGTAGTTCCTTAAAAACATATGTACCATAAGGTCCTTTATCTTTTGGAGAATAGGACTCCTCCCAACTTTCTGTTTCAAACTTATTGTCAGAACCTATAAAAAAGTAGATAATCGCTCCAAAAACAATAGTGGCGAGAATAATGATCAATATTTTACTATTTTTCCCCAGAGCTATTTGATATTAAGTGTTTTTAATAACTGTAAAAAACTAGGTTGGATGCTTGAAAATTGAGATTCTGTGATCTCTCGTTTACCGTACCAAATAAATTCAAAGTAAGTGAGTACTTTTTCAAAAGCTGGCGCCTCTGTTTTACTTTGCATCTCGAGTAGGTAGTGCATATTGGTTTTTTGTTTTTCCCATTGTATCCATTTTTTTTCTGAAAGATCTTTCAGAATAAATAGATAGTAAACCCTAACTGCTTTTCTATAATCTTTTGCTTGAATTGCTTCATCTAGTAAACGCTCTAGTTCTGTTTTTGGAATATCGGATGGTGCGGTTTCATCAAGGTCAAGCGGAACATATTTAGCGCCGTTTGCTTTAAAACTAGAGCTTATAAATAAAAAGTAAATCAATACAGCCAAAATTAATCCCAAAAGAATGTACAGTATAATTTTTCCTGCTGGACCTAAAGTTAATTTGGGCATTTCAAAATTCGAGTTTGAAGAATCTGAATCCCATTCTTTTTCAGCTTCAGGCGATTCATAGCCCGTCGCCCTATCATCCGAACCTCCAGTACCGGCTTTATCAATACCTGTATCGCTTCCTGTTCTGTTTCCTCTTTCAAATTTAGAAACAGCCTCTCTGTATTCCCGATCGGAATCATAAGTCCAACGCTCTGGTTCTTTTGATAAATGTCTGATATTTTCTTTTAATTCTCCGAGTTTATTTTCATCTAAATCGTGATTATAGATAGTTTGGGCAATCAAAATTGCAGGCAAAAATGTAAAAAGTATGGCTATAATTTTATTCAAAATCAATGGCTGTTTCAAAAACTTTGCTTCTTTTTCCTACTGTATTTATTTTTTCTTTTAAATCTTTAGCGGCTCCTTTTTCAAGTTGTGAATGGTAGAAGTAATAGCCATTAACATAAAATAATTGAACTGCGAAAGCAATAAATACAATATAAGCTGCTATATTAAATAGATTAATGATTAAGTATGCATGGGTTGTATTTCCAACTAATACATCAGCAATAAATCTATCAATTAGCATTAAAATCCCTAAGCCCATAGGGTTATTTAAAATAAAGAAAAACACTATTGTAATGGCTGTCATAGCAAGTGAATTTGCAATTGCTTGCCCGTAACCTAATTTAATAAGCGCGAATGACCGCTGGATAGCAATGAAGAGGTTTACTTTTTCATGAACAATTATGATAGGCACAAATTGAATAAAGAAACCCGCAAAAAGAATGAGGAGAATAAAAGGAAACCATGGGAGAAAAACATATCCAATCATGATTAGTGATGCAAACAATAGTAACCATAAAATGGATCTGTATGAGGCTTTCAAATACTCTTGCATATTAAATTTAGCTGTATTTTGAACTGCATATAGAGCTATAGAAATTGTAATAGAAAGAATAAAAGTCCATCCAAAAAATTTATACACTCTAAACTGGCCAGTAGCTCCAAAAACTATATCTAAATTAATATTCCAATCATTTTCGTATCTAAGATCAATAGTCTGAAAGTAAGCAACTACTGCTAAAAGGGTAAAAGCTATCGGTAGAATTAGTTTAAAAGTAAGTGTTGAATAGGTTTTGATGTGAATAATAAAAGAGTACACAGCATCTGAAAAAATTTCGCCCGTTGTTCTAATTTTTTCTGGTTTTATATCTCTTTGCGGAATATGACGCGGCATCTCTTTTAACGCTGCTTTGTCAGGTTTTAACCGAGCGATCCGAAAAGGAATAATACCGTAGTAAATAATTACTGCGGCAAATGATCCGAATATAATTAGGTAGTTGAGAAATATTGGCATTGACTGATAATATCTGGTTACAAAGCTCTCCAGTGTGCCAGCTATTATGAAAACAGGAACCAAACTCATTAAAATAATAAAGCCTTGTTTCGCCGAAAAAATAAGTGACTGTAAACGGCTGTGCGATTTAGGGAATAATAAACCATTTCCGAGGGTAATTCCTGCAGCAGCTGCAATAACTATGGCTGAGATTTCAAATGCACCGTGAATCCATATGGCTAGAAACGAGGTTAACAGAATTCCTTTGCCATAAAACCACCATTGAAAAGCGCCAAGCATAATACCATTACTGAGTAAAATGATATAACTACCAAAGCTGAAAAAGATACCAAGTACAAAAGCATAAAACGAGACTTGAATATTATTAATTGTGATCCGAAATAACATGCTCGTTTCGGAACTTTCGCCATATATCCCCATAGGGTCACCCTCCGCTATTCTATCTTCAGTAGCATTTACATAACCATCTCCTAAAATGATATTTGCAAAAGTTTCGTCGTAATGCTGTGAAACCGCCCCTAAAATAATAGCTGCAGAA
>JBGCGA010000088.1:0-24424 GCA_045110285.1 Crocinitomicaceae bacterium | reverse complement strand
CAATTCAGTTCAAAAACAGATTTATTATGATTGAAAAACCCAACCTTTTGCAACCAAACGTATACCCGTTCTCTTTGCATTTTTCCAATTATACTATTGGTAAAAGTATCATCATAACTGGCCGCAGCTGTGTCAAATAGTGCTTCCATCATTAAAATGCGCTACAACATCTACTGCATCCCTGAAATAAGCCACCTGCTTCGTGTAAATCTCCTCTTAGTTTTCTCAGAATTTGTGACGACCAAACTTGTTTCAAGTTGTCATTATGAATGTTTCCAATGGTTAAATTATAGCAACGACCATGTGCAGGAATGACGCTTCCATCAGATTTTATCATAATGCTATTGAATACCGCCTCGCAATGTTTTCCCAATATTTTTTCAGGCTCCAAATAGTAAGTTTCAAGGTCTTCTTTTTTATTTATTTCAGGTGAGAAAAACACTTTAAACGGATAGTTTGTCTCTGTAATTTCTTTAATGTCGTTCAACAAAGTGTCAAAATTCATATTGTTGAAATTAATTTCATCAACGTTTGAATCCGACGAAGGGTAATGTACACCCCATTTACTTGCATTATGAATATCAGCTGAAATTTGGCTATTAAACTGTGTATGCATAAATGCAAATTCAGCAATTTCTAAATGTTTTAGAGATTCAATTAACTCCTTTAAATAACCAATGTTCCATTCAGTAATGGCACAAATTACAGTTATTTTCGGACAATTTCCGGTTGCCATCAACGCTTCAATTCCTTCAATCGCTTTTTGAAATGATTTTTTATGTCCTCTAATTTCATTGTGAATATCTTGTGGTCCATCTAACGAAATAAACAATTCGTCTAATCCGACTTCCGATAATTTTACAGCTTTTTGCCTTAATGTTAGAGCATTGGTTGTAAGGGTAGTGTAAACATTTTTTTCTTGCGCATAAGCTAAAGATTCGATTAATTGGGGATATACCAATGGTTCAGTAAAAGCATAGCCTAGTTTAGCGTTTGGGTAGTATTTGGCTGTTTGGTCAATTACTTTTTTAACAAGAGTTAGTGGCATATTCAACGGACTTGTTCCTACCAAATTTTGAGCAAAATTGCTATCTAAGTTTTGATTACCTACATCACACATTTTGCAATGCAAATTGCAGACATTGTTCACACCCAAAACTATCCATTCGGGTCCAAAAGCAAAATGCTTTGGCGCTATTTTCTTATTGAGATGTTTAAGCTGTTTTATCATCTATTTTGTACTGTAAATATAAAATTAAGCAAACCAATTGAGCCACTCCGTTGGCAAGTAATACACCTGTAATTTTCCATCCGAAATAAAGCAAAATTACAGAAAGGGTTAAATTAACCAATAAACTCCAAAGGGATACTATTAGAACTTTGTTTTCTTTACCATTACTAAAGAGATAATAAACTCGAATGGCGTAAAAATAAGATGGAAATCCAATTAAATACGCTATAATCACTTGTTCAGAATTGAAGATAATTTCAAAAAAGAACCGCAGTACTACAATAATTGACCCTAGCACAACGGCATTAATCACTAACCCACTAATCCCAACTAATTGGCTCAATTTTGCTATACCTGAGGTTTTCATTCGGTACACATTTTTGATGTAGGGTAAAACAAGAATAGTGGCAATAGATTGTGAAAAAATTAGAAAACCAGATATGACTTGATAATCTGCTAACAAAGCCTTGCTGTGAAAAGCGGCAAATACATACAAATCGATTTTACCCTGGAAAAAACCAACCAAAGCCATTAGTAGAAATGGAAGACTCACCCACAACAATGCAGGTTTAAAAACAAAGTTTTTAAAGCGAAAAAATGACTGGTATAAAATCACTAATAAAACAGTTTTGACCAGACAGTAGTAACCATAAAAAAGTCCGAAATCAGTTAAATTGATGTGACTTGAATTCAATGTATATCCCACTAGAACAAAAAAACTGAAAAGTTCTACAACAATTATTTTAAAATAGTCTCGCTGATAGAGGAATATAGGCACAACCGACTGGCTGATATAACTTGCCGATATCCAAATGGCTAAGAATTGAAATTCTTTCCATGAATAAATTAAAGGGATGCTCAATATTACAATAATAAATAGAGGCAATCTGGCAATAAAATAGGTCTGCCACTTATTAATTATTTTGGAAGGTTCTTCACTGAATTGGCGTAATAAATAGTCTTTACCTCCCCAACTTAAAATCATGTTGGCTACAAAAAAGAACAAAAGATAGCTTACAAATTCGCCCCATAACTCTTTAGAGTAGTTGTGAATGATAATATATGACAAAAGAAATGACAGCAAAGGAGATAAAATGCTTCTAGTGGCGTTAAGCACTATATCTTTTAATCTTGATTTGTATTTACTTTTGTTCATTTCGTTCTAGTCAATTTTTCAAAGCAATGTTAATGGCCTCCAAAATGGTGTCAGAAATTCTATTTGGCGTATATTTTTCTATATTTTTTGCACTACATACTCCCATTTTTTTTAATTTCTCTCTGGGTGTTTCTATTGCTTCTGTTAGTATTTTCACAAAGTCAGAATGATTATCAGGATCAAAAATCCACCCATTTTCATCCACTAATTCTTCAACAGCTTGGCTATATTTACTTCCTATAATAGGCAGAGCAAAAATCATAGCCTCATTCACTACAACTCCCCATTCATCTCCCAAAGTGGGAAAAAGGTATATGTCACTCCGAGCGTATAATTCTTGCATTTTTTCATAGGCTACATTACCTATCAGCTGTAAATTTATATTGGGTAGCTTAGCTATGCGTTCAAATTTCGATTTTTCTGGCCCATCCCCAGCTATAAGCAGAATTATTTCAATTTCATTATTCTCTTTTGCCCAAGTATAAATAGCTTTTGCTGTTTGGTCAATCCCTTTTCTTTCTATAAGCTGACCTGTCATCAATATTGTTTTGGGCCCTTGCTCTACAGTTTTAGTTGCTGTTTTTATAAAGTCTGATGTATAAGGGACGTAAAACATTGGTTTTTGCACATGAAAAGATTGAAGGTAACGCTCACAACTTTTACCATTCGTAAGTAATGCGTCCGCCCGTTTTAAAATCATTTTTCTCAGCAGCTTTCTCATTCCTTTCTTATTGCTTTCAGTTCTTTCTGAAAGCGCTAGCCAGATAATTAAAGGTTTTTTATAGATTTTGCAGTATAACATTGCAAGTAAACTTCTGAATCCAAGCTCTGCAGAAATTACCAAATTTGGTTGTTGTTTTCTTAATTGAAAAAATGTGTCATATGGAATTTGAACTGTTGTTTTATCAGAATATCCTTGCCCAGTTTTCCATGTTTTATTGTAGCGAAACCCTTTTTGTAATATAACGGTTAGCCCAGAGTTGTTAGCTTTCCAGCTTCTATTGTTTTCCATTTCTTGAGAAATAAAAATAGTTAAGTCATCTACTTTTTTGTCTAGCGACTCATAAAGTGATTTCCGGTAAGGTGGAATGAAATTGGTAAGTAGGGCTATTCTCATGATAACAAAGTTAATATTTGAAGGCAATTAATAGAAAATGCTACCTTTGTTTGCGTTGGTTCCCTCTCTTGAATTCTAATTCTTTACAGAAGCCTTCTTTAAAGCAATATGAGTATCGACAACTCACTTTCTGGAAGTAAAAAACTGAAGTCAAACATTTTAGGCTCCTCGGCTTTTAAAGTGATTAGTATTGCTTGTAGTTTTCTGCTTGTCCGTGCTTGCGCAAACTATATGGGGGAGGAAAAGTATGGTATTTTGCTCACTGTACTGTCATTTTTTGTTTGGTTTTCGGTCTTAGAAGTTGGAATTTCTAGCAATTTCAGAAATAGATTAACTAAGTATTTTAGTGAAAAAGATTCTAAGAATGGAAAAACTGTAGTTAGTAATGTTTACCGTCTTTTAGGAAAAACATATTTAGTCGTTATTTTACTTCTTCTTATAATTTCATCTGCTTTTCCGTTCGAATATATTTTCCTTCCAACTGATTACTCACCTCATGGTTTTGGGCTTGCATTTACATTAAGTGCCGTTTTTTATATGCTTTTTTATATTGCATTTGCACTTAATACTATCCTTCTTTCTACCCACTATGCTAAAGCCACTTACTTAATATTGGCTCTACAAAATACTGTTTTACTTTTTGGAATTTACACATTTAATTATCTGGACATTACGCCAACATTTCTGCTAATTTTCGTGTGGTTTACATTTGTTCCACTTTTCTTTTGGGTCTTATCAAATGTAGTCATTTACAAAACTATTCTATCTGATTTTGCTCCACAATGGAATCAAGTTTATTCTTCGAATCAAAGTTTTAAGTACAATATCAATTATGGATTTTTTATTATTCAACTTTGTGTTTTAATCATATTTTCTACAGATAATTTAATTATTATTAATAAGTTATCAGGATCAGAAGTTTTTAAATATAATTTAGCTTTCAAATATTTTAATATTTTAATTGTGGTTTTTAATGTTATTTTGTTACCATATTGGTCGTCATTTGCTGAGGCTTCCCATCAGAACAACAAGCAATGGATTAAAACTCATTTAAAAAAGTTAATTTTGGTTTGGTTCGGCACTTTTGTAATGGGATTTGTTTTACTTGTTTCATCCAATTATGCCTATCATTTATGGATTGGAAAAACAATTGAAATATCTTTTTATCTATCTGTATTCATGCTAATTTCCATTCTACTTACCGCATGGAATAGTATTTTTGCTTACTATCTTAATTCTATTTCAGAAGTAAAAAGTCAAACTATTTTATCTATCATTTCTGCCGGTATTAATATCCCATTATCGTTATGGTTAATTGATATTTATGGTGCTAAGGGAGTCATTATTTCAACCTGTATTTCTTTGTTACCTTTAGCCATTGTTTTACCGATTCAATCATTTCAAATGATTAAAAAAATGAGTTAAAGTGGTAAAAAGCAGCAAAACAAATATCATCCCTACCATTTTTCTGGAACTTTTAAGTTTCACGCCGATTATTATTATTCTTGGAAATATTGTACCACCAGTGCCAATAAAAGTCCATTTTTTGGCATTTGGTATTGTGTTTTTATGTGCTTTGTATTTGCTATTGGAAAGTAGATATAAATTAGTGACATTAATTTTAGCATCAATACTTATTGTTTCTCAATTTTTATTGAATTATTGGGATATTAAAAACATTATCGACTTTTTATTTGGTCCCCTAGTTTTACTCATCTTAATCGATTTGCTAGTGAACAAAAAAGTGTCGGTCGAAATTCTATTGAAGTACCAACGGCGTTTTTATTATCTTCTCTGGATTCCCATCATAATAGGAGTCTTGCAATATTTAAATGTTTTATCACCCACTATTTGGAATGCCGATTATATCAACTATGCTTATGTAAACGATATTGCTATTCCACGTCCAAATGGTTTTTTGTATCACGGCTCAGAATTGTCAATTATCATCTGTTTTGTTGCATTATTTCAATTCTTTAATAACAGTAGAACAGGATTTTTACTATTTCTGGTAATCGTAATAGTTTCCTACACAACTTATTTCAAAGCAATTTTAGGTTGTATAATGGCATTATTTTTTGTTTTTGTTCTGATTCAGATAAAGCCGTTGGTAAAATTATTTCGAAAAATTTCTGATAAATTAATTGGTATTGCAGCGCTCGGATTTACTGCCATAATCGGTTTTATTTTATTGTACTTTTTAAATCGAACTTATCAGCAAACTGGTTATTTTTTCGACCCGCAATTAATGACCGGTAGAGGTTCTATCTGGAATATTTTTACAGATGCAATAAGCAATTTTTCTATATTTAATTATTTGTTTGGAAGCGGAATAGGATCGGGGCCACATATTTTTGAAACTTATGCTTCGGCTGAAAACTATTACATATTAAGTATTGGCCAACCATTGGATGCTGCATATGATGCCCATAATGCAACCCTTAGTTTGTTTATTAATAGCGGTTTATTTGGACTCTTGTCGCTTGTATTTTTATTTAGGCATATCTTTATTCAAGTTAAAGTATGGCAAGGAGGTGCAAGACGAAATAAGTACTTTTTACTGAGCTTTTTTGGAATTATAATGCTATCAATTGGAATAACTATCCCACTATTCGATATGGCAATTATTTGGCCTTGTATTGGCTTTTTACTAATAAAATGGAAAAGTGTTTCGAGTTATGAAATCAAGTAATATTAGTCCATATTTAAGTTTTAAAAATGTTTTACTTGTGTTAATTCTGGCACTAATTCCATCATTTTTTCTGCATCATAGAATTAATGGTTTTATAACCATGCTAATAATAATTGTAGGTTCAATTCATTACGCCATTTCTTTTCAATCTATTAAAATAAAGGGATTTATTCTGTTGATGCCAATTCTATTTTTGACATTAGTTTTAGGTCAATTATACTCAACAGACGCTAAAACTGGCTGGACACTGATTGAAAGAAGTTTATCATTACTATTAATTCCATTTGCACTTTCAAAATCAAATCAACTAACGCTTAGTAATCAAAAATTGATGATTAATGTATTTGCGATTACTGGATTTTTAGCGTCATTGTATTGTTTGGCTTTTCAAGGTTTTCAAGCTTTTCAGTCGGGCTCAATATATGCGTCTGAAGAGTCAACTCACTTTCTTTTTAATCGATTTATGCATCACCGATTGTCGGCTCCTCTGAAAATGCATGCTGTGTATTTTAGTTTGATTATAGCTTTTTTAGCCACTTTTATTTTTCATAAACTTTTGTATTCAAAGTCAAGTAGATCCATTAAAATGTGGTTGTTTGGGTTGTTTTTGTTCTTTGGTGTCATGCTAGTCTTTTTAAAATCGGCTATAATAGTAATAGGGTACTCTGTAGTTATTTTTTACATGCTTTTCAGAAAGTTAAGTTTAGTAACTGAACTCAGACAGAAAATTATTTACATTGGATTGGCTGCAACTGTATTTATTTTTTCTATTTATGCAATAGCATCTAAAGTTGAATTTATCAATTTAAACTATAATATGGCTGATTTGCACATGGGAATGGTGGCCATCCGATTGTCAATTTGGGAAAATGCATTGTCGGTTATCAGTGGCAATTGGTTATTAGGAGTAGGCACAGGAGATGCTGATTTGGAATTGAGGAATGCGTTTTTAGATAATGGCTTTACAATTGGATACGAAAATGATTTCAATTGCCATAACATGTACCTTCAGTACTGGTTAGGTAATGGTATTTTGGCTATTGGATTGTTTGTGGCTTACTTAATTTTATTACTTAAAAAAGCGGTTAAAAATCAGAACAAGGTTTTCATTGGTTTTGTTATTTTATTCGCTGTATTTAGCATAACCGAATCAACTATGCGAGTGCAAAAAGGGATGGTATTTTTTATGGTAATTTCCAGCTTATTTTATTGGAATCCTCTTCTATGGTCTAATCAATGCACAAAAGAACAATGAAGATAGTTCAAGTTCATAATTTTTATCAGCAAGCTGGTGGAGAAGACACAGTTGTGGCTAGTGAAAGAGAAATGTTGAGTAATGCAGGTCATGAGGTGATTCCATATTATGCCTACAATGAAAAAATAAATACATTTAGCTTTTTAGAAAGGATTAAGTTATTTAGGCAATTGCATTTTAACTTAACTAGCTATGAGAAGTGCAAAGCATTTTTAAAGCAGCACAATCCTCATGTTTGTCATGTTCACAATACATTGCATTTGATTTCTCCCGCAATATATGAAGCGTGTCGTGAACTGAATATTCCTGTTGTGCAAACGCTTCATAATTATCGTCCAATATGTTCAAATGGAATGTTATCCAGGAATGATAGAGCTTGTAGTGATTGCATAAATAAGTCAGCTTATGGTGCTGTATCAAAAAAATGCTACCGCAACTCATACATTCAAACACTAGCAGTGTCAAGAATGATTGAGAAAAACAAGGAGAATCACATCTGGACTGAAAAAATTGATGCCATAATTTGTTTGACAGAGTTTTCAAAAGCTATTTTTACTCAAGCTGGTTTTCCAACCGATAAAATGCACATTAAACCTAATTTTTTTACGGCTGAAATAGAGTCTCAAAAAAAAGAAGACTACTTTATTTTTGTAGGTCGGTTAGATCGAATTAAAGGTGCTCATTTATTACCTGAAATTGCTAAGCAACTGAGCGTTTTGTTAATTGTAATTGGTGAAGGTGAATTACAATCTGAAATTGAAGGTGCTGAAAATATTAGTTACCGTGGAAATTTGCCACATAAAACAACTTTGAGTTATATTCAAAAAGCCAAAGCGCTAATTTTACCATCAACTGTTTACGAAGGGATGCCCATGGCAATGTTAGAGGCATTTGCATTAAAAACACCTGTAGTAGCAAGTAACATGGGCGCTATGGCCTCATTAATTGACAACAACTCAACTGGCCTTCTGTTTAAACCAAATCATGCCTATGATGCAGCGATAAAAGTCAATTCGATTTTAAATAATCGATCCTTAGCAGAAAAAATTGCAGAGAAGGCTTTCAATGAATACATTGAAAAATACTCTGAAAGTGCCAATTTACAATCTTTAATCAGAATTTATAAATCGGTTTTAATATCATGAAAGTTTTAGGAATTGATTTGTACGATAAAGGTCGCAAGGATGCTATTGCGGAATTATTAGAAATTGCCAACAGTGTGCCTCAAAATAAAAAAATTAGCGCTTCAGATGCACATGTTTTAGTTTTTGCAAAAAGAAGTCAGAACTTTAATGAAATATTAGAATCGTTTTATTGGAATTTGCCTGACGGAGTGCCGTCAGTATGGATTTTAAGGTTAAAAGGAGCAAAAAGAGCTAATAGAATTAGTGGGCCAGAATTTTTTAAGGCAGTCATAGATGCCACAAAAACTCAAAATATCAATCATTTTTTATGCGGTGGTCCTAAAGGGGTAGCAGAAGAATTAAAAACGGTTTGTAAGTCTTGGGGCAATGAAAATATTGTTGGAACCTTATCGCCTCCTTTTAGAGTTTTGGACGACGAAGATTATAGGGAAATTGGCACTAATATAGACAAATCTAAAGCAAACATTGTTTGGGTTGGATTGGGTGCACCTAAACAAATATATTTTACAAATGAACTGGTAAAGCACTGCAATGTGCAAGCTATCATCACAATTGGGGCGGCTTTTGACTTCCATACCAACCGAGTTAAAAAGGCTCCTAAATGGATTCAAAAAATAGGAATGGAATGGTTTTACAGATTACTGAAGGAACCCAGAAGGTTATTTGGCCGATATTTTAAAACTATTCCACTATTTATGTACTACGGATTTATTGATGTAGTTTTTAGGGGAAGAGATTGATTTTGCCAGCAATTCTGAATACAAAAAGAGTATCTCAATTCACAGAGATACCCTTTTTGTTGAGTATAGTGCATCAAAATTTAATTCTACAAATTGTTCAATATCAACGCCTGTATTGAATTGCTAGTTTAAAAATTAACCGACTGTTCCTCGACTATATATCTACCATCTCTGCCGTCTCTAGCGCTTCTTCCTCCTGCTCTTCCTCCAGAAATATCATAATCAATGTAGAAACTTTTGACACTTGGATCTTTGAATACTCGAATATTTCCGCCATCTCCACCATTATAATACCGACTATCGTCTCCTCCGCCATCTCCACCGTGGCAATCAATGATAATTGATTTATCAGGACTTATTGTAAATTCTCTTATTGGAGCATAGGAGGCATTGCTTTCTATTCTAACTCGCAATAATGGCTTCCCTGTAACGCTATGGTTTTCTTGTTTTATTTTAACTGTCACGTTATAACCATTTTCACCTGCACTTCGCGTCCATCCTTTTCCATAGAACTGAAATTGAATATCTGAATTATATGGAATGCTTATTTTTTTTGTAGCTGATATTGATGGGTCTTTTTTCAGTTTTGCCGTAATGACAAGTTCATCTGAATTTAAAAATCCAGATTCAATGGCCCCATTAAAATCTCTTTTTGGAGTGGTTACTATATAGTCTTCAAAAAACCCTTCACCATTTCCTGCAGTAATTTTTGACCCATTTTTTAATGTTGCCACCAAAGTGTAACTAAAGGGAATAAATTGACCAAATTTTTCTGGTATCTCCGGAATAATTTCAATTGACTGTACATCTTTGTCTGCAAGGCCATATTTTTTCAACCTAGCCGCCGCGTCTGCCTGTCTTTTTGCCTCTCTATTTGCTCCAGCAGTTTCTTGGTCGGCTTTAATTTTAGATTCTGCCCATTTTTCATAGGCTTCAATCTCGGCAGCTAATTTATACATAGATTCTTTTCCACCAAAAATTTCCTTAATGGTAACTTTTTTGGTTTCACTATCTAAATAATAAGTGGCAAATTTATCTGCTTTAAAGTACATTCTTGTTCCCATATAGTGCTTATAACAAGGTAGTATTTCTGAATCAGCCTCGTAACCTGGACTGTATTTCCAATTATGGACTGTAATTATGGACTTCCCATCTTCACTTTTAGAAATTTCAAGGTTTTCTGGTGTACCTATTGGAGAAAGCATACCATTATCAACTGTAAACTTTTTAATAGAACCGGTTTCGAATTTATCGATAAAAACGTTCATATTACTAAAAACAACTGTATCAAACTCTGAGGAGTAATCTTTATTTGCCCCGTCTATTGATTCTGTAGCAGATTTTACTTTGTGTTTCGCTTCAGATATTTTGTCTTTCCATTTCTGCGCAGTCGCGAAGTTTCCTAGTCCTATTAGCGCTATTAAAATAATGTGCTTGTTCATATTATGTTTTTTATTTTGTAATGTTTATTGCTTAATTATTTTAGTAGTCACTGTTTTTTCGCTAGTTTCTACTTTTATAAAAAATACACCCGTTGGCAAATCATAGATTGAAAATTGACTTAAATTCGAAGTCATTACCATTTGCCCAATGGAATTAAAAACAGACACGCTTCTGATTTTGGATCGAGTCTGAATGTTTATTAGTCCGTTTGTTGGGTTTGGATAAATGTTAACAGATATATTTTCTGATTCCTTAATTTGAGCTGTGCTAATTGGCCCTTGGTTTTCAATAGCGCCTAAATCAATTATATTGTTGTGAATTCTCGGGTTTCCTATTAAGTCTAATTGCGGAACAGTAACATTCGAAAGTGTGCCCGCATCAATAGCGGATGAGTTACTTTGTAATGAAAAGTCATTATTTGTAGCATCTGTAAATAAGGGATCACTAGTGATAGAATTCGATTCATTAACAGTATTTAAATCATGCCCATTTTGAAGTAAATTGTTTTTTAATTCAACATTTGTAAATTCACTTATTTGACCTTGCCAACCTGTAGCTGTTAAATCTAATCTATCGTTATTGTAAAAAATACTATTGTTTAGACTTAACGTTCCAGTGTGACCGGCTTGATATGTGCGCAAGACGCCTAAACCTTCTGCACTATTTTCAGCTGTATTTCCATAAAACGTGCAATTTGATACTTCGGCAGTTAATGGACTTGAACTCGTAGCGAAAAAACCCAGTGTTCCATGGTCTGAATGTTCATTTGCATACGGTTCAAGCGCATGATTATTATAAAACAATGAATTGGTTATTGTAACAACTATGTTAGCAAATTGTTGTGTACGAAACTGAAAAGCTACACATGATCGACCTACATTATCATGTATTTTAAAATTATTCATTTCAACGGTTCCTAAATCTGTACCTTGGTAATTCCAAAAGGAAACGCCAGCAGCCTGTCTTGCATAGCAGTTATAAATTTCAATATTATTCCAAACTGTATAGTCCGTATGTGTATTAATAACTATACCTCCGCCAACTGTATTGTAGTCTGGATATGAGCTTTCTGATGCATTACCATCTGCTATTTTAATACCATCAATAGACGCATAAGTAATTCTTGGTCCATTATTATATTCACCAATTGGTCCTATAAAAACAGTATAAGCATTGTCTGTACTGTCACCAATTATGCCTATATCTCCACTAAAAATGGTTGGATATGCATCCCAATCCCTCTCATTAACAGAAGTTTCAGTTCCACTACCTGAAAATCCACCATAAACTTTTACTGAATCTGAAATCCAACCAAATACGGTATTTCTGTCCGTTGAATTTTTAACATAAGTACCTTGAGCTATCCAAATTTCGTCTGCAGTATTTGCTGAAAGAAATCCTTGGGTTGCATCAGTAAAAGCATCAGTCCAGCTAGTTCCGTCATTGTTTCCAGTTGCATTAATATTGACAAAAATTGTGTCTGATGTGTTGTCACAGTTCAAGCTCCAGCTAGTATTAGCATCTTTAACCCAATTAGAATTTAAGCTTGGATTAAATCCAGGGTCATGTTGTATACATAATAGATTAGGATTATTAGATGAATTGAAATTGTTTATGTTAGAATTGTTATTATTTGCAATATTTAAATTGGTTAAATTATTACTTGAACAATACAAGCCAGTCAGTAATGAGAGGTTTGATAAGTCCATGTCAGTCAGCTGATTGGTGCTAGCAGACATAAAAGTTAGTGCAGTATTTCCAGAAAGGTCAATATTTGTTAACTGATTGTCAAAGCAAAGAAGTTGAGTTAAGCCATTATTATTTGACAAGTTTAAACTACCAATGTCATTATTGCTACAGTTAAATATGGTTAGATTAGGATTGTTTGATACATCAATTGATGTTAGAAGGTTGTTGCCGCAACGGAGTATTGCAAGGTCTGTGTTGGCTGTAACATCCAAACTGCTAATTTGGTTGTCGCTGCAGTTTAAAGTTGTAATTGCAACAAAAGCTTCTATTCCTGTTATGTCGGAAATATTAAGGTTTGTACAAATGATAGATCCTGTGTATGCGTTTGCTTCTGAAACTTGAATTTCTGAATCTCCATTTGAATTGATAGTTGAATTATTTACTAGATATGCTTTAAAGTTAGCATCTGGAATGTTTACATTTTGAGTAAATGCAACACTGGTTATGGACAATGCTGCAAACAAAACTGATAATTTTTTTTTCATGATTAATAATTTTTTTCAAAAGTATTTCAAGAAAAAAGAATGAAACCAATTTACTTAATGAGTAACCATTTTAGTTAACGACTGACATTTTTCTATTTTAGATTATGCGTTTTTACTGTAGTTATGGCTAATTCAAAAGGCTAAGTATTCATATAAAACTATATCCCTTAAAAAAAGACTTTTGTATTTTCGTAGCATGAAAAGCATATTTTTCAGTCTTTTTGTTTTTATAGGAGTTGCTCTAAACGGCCAAATACCTAACCATTTTGTTCTTGGCGAGGAACAGTTTAGCAACACAGATATTTATAATATTTTTAAAAGCACCTCAAACGAATTGTATGTCGCCACTGGCAATGGTGTTTATGTTTTTAGACAAAATGAATTTGTGCAGTTGCCCAAAAACAATTTGCAAAAAGGAAATTCATTTTTTGATTTCAAAACTGACTTAGAAGACAATCTTTATGTAAAAAATTTAAAAGGTCAGATTTTTAGAATAGAGAAGAATGAATTAAAATTAATTTATCAATCTACAATTCAAGAAGGCATTGCCCATTTATATTATTTTTTCAATACCAAAAATCAACTTTGCGTTTTCGACAAAGACTTTTATAAGATTGATGAATTTGGTAAGAAGAAATTATTATTCGAAACAGCTGTAAGCTCGAAAATTGGTAAGAAGCATCAAATTAATAGGCCCAGTATTTTAGATCATAATTACGTTTATTTTGAATGTTTTGATAAAGATGATAAAGAACATTCATATATATACAGAAATGATTCCATAACAAGTTTTAATTCCGGAATTGTAAATTGGAGGAATGGAATAGAGCCTCATATTAGATCTTCTACATATCACCTTAGACTCAAAGAAATTCCTATTTTTTTGAGTGATGATAGGAAAGTAGGCTCTCCTTCAAATAATATTATTTACAACTTTAAGCAAATTGCAAATGAAAATTATTTTAGCATGGGAGATGGCAGAATAATTGCTTCTAACAATACTGCTGGCCTCCGAATTTTCGATCTTAACGACAATATTTTTACTTCCTCAGCAAAGTTGTTTCCAAAAAAGTTCATTTCAACTTGTTTTTCTGATCATAAAAATGCGATTTATCTTGGGACATTTGGAGGTGGTATTATTGTAGTACCGAATGTTGATGCGGTAAAAATAGCTACTGACAAACTAATGTCGAGCTGTGCTGTTGCAAATGACCAAACTGTTTTCTTGACGTCTAGAGGTGGAACAGTATATCAGTTCAAAAATACTTTGACCCAAATCGATCAAAGGTCAGACAATGTTGACCGCTTGATCTATTTAGCCTCTCCGATTAAACTACCAAAAGGAAAAAATAGTAGATTATTAACAAGTGTTATTGACGAAATAGGTACAGTTAAAGATTTTTTTGAATCGAATAATGGTTGCTGGCTGGCTGGGAATGGAGGAATTACATTTATTCCTTATTTCAATGATACAACAAAAATTCCTTCATGGTTATCCAAAACTAAATTTCAACATCAAAATAGGGGAAAGTTTAAGTACAGTATTAATGGAGTGCCAGAGTCTTTTACAACGGTAGCTTTTCAAGATAAAGATCAAGTGCTTTACATGGCTAATTACAAAGGCCTTTATTACGTATTGGGAAATAAAATTTCAATGCATCACCAACTTAAAGACAGTATTCAACCTTCTGATATTGAAATTTACAACGATTCAATAATTGTGTCTACCCAAAACAATGGGATATACTACTTAGTTAATAATAAAGTTGTAAGTCAGTTAACTGTTGAAAATGGATTGTTATCTAATAGAATAGTAAAAATTGAAAAAGACGGAGGCTTGTTATATATTTTAACAGATAAAGGATTTCAAGTACTGAATTTAGCAACATCAAGTCTAAAAACTTTGGGAATTCAGGAAGGTGTAAATAGTAACGCTATTTCTGATTTTGAATTCAATAGTAGTCATATACTTTTCCTCGAAAATGAGGGTTTTTATTGGTTAACCAAAGACAAGTTTTTAGTACCAGATACGGTTGACAAATTTTTGATTGATAGTGTGATGATTGGGGGACAAAAAATTGATTTAAAACAGAATAGTACTTTTAATTATAAAAGTAATGACTTTAAATTATTTTTTAATTTTTCTAATCCTACAAAACAAAAAGAAGCATATTTTACTCATCAATTAGTCGGATATGATGAACAAGAAAAAGTAATTCCCTCTTCTACAAATGAAATAGTATATCCTTCTTTAGCTCCAGGTTTGTACCATTTTAAAATGGCATTGCATTACAGACAGCTCGACCCTCAAATATTCCACTACACATTCGAAATTTCAGCTCCGTTTTGGCACCGTTGGTGGTTTTATTTGCTAATTGTTTTAACTGCTGGTTTTGCAATATATCTGGTTCTTCAAAGAAAATTAAAAATTCAAGCCAAGGAGTCATCAATGATAAACGAGTTAAATTCAGCTAAACTAGCTGCAATTCAGTCTCAAATGAATCCTCATTTTATATTTAATGCACTGAATTCTATTCAGCATCTTGTGATTGAAGGTGATTCGAAGCAAGCCTACAATTATATTACTCAGTTTTCGAATCTTGTGAGAAAAACTTTGGATTTTTCTGAAAAAGAGTCGATTTCAATTTTACAAGAATTTGAGTTAATTGAAATCTATTTGGAACTGGAAAGTTTAAGGTTTGGGAATGAATTTGAATATCAAATTAACAAAAACAATGTCAAAGATATTTGTGTGCCTCCAATGTTGATTCAGCCTTTTATTGAAAATGCAATAGTACATGGCTTACTTCATCAAAGAGGCCCAAAACGGTTGAAAATTGATTTAGAACTGCAGAAAGATGTTTTATATTGTGAAGTATTAGATAACGGAATTGGACGTGAGGAATCGCGAAAAATCCGTGAACGCCAAAACTCCAAAAGAAAGTCGTTTGCTTTAAAAGCAATTCAAAATCGGTTTAGAATTTTAGGAGAGTATACTCCTGACAAAGTCGGTTACGAATATTTTGATATCAATGATTCAGGAGATTATAAAACGAAAGTTGTTTTGCGAATTCCAATAATTAAAAACGGATAGTTTGAGAGCGATTATTGTAGATGATGAATTTAGAGCTAGGGGAGTACTGCAAAATTTACTTGCTACATTTTGCACTGATGTTGATGTTGTTGCAGAGTGCAAAGATGTTGAGTCTGCAGTTGAAGAAATTAATAAGCACAAACCCGATTTAGTTTTTTTAGATGTAGAAATGCCAAGGTATTCCGGATATGAGCTGGTGGATTTTTTTGATGAAATTAACTTTAACATTGTATTTGTAACTGCTTACGATCAATATGCAGTAAAAGCTTTTGAGATTTCTGCTATTGACTATTTGTTAAAGCCAATTGAAGTAGAAAGACTAGTGCTAGCAGTAAGTAAAGTACAAAAAAACATAGAAGCTAGCGCTTACAAGGAAAGGTTAAATCTATTAGCGAATGATATAAAAAAATCAAAAGAGAGCTTTGCCTACGTCCTGAAAGGATACACTCACTACACTAAATTTGACGACATTGTTGCTTTTGAAGCACAAGGAGCCTATACTTTAATGCATTTATTTGATAGCAAACCGGTTTTGATTAGTAAGAATATAAAAGTGATTGAAATGGAGATGGACTTAGTTGAAAACCTCCAACGAATTCACAGATCGTGGGTCATCAATAGATTACACATTTTAAAATATGCAAAGTCAGATCAAAAGATTTTTCTACCTCAAAACATTGTAGCTAAGTTATCTCGTCAATTTAAAAAAGAGGCGGAAAAGTTTTTTCAACACTACTAGAAATATTATTTAGCTCTACTTGCCTAAATAGATCTCAATTAAAGCTTTCTTATCTGCCTTGCCGTTTTGATTTAATGGAATGGTGTCAACCTCTTTAATATCCGAAGGTATCATATAATCAGGGAGATTTTTTTTAAGATCGTCTTTGATTTGAGCGACAGTTTTGTTGACTTTAGGTTTGATGACAACTAAACTCACAATTTTTTTTACTATTCCGCCACGTTCAAGAGCAACGGTAGCTGCCTGTATGACATATGATAAATTATGTAAAACTGAAGTGATTTCGTTAATCTCTATTCTGTATCCATGCAATTTAACCATATCATCATTTCTTCCATGAAAAAATAACATATTGTCTTCTAAATATCCCTTATCACCCGTTTTAAACGCTTTTTGGTTATTGATGGTAATAAATTTTTCAGAATTTAGATCAGGTCGGTTAATATATCCTACCGATACATTAGGCCCTACAATTACAATCTCCTCCTTATCTAATATTATTTGGCTATCCATTTTCGAATAACCAACAGGTAAAGGATTAAATTTTTCTATGATATCTGGTGTGATTTTCACTATTGTTGTCGCTACGGTTGCTTCAGTTGGCCCATAAGTATTAATAACTTTTGCTGGCTGATATTTAACAAGCAAATCTTTTGCCAAACTATGAGGTAAAACTTCACCACAAAATAAAAAAGTATGTACACTATTCAGTCTTTGGTCCGGATCAAGGCGACTATATAAAAATGCAAAAGATGGCGTTGAAATCCATACAGTTGCGCTGTAGTTTTCAATTTTATTTAACAATAAGTCTTGATTTCCGCACTCTTCTTTTGAATTTAATAATATTGATCCCCCTAAAGCGCCAAAAGTCATGACTTCAAAAACTGATAAATCGAAACTAAGTAAGGCCGTATTTATAAAAGTGTCGGCTGAGGAAAATTGATAATCTGAACTTGTCATCCATTTTGTGAATGAACGTACTGCTTCATTATCTAGTTGAACCCCTTTTGGTTCACCTGTGCTGCCTGAAGTAAATATGATATAAACTAGGCCTAAAGTATTGCTAGATTGACTATTAAATTTACTTTCTAATGGAAAGTACGACAAATTGCTTTCGATATGTACTTCTGATGTATTGAATTGCTGCAGGCGTTCGCTAGTTGTATTAAGTAATAAATTACATTTTGATGAGTCAATGATTTTTTGGACCCTATCGTCAGGATAAGCAATATCAACAGGTACGTATGGAATATTCATTGCTATACAAGCATAAATGCCAGCCACCATATCGCTACTTTTATGTCCGTAAATTACGACGGGGTTAAAAGAACGATCTAAATCAAATTCCTTAAAATATGAAATGATATCGTTAACCCGTTTATGAAATTGTTGCCAATTATACTTTCCATCAGTTCCCTGAACTGCGAGTTTATGAGGCTCAATTTCAAGCTCAATAAAGGTTTTTTTTTCAAAACAAAACTTCATTATAAAAAGTTTAAATTAAATTACCACTGAAAATATAAATGGCAAATGTAACCGCATTAAACATAATAAATATCGACAATACTTTAACTGCCGTTGGTTTCAGTTTTCCAAAAATCACATCTTTTTTTGTTTTTTTACAACGGTAAACATAGTAGTTGTGAATCACCGAATAAAGTCCGAATAGCATACCGCTTAAAATATAGTGTTTTTCAAATCCATTCCAAAACCCCATTAATGTGAAGGTGAGCATTAAGGCAATATTTTGGCGAGTGATAGATTTAAAAATACCTCTTGATGTTAAATCTTTGAAGATCGGCTTGAAAAAATAATCGTTTAACCAGTCTCCTAATGATTTATGCCACCGCTTCCAAAATTCCTTTGGGTTAACAGCCGTAAAAGGTTTGTCGAAGTTAATGGGCACGTGAATACCAATTAAATTACCTGCACCGATTGCTAACAGAGAGTAGCCAGCAAAGTCAAAAAACAAGTAAAATAGATAAATGTAAGCGTATTGAATATGATATAAAATACTACTATCATCCACTAAATTCGAGAGAATTAATCGTCTTATGCTTTCAGCGATAATAAATTTAAATAATAGACCTAAAACTAATTTTTCCCAGCCTGCATAAACTAATTTCTTAGTTATATTAGTGTATCCGTTGTCGGTATCTTTTTTAAATCTTTGGAATCGGTCTAAAGGGCCAATTAATAGAGTAGGAACAAAAGTCAGATAGTTAAAAAAGTCAACTAAACTGATTTTATTCGAATTGTGTCGCTCATCAATATATAAACTAATGGCTTTAAAAACAATATACGAAAGTCCAGCTATTTGAATAATTACTCTAATATCCCTAATTCTAAAATTCTGACCTTCAACAGGAACAATGTTTATATACTTCATTAAAAACATGGGTAAAGCCAAAAGCAGCATTGGGAAAATAATATTCTCTCCTTTATAATATTTACGCAACAATATCAAAAAACCATATAGTACTAAAATTAAAACTATTAGTTGAATCGGCTTTGTAAATAGTAGTGCTATATAACCTATTATAACAATAGATAATACGTATCTGAACGAAAGAATTTTCGGAGCAAATCGTTTTACAGTCCAAACCAATATAGTTGATATGGCTAAATAAAAAAAGAATGTGCTGTTACTAAAAGGCAGCGTTTCGTGCAAAATCATACTTAGAATTGTTGGTATACAAAATCAATTTTAGATTTTACTTCTCCCTGTTTTTCAGGATGTATAATTTGATCTATATCTACAACATAAAGATACAGAAAGCCAAATACAAGCGCTAAGTAGATAAAGGTACTTCGAATGATTTTACTGGTCTTGATCATAGTATGTTTCAAAAATAAATTTATTGACTTTCATCCAGCCAAAGTCGCCTAAATGCATAACGTCTTTAAGTAAGCCTTTGTCGTAATTAGCCGTATCTGATACGTATAAATTATAACAAGAAAAGCCAGATTTTTCCAAATCTTGATCCATCTTACTGTAAAAAGAGCTGTTTTCTGACAGGTTGTTATAGCAGTATGGGTTGTGAGGTAAAATGACAAAGCTAGCATCCACATTTTTATACTGCAAATACTTCTTTAAGGCTTTAAATTGTTGGTACTCAATATTAGTGATTGTATCTATTTTTGCAATTTCTCTTTGTTCATAAGGGGCGCCATCTACTGACAGATATTTAGTGTAGTAATCGTCATATACATATAAGTTGTTTGTGGTTATGTTTTTAATAAACTCTTTTTGACAGTTATTGGCAATGGAATCGAAATTATTTGTCCAGGTTTTTCTTTTCATGTATTTCAACTCAACATCATACTCTACCTTGTTGGCACTATATGCAGGACTTAATTTTTTCTGAATGTAATTATTGATATTTGCTATCAATTTTGAAAATCCGCTTTTTTCAAAAATTTTGTATTGATTAATGAGAACTTCCATTGTTGGAGAAAGTCCTTCGAAATCCTGCTCATTTTTTGCAATGTATTTTCCTACTTCTGATTTGTATTGCTCTGGAATTGTATTGCTTTCTGTTATTCTTTTTAAAAAGTTGGGTCTAGCAAACTCTACAAATGCCTCAGTGTTTGTTCCTGCAGTTGCGAACCAACCAGGGCTAATAATAAAGCACATTTTGTTGGTGCTGTCAATATATTCATCAGCAGCTAAAAGTTCAACAAGAATGCCGAGACTTTGGTGATAAGCATGCCCTACTCCGAGCATTTGAATTCCTAGTGAATCAGGAAAAAAGTTGTATGGGCAAACAGGTAATTCGTTAAATTCTGAAGAGCCAAAAATATTAAATTGACTTTTATTTTGAATGCTAGCAATAAAGTTGATTTCAGCGGAATCACCGGCTAATAAATTTCCAAATCTTCCATTTAATCTGGTTTGCTTACCAACAATAATTGTGTTTCTACCTGCCGTATTTTCTTGCAAAAAGATATATACTACTGCAACAAAACATGCAATAAAAAAAGGTATAATATGAAAATACACTAGTTTTTTAAGCATTACTTTGCTTCTTTTCAATATAAGCAATTAGCAAAGCAACGGTCTCAAAATTGGCTTCAATAATTTCATCAAATGGCACTTTAATGTTGTACTTTTTTTCGATTTCAACTGCCAATTCCACAATGGTTATCGAATCAAGGACACCACTTTGCCAAAGAGATTCATTTTTTTGAACTGTGCTGAATGCAATTTCCTCGATCATATCAATTAAAAAGTCTTCCATTTTTTTCTGTAAAAGTAAAAAAATATAGCTTACCAAGACTTTTCAATACTGTTAACGCCGTCTATAATTGTGAATATATCTGTATTTGGCAGAAGGTTAAGTAGCAATTTTCGTCCCATTTCACTTCTACTGCCCGTTTCGCAATACAACAAGAGCGGTTTATTTGTAGATAATAATTCAAGGTTATTAGTAAGTTCATAAAGTGAAATATGAATGCCACCAATATGAAACGTCTCACGTTCCCATTCCTCCCTCACATCTACTAATATATAGTCTTCTAAATTTTCTTTTACGGTGCTAAATTCTAGCTGGAAATCATTTTCTAAAATGCCGCAAAATGAACCATAATTGTCTAATAATTCTGTGATGTTTGAAGCCTCAGTCTTGTCAAAATTTAAGACGATTTGACTATTATTTAAAGTGTTATAGGTTAGCAGTTTACCACTTAATGCTTCTCCAGTTTCTAAAACTATTTTAAGCACTTCATTACCTTGGATTGCGCCAATTATTCCCGGTAAAATTCCTAACACACCAACTTCAGAACAATTTGGCACTTCATTTGGTCCCGGCGGATTTGGAAATAGGCAACGGTAGGTGGGTCCATTTTGATAATTGAATACCGAAACTTGTCCTTCGAACTTATATATTGAACCAAAAACTAAAGGTTTTTCCGCTAAAACTGCAGCATCATTACATAGATAACGAGTAGGAAAATTGTCAGATCCGTCAATAATTATATCGTATTTTGAAAAAAGTGAGACTGCATTTTTTGAAGTTAATCGATAGGCATAAGTATTAATTTCAATGTGTGGATTAATGTCATTAAGCCTTTCTTTTGCAGCAATTGCTTTATTAATGCCAATAGAGCTATGGCCGTACAGTATTTGCCGTTGCAAATTGCTGACATCTACTTTATCATCATCTACAATACCAATCTTACCTACACCTGCTGCTGCCAAATACTGTAAAATGGGGCATCCCAAACCGCCTGCACCTATGACTAGTACTTTTGCTTCTTTCAGTTTTTGCTGACCCGCAATACCAACTTCACTTAAAATTAAATGACGATTGTATTGCTGTTTTTCGGCCGTTGTTAGTAGCATTTTTCGGTTATTGTAATTTTAGTTGTCTAGTTTCTTAAGTTCATTTTTAAGTTCTAGTCCTGTTAAAGGTCTAAATGTAACATTATCAATCGAGTCTTGAACTATGGTTTTTTCTAAATATAAGTACGGCTGTTTGTTTTTATATTTTAATGCTACAATCCAGATATCTAAATTTCGAGGTATGGAATTGAAGTAGTAATGTTCATTTGGGTATCCTTGCATTACAGATTTTACGTCTACGAATACTGCCATGCAAGAAGTGTTAGGTCTGGTCGTTAATTTTACTTGCATATTAGTTAGTTGATTTCTGGTGTAGCCAGAAAATCTATCGCAATTAATCCAACCTAGTTTGTTTGTGTTGGCCACGTAGTATTTTAGTTCTGAAAGCTTAGCTTCTTGTTCTGCAAGTTTGCGAATTGTATCTTGATAGTCCTCAAAATTATCTACTTTGTAGTATTCAAAGGCTGTTTTTAGTGCTGCTTTTTGATTTTTATTAATGAATTTAACATGTGACTCTCCCTTACTTAAGGCGGTATTTTTTGCACTCTGCAGTTGCTGATTTCTAATTGCAATTTTGTTGATTGTATCTTGATATTCCTCGTAGGTATTAACACCAAACTGATCATAGAGTCTTTGCATCTGTTGATCTCTAATTGCTCTTAGCGTATCTTGATAGTCATCATAATTATTTACGCCATATTGTTCAAACAAAATTTGCATCTGTTGATCTCTAATTGCTCTTAGTGTATCTTGCAGCTCGGTCCAATTATTAACGCCCATTTCTGCCATTAATTGACCACAATTTGTAGAATCATAGTAATCGGAGTACGGTAGAAAAACTTCGGGAGTTTTTCGCCATATTTTTTGACATTTCCTAAATTCTTTGTTTAATTTTCTGATTTCTGGATCAGTCATTCCCTTTGCTGTTTCATCAATGCGTCCAAACAATCGGCAGAAAAGAATCTTACATCTGTTACATGAGTCTTTTTCGCGGTATTCGTACGGTAAACAATCGCCAAAATCAATATCTGCTACAGATGAGTTCGAAGAAGTTTCCCAATTTATTCGATTCGAGTGAGGATCTCGTTCTCCATCAAACAGTCTCATTCCCTCTAAAAGAGTGTCGGTTGGCATCATTATGGTGAGTTCCTTACCGTCGTTTAAAGATAAATTAAGGCCATTATCATCTACTGCTTCAGTGTAAATCATTCCACCCGATTCAAGTAGCTTATCACCCGACATTGTATTCAGGTTTTCTAAAATCATGTCCGATTTTTTATAGATTTCTTTTGTTCTGAATAAAACGCAGTCTTCTTGATCAGTTTGGAAGGCATTTTCAGGAATGCTAATAATTGTACCTTGCTGTAAATATAGGATAGTATCTCTATTAGGGTTAATGCAAAACTCTTGTTTTTTCTGCGCAAGCAGGTCATATAGATCCTGAATATCATCTGTTTCAATTGCTTTTAATTCTTCAATAATTTCAAGTTTACTCTCTTCCCATTGTATTTCTACACGCCTGTTAGTTTGTTGTTCTTCAAATGTATTATTATTGTTTAACGGTAGGTTTTCACCATGAAATTTGACATCTATTTTCTTAGGATTATAACCTAATTTTATAAGATAATCTTTGACTGATTCAACTCTTCGAGAGGACAGTAAAATGTTTTGTAAAGAATCGCCAACATTATCAGTATGGCCTAGCAATGTAATTTGAGTTGCTTTGCTCAGATTGGTCTTATATAGAGAATTTAACTTTGCTGAATGCACTTTTGTAATGGCACTTTTGCCAGTGCCGAAAAGTATATTTTCAGTGCTTTGAGAATAGCATACGTTTAAGACTGTTGCAAGAAATATTGAAAGAGTAAAGAAGCAGTTTTTCATAGACTTTATTTTTCTTGGGTTAATAATACTACGGAAAAAAAGGCAAGTTATTTTTAATGGTGTAGCTATATTTTTTAATTAAAATACTCCCAATCTTTCCAAACAGCCTCTAAACCTTGAGTTTTTAGCATAGTCGTAATTGACTCTGTACTTCTTTCGTCGGATATTTCAAACTGTTCTAATGATTGAGGTTCCACTGCATAACCCCCCGGATTTGTTTTGGATTCTGCGCTCATAGATGTGATTCCTAATTGAACGATATGGTCTCTAAAAACTTCACTCTCTCTGGTCGAAATGGATAGTTCTAAATCTTCATCTAGCAACCTAAATGCACAAATCAACTGCACCAA
>JBGCGA010000087.1:0-16655 GCA_045110285.1 Crocinitomicaceae bacterium | reverse complement strand
CTTTCTGAAGAATCAATGCCGTATAAGTCTCGAAAATCTTGTCGCACAGAATCTTTTTCTAAATCATTCATTAAGTTCCACTTTGCTAGAGATTCTTTGTGTAATATTTTCCGGGTAGAAGCCACGTTAATTAAGCAAGAGTCAGGCGACATACGCATGATAGTCTTCCAAAAATTAGGTTGCGCTAATTGATGCCAATTTTCGCTAAATAAATCAGGCGTTTCAACAAATTTATACGACACTGTATCTTTTTTAACCTGTATAAATTTGATAATATTTGGTGCATAGCCAAAGCCGTTTAAGCTAAAGAATATGCTCAAGAGTATGGTCAGTTTTCTCATTGTTTAAAAATAGAATTTGTTTGGTTGTTTTGGTCATTCAATTTGTACTTTTAATTGACTACAAACTGTTAATAACTCCAATATAATTAATATACACGGACTTGTTAAAAAAGTAACACTATTTTAACAGAAAAAGGGTGTAATTAACAGTAATTAGAGGAAAAAAATACATGAAATTAAATATTTAATGAAATAATAGGCTACTTTTGAACCGTTTTAAAATGAATCAATAACCAAATTATGAAAATTAAAAATTTATTAGTCGCAGCATTATCTGTTGTAGCTTTAGTGTCATGTGGAGAAGCAGAGCCAACTATTTGCAGTTGCACAGAATTAAGTCTTGAAGGATTTAAAGAAGTAGGCATGGATGAAGACAAGATGAAAGCTTTTGAAGAAAAACACAAGGCCGAATTAGATCAATGCGAAGTTTTAGGAGATAAGATCAATAAAGAAATGGCAGATTTAACTCAAGCTGAAAACGATTCTATGAGAAAAGCATATATGGATGACTGTCCTGCAATGGAAGAATTAGAAGCATTAATTATGGAGCAAATGCAAAATTCTTACCAGAACTTTGATATGGAAGAAGGAATGGAAGATGCTTTAGAAGGATTAGACTTAGAAGGATTAGATGAGAACTCTGCTGAGTTAATGGAGCAAATTGAAGCTGCTGTTGGGTCTGAAAAGTAATTTTCGAATTAATATAACTGAAAAAAAACTCAGACTGTTTGGTCTGAGTTTTTTTTATGCCATAACTTTAATTTTTCAATCATTATTTGGTCTATGGGTAGGCTTAATAACTCTGTTTTAAAACTTTTTAGTGGAGTCCATATCAATCTTTGGTTTAAGTGTGTTTTTGCGCAACAAGTTTCAAAATTTCCCCAGTTTTTAGGAGATACAAAATAATAGAAACTGATAATTTGATCTTCTTTTTTTAAGAAGGACAATTGGAAAAAATCGTTGACATAAAACAATTCCTTAACCTCAATTTCAGAATTTAATTCTTCAATAAATTCCCTTTGAAGTCCATCTTTTAAGCCTTCTCCTTTTTCTAAGCCTCCGCCAACAAATTTGTGCAGTGTATACTTCTTATATTTTTCGATTGAAGTTAATACTTCACCATTTGTGTTAATTATTAAGCCGTAAACGCGGATATTAAAATTTGTTATTTCGCTCATACTTTACTTATTTCTCTCCTATTAAATACTTAAAGAATATGTATATTTGGGGCAAACAATAGCACAAATTTACCATAAAGTTTCAAGAATGGCAGTAGATAAAAAAACCTTAGAAATCAATAAAAACGACGACAGTATGCGTCTTTTAATTTCTGAAATGGAACAAAAGCTTGAGCAGATCTATTTGGGAGGAGGTAAAAAAAGAATTGATAAGCATAAAGCAAAAGGGAAAATGACTGCCCGTGAAAGAATTGACTTTTTAGTTGATGATGATTCTGAAGTGCTAGAAATTGGTGCCTTTGTAGGAGATGGAATGTACGAGGAGCACGGTGGATGTCCGAGTGGAGGAGTGGTGATAAAAATAGGATATGTTAGCGGTAAACAATGTATTATTGTAGCCAATGACGCCACCGTAAAGGCTGGAGCTTGGTTTCCAATCACAGCTAAAAAGAATTTAAGAGCGCAAGAAATTGCCATGGAAAATCATTTACCAATCATTTATTTGGTTGATAGTGCTGGGGTGTATTTACCTTTGCAAGATGAAATTTTCCCTGATAAAGAACACTTTGGAAGAATTTTCAGAAATAATGCTCGCATGTCAGCCATGGGAATCACTCAAATTTCAGCAGTGATGGGAAGCTGCGTTGCAGGAGGAGCTTATTTACCGATCATGTCAGACGAGTCGTTGATAGTAGATAAAACTGGAACAATATTCTTAGCAGGGTCATACCTAGTAAAAGCGGCTATTGGAGAATCTATTGATAATGAAACGCTGGGAGGAGCAACAACCCAAACCAATATAAGTGGGGTATGCGACTATAAGTCGAAAGATGATGCTGATTGTTTGAAAACAATTAAAGGCATGATGGATAAACTGGGAGGAAAGCCAAAAGCTGGATTTAATAGAAAAAAAGCTGTTCTTCCGAAGGTAAAGGTGAAAGATATTTATGGCGCTTTCCCAAGAGACAGGTCAAAGCCATATGATACTAAGGATATCATAGCGAACTTAGTTGATGATTCAGACTTTAACGAGTACAAAGCCGACTATGGTAAAACCATTGTTTGTGGTTATGCCCGAATAGATGGTTGGAGTGTTGGAATAGTAGCCAATCAGCGAGAATTGGTGAAAAATGCCAAAGGCGAAATGCAATTTGGAGGCGTAATCTACAACGATTCAGCCGACAAAGCCGCCAGATTCATAATGGTTTGTAACCAAAAAAGTATTCCACTGGTGTTTTTGCAAGATGTAACCGGTTTTATGGTAGGCTCTAAGTCTGAACATTCAGGAATTATTAAAGACGGAGCCAAACTGGTAAGTGCCATGTCTAATTCAGTTGTGCCCAAGTTTACGGTAGTGATTGGCAATTCGTATGGGGCAGGAAATTATGCCATGTGTGGTAAGGCATACGACCCGAGATTAATTGTGGCTTGGCCAACTGCTGAACTGGCAGTGATGAGTGGTGCTTCTGCTGCAAAAACTTTACTATCAATTGAAGTAGCTTCATTAAAAAAGAAAGGTGAAAAAATAACTGAAGAATCTGAAAAAGAAATTTATAATAGAATTAAATCGAGATACGACAGACAGATTTCGCCTTACTATGCTGCTTCACGACTGTGGTATGACGCCATTATTGATCCGGCTGATACCAGAAAAGTAATTTCTATGGGTATTGAAATGGCAGACCATTCGCCAATTACAGAACGATATAACGTAGGAGCGATTCAAACATAAACAGCTTTTCTGACCAATAGAAATTGCTTATAATAAGCGAAAGAAGAGCATTGCAATTCAGGTATTGTTTGTATATTTAAATCAAAATCAGCAAAATACATAATGTATGGATGTGTACTTAGGTGTTCATACCTGCAGGTTAATCATAATGGAAACAAAATGAAGAACATCCAAATCATACTACTATTACTAATCTTAAATTCTGGATGTAACTCAGTATTGTATGTTAGTGACGCGAGACCAAAAGTAAATGATGATACTGAATTTGTAGATGACCTTTTCAAAAATTATAGTAAAGATCAACCAAGTGCAACCATTATTGTAATTAAAAATGGAGAAATTGCACTTGCAAGAAGTTATGGATATGCTGATTTAGAAAATAATATATTGGCAACACCACAAACGAACTATCGAATTGCATCTGTAACAAAACAGTTTACAGCAATGGCAATAATGATATTGGTGAATCAAGGAAAACTTACTTACGAAACTAATTTGAAGGAAATATTTCCTGATTTTCCTGCGTATGGTAAGGAAATTACTATTACACAGCTATTAGCACATAGATCTGGTCTAGTAAAGTATAATCGTTTTCTCAAAGAAGGTCAAACTGAACAGATGCTTGATAAAGATGTTTTAAATGGCCTTTTAAATACTGATAGCACCTATTTTAAACCTAATTCAAAATATGCCTACTGTAATACAAGTTATGCTGTTATGGCTCAAATAGTAGAAAAATTATCAGGACTGTCTTTTGCCGATTTTATGCAAAAAGAAATATTTCAACCTTTAGATATGACGAATTCTATGATCTTCGAAAAAGATAAAGAAATTAAAAACAGAGCTTACGGTTATGTTGTTAAAGACACATCAATAATTCTTAGAGATCAAAGTTTGGTGAGCGCCATACAAGGTGATGGAGGTATTTATTCATCTGTTATGGATTATTATAAATGGGACCAAGCTTTGTATACTGACAAATTATTACCTCTAAACAAACTAGATGCTGCTTTCTATAATTATGATGAAAACGGAATATCTAATGACAGAGGTTACGGATACGGTTGGATAGTTAATTATTACAAGGGAATTAAAATATTACAACACGGAGGCTCATCAATTGGCTTTGGAAGCCATGTCATAAGAATACCGAGCGAGAATATTTCGGTTGCCATTTTCACAAACAGAAGTAAAAAAGGACAAGAACTAGCCAATAGAGCTAAAGCATTGATAAGTCATTATACAAATGGGAAGTTCCAAATGCCCTTCCAAATTGCATTAGAGAAAGAAATTGACAAGAATGGAATAGAAAGTGGAATTGAAATGTATAACCAAATTAAATCTGATACTCTCAATTATTCAGTGTCTAAAGAAGCACTTTTTTATTTTGGGATTAGTTATATAAACAATAATAAGAACTTTCAAGCCTTGAAGATTTTTTCGTGTTTAGAAAGTGATTACCCGAGTTATTTTGGCGGATATTATGGTAGCGCAGTAATCTATGAAAAAGAAAAAAATATTGAAAAGGCAATGGAGTATTGCAATCTAACAATAAAATATTGTAATAATAGCCAGGAGTGGGCGGCTGAACATTCACAAAAAATGCTAAAAGAATTAACAAAATAAAAGTGCCTGACAACATGCAGAAAGTATTAAAACGTCTTTTTGCACAACCGTTAGGTATAATATGAGATCTCAATGACTTTTTTATTGAAAAACTATCTTTTGAAAATTATATTTAATCATTTATCATATGGTAATGGAAAACGATCATTTAAAATTGCTAGTTTTTATAAAAGAATGTTTGGTCTTGATAGTCACATAGCCTTAACTCTCTGTTATGTTTATTCTCAATTAGAGTTAAATGAACAATTCAATAAACAAGTAGAATTAACTGAAAAATATTTTGAAAACACGGGGTATATAAATGGTATTCGAGCAGAGAACCTTGCTCGACAAAAAAAAATTAATGAAGCCATCACGGCATTAGATATTGCTATTGAAGAAAACCCTAATGAGTCAGTGTTTTATAATAATAGAGGGTATTACAAGTCTAAAATAGAAAAGTATCGAGATGCTTTACTAGATTTTGAAAAGGCAATTGCCTTGAACCCTAAAGACTATTTTGCTTTAAACAATCAAGGATACTCAAAATTTAAATCACTGGATAAAAGCGGCATAGAGGATATCACATTATCACTAAAAAAATGCCCAAATAATTCTGTTGCTTTAAAGAATTTGGCTCTGATTGAAATAGAAAGAAATAACTATAAAAAGGCTAGAAAACTCTTAGATAAAGCAAAAAGAAAAAAGTTTTACTATCAAGTATGTAAAGAAATTGCCGAAATTGAAAAAAAAATGCCTAATAACGGGTAAAATTCACTGCTAAAGCCGTTGACAACAAATACCAGTTTTTACCCAACCACCAATCCCATAATCAACAATCTAAAGCACTCAGCTCAATTAATTATTAGAAACCACAAAATACTATTCCTCCTCCAAATACGCATTGACTTTAAAATACTGTACAATGGCTTCTTTTAGTAGGTGCTCTTGCTGTTTATCGTTTAAGTGAGGTAGTTTTTGAATATTTTCAAAGTGTGGCCAGCCGTCTTCGTCGTCATGCGTGTATTTGTAATAACCGTATGGTTCTAAAATTGTACAAGTGGCAATGTGCATTAAATTCAGTTTTTCGTCTTTTGAAAATTCACGAAATCCATGTCCTAATTCTTGAACACCAATAATGGTCATGATGCCGTTTAAGTCCATGTCAGCATCAAATAATGTGTTCATTTTATTATTTACTTCCTGAAATTCAATAGCTAATTTGTGATCCATTATTAAAATACTTTTGTGCGTAATTATTGAGATTGCAAAGGTAATGGCTAAAAATTGAATTTATCTTTAAAACCAGTATGAATTATTTAGATTTTATATTGTTGGTTCCAATATTATGGGGAGCATGGAAAGGTTTTCGAAAAGGGTTCATTATTGAAATTTTCACCTTGCTAGCGTTGTTTGCAGGAATTTACGGAGCTATTCATTTTTCAGATAAAATGTCAACCTTGCTAACTGATAGTTTTGATTTTAAATCCGATTACCTTCCAATTATTGCATTTTCACTTACTTTTTTACTTGTTGGGGCCATGGTTTTCTTTTTGGGAAGAGTATTAGAAAAAGCCATCTCTCTTGTGGCATTGTCAACTATCAATAAATTTGCAGGACTTATTTTTGGCGCTTTAAAAATGGTGTTGGTGTCAAGTATGCTGGTGATTGTACTGGAATCAATTGACGAAAAAAATAAGTTCATTTCCAAAGAATTCAAAGAGTCTTCAATGCTTTATGAGCCTTTGCGAGATATTACATTCACTGCTTTACCGGCTATTGAAGACAGTCAATTATTTAAGAATCGTTCCGCCATTATGGATTTACTGAATAAAGAAAAATAATGTCAAAATTTGAAGATTTTATAAAATTTTTAGATGAAAATGATATTTGGGAAGATTCTAAAACGGTAGTGAGACATGAATTTATAAAACAGGAAGGCCAACAGGATACCAATATTTATTTTATAGTGGAAGGCTGTTTGAGATTATTTATCCTTGATGATGAATATGAGCATACCATTAGGTTTGGTTATCAAAATAATATTGTAACGGCTCTAGATTCCTACATCTCAGAACAACCAAGCGATTTATGTATTCAAGCCATCAGAAAAACAACCGTTAAGATTATTTCGAAACGTAAATTTAGATCATTAGTAGATCAATCAACGGAGTTGAAAAATGTTTGGACTGAATTACTAGAGTTATTGGTTTACCAGCAATTAGAAAGAGAGAAAGACATTCTAATTCAATCACCTGTTAAAAGATACAAACGAGTGTTAGCAAGGAGTCCTCAACTTTTTCAAGAGGTACCACATAAATACATTGCTTCATATTTAAGAATGACGCCTGAGACTCTTTCTCGACTTAAAGAATAAATCTTGATTTCAATCAATTTTTAAACTCTAAGAAATATCAATCTTTGTAAAAAAACAAATGAAAGTTTCAAATAAAGAATTAATTAAAGAGCTTAGAGATATCACAAATAGTGTGATAATTGAAACTGAGAAGCTGAATTCTATGTCTGAAAAGGCGCTTCAAACAAAAGCTAATTCTGAGTCATGGTCGGCATTAGAATGTATCGAGCATTTAAATAGGTATAGCATGTTTTATGTGCCAGAAATAAATAAGGTTATGGCAGATAGTACTAAAAAATCTTCCCAAGTTTTTCGGTCAGGCATTTTAGGCAATTATTTTGCAAAGTCAATGCAAGTAAAGCCAAAGCTTAACAAAATGAAAACATTTAAGGATATGAATCCTAATCAATCTCAAATAGATAAATCTGTAATTGATTCATTTCTCAAATACCAGGAGCAAACACTCGAAATTTTAGACATAGCGGTTTCTCAAAACCTAACTAAATTGAAAACAGGAATAACAATTTCTAATTTGATTAAATTAAGGTTGGGAGATACGCTAAGGGTAGTGATCTATCATAATCAAAGACATATTGCCCAAGCGCTAAAAGCAGTTAATAATATTGTAGTATAACTGTCGCATAATTTTTATACCTTTAGTTCAATACTTCATGCTAAAGATGTCTTAAATATGATTCACAAAATTGTCACAGTAGTTTTATTCCATCTGTTTATTATTGGAAAAGTGTACGGCAATTCTGATAGTTTGTGGAATGTATGGACAGATTCCCAAAAGCATGATACCATAAGGTTAGAGGCTCTTAAAAGATGCATATGGGAATCATACATATATTCAAATCCTGACAGTGCAATTGTTCTATCAAAATTGCAACTCAAATATTCCAAAAAAATAGATAATAAAACATTTATCGCTAGTGCCTATAATTCTATGGGGGCTGCATATTACTCTCAGGGTTTTCAAGAAGAAGCAAGTGCTTTTTTTGATTCAGCATACAGTTATAATTATCTGGCTGGAAATAAAAATAAGATGAGTTCAAATCTCTGCAATAAAGCACTGATTTATCACAATCAATCAAATTATAAACCTGCTATTGAAACTTACTTTAAGGCAATTAAAATATTTGAAGAAACAAAAGACTCTGTTAGACTTGGACAGGTGTACAATAATATGGCGATTATATATAATGAGCAAAAATTTAATGATTTGGCGCTGGAGTATTATGAAAAGGCCTTAGAAATTAAGACAGCACTAGGCAATAAAATTGAAATTGCTTTATCGAGTGCAAATTTAGCTGCTTTTTATTCTGGAGTTGGTATGCAAAAGAAGGCTTATGACTTATATAATATGGCTTTAGAGATAAATATTAATGAAAATTATAAGCCAGGCATGGCACATGTTTATGGTAATTTGGCAGATTTATTGGAAATTGATAGTATTGAAACAGTGCGTAAAAGTGGTCTTCCTTATCGATTGAAGTCTCTCAAGATTTTTAAAGAGTTAGGAGATTTAAGAAATGTTGCCCTTCAAGAGTATGGCATAGGTACTTACTATTTTGACAATAACAACATGTCTTTAGCTCAACAATACCTAGATTCTAGTTTAGAGAAATATTTGCAGTTGGGAATTATTTCAAAAGCAGCTAGAGCCAGCCATGAACTTTACAGACTTCACTCAGCAAAAAAGGATTATCGCAAAGCACTTAGTTTTTTTGAAGTTTCGCAGTCACTTGAAGATAGCGTAAGAATCATGGAAAATAAGGAAGCAACTTTAAAGCTAAAATTTGAACACGACTACGAAAAGAAAACTATTGCTGATAGCATAAGTTTTGCTAAGAAAGAAGAGGTTAATCTATTAAAGTTGAGTGAGCAAGAAGCCCAAATTGAAAAAGATAAAATTCAAAAGTATGCTTTGTTCGGCGGAATAGGGCTTTTACTTGTATTTGGTGCATTTGCTTATAGAACCTTTCGGAGAAAAAAGCGAGATCATGATATTATTACACTTCAACATCAAGAATTAGAAGAGAGCCATCACGAAATAAAGCAAAGTATTGATTATGCAAAGCGTTTACAAGATGTCTTTCTACCATCAGATGAAGAACTAAACCAGTATTTTCCAGATCATTTTTTGTTGTTTAAGCCAAAAGATGTTGTCAGTGGCGATTTTTACTGGTTTGAATATGACAAACCAACAGATACTAAAATTATTGCCGTTGCTGACTGCACAGGTCATGGCGTGCCTGGTGCTTTGGTTAGTATTGTATGCTCTAGTGCCCTTAATAAAGTAGTAAAAGAGCTAAATATTATAGAACCAGCCGCTATTCTGGATGCCACAAGAGCCATTGTGATTGAAACGTTCAGAAAAACTGGCCAAGATGTTAGGGATGGCATGGATATTACTATTTGTTCGATAAAAAATAGGACCGTTAAAATGGCTGGTGCAAATAATGGAGCTTGGTTAATAAAAGGTAATGAAAGGGCAGAAATTACTGAATTTAAAGCTAATCGACAAGCAATTGGTTGGGCTGAAGATTTAAAACCGTTTACTCAACAGCAAATAGAATTAATTAAAGGTGATCTAATTTATTTACTAACTGATGGTTTTCCCGATCAGTTTGGGGGTGACAAAGGGAAGAAATTGAAAAAGAAGCCACTTAAGGATTTTATAATCAGCATTCACCAAGATTCAATGACAAATCAAAAGAGGTTACTTGATGAGAAATTTGAATCGTGGAGAGGCAAAATCGAACAGATTGATGACGTTTGTGTCGTGGGTATTAGATTTTAAAATCAGCATAAAAAAAATTGACTAAATCCTCATTATAAACTGGTTCTATGGTCTTTTATTTTCATGTACATTTGGCTTTTAAAAATATTGTAACATTGTTCAAATGCAAAGTTTAAGACTTCCAATTTTATGGCTCTTTGTTTTCTTTTTCCTGAGCCAGGGTTTTTCGCAACAGGGCGAAAATATTTCTGAAAATGACACACTAATTGTAGGTGTTTCGGGAGGTGAACCTTTTGTTTTTAATAGATACAAAAAAGGAATTGTTGTTGAAATTTGGGATGAGATAGCTAATGAAAATAACTGGCAGTATAAATATGTACCTTTCAAAAAAATAACAGATGCGATTGATAGCTTTGAAAACGGAAAAATAGATTTACTTGTTGGGCCAGTTAGTATTACCTCGAGTAGGGTCGATAAAATATTCTTTTCGCAACCATTTTATAATTCAAGTATTGCTATTGTTTCCATTAATAAGGACTTGACATTATGGCAAAAAATTAGCCCCTTTTTTAGTTTTCAATTACTGATGGCGGTATGTGTGTTCTTAATTATTCTGGCAATAGTTGGCGCCATGCTTTGGTTGGCCGAGCGAAAAGCATCACCCGAACAGTTTCCAAATTCTCCAGTGGCAGGAATAGGCTCCGGCATGTGGTTAGCTATTGTTACAATGAGTACAACAGGCTATGGAGACAAAGCGCCAATTACTTTGATGGGGAGAACTATTGCAGGGGTATGGATGATTATATCATTAATTTCTGCTACATCAATGGTGGCCGGAATCGCAAGTACATTAACACTTTCATCACTTGGCAAAACAACCATTACTCACATTGAACAATTATCTGATAAAAAAGCGGTTACAATTATTGATTCCCCTGCCGAAGAGTTTCTTAGTCAATCTCATATTAAAACTATTTCTGTTCAAAGCATTGAGGAAGCTTTTCATAAGCTAAAAAATAACGAAGTGAACGCTATTGTTTATGATCGGCCTCAGTTGTTACATTATTTAAAACATAACAATAATCAAGATTTATATATCAGCGAAACCGAATACTTTAAGCAGGGGTATGGCTTTGCTTTTCTGCAAAACAGTATACTGGTAAATGATGTAAATAAGTCTTTACTTGAGCTTTCCGAAAGCGGAGAAAAAGAGCGGATAATTAACTTTTATCTTAAACAAGATAAATAGTTGACGAAAGAAAATGTAAACTCTAGCTCAGATTTTTGAAGTCTATTATATTTCGAAATAGTTATGTCATAAAAAAAGGTCACCAATTAATGATTGATAACCTTTTATTGTGCAGAGAGGAAGAGATTCGAACTCTCGATACATTGCTGTATACACGCTTTCCAAGCGTGCGCCTTAAGCCACTCGGCCACCTCTCTGTTTGCGGATGCAAATATATTACAATTATTGTACTATTGCCTTTTATTATAGCTGAGCTAGTCAGAAAAATTACTGTTCAAATAATTTGCAGTGAATTGTCCCATACTCATGCAGCCCTGAATCAAGTATCCGCCCGTAGGAGCGTCCCAGTTTAGCATTTCTCCTAGTACAAACATATTTTTAAATTTTTTCAATTCAAAATGATTAGAAATCTCGGATAGATTTATTCCTCCTACCGTAGAAATGGCTTCGTCAATGGGAGCAAGGCCTGAAATTTCAATTGGGAATGATTTTATCAAACTAGCAATAAATTCGGCAGACTGAAACTCAGCTTTAGATGTCTTCCACCTTATTAATTCTATTTGGGTTTTTGTCAAATTCAGCTGTTTTTTTAAGTGATTTGTCCATGTAGAGGTTCTTTTCCTCTCTAGTTTTTGTAGTAGAGTATTCTTGCTCGAGCTAGGCTTGAAATCGAGATTGACAAATTGTACAGTGTTCTCATTATCAAATTTTTCAAATCTGTTACTTACAGTGTAAATTGGGGTGCCTTCCATGCCAAAATCTGTCAGCATTACTTCTCCAAGAAGGGTTTGTTCCCCTAGGCTGACAGATATGTTTTTAAGAGGTGAACCTGAAATTTTATCGATTAAACTATTTGGCCAATTCACTTTAATTGCGCAGTTTGAAGGTTGGAATGGGCTCACCTTAATATTGTGTCTTTCAAACATTTTTAGCCATTTTCCATCTGAACCTGTGACACTCCAACTTCTTCCCCCTAAGCTAAATACGACAATGTCAAATTCCTCCTCACTTATGACTTCACCAATTTTCAAATACAATTTAAGTGAATCGGCTAACTTCTCGAATGCAGTTAATTCAATGTTTGTGCGAATTTTTACCTTATTTTTAATAATTTTATGTTCAATAGCGTTAACTACTTCAATTGGTTTAATAGCCTGAACAGGAAAAATACGTCTGCTTGACCCAGTATAGGTGTCAATTCCAATATCAGCCAAAAAATTAATGAAATCAGTATTTGAAAAATAGGAGAGTGACGGGTTTAATAACGAAGTTGGAAAATACCGTTCTTTTAAATTTGACAGAGGTTCTGAATGCGTCAAGTTAAACCCTCCTTTACCTGCCACAAGAAGCTTACTACCCAACCTGTTTTTTTTCTCAAGCAAACAAACATCAAACTTGGTTGTATTGATAGTGCAAGCTAGACTAAGTCCACTGCAACCACCTCCAATAATGGCAATTTTAGGTTTCACAATCGCAAATCTAACCAAAGATAAAATGATTTGAAGAATCAATTGTTAAGAAAAACTGCTGACACAGTAACCTTTTTTAAATATAATTCGTACGTTTGTTGCAGGGAGTAACCCAATTGTTTAATTATTAAAACCAAAATGATGAAAAAGAATCTTTTAAATTTAAGAAAATTAGGATTAGTGTTAGTAGCTGCAGGTTCAATGGCAATGTACAGCTGTGAAGAAGCAAATGAAGCTGCAAATGATGCTGCTGATGCTGCAACAGAAGCTGCTGCAGATGCAACTGATGCTGCTGGAGATGCTGCGGCTGAGGCAGGTGATATGGCTGGTGAAGCTGTAGATGCTGCTGGTGACATGGCTGGTGAGGCTGTAGATGCTGCAGTTGAAGCAGGTGAAGGAGCTATGGAGAATGCTGTTGATGCAGTTGAAGGAGCTATGGAAGAGCACAAATGTGAAGAAGGAAAATGTGACGGAGGTCACTAATCTAATCCAAAAACTATAACAAAAGCCTAGACCAAACGGTCTAGGCTTTTTTTTGGTCAATGTTATTTCTAAACCAATGTCAATTTAATATCTTTGTTTTCCATAAATGAAAGCCATGACTAATATAGAAGACTGGAACAAAAGCCGTCGACAGTTTATAAAAGGATTAGTTGCAGCAGGTATAATGACGCAAATTGGTTTTTTAGAATCCTGTAATCATTCGGACGATCTGATTAAAGAATCTTTTTTTTCTGAAAATGAATTAAAAAATATAACGGAAATAATTAATGTTTTATTTCCTGATAATGGCAATGGACCAAGTGCTGGACAGATAAATGTTATTCCTCATATTATTTGGACAATACAAGATAAAACATTTGGATATGATGCTTATGACATGTTTTTAATCTCTTTAGAAAAACTGTCAGAGCACTGCAATGATATGTATAAGAAGGATTTTAAGGAATTAGATACAGTTAATAAAAATAGAGTTATTGAGTCTATATCTGTTTTAAAATGGGGTGAAAGATTACTTTCAAATACCACGAACTATATTTTTGAAGCATTAGTTTTAGATCCATCTTATAACGTAAATAGAAACGAAGTTGGGTGGGACTGGCTAGGGCACATACCTGGCTACCCAAGGCCACTTCAAAAAGACCTTTACCCAAAATTTATAGAAAGATTGTGATATGAATTATGATGTTTGTATAATCGGAAGTGGAGCAGGTGCTGGACCAGTCATATATGAATTGGCATTAGCTGGATATAAAGTATGTGTGCTTGAAAAGGGGCCATTTTTAAAGACCGAAGATTTTTCGAAAGATGAATATGTAAGTTGCAGAAAGGATGTTTATGCTTCGAATTTAAATGAAGAATTTCATGCCATAGAGTCATATAACAGAAGAAAAAAGGAATGGGAAGTTAATACCACACAAAAAACACGAAGTTCATATTGGAACGGAAATATGGTAGGAGGGTCTTCAAATTTAATGAGCGCATATTTCCACAGACTAAAACCTCAAGACTTTAAACTTTTAAGTACATACGGACCAATTGAAGGTGCAAATATTGTAGATTGGCCAATATCATATGCCGATATGGAGCCATATTATACAAAGGTAGAATCGGTAGTTGGTGTTTCAGGAGAAATTCGACCTCACTCCTCTCAAGAACCACGTTCAACAGAAGACTTTCCTTTTCCACCTCTAAAAACGAATGTTATTAGTGAATGGTTGGATGATGCTGCTGCTGAAGAGGGATACAATTTAGTACCTGTGGCCAGAGGGATTATTTCTCGGCCAACAGACGGGAGGCAGAGCTGCTATTACTCTAATTATTGTGGCTCTTATGGTTGTAGTTCAAATGCAAAAAGCTCTAGTAGAGTGGCTCTGATTGATAAGGCGCTAGAAACTGGTAATTGCACAATTATTCCCAATGCTAAAGTGTTTTATTTAGAAACAAATGACCAAAAAGAGGTAGTGGAAGCTTCATACAGGTTCGAAAGTAAAGTGAAAACTGTAAAGGCTTCAATATTTGTTTTAGCCGCTCAAGCAATTGAAACTTCTCGTTTGCTTTTAGCAAGCAAAAATACAAACTATCCAAAAGGGTTGGGAAATACCACCAGTCAAGTTGGTAAAAACCTAATTTTTTCGGGGGGGGGAATTGGAGGTGGAAATCTTGAATTTACCGATTTTACGCAGGAGGAAGTTGAGAAACTAAAAACGCCAGGGTTGTGGGTAAATAGAGCTATTCAAAACTGGTATGAAATTGATGACGAATTATTTAATGGAAAGGTAAAAGGTGGTACTGTGGATTTTGTATTTGAACACGCTAATCCAATGCCAAAATTAAGCCGACAAAAATGGGATGGAAGCCGGTTCGTTTTTGGAGCCGAGTTGAAAGATCGAATTGTCCATCATTTTAAAGCACAAAAAAAATTAAAATTTGAAATATTTAATGACTGGCTACCTACCAATGATTGTAATGTAACACTATCCAAAACAGAGGTTGATAAATGGGGAGATGCGGTTGCTAAAGTGAAGATAGGTTATCATCCACACGACTTAAAAGTAGCTAGGTATTTAGCTAAAAAAGGAGAGAAATTATTAGGTAAAGTAGGAGCAAAAAATATTAAAACAGGAATTAGTGGCACACCATCACCTAATCTGGTAGCTGGCGGTTGCCGATTTGGTAATAATCCGGATGAATCCGTGCTTGATAAAAATTGTAAATTACATGATTGCAAAAATCTGTTTGTTACTGACGGGAGCTTTATGCCTACAGGTGGGTCTGTACCTTATACATGGACAATTTATGCGAATTCTTTTCGCGTAGCGGAATTTATTAAAAGTGAATTGAGTAAAAATTATACTTAAAAAGTGCGGAAGCAGCAAAGTATATATAGTAGAACTTTTATATTTGCAGCAATATTTAAACAAACACAATGAAAAAGATATTTTTAATGACAGCTGTTTTGGCTACTTCCGTACTAAGTATTGCTCAAGACGAAGTGGCTGAAACTCCGGTGCCAACAAATTGGAAGTTCAAAGCAGTAGGAGGATTAAATGGAACACATGCTTCCTTTAAAAACTGGAATGCAGGTGGACAAAACACTGTGTCATGGATTGCATTATTTGATGCTCAAGCTAACTGGAAGAAAGATAAGTTGCGTTGGGATAACGGTATGAACCTTGCTTACGGACAAAATAGAATTCTTACAGGCCCTTGGGCTAAAACTGATGATGTTATAGCTTTGTTTTCTAAGTTAGGCTATAATGTTTATAAACCGCTAGATTTGGCCTTACTAGCTGACTTTAGGTCTCAGTTTGATGTATCCAGACCAACTGACGGTACTATTGATATTCTTTCGAAGTTTATGGCTCCTGGTTACTTAACAATTGCAGCAGGTGCTGACTATCATCCAAATGATAATTTTCAAATACTACTGTCTCCTTTAACTTCTAAAATGACATTCGTTAGAAATGCCGACTTATCAGCTGCCGGCGCATTTGGTGTTACTCCAGGAGATGTATTTAGAAATGAAATAGGAGCTTTTGTAAAATTACTGTATACTGATGAAATAATGAAAAACGTTACATTTAAAGGACGATTGGAATTGTTTTCTAGCTACAATAAAGAATCTGATGGGAAAAGATATTTTGGAACTCATACAGATATAAATGCAGAGGCTTTATTTAACTTTAAAATTAATAAGTGGTTATCTGCAAGTTGGAGCTCAACCGTGATTTACGATCACGATATAAAAATTCAAAGAACTGATGAAGAAGGCTTGAATATAGGAACACCAGTTCCTTTGGCTCAAATTAAGAATATCCTTGGTTTAGGAATACGATACACTTTTATTGATTAGTAGACCCAAAAATCAATTATTCAAGAGCATCCAAATGGTTGCTCTTTTTTTTGTCTGATCCTTTGCAATTTTGAGGTCAGAAACTAAAATATATATTGTATTTTAGTGCCAGATTGATTCTTT
>JBGCGA010000086.1:0-41421 GCA_045110285.1 Crocinitomicaceae bacterium | reverse complement strand
TTTTCGTAGTAACCTGCTTTCTTATTTTGGTAATCCATAAACTATTGTGTCATTCAATCCAAAACTCCTAAGCTGTCTAATTCAGAAGGAGATATGGAAGGGGGGAAAATATTATTGTCGATTTTGTTTAAAATAAATTTTGCTGCAATAGCGGCTTTAAACCTACTGCTAAATCTTTTATTGCCTTGAATTGATGGGATATGGGGTTGGTTGATCAGCATTTTACCGTCCTGAAATATTTTATAACCCCAGCCTAAAACATCTACTTCGTAGGTTTCAAAGTGACTAGTAGGTACTTTTTCTAATTTGATATTATCTACTGGTACAGTTGTTTTTTCGTAAAAAAATTCATTATCGGTTTGACATGAAATTGTCGTTAAAGTCAGTACTAATAGGATGAACTGGCGCATTATTTAATGAGTAGTTTAGTTTGAAAAGAGGTTTTTTCTGTGTTGATTTCACAAATATACAATCCAGATTTTAACTGATCTCTATCTAATTTTACTGAGTTTGAGGTGGAATTAATGACCGATCTAAAACATACCTTTCCCTCTAAATTGTAAATCGTTATTTGATAATCTTCATGATCAGTCAACCCACTAATATGAATGTCCTCAACTATTGGGTTTGGAAAAATGTCGACCTCAAAATTATTTTCAATCGTTTGATTGGATAGAATAGGAGTGTACGCGTAAAAATCATCAAGGTAATCGCCATCATAACCAAGTCCCAGATATCCAATACCATTAATACTAAAGGCTGTGGCATTTGATCTGGCTGAACCTATAAAATCGGCACGTTGCACCCATTGATTGCCATAATAGTTATACTCCCAAACATCATTTTTGTAAGTTAATGTATTATCAAATCCGCAGGCAATATAGATGGTTGGAAACGTACCCCAGCCAACAGCTCCTGTTCGCGGTGTGCCTGGAAAGTTTGGTTGTTGAATCCAAGTATCAGTGATGTGGTTATAAATCCAAAAATCATTTCTATAAGTTCCGTCGTCACCAGTGGCCACATATCCTTGACCTATTTCTGAAAAACCAACAGCTCCTTTTCTGGCCGTTCCTGCAAAGTCATTCAATTGAGTCCATGTATTGGTACTTTGGCTATACTTATAAAAATCTTTGGTTAAACCTGTTGCCGCTTGCCCTGTGCCAACAAAACCAACACTGTCAATGGCAAATCCAACGGCTTGTCGTCTTGCTGATCCAATAAAATCTGCTTTTTGAGTCCAAGATTCAGTGTTTGGGTCGTATTCCCAAAAATCTGAAAAATAAGGCACTGAATTTCCTTGTCCTAGTCCAATATATCCCTTTCCTTTGATGGTAAATCCTATAGCGCCACCTCTTTCTAGTCCATCACCATTATCGCCACCAAGTGATTCTTCATTATCCCAATCATCCTGGTCTACATCATAAGAATAAAGTTTACGCTTAAAAGATGTCACTCCTAATCCTCCTAAAACAAAACCTTCTCCTTCTAAAACAAATGATGCACAAGATGATCTAGGTGGTCCATTTACAAAGTCTTTTGCTACCCAATTGTCTTGAGAAAAGATGGTGAATGAGCTAAGGACTATGTATGTAAAAAGTGATTTCATCAGTTTATTGTATAATCAACCTGTCAGTAATACTTACCGACAAATTTGAATGTTCATAAGTTAAAAAATAAACACCTGGGGCTAAATGTTGCGTGTTAATGTTAGTTTGAAAATCAGTGATTTTACCTGTGTATACTTTTTTACCAGAAAGCGATTGTATGGTAATTGTACCTGTTTCAGGAGTTGTAATTGAAACTAAACCATTAGCAGATGGATTTGGAAAAATTAATAACCGTTTGCGTTCTGTTTTTTCAACTGACAATAGATTGAATGGTGCGTATTGGTATACACTTTCTTTTTTTCCAGATGCGCCTTTACCAGTTCCAACATAGGCATAGTTTCCAATGGTAAATGCAAAGGCATTTTTTCTAGCCGACCCACCAAATTCACTTCTAATTGCCCATGTGTCGGAAAAAGGATTGTACTCCCATAAATCTTTTTTGAATCCGCCATCACCTCCAAGGGTAATAAAGCCCCTTTGTTGAAGCGAAAATGTAACAGCACCACCACGCACACCTCCCGGAAAGTCTGCCATTTGCTGCCAGTTGCCGTTAGTAGGGTTGTATTCCCACATGTCTTGTCGATAGATGTTTTGATCCACTCCTAAACCAATGTATCCTTTGTTTTCAACAGCAAAACTGGCCAATTGATATCTTACGCCACCAGGAAAGTTAGATAATTGTGCCCATGTGTCGATAGATGGTTTATATTCCCATAATTCATTAGAATAATTGTTTGGGCCAATTTTTCCCCCACAGATATAGCCTTTATTGTTAATAGAAAAAGCGGTAGCAAAATAAATTCCTGCGCTATTTGCGCCTGGAAAGTCTGCTTTCTGTGCCCATTGATTACTAGCAGGGTCGTATGCCCACATGTCATTTAATGTTTCGCCAGTTGTAGCAACAGCACTGTCCATTCCTGTAGCAACATACCCTATTTTGTTAAGGGTAAAGGCTACAGCGTTTCTTCTAACAGATCCTGGCAAACTTGCTTTTTGCGTCCACGAACTAGTGGCAGCATCAAATTCCCATAAATCATTCATTACATTGTCAGCTGTGTCAATTCCCATTCCAACGTAGCCTTTGGTGAGGATTGAAAAGGAAATAGTACGTTCACGCTTTAAGCCTGGAAAATTGTTCTTTTTGGTCCAATAATTCTGATTTTGCCCAAATGCAAATAATGTTGATACCAGTAAAAATAGGGTCAATACTAATTTCATTTATCGTTTTAAGAATTGGCCAGTAGTAACTAGTGATTGATTTGAATGTATTGAGTAGAAATAAAAACCAGAAGGGTATTTAGCCAGTGATAGGGTAGAACCTGAATTGATATAGTCTAACTCTTCTTGTTTCTGTCCCAATGAGTTGTAAATACTAATGGTTAATTCCTTAAATTTTTCGGAATCTATAATTTTAAAATTAATAAAGTTTATAGCTGGACAAGGAAAGGTCGTAACAGAAATTGTTGTTTGTGTTGGTATTTCATCTGTGCTTAGTAAGCGATTGTATTCCCAAAAATCACTAAAGTTAATGCCGTTTGTACCAATGCCTATATAGCCTTTATTATTAATTGCAAATCCGCAAGAAAAGCGTCTGCTCGTACCTGGGAATTCTGGTTGAACAGTCCAATTGCCAGTTGCAGGATCGAATTCGTACATTTCTTTTTGTACATTTCCTAAACTTCCACCATAGCCTAGTAAAAAATAACATTTATTATTAATTACAAATGCTACACCACCGCCAGTGGCTATGCCAGGGTAGCTTTGTTTAACTATCCACGTGTCAGATGTTGGTTTGTATTCGTAAAAGTTGGAACCTGTTTTAATGTATGCACTGTTTTGAAGTACAGTGGCACTCGACCAAAGTCCGATATTTGTTGGAGGGGTTTGTTTTTGTGTCCAAGTATCATTAATTGTATTGTACTCGTATAGTTCAGTTCCGTCAGTAATATATCCAAAGTCGCCAACGCAAAACGCAATATTGTCGTTAACATGCACTGGTGCATCAGCTACTTGTGTCCAGGTGTTTAATGCTGGGTCAAACCTATAAAACTCGTCATCCTGAAAGATTCCACCACCTATATAACCTGCAGTGCTACTTGCAAATGCTGCTGCTCCGTATGTTTGCACTGGCACATCTGCTTTTTGCGTCCACGAAGCCGTTGCAGGGTCGTATTCCCACCAATCCGAATAAACTACATTTACGCCCGTTCCATTAACATGCCCTAATCCAAAATAGCCTTTATTGGCAATGGCAATACCTGTTCCTCTGTGGCGACCAACAGCTGGTAAGTTTGGTTTTTGATTCCAAACTGAGGCGGCTACAGCGTTAGCAGATAACAGTTCTGCAATAATGAATAGTAATATGGCTATTGAATTTTTCAATTAGTTTATTATTAGTATTTTAGTTTATTATTAGTGTTTTAGTTTTTAATTGTCCTTCAATATTAAATGCTACAATGTAAAACCCGGCAGATAAGTCAGCCACAGAAATTTGGCTGTTTTCAATATAGTCTGATTTTTGAACCAATTTACCCATGGCATTGTGAATACTAATTTCCTGTGAAGAAATACCTTCAATACGGATAAGGTTATTTGCAGGATTTGGATAAATGGTAACTTCTCTAGCATCAAAAGATTCAGTTCCTAAAAAATGACCTGTTACATTAATGTCAAATTCACCCTGTTCAGTTCCCCAACCTTCTACAATAATCATGATTGAGTCGCGTCCATTAATATCAAAACTCACTTCTGATTGGCTGCCGCAATTGTCGCTGTCGTCATTAAAAGTAATGGTGTTACCTTGTTTATCAAACACACTCAAAAAAGTATCAAAGCTTGAGCCGCACAACGATATCGTAACTGAATGGGCACTGTTTGCTACATCTAACAAAAAATAAATATCAGGAGAAGGATAGGCAGAATGGTGATTAAAGTAACAATAAGAATTATCAAATGTACCCGAATACGGCACCGAAGTAATGTTTACAGGATCCTGCTCAGTATCTCCCACAAAAGGTGAGCAGTCAATCCCTCCAGTAATGTTAATTGTAAAATCAGTTACGGAACCCCATGTAAATGTGCCACACGGATCAATTGGATGTGTGCCACCCTCACGTTGAATTACTCGTAGTCGTGTTGGACCGTTTATTGTATTGATTGGAGGTGTAAAGCTGAAATTTGATAGATTAGTTGGAGGTGTGCCCGCCCAAGTTCCTATTGATTCATTTAACTCAAATTCATCATTTTTATTAAAATCAATCCAAGCCTCTCCAATTCCTGCATAGTTTCCATCACAGGTGCCAAACTGAACTTGCAAAATATAATTTACACCCGCTGTAACCGTTGCAGAAAGATTTGTTTGATCGTCGAAACCTATGACAGCAGGACATCCTATAAAATTAATGCTACTTGCGTCACCGTTTAAATAAACAGTTTCAATATTGGAATCGGCAGAATTGCTAGGCCCAACATTTTCGCAATACTGACTTATAGCAGTGCTACTTAGAATAAATGTGAATATCAACAATAGCGATAATTTCATGTGTTCAATATTATCTATTTGTTAAATATAAGAATTTTTTTGATACAATAAATTGACGATTCTACTAGCGATTAGTTGCTCCTAGGGTGAAAAGAAATGATAGCCTCCCTTAAATAATCGTTGTTTAAATGGGTATAAATTTCAGTTGTACTAATCGATTCATGACCCAACATTTCTTGAACCGCTCTAAGGTTTGCACCACCTTCCACTAAATGAGTAGCAAATGAATGCCGGAATGTATGTGGACTTACAGTTTTGTTCAGTTGAATGGCTGTAGCTAAATCCTTAATAATTGTAAATATCATTACTCTGGTTAACTGAGCACCCCGGCGGTTTAAAAATACAAAGTCTTCATGCCCTTGTTTAATGTCCATATGATTCCGCACATGATTGACATACCAGTTGATTTCTTTTTCAACTTCTTCGTTTACAGGAACCAGTCGTTCTTTATTACCTTTTCCAATGACTCGCATAAAGCCATCTTCAAAATAAATATTCGTTAATTGAAGATTAACCAGTTCGCTGACTCGAAGCCCACAACTATATAATGTTTCAATAATGGCTTTGTTTCTATGACCTTCAGGTTTAGATAAGTCAACGGCTCCTTTTAGGTTGTCAATTTCTTCAATGGTTAAAACCTCGGGCAGTTTTCGACCTAATTTCGGCAATTCGAGTAAATCTGTAGGGTCATCCTTTAAAACATCTTCAATAATAAGGTAGGAATAAAAACTTCGGATGCCTGAAATGATTCTTGCCTGCGATCTTGCAGAAATTCCCATTTCCGCGATCCACTTTACGAATGATTGCAGGTCATTTAAATCGATATTCTCAGGTGGAGTAGGTTGAATATCTGAAAAATAACTGGCTAATTTATCATAGTCACGTAAATAGGCATCAACACTATTTGCCGACAAACTTTTTTCTATTTTTAAATAGTTTAAATAATCCTTTCTATATTTAGCCCAATATGGATTCAAAGCAAATTTTAATATTAAATGGTCCGAATTTAAATTTACTCGGAAAACGTGAACCAGAAGTTTATGGAAGCGAAAGTTTTGAAGATTATTATGTTCAATTGGAATCCGAATTTCCGAACTTAAAACTAAATTATTTACAAAGCAATTTAGAAGGAGAATTGGCAAGTGCCATTCAAAATTTAAATCAAAAATATAGTGGAATAGTGCTGAATGCTGCAGGGTATACGCATACCTCTGTTGTGATAAGGGATGCCATAGCTTCTTCGAATATTCCCGTTATTGAAGTTCATATTTCTAATATATCGAAGCGTGAATCATTCCGACATACCTCATTAGTGACCCCTGTTTGCCAAGGTTGTATTACAGGTTTTGGATTAAAAGGATACGCTTTGGCACTTAATTATTTTAAGTGATAGTTAAGGTCGGCAATAATTGGCTTAAATTTGATTGTACATGTTTATGAAAAATCTATTTATTATTTTCGGTTTTATAATTTTTATTAGTTGTTCCTCATCAAAAGAGTTTCTTTACTATCAAGTTACATTAGAAACCGAAAACTTAATACACGACGACAAAATAATAAATCCTTTGTATCAAAAAAAAGACAATCAATGCGGGGCATTTTTTTTGGAAGGAGAAAATCTGACTGTTATCAATAATTTCGACACAAGCAATACTTTTGTTAATTTGCAGTATAAATATGAAAAGGACTCTACGGGTATTCACGATACCTACACTTTTGAAGATGTGTTTTTAAAAAAGAAGGATAGTTATCAAGTTATTTCTCCTTTAAGTAAAGGAACATCTGTTCTAGAATTCAAAAAAGGCAAAGTCATTATTTTAGACAAAAACACGAAACTGCAGGTCAGAGAAGGTATAGATGTCTACATCAGAACCGATAAAGATGATAAAGGAATAGAATTTTATGAAACTTACACAGTTATTAAGACGCCTTTAACCAAAGTGATTTACGATAAGTATAGCTTTCCTTGCGAGTAAACTATCACTACGATTTCAAATTAATAATCAAAATAGCAATATAGGCCACATAGCTGCCGAGTAGAAGGAAACCTTTAAAACGATTTAGTTTTTTTCCGATAAGCATTAGAGGGAGCAATGCGGCAGCAATGGCCAGCATCCATATAAAATCGCTATCCAAAACAGATTGTTCAACTGGAATTGGTTTAACCATGGCTGTGATGCCAATTACAGCCATAATATTAAAAAGATTTGATCCTATTAAATTCCCGATTGAAATGTCAGTCTCTTTTTTGAAAGCTGCAACGGCAGAGGTTACAAGTTCTGGCACAGAAGTAGCAAAAGCCACTATGGTCACACCAATAACTGACTTACTCATCCCTAATTTACTGGCAATGTTAACCGCGCCGTCTAACAGCCATCCTGCTCCGAAAAATAAACCTACTAGTCCTAGCAATACAAAACCAATGGAAACAAGCGAGTGAACAGATTTGGCCTGCTTTTCAATTAATTCCTCTTCTTCTGCTAAAGCCTTTTTAGTTTTCTTTCTAGAAGATGCAATAAGGTAAGTTGTAAAGGCAATTAGGATTGAGAACAGCGTTAATCCTTCCCAAAAGGTAATGATATTATTAAAAGCAAATAAGAAGAATAGGATAGAGGCTAACATCATCATTGGCCAATCGAGAATTTTAGAATTACGGTCGACAATAATTGGAAAGATAAGGACTGTAATTCCTAGTACCATTCCAATATTTGCAATGTTAGACCCAATGACATTACCAATTGAAATAGCAGGACTGCCAGTGAGTGCTGCTTTTATGCTTACTACCAATTCTGGAGCTGAAGTACCGAATGAGATGACTGTCATTCCAATGACTAAAGGAGAAATATGCGCTTTTTTTGCAATTCCCACCGCTCCTTTAACTAAAAATTCACCACCAACTATTAACGTCAGTAAACCTGCAACAAGTAATAAAATATTCATTCAGATTTTTTTATTGTTTCAGATTTAACCTCACTAGTCGATTCAATTTTAGGCGCCTCATCTTTACCTTTTTTAAGCGCTGGCTCAGTAATTGATTTCTGAATATCAGTAAATGGCTTTTTTATTTGGTCAACGGTATCAGTCATATTTAAATCTCTTCGCATATCTGTAGCAGATTTTGCAATGTCTCTTTTTATTTCGTCTGATGCTTGGCGAACTTCTCTCATTCCCCTCCCTAGTGTTTTGGCGATAGAAGGGATGTTTTTTGCTCCGAATAGCATCAACACAACAAACATCACAAATACCAATTCGCTGGTTCCAATATCATTTAAAAAGAGTAAAGTTTGCGTCATTTCATTTAAACAAAAAAGCCTTCCAAAGTTAAGGAAGGCTTTTAATTTATTGAAGTAATTTTTCTAATTATTTTTTATCAGCTTTCGAATCTAAATCAATTACTGTTGGCGTTGCGATAAATAATGATGAATATGTACCAACAATTACACCTACCATTAATGCAAATGTAAAGCCTTGGATTGATTCGCCACCAAACAAGAAGATAACCAATAATACAATAAATGTAGATACCGAAGTATTAATGGTTCTACTCATAGTTGAGTTTAATGCATTGTTAATTACTTCTTTTTTATCTTTATTTCTTGCAGTTGCTAAAAATTCTCTAATTCTATCAAACACAACCACTGTATCGTTAATTGAATAACCAACAACTGTTAGTATTGCGGCAATAAATGCTTGATCTATTTCCATAGAAAACCCTAAAAGACCCCAGAAAATTGAAAATAGACCCAATACAACAAGAACATCATGTGCCATTGCAATTAAGGCACCAAGGCCATATTGCCACTTACGGAAACGGAATACAATGTATAAGAATATAATTACCAGAGAGAATACAATCGCATAGAATGAACTTGTTCTCAAATCACTCGAAATAGTTGGAGCAATCATTTGACTTTCTTCAATTGTGTACAACTCAGTAATTTTACCTGTTTCAGCATCTTTTTCACCATAACCTGCAGCAGTTAATCCTTGTGCTAAAGCAGCATCAACTTTTCCTCCTGCTTCCTTACTAACATCAGTAATTAAATACTTAGTTGTAATGGCAACTGTATATGCATCATCAACTCTTTTTACCACTGGTTCTGAACCAAAAGTTGTTTTTAAGTTTTCTTTGATAACAGAATTATCCGCTTGTGTTTTATCAAAGTGAACCTTGTACGTTCTACCACCGGTAAAGTCAACACCTAAATCTAATCCCTTTGAGAAAAGTGAAACAACACCAATGAGGATAACGATACCAGAAACAATGTAAAATTTCTTTCTGCTTTTTACAAATTGGAAATTTGTATTCTGAAACCAGTTTTTTGTAAAACTAGTAGTAAAGTCAAATTTGATGTTTTTTGCCATGGCAAATGTGAACAATAATCTTGAAATAACTACAGCAGCAAAGAATGATGTGAAAATACCCATAATTAAGGTCGTTGCAAATCCTCTAATTGGTCCTGAACCAAATACTGCCAGTACAATTGCAGTTAAAAGCGTAGTAATGTTTGCATCCAATATGGCAGCCATGGCTTTTTGGAATCCTTCGCTAATGGCTACTTTTAATCCTTTACCGAATCTCATTTCTTCACGGATTCTTTCAAAAATAAGAACGTTCGCATCAACCGACATACCAATGGTAAGGACAATACCCGCAATACCAGGTAAGGTTAAGATAGCTTTGAATGAAATTAACATCCCTAGTAAAAGGAATAAGTTAAATATCATAGCGATATCAGCAATAATACCTGCTTTACCATAATAGAAAACCATATAAGCTAGTACTATAAAAATGGCTACTAAAAATGAGTATAGACCTTTTCTGATGTTTTCAGCGCCCAATGTTGGTCCGACAGACGTTTCATTTACAATTTTTGCCGGAGCCGGTAAAGAACCCGCATTCAGCAATCCAGATAAATCTTTTGCTTCAGCTACACTAAATCCACCTGTAATAGATGCTCTACCAGTTGTCATTGCTTCTTGCACAACTGGTGCAGAATACACAACATTGTCCATTGTAATGGCAATTGACTTTCCTCTATTTTCTGTGGTTAAATCTTCCCATTTTTGAGACCCAGTAGGAGTCATATTCATGGTTACCTCTGTTTTACCAAATTGTTGGCTAACGCCTGATCTTTCAATGTCTTCACCTGCAACTGGAGCCCCTGAACGAGGTTTCTTTATTGCGTATAAATACACAATGCCAGTTCCTTTTCCTTGCTGATCTAATTGTTCTTTAGCTCCCCACATGAATATAAGGTCAGCTGGAAATTCGTTTCTGAATGAATTATGGCTTAGTCTTGTATTCAATAATGCCGTATCCGTTACTGAAGCCATACCAATTACTGGCCCTTGCTGATAACCTGTTGGCGCTCCGTTTTCATCAAACTGAAATGATAAGAATAATTTTGAAGTGATAGGGGCCAATTTCTCACGTTCTTCAGCGCTTAACGAATCAGAAGCAGCTGCTAAATCATCTGGAGCTTCAGTAGCTGTTGTATCATCAGCATCCAGATTTAAATCTAATGCGTCTTCATCCGTGTCAAGTGATAACGGATCTTCTTCCAAATCAATGTCTAAATTTAAGGTCGTATCTAAATCAACAGTATTCGAATCTTCCGGTGGTAAAATATCGCCATAAAGTTCCTTACTTAGCTTAGATTCTGCAGAAATAATGGTATTTGCAATTCCATCAATTGAATTTTCATATACCTCAAAAAATTCAAGATTTGCAGATGCTTGCAATCTATCTCTGATGTATTCTCTGTTAGTGGCACCAGGTAATTCAACAAAAATTCTATTTTTACCAGCTTGCTTTTGAATGGTTGGTTGGCTAATACCAATCTGATTCACACGTTTTACAATAATATCTCTTACACCGTCTAGTGCTGAGTTTGATTTGTTTCTTAAGAATTCAATTACTTGGTCGTTTGACGCGTTGTTTGATACTTCATCTGTATTGTATCGGTGAAATAATTTTGCTAATTTTCCATCTGGCGTATTCGCTTCGTATGCTTCTTGAAAGTTGGTAATAAAATCACCATCACCAGCATTTGTTTTTTCAGTTGCATTATCATACGCTGTTACAAATTCCTCTTTTTGAGTATTGCCTGCTAGATTTTGAATTAATTCTGGGACAGAAATTTCAAGCGTTAAGCTCATTCCACCTCTTAAATCCAATCCTAAGTTTAGCTCTTTTTCTTTACACTCTTTGTAAGTATATCCAGCAAAGTGAACTTCTTCGTTATTCACCGTTCCGATATAAGCCTCTTTAAAAAAGCTAAGTGCCTTTAAAGAATCTTTTTTCTCTAAAAGATGAAGTGTGTCTCCCGCACCAGTATAATCTGTATTACCAGTTGCTACAATCGAATCGTACTTTAATTGCGCTTCTGTTACTGCTTGTTTTTCAATTTTATTAGCAGCTGTTGTGAACGACAATTGATATATTGTTGCTACGACAAGTGCAATTGTAATTGTCCAAAAGAATCCTTTATTTCTCATTTTTAATTATTAATTATGCTGAAAGTGATTTTCAAAGCCTGCAAATATAAAATTTCAAATGTAAATAAGCAATACAAAGTCTAATCTATTTCTATAATTATTTGTTGAATCTTATTAAAAATGATTATTCGCATATTCTAATTGAGATTTAAGGGTTAAATTTGCGCTCAATTATATACAACATGACCGGTTTTATCAAATTCATCCTTTCTATGCGTTTCATGTCAATGTTAGTGTTTGCCTTTTTTCTGGCAATTGCAATAGCAACAGGTGTTGAAACTTATTACGACAGAACAACGGCTCTTTATTTCATATATGAAGCAAAGTGGTTTGAATGGATTATTTTCCTTCTATTTATTAACCTAATCAACAATATTTTTAGGTACAAAATGTATAAAAAGGAAAAGATAGGATCTCTAATATTTCACATGTCATTCCTAATCATTGTTATTGGAGCATATGTCACCAGAACCATTAGTTATGAAGGGATAATGCCCATCAGAGAGCAAACAGCATCAAACACCATTTTCACGTCCGACACCTATTTACAAGTGAAAGTTGACAATAAAGAAATTCAATATAATAATGATATTCCGATCCTTTTTTCGGACAAACTAAATCAAGCCAAAGCCGATTTTAACTCTAAGCTATCTACTGTCGGATTAGGTTTTCTAGCCAGTGATCATGTAGAAATTTCGCATGACTTTACTTTTCCTACAGCAAAACGACCAATAAGCATTAAATATCATGAGTTTTTACCGGGCTTGTTAGAAACCGATACCATAGTTGAGGCCATTGAGGGCGGAACCGACTTTTTTCACATTGTTACTGTAGGTGAAGAAGGTAGAGTGAATAATTATTTAGGCGAAAGAGACGGTCTTCAAGGCGCTGGAATTGCCATGACAACTGATACCACTATTACCAGTGCCATTCGGTTGTTTACCAGAGATGGTAAGGATTATATTCAATCGCCATATGATATTAGTTTTATGAATATGATGGAGCAAACCAACGGGACTATACCAAGAGATACCATGGTTGAATTCAACCCTGCTGTTCGGTTATATAATGTTAATGGTTTTCAATTTGTTTACAAGCAAAAACTCGAAAACTATGAGGTTGTAAAAAATCAAGTTCTAAATCATCCGGATGGCACTGATATCATGCAATTAAAAATTACAGATGGTGAGGTTGAAGAAATTGTTGACGTGCCTGCGGAGACTGGTACATATCCCCAATTCATATCAAAAGACATTAATGGATTAACGTATCGATTATGTTTAGGGGCTAAAGAACTGCAAATTCCATTCTTTATTTACCTAGAAGATTTTCAACTCGAAAAATACCACGGAACAGATAATCCGTCATCTTATGCCAGTGAAGTAATTTTGATGGATACAACAAATAATTACGAATTTAATCACCGAATTTTCATGAATAATGTATTAGATCATGATGGATACCGTTTCTTTCAGTCGAGTTTTGATCCTGATGAATTAGGCACAATACTTTCAGTTAACCACGATTGGTGGGGAACCATGATTACTTATATAGGGTACTTAGTGATGTCAATAGGAATGATTTTTTCTGTATTTCTACCAGGAAGTAGATTTAGGTTTTTAATGAAAAAAGCGGCAGATTTGAGAGCAAAACGCGAAAAATTAATGCTGCTCCTGCCTCTATTATTTTTAGCCAATGTTTCATTTGCCCAACACACAGCCGACAGTCTGCCGCCATACATTCCCATAGACAGAACCCATGCCAACGAGTTTGGGACCATTATTATGCAGGATTTTAACGGAAGGTATATGCCTGTGAATACTATGGCTGACATGGTGATGCGTAAGGTGCACAGAGGTACTTCCTACAAGGGTCAAAACGCGAACCAAGTATTTGTTGGAATGCATACGAATTTTGCCAATTGGTTTGAAGAAGATTTTATTTATGTTTCTGGAGATTCCACAAAAAAGATCATAGGTACCGAAGGCAAGTATGCTGCCATGAGCGACTTCTACGACTTAAAAGCAGGCTATAAATTAACAGAATACGTTAAAAAAGCTCAAGCCAAGTCTCCGGGGCAAAGAAACGTTTTTGATAAGGATTTTATTAAAACTGACGAGCGTTTTAATATTATAAGAGGCGTTGTGATGGGAGCCTATTTGAAAATTTTTCCAATGGTAAACGATAGCACCAAAACATGGTATGCCCCATCTGATAATCTTTCAAAATTAAGCGGACAGGATAGTTTATTCGTAAATGGCATAATGAGTATGTATGTGATTGAAGCACATCATTCTCAGGAAGTGGGAGATTGGTCGGAAACAGACAAGGTGATTGATTTAATAAAAACATATCAGCGCCGTGCTGGTGATCAAGAAGCCATGCCTTCTGAATCAACCATTGGATGGGAAGTTTACTATAATAATGCAGATATTTTTGGGACACTTAATTACTTGTATCTGATAGTTGGATTATTATTGTTAATCTTCCAATTTATCAATTTATTCCGTCCAAGTTTTAATATAAAATGGATTAATAGAGTGGGGATGGTCATTTTTATCCTCTTAGCTTCTTACCACGCATTTGGTTTAGGTTTAAGATGGTATTTATCGGGTCATGCGCCGTGGAGTAATGGTTACGAAGCCATTGTTTTTATTGCTTTTGTAACCGCATTAGCAGGTATTCTATTTTCAAGAAATTCTAAAATTGTATTGGGGGCAACAGGAATCCTTGCTTGGTTAATGTTATTTGTAGCTGGGCTTAACAATATGGATCCGCAAATATCGAATTTAGTGCCAGTATTAAAATCGTATTGGTTGATGATTCACGTGGCAATTATTACAGGCAGTTACGCATTTTTGGGACTGTCTGCTATGTTGGGTATCATTAATTTATTAACTGATGTGTTTAAAACCAAACAAAGTACCAAGAGACTAGGATTAACTCAAAAGGAGCTGCGCCATGTGAGTGAAATGGTGATGACCATTGGCTTGTTTATGTTAACTATTGGAACGTTTTTAGGCGGAGTATGGGCTAATGAGTCATGGGGGCGTTATTGGGGTTGGGATGCAAAAGAAACGTGGGCCTTGGCTTCTGTTTTAGTATATACAATTATTCTTCATTTCCGGTTTATTCCAGGTTTAAAATCCGATTACACATTTAATTTAATGTCTGTTTGGGGCTATTCTTCAATTATTATGACGTTTTACGGTGTAAACTACTATTTAAGTGGCTTGCATTCATATGCCACAGGCGACCCAGTTCCAATTCCTGCTTGGGTGCCGTTAACTGTTCTTTTGTTTTTCATTTTGTCTGTTACAGCATACATTCGCAAGCGACAAATGCAATAAGAAGCACTGAGGGTAAAAAACGAATTAAGGTTCGTAAATATTTTTTCAATTTCCATTTAAAAGAATTAAAAATAATATATATTTGCACCCTCAAAACCATGGCGAGGTAGCTCAGTTGGTTAGAGCGCCGGATTCATAACCCGGAGGTCGGGAGTTCAAGTCTCCCTCTCGCTACTGAAAGCGGAAAGCAAAGGCTTCCCGCTTTTTTTGTGCGCAATATTATGGGATTACATACCGTTTGCTATTTGATTCGGAAAGTCTAGCTTCATGCCTTTTAATTTCTAAAATATGCTTGCAATAAAACCTGTTTGGTTTAAATTCCTAATTTTACCAAGCCGATCAGAATGATGAAAACAATTTCAATCATATTATTACATGTAGTTTTTTCAACTAGCATCTATGCCCAAAAGGATTCTATTGCCTCAAAACTGAATTTTAATGCCGACTTTCGGTTCCGCCTAGAACAGGATTGGAATTCAAAAAAGTCTGATGGCACATTTCGTGAAGACCGAACAAGACTTCGATATAGATTACGAGCAGGAGTTGAATATGAGAACAATTGGTATAATATTGGCTTTCGCTTAAGAACTGGAAATCCGCGGAAACAGCAAGATCCTCAATTGACATTAGGAGAAGGTTTTAAAGAGTTTGGAACCTTACCGCTTGGGCTAGAAAAGGCTTATTTTGAAGGTAAGTGGAGTACTTTCAATTTTTGGGTTGGCAAAAATAGATTTCCATTTAATAAAAACAATGAGCTTTTTTGGAGTGATAATGTTTATCCTGAAGGCGTATTTTTTGGGAAGAGCATTCGTATAAACTCTTCTATTATTGATTCTTTGGATTTTAGAGCTGGACATTTTATCATTTCTGCTTCAGGTAAGTTGTTGGGACAAGACACATATTTTCAAGGTTACCAATTGTACATTTCATTTTTTAAAAGTCGTTTTGAATTATTTCCCGCTTTATACTTGTTTAAAAATGTACCAAACATTCCTGACGGGAACGAAACATTTGATTTAGACTATACAATTTTTCATGTGGGCTCCAAATTAAATTTAATTAAAAAGCCATTGATAAATGTTGAGTTAGATTATTATTACAACATACAAAACTACAGTCAAATTGACTCAATTTCAGCTAATTTTAAAAACGAAAAATCGGGTTTTGTGATAGGTTTAACAGTTGGAGAATTAAAACAAAAAGGAGATTGGATATTTGAAGCTACTTATGCCAATTTGCAGCAATATTCAGCTTTGGACATTATGGCTCAAAACGACTGGGCAAGGTGGGATTATTCCGCATTTGGATCACCAGATGGAAGGCTAACAAATATGCATGGAATTGAAATAGTGTCAGGTTTAAAAATAAGTAAAAAAGCTTGTTTAAAAATTAAATACTATTTAGTAGAACAACTTATTCCATTTGGAATAGCTAATGAAACAGGGAGTAGAATTAGATTTGATTTAGATGTTAAATTATGACAAGAAACATCCAACATAAATTATAGTCGAGGATTGGTGGTAAGCAAAAAAACAAACAATGAGGTTTCGAAGAGCACATAGAAATGATGTGTCTGCAATTGTGAAATTGATAGCACATGATAAACTCGGTAAGTTAAGAGAAGATTTTAGAGACCCGTTACCTGATCAATACTATGCAGCTTTTAAAAATATTGATAACGACAAGAATCAAGAGTTGACAGTTCTTGTTGATAACACTGGTGAAATTATTGGCACTCTGCAACTATCATTTATTCAATATTTGACATATCAGGGTGGAATTCGTGCGCAAATAGAGGCTGTAAGAATTCGAGAAAACGAAAAAGGGAAAGGAATTGGAGAAAAAATGTTTAGTTGGGCAATTCAAAGAGCAAAAGATAGGAAAGCACATCTAATTCAGTTAACAACTGATAAGAAGCGTCCAGAAGCATTAAAATTTTATGAGAAACTGGGCTTTCAGGCCTCCCATGAAGGAATGAAATTACATCTAGATTTACAATGATTAGACTGATTTCAGTGCTATGCGTATTAGCATCCTTAAGTTGTCAGACAAACGAAAAAACTTTGGATATTGAGCATGTGACTTTTGAAAAATTGCAGATTGATACTGTAGCCGATTGGGTGAAAGAATATGGCATTTTAGATTCAGTAGAAATCATTTATAAAAGTGATGATATTGTAATTGCAACAGGCCGAAGCGAGTTACATTTAACCAATGAATACATAGCATATTTATTTTTGATAAAAGATGGCATTATTGTTAATAAAATGGAGCGGACCAATGGTAAATACCACGCCGGAACATTTGAATTAGTGAATAATATAAAAACGGAGGGTATTATGATACGGTATGAAATACTGCTGCCGACAGGTTCAGTGCCTCATGTCGCTATTTTGCACGAATATATTGAAGTAACAGCTAAAATAGAATTAAAAAGCAGGTTTAAGTTTTATGCGGAAGAGCGAGATTGTACTTTAGGTAGAAAAAATGGTCAGTTAACTAAACGAGAATTAATAGATGAAAATGGAGCGTTTTTGCTGCAAAGTAAAATGTATGAATTTGATTGCAAGAGATTTGTTTTTAAAGGGGAAATTGATAGCCTTCAACTGCTTTCTGAATGGAGAGAAAAACCAGATGCTTTGGAAAAATAGTATTTAGTATCACTCAACTCATCATAAATTCCTAAATTTCATTTCAGTTTTGATAACACGAAAAGCATAAAATGATTGTCCATCACAAAATATTAGATTTATATGAAACACTTGACTTAGTGTCCGATAATGATCTAGATTTTACAATCCTATCCATTCCTGATATTCATCCAGTTTTGCCATATAAGTCACCAGTATTACAAGCCAACTATTTTTCATTTATTTTAACAGAAGTAGGATCTGGGGTATTTAATTTGGATGATAGCCAATTTCCCTTCTCGTCAAAGTCATTCTATTTCACAAATCCAGGACACATCAAGTCCTATGAATTATTTGATTCAAAAGAAGCCTATATCATAAGCCTGTCAGATCAGTTTCTACAAGAATGTATTACTACTGAAATTTACAAAGAATTTCCATTTTTATTAGCTGAAAAAGCACCTCCACATCAGCTTTCTGAAACTGATTTTAAAGAATTTAAAGTAATATATCATCAAATTCAAACTGAATTCGAAAAAGAATCTGTTTTCAAAAACAAAATATTAGGCAATCTATTTACAGTATTGTTATATAAGGTAAAGGAAAAAATATGGTCAACATACAATCCAATTGAAGAAGGGAATAGAAATTCCCAAATAGTAAAAGCTTTCAAAATACAGTTAGAAAAAACATTTAAGCAATTATTAGCCAAGAATACAACCAGCCTTCAAGCCCAATCGTTTGCAAAAGCTCTGAACTTACATCCAAATTACTTGAATTCAGTTATTAAAAGTAAAACAGGTAGAACTGTTAATGATTGGATATCAGAACGTACACTTTCGGTTGCTAAAACACTTTTAAGTAATACGTCCATGTCGATAAAAGAAATTGGGTATAGGCTAGGATTTAGTGAGCCTACTCATTTTGGTCGATTTTTTAAAAAACGGACAAATACTTCAGCTACTGAGTTCCGAAAAACTGTTGAAAACACATAATTATTTGAAAGTGGTCACTATTCATTTCAATATGGTCACCATTAAAATACTTAACATGGTCAAATTTGCAGCGTAGGACTAAAGAAGTTTTACAGCACTCAAAAATAAAAAATTAACAGGAAAAATTGCAATAGTAACCGGTTCAAATACCGGAATAGGTTTTGAAACAGCTTTAGACCTATATCAAAAAGGAGCAAAAGTATACATAGCTTGCAGGAATGAAAAGAAAGCTCAAGATGCTATTTCGAGAATGAAAGCACAGTCTGACGGTGGTGAATTAGTTTATGGTCATTTAGATTTAGCAAGTTTGAATTCGGTTAAACAATTTGCTGATAGAATTATTAACACTGAGTCTAACTTGGACATATTGGTTAACAATGCAGGGGTGATGATTCCTCCTTCCTCTAAAAGTGAAGATGGATTTGAAATTCAGTTCGGTATAAACTTTATTGGCCATTTTGCTTTAACAGGGCACTTGTTTAATCTACTGGATTCTACCGCAGGTTCTCGAGTAGTGACTTTAAGCAGTTTAGCACACCGTGGCGCTAGTATTAATTTTGACAATTTTAGATTGGAAGAAGAATATAATAATTGGAGAGAATATGGACAAAGCAAGTTGGCAGATATCATTTTTGCATTAAAATTTAACAAACGACTAAAAAACAACGGATATCAAATTAAATCGTTAGCGGCTCATCCAGGTTTTAGCAAAACAGATTTGCAAAAAAATATGGATAAAGAGCAACTAGATTCGCTAGAATTGATGACTGCTAAAGATGGTGCACAACCAACATTAGCTGCATGTTTGCGAGAGGATGTAATAGGGGGGCAATATTGGGGGCCTGATGGACCGAATGAACAAAAAGGTAAACCTGCACTAGCAAAAATTGATGATGCAGCCACCGATCAAAAGTTGAATGCTAGATTGTGGGATTGGGCGAAAAAAGAAACAAAAGCAGGTTTCCCCTTTTAGTCTGGAAGTTTTCACTTGTTCATTTTGAATTAATTGATATATTTAAAATAAAAAAAGAGATGTATACTAGAAAGGTCTACAAAGTGAAAGATATGGCTAAGTGGACTCGTTTTGAGACCATTTTATTCATTGCCATAGTGACAGCATATGTTAGTTTATGCTTTTTTTTAGACCTAGAATGGCTAAAAATTCCTTGGACGCCTATTGCCCTCATTGGTACTGCAGTGGCTTTTGTAATTGGATTTCAGAATAACTCTGCTTACGGCAGAATTTGGGAAGCCAGAAAAATTTGGGGAGGCATTACCAATACATCTCGGACTTTTGGTATGTATATTCAAGACATGGTTAGTGATGAGCATGCTGAAAAAAAAATATCTAAAGAGGAATTAGACATTGAAATAAAAGCCTTGACTTATAGACATATTGCATGGATGACCGCTCTCCGACATGCCATGAGGGTGGCTAAACCATGGGAAACAGTCATGCATGAGAAAAGCAATAGGGCTTGGAGGAGTATGCTAAGCCCACCTGAATGGAATATCAGTGTTGAAGATGATTTAAAACCGTACCTTTCAGCAGAAGATTTGGAATATGTAAAATCAAAAAACAATAAGCAAACTGCTATCCTTTATTTACAATCTCATCATTTAAAAACATTGAAAGAGAAAGGCATAGTTTGGGAGTTTTCTTTTTTGCAATTAGAAGGTGTTTTGGAGGAATTATTAACGCTTCAAGGTAAATCTGAGCGCATTAAAAACTTTCCGTATCCGCGGCATTTTGCCACCTTGAATCATTATTTCATGTGGATTTTTATTCTTTTGATGCCTTTAGCCATTGTACCTCAATTTTCCGAAATCGGAAAGGAAATATCCTCTAGTCAACCATTAATTGGTTCCCTTTTCATTTGGCTTTCCATTCCTTTTTACGCTATTGTGTCATGGATTTTTCACACCATGGAAAAAATTGGAAGAACTGGCGAAAATCCGTTTGAAGGGTCGGCAAATGACGTTCCTATTTCCACAATGGCTCGAGGAATTGAAATTGATTTGAGACAGAACTTGGGCGAATCATTAGAAGATATTCCTAAACAGTATCCCATGGTTTATGATGTTCAAATGTAGTAGATAAATTACCACAAAGTTTGATTAATCAGCTTGCAGCTCAATCATCTTTCTACCAGTAGTTGAAAATGATTTTAATTACATAAATTTACAAGTAAGAATACTATGACATGAAATTAACTCTACTTTGTACAATTTTAACGATTTCAGTGTTGGGATTTTCTCAAGTCAATAGCAAAGTGAGGCAATTTAAAAACAGTTTCAGAATTTATGCTCTCGCTTTTTCGAACTTTGATGAAAGACAGATTTTGCATCAGCCATTTAAATATGGTGGAAGTATGCCTATAGGAATTGGAGGTATTTTTAGTCGTCAATTGAAGTCTGGAAACTTTATTGACTTTGACTTATCTCAGGGCAGTTACATGAATCCCTTTCCTTATGATTTTTTCGAAAATGGAACAGTAGACAGACGGTCGGTTACTTCTTTTATTATGAGCTATAAACGAAATGTTTTTGCCAATACAAACGGTTCCCTACATTATCTAATTGGAGGCAGTTTTCGGGTGGGAAGAGAGGTTTTGCATGATAACTACTCTAACCCCGGCTTTTGGCAATGCATTGTACTACAAAATCAACTATTTGACTTAGGAAGTAATTTTGGCCTGGAATATCAATTAAACATTGGAAGTCACTTGTCTATCAATAGTCTGTTATCTTATACGTTTTATCCTCTTACCGTAGATTTTCGTGATGTTTATATAGGAGACAAAGGGTCTGCAAGACACGCTTTACAATTTAAACTTGGAATTGGATACCAATACGGTAAAAGTAATGCTGCTTCTAAACTGGAATTAGAAGAAAATAAATACGTTGGCAGAAAGCACCAACTGACTATATATAAGTCCATTTATCAGTTTTTTGATGGTTCGCCAATGATACAAAATAAGGGACAATATTCTCAAAGAGGTCCAAATATAGCAGGTTCTTATGGGGTGTCTTATCAAAATAAAATCAATAATAATTGGTTTTGGCTAGTAGGGTTAGAAGATTTTGAGTTTAGAAATTCAATTCCACGGTATTCTGCACCGAACGGAACTATTTCGAACAGAAATTTTGGATTGTTAAATTTAAATTTACTTAGGTTAATTTCAGAAAAAGATCAATTTGCAGCATATGCTAAGCTTGGTTTAAATTTTAGATACGGGTTTGAATACTCTGTTGGTGAGAGGGTTCCAATTTCGAATACAAATAAAACACTTCAAAAAGATTACAGAGATATGGGAATAAATTCAGGAATAAAAGTAGAATGGTTTTCAAATAACTTTGTGCATTTATCAACTGTGGTAAATTATACTTATCTACCTTTAACTTACAGTGAAAAAGACCCATCTTATTTTTGGGACAAGGGACCAAACAAACACATGCTGTCAATATCGTTAGGAATAGGCATCAGTAGATAGATATTTATTAATATCATTTGTTTTCTAATAGCTCCTAGAATTTTTAGCGCAGCATCTACTAAATTTTCTTCCGCTTCCGCACGGGCATGGCTCATTTTTTTTGGTGTATTTATGCCTTAGTTGAACCTTTGGGTTGAAAATGCTATCCAATGCGGAATATAACCCTGGATGTTCAATCTTCATTTTTTCAGGGCTTTCAAAAAAGAACTCGCCAACTACCGCTAAAAATTCGGCTCTATTAGTTGCACCATAATCTCTAATACTTGAATTTCCGCCTTCAATTTCTTTCATTTTTCTATGAATAATGTGCAGCCAAGGCGTAATATCGTCTTCGCTCATTACCCTCTCTAAAACACCGTCTACATCACCATCTTGCTTGTCTAAAATATGAATGAACTCATGGATGGCTACATTTCTTTGGTCGTTTTGGTCGGCATATCCCTCATACAAAGCCTTTCTTGACAGTTTTAAAACGCCTTCCATTTCTCCAAAACCAACTAATCCATGTGCCATTTGATCTGTTTTTTGAATGGGGAATTTGTTAGGATAGAGGTGTACTTCATTTAAATAACTATAGTGCCAGCTCGGAAAACCAAAAATGGGAATAATAGCACTGGCAGAAATCAAAACCCGGTCTTTATTTGAAACAGAAATTTGCATACCCACAATTCTAACATTTAATAAAAAAATGTGCATTTTATGTTCAAAGCGCTTTCTGTCTTTACTATTTAACCTTTGATAAAACTCAATTTCGTCTTCCAAAATTCTGCGCCATTTTTGAGGAAAGTCTCTCTTAGGCAACCGAACGCCATGATTGGAATTGTTTAAACTCCTTTTTGATAAAACATAGGCAAGTCCAATTGCAAGACCAATTAAAATATATACTGCTGTATAGTCTGTCATTGGGGTTAAAAGTAGTAAGGATTTTTTACTATCAAAAATTAAGATTGTTTTCACTGTCCACTCTGCAGATTTTAATGAATTGTTGTAACTAAATATTTTTTACATTTATAATCGTGAAGCTATATGCATACAGAATTGAAGTAATATGAAAAGAATAGTGGTATTTACAATCTTAACCTCGCTGATTGGTCTTTCTTTTTCTAATCAAATCAAAGGCGATTCTTGTATAGTCAAACCATTCAAAGTTTACAGAGATGATAAAGACACATGGTCGAATATTAGAAATCAACCAAATGGCGAAATTGTATTAAAATTAAATACGGATTATTCGGATGGTTATATATTAACGGTGATCGACTTTGAAGATGGCTGCTTAAATATCAATCATATTGCTGGAATTGATGAATATGAGGTGTCTAATTTTGAAGGATGGGTACATTGGTCAATTGTGGGAGCTGCCACTACTTATAATTTAGATTTACTAGATAAACCAAATGGAAAAACAATAATTGGAAAGCTGATTGGTGAAAAAGACACATTTAAAATAATTAATGCGAAATGTGAGTGGATAGAAGTGAACTGTAATGGTGTAAAAGGTTGGGTCGAATCCGATAAAATATGCGGAAATCCTGTTACAACTTGCCCCTAAATTTTTAATTGATGAGTCAGATTCAGAAAGTCAGTAATTTTAATGAATTGGTCAATTCTAAATTTCAAGGTGAAGCCAATGCAATATGCTGGACTCGTGCATTGAAAGGTGATTTTTCAGAGATTGTTGAGAAAATAGAATTGACAGGAAATATGGCGTCTATCGAAAAAGAAGAGCTTACAGCGCTTACTTTGAGTGAAAATGGTCGTCTAGCACGCCAAACACTTTTAGATGATTTAGATGGATTAACAGCTCATGGGGCTTCACCAGTTCTTAACATCATTAAGACCTATGATAGAGATGATGTTTTGCCATTTTTTCCAACAGATGTGTATTCCTTTCATGTTGATCGATCACCAATACCTACTAGTACTTTTTTATGCACCTATTACGGCGATTCGAGTGATATTTTGATGAATAGTGAAGCCGAACAAAAGATTTTAATTCCTGAAATTCGCAACGAATTGAAAAAGCTGTATGAAGGAGCTGAGGAAGGATTCGAAACATTTTTAACTGAACATTTTTTTGACTTGCATTATCAATCTAAACCATCTGCTAAACCAATCAACCTAGGTAAAGGTAATTTATGGAAGTTGGCGGTTGATCACCCTAAAAGTGATGTATTACCTTGTATACACCGAGCTCCGTTAGAAAAATCTGGAAAGAAACGCTTATTGCTAATTTGTTAGCTAAGTAGATGATTTCTTAGTAGATACGTTCGGAGTAGCAATCCAATAATAAAGCTTTTAAGATCCTTTAATTATTATTTTAGAAACATTTACTTGGTAAATTGTAAGCATATATTTTGCTTATGAGATATCTCCAGTTAACATTAATTCTATCTTTTTTTCTCCTTTCTTGTGCAAGTGAAGTTGCTGTTAAAAATACTGAAGTTGCAAAAGACACCGCAACCATAAAACCTACAGCAATAATTACCGATTCTAAAATGGACGATTCTGTCCAAGTAGACTTGTCTATTAAACTCTTAAATGAGAATATGGCAGAATTAAAAATAGATATGAGTTTGTTTGGCGACACTTGGATTGTTTCACCCTTAGAAAAAAACTATCCATATGGTGAAATGAGACTAGAATTGCAGGAAAACAATTTTTTAACTGTCACAGATTCTATTTCTGAAAAACCAATGTCTTCGTTTATATCTGACGAAAACGTTGAAGAACCATACAAGGTAATAACCAAACAATCAGAATTGATTCAAAAAATAAAATTAAAGTCTAAGCAGAATTTTGAAGTTAGCGGTTATATATTTTTCATATTGGAACCCGTATGCAGACCATACGAAATTTACTTCACCATATCGCATATTAAAGAAAACATAGACGTTCGAATTACTTCTAGAATAAAGGCTTTATAAAAATAGCTAAACGTCTGCATATAAATTAAAATAAATATCTTGTCAGTCAATTCAAAAAAGTATCAATGGAAACTGAAGAACACAAAGCCTATTGGAAAACAAATCTTAAATATTTAGCTATTTTACTTTCAATTTGGTTTCTAGTGTCTTTTGTTTGTGGAATACTGTTGGTTGATGAACTCAACGCCATACGTCTAGGCGGTTTTAAACTCGGTTTTTGGTTTGCACAACAAGGTTCAATTTATGTGTTTGTTTTATTAATTTTTGTGTACATCAGGCTCATGAATAAACTTGATTCAAAATACAATTTAGAGGATTAAATGATGGATATTCAAACATGGACTTGGATTCTTGTAGGAATCACTTTTGCGCTTTATATCGGCATTGCCATATGGTCACGCGCGGGATCAACCAAAGAATTTTACGTGGCAGGAGGTGGTGTTTCTCCTTTGGCAAACGGCTTGGCTACTGCAGCCGATTGGATGTCTGCCGCTTCTTTTATTTCAATGGCAGGCATCATCTCTTTTAATGGATATGATGGTTCAGTATATTTAATGGGTTGGACCGGAGGCTATGTATTATTGGCATTGCTGTTGGCACCTTATTTAAGAAAATTTGGCAAGTTTACAGTTCCCGATTTTATTGGAGATCGTTATTATTCGAATACAGCAAGAAGTGTGGCTGTATTTTGTGCGCTTTTAGTGTCATTTACTTATGTAGCGGGTCAAATGAGGGGAGTTGGTTTGGTTTTTTCGCGCTTTTTAGAAGTGAATATTAATACAGGTGTCATTATAGGCATGGTAATCGTTTTGTTTTATGCCGTTTTAGGTGGAATGAAAGGGATTACTTATACCCAAGTAGCGCAATACTGTGTATTAATTTTTGCATTTATGGTGCCTGCTATATTTATCTCCATTCAAATGACAGGCAGTGCCATTCCTCAAATAGGTTTTGGGGGGGCGGACGAAAATGGAGTTTATTTATTGGATAAGCTTGATGGATTGCACAGAGAATTAGGCTTTGCAGAATATACTTCCGGCAGTAAATCGAAGCTAGATGTGTTTTTTATAACTGCAGCATTAATGGTAGGAACGGCTGGATTGCCACACGTGATTGTAAGATTTTTTACCGTTAAAAAGGTATCTGATGCTCGAAAGTCTGCAGGTTGGGCCTTATTGTTTATTGCTATTTTATATACTACAGCACCAGCAATAGCCGTTTTTGCTAGAACTAATATGATTGATAGCGTAAGCGACAAAGAGTATACGGCAATGCCAAATTGGTTTAACTCGTGGGAAGAAACTGGTTTAATTCAATTTGATGATAAAAACATGGACGGCAGAATTCAATACGTTGGAGATTCTGACAAAAATGAATTAATTGTTGATCGAGACATTATGGTGTTGGCCAATCCAGAAATTGCTGGTTTACCAAATTGGGTCATTGCTTTGCTTGCTGCTGGTGGATTAGCAGCTGCACTGTCAACCGCAGCAGGCCTACTCCTGGTAATTTCCTCGTCAGTATCACACGATTTAATTAAGAAAATGATTAACCCCAATATCACCGAAAAAGGAGAGTTAATATCAGCCAGGCTATCGGCTGTAGTAGCAGTTTGTGTAGCAGGCTATTTTGGCATTAATCCACCCGATTTTGTTGCTGCCACTGTGGCCCTTGCCTTTGGCCTTGCAGCGGCATCCTTTTTCCCCGCTATTATTATGGGTATTTTCAGTAAAAAAATGAATAAACAGGGCGCCATTGCTGGAATGCTAATCGGAATTTTATTAATGCTTTTTTACATGTTAAAATTCAAATTCGACTGGTTTGGCGGTGGAACAAAAGCAGATTGGTGGTTTGGCATATCGCCAGAAGGCTTTGGAACCGTAGCAATGCTAGCCAATTTTGTGGTATCTATTGTTGTTTCTAAAGTAACACCTGATCCGCCTCAAAATGTCCAAGAATTGGTTGAGAATATCAGAATTCCAAGCGGCGTTGGAGAGGCTGATGCGCATTGACAGTGATAAGTGATGACAGATAATTTCCTCTTCAACTTTAAAACTGATATTTCGGGAGTTCAACTTCCTACTAATTTAAACAATCCTTTTGGTCATTCAATACCTGAAATTGCAACAATGGCATCAAAAGAATTTCAAGATTTCATTATTTCAAAATCTCAGAATTGGGATCACGATTTTTTAATCCAAAAAGGGAAAATGTTTGGAGTATTAGTCGTTAAACTTCAAAACGGAACCATACGGTTTATTGGCACAGTGTCCGGAAAGCTATTTGGTAATTCAAATTGCGAAAAGTTTATTCCTTCTGTATTTGATGATTCAACAGATGATTTTTTTATCAATAAAGGGATGACTGAATTAACTAAAATTGGTGCCCAAATTCAGGCTATTAATGACGCTAAAGAAATAACTGAGCTTAAAAAAGCTAGAAGACAAAAGTCGTTTGATCTTCAGCAAAAACTGTTCGAAAACTACAAGTTTATAAATGTAAATGGAGAAGAAAAGAACGTAATCGAAATCTTCAATAACTTTTCTCAAGTTAATCCACCTGCAGCCTCAGGTGAATGTGCTGCCCCAAAATTATTGCAATTTGCTCTAAAAAATAATCTTAGACCCATTGCAATAGCAGAATTTTGGTGGGGAAATTCTCCTAAAGGGCAAAAGCGAGAACACCAGACTTTTTATCCAGCATGTAAAGATAAATGCAGGCCAATTTTAGAGTTCATGTTGGAAGATAATGAGTTATTTAATCGAGCCAAAGCCTTATCTTAAAGTTTTGCTATATTTATCTCAAGCAATCAATTCTAATACTGGGCATGAACAATAAGAACTACCAATTAACACCTAATAAATTTATAAAATATTTAACAGTAATTCATTTTGCACTAATCTTTGGTCTGGTTCTATTAAGTGTGGTTTTTTATTTTACTGCCGAAAATTGGTATTTAGACAGCTTCGAAACAGGGAATATCTTCTTTTATATTGTTCCTATAATTGCTATATCTGCCATCTTTATTGGAGACTTTATCTATAAAATGCTTGTTAAAAATTTAAAGACCAAAACAAGTCTTAAAGATAAATTGATGGGATTTCAAGCAGCTACAATAATAAAATTAGCCACTATAGAAGGACCAGCCATGTTTGCATTAATTGCAGGGCTCATCAGTTCAAATTTTTTCTTTTTTATTATTGCTTTTCTTTTAATTTTGTACATGTACAGCCTAAAGCCAACAAAATTAAAAGTTGAAGAAATACTAGATTTAAGCTCAGATCATAAAGTTCAGTTTAATAATGGTGATGAAGTGATTAATTAAGTCGTGTAAAGTTTCATGCCAATCTAATTTCAATTATAAATTGGGTGTTCTTTAAAATAATTAAAATGAATAGAATTCTAATCCTTATTGTAGCTTGTATAATGTTAGTTGGATGCTCGAATGAAGCAAGTGAAAACAGTATTTATTCAATTGTAGTTTCTAAAAATGGGCAGATTGTTAAAGAAGAGTATTACAATGGAAGTGCTAAAAATGAGCTATTTAACACTCAGTCCGTTTCAAAATCAATTATATCATTACTAGTTGGTATTGCCATTGATCAAAGTTTTATAAAAAGTGAAGAGAGTTTGATTTTTGAATACTTTCCTGAGTCAACATATTTTTCAAATGAGCAAAAAAAAGAAATTACAATTAAGCACCTGCTTAATCACACTTCAGGACTAGATTGGAAAGGTTTTTTAGAACATGAAACATTTTTAGCAAGTAAAAATCAAGCAGAATATGTACTTGGTAGAGATATTATATCCAAACCAGGTTTAGAGTATAATTACCATTCAGGAGGTACTCACTTATTGTCCTTTATCCTTACGAAAGCAACAGGGATGACCACTTTAGAATTCGCTAAACAATATCTTTTTAAACCGTTGGAAATTGAAAATGTAGAATGGGAAAAATTGAATGATGGTTATTATGATGGTGCGGGTTTTGGATTATTGATGAGGTCTGACGACTTACTTAAAATTGGAGAGTTACTATTAAATGAAGGTAAATATGATAGTCAGCAAATAGTATCAAAAACATGGATTCAAAAGAGTTTTGATGAACGTTTGAAAAAAGATACAAAGTGGGGTCTACGTCATTCTCAACATGGCTATGGCTGGTATTCAAAAATGAATGGAGAGGAGCAAATACTATATGCAATGGGTTATGGTGGTCAATTTATTTTTATAATGCCTAAAAAAGAATTGGTTATTGTTACAACTCATAACCACGATACGCCTGATGGAATTGATCAACAAGTTGATTTTTTAGATGGGATTTTAGGAAAACTAGTTGATGAATATGGGAGGTAAGTAATTGCATTTCCCTTAGTTTGATAAGTAATATTTACTGTTCATTTTTATCCAGTTTTTTAGGATTGATTTTTTTTCGTATTCACTACATAACCAGATTATTTAAAATAATAAAACTTGTATTGTTTCGTTGGTTTAATATGTGCAGTATACTGAATCAGTTTTCCATTCCCATTATGAATCCAAAAGTATTACAAGTCATTTTTTTCTTTTTAGTATTTGTCAACTGCAATTTGTTTTCTCAAGTAGTTTCTATTGACTACATTCTAGAAGCGCCAATTCAGAAAAAACGAAAAGTAGATTTGGGTCAAAGCAATATTGTTGCGCTGGCTACTCAATTCGGAGATTTTGCCATTGAGGATATGAAAGCCCTTGATACTTTGAACGAAAATAGGATTGAAAGAATTGATTTGGTTTATACCCAATTCGTAGAATCTGAAACTTTTGTGCAACCCAAATTGAACAGAGATCGGCTTGAATACCTCCTGAAATATCGTCCCTACATATTCGAAAATAATTTAATTGAGTGGAATATTATTTGCCAAACAGGAGCCAAAACAAGTGATGTTGCCAAAGACTATTTTCACGGATTTATTATTCATTACAAGGACGAAGCTTCAGAACTAGGCAAGCTATCGACAAAAGACGAAATGGCAGCCCTTAAACGTTGTTTATCATCCTGTAGAATAGGAGTAGGAGACACCATTCGGGATATTAGTGATGTTTTAGAGTTAGGCAGAGTAGTTTTAGATACAATTACTATAATAGATTCCATTATAAAAATCCCAACAGGAATGTATCGCGGCAAGTTTTTAGAGATGAATCCATATTCAGTTCCACGGCGAAGCTATTTTACCAATGAAGTAAAAAAACAATTAGTGTTTAATTCACACATCAATACTGACACTTTGCTGATGATTACTCCTTACAGCAAAAGGAAAACAGAGCGGATTGACAGTGCTTTTTACCCCAAATCGAAACGAAAGGCTCAAAAAGGAATTATTTATTCAAAAAAGTCAATTTGGGGAAGAAAACAAGTTGTCAAAAGATATTTACTAAAAGATACTGTCTTCTTGAATGTGAGAAATATTTATGTGGTACGAGATGCCGATAGTTTAGTTTTTAGTAGAAGTTGCTACAGAAAAGTCGCAAGTAATACTTTCACGGATACGATTGTTGGAAAGACATTTAGTACAATAAGGGAATGGGAAAATAAAATAGTAGTTGAAGATGTTACAGGTAGCATGTACCCTTATTTAACGCAAACATTTTTATGGCGCCGACTAGCTACTGATTCTACCAAACTAACCAAGTTCGTTTTTTTTAATGATGGAGATTCGAAAAGAAACCATGAAAAAGTGATTGGATCCACCGGAGGAATTTATGACGTTGACTCGCCCAATATTGAGATTATTGAAGGTGTTGGACTCAAAACTATGAGTTTAGGTAGAGGAGGTGACTGTCCAGAAAATAATATTGAAGCGCTACTTTATGCTTCTGATTTTTGTCCAACTTGCGAGCTATTAATGATTGCCGACAACAATGCGCCAATAAAAGATATCGTTTTAATGAAATCCCTCACCAAACCTGTTGATGTAATTTTATGCGGTGTCAGATATGGACGAATTCAAGCGAGCTACCTTACATTGGTGCGAGAAGTGGGAGGTAATATTTACACCATGGAAGGCGAATTAAAAGAAATAGCCAAACTGAAAGAAGGCGAAAAAATAGATTTTGGCGGTCAAAAATTTAAAATTATCGGCGGTAAATTTATTTTGGTGAGGTAGCAAGATATGCCTATGACTCAGTAAGTGCCTCAGCTTTCAAAATATTAGCATTTTCTCCCACAAATCTTTCCATTACCTTAAAGAAATTTAAAATATCTTCCTTAGTATTATTGGCATTTACTGTTACTAGTCTCACAAAAGTGTCTTTGTTAAATGATCCAAAACCAACAACTGTTATTTGATGCTCATACAAAGCAGTGCACAAAACAGTAGGGTCAATATTTTTATAGTTAAAACAGATAGATATCGAATCGTCAAAACTATACAGCTCATAATCCGAATTATTTTTCACATAATTCCGAGCTATATCCGCCAGTTCAAACTGATGATCAACTATTTCTGTCAAACCAGCAGTTCCTATCGATTTCCACAAAGTCCAAAATTTCAAAGCATCATTTCTTCGTCCACATTGAAAAGATGTTTTCCCCAAATTAAAATCATCTCCATCAGTTTGGTACAAGTAATTGGCCTCAATACTAAACGAATTGTGTAAGTGCTTTTTATCTTTTACCAATATCACAGAACAGGTTAGGGGAGTACCCAACATTTTATGGGCATTATAACTGAAGGAATCTGACCGTTGCATCCCTTTCAGCAAATGCTTGTATTTATCGCTAAAAATAATGGCGCCACAATAGGCCCCATCAATATGCAACCAGAGGTTATATTTCTCACAAATGTCTGCAATGTCATCAATGGGGTCAAATGCACCCAAAACGGTTGTGCCAGCTGTTGCATTAACGTAAGTTGGTACATTTCCATTTTTTAAATCCTCAACAATAGCTGCTTCTAATTTAGCTGGATCCATTTCGCCAACAGAGTTAGCCTCAATATATCTAATATTATCCCTGCCCATGCCAGCAAAGCTTGTGTTTTTTGTGGTAGAATAATGGGATTCAACAGAGGTGTAAATAATCAAAGGTTTAATCATTCCCTTCGCCCTAAAGTTAGGATCTTTGGCATCTCTTGCCATTACCAATGCCATATAATTGCTCATTGAACCACCAGTAGGAAAAGTACCATTACTTTGTGGTCCATACCCAACTAAATCGCATGATTGTCGAATAATTTCTTGTTCTATTCCAACTTGCGGACCAGCTACTTTGTAGGTATACATGCTATTATTCAGCATTACTGCCAATAAATCGCCCAGTACCGCTTTTCCTTGTCGTCCGCCAAATAATTGATTGAAAAATAAATTTGTAGCCGTTTTAGGTGTAGATGACAATACGTTTTGAAGTGTGGCCTTAAAATCAGCATCAACCATAGGCGCTTCATTTAACGATAAATCCAAAGTTTGGTATAGTTTGTCTGCTTCAATTCTATCAGCTACGGGTGTATTTTGCTCTTCATTTAGTAAATTTTCAACTAATTCGTTAAACAGTGCAATATCATTATTAATGTCGGACATTCAATAGGCTCTTTTAAGGTGATGATTTTATTGTGCAACAGTATCGTACACTAAATTTTTATTTGTAATTTCTTTTGATTCTTCGCAAAATATATTGCAATTGCGAATGGGCTTGGCATATAGATGAAGCGACATACTTTTTTTCTTCGAAAGGTTTTCCAGACTGTGATAGCCCATAAAATCTTTCATATAAGTAATTTCACCAGTCTTTGCAATGGCTGATGAAGCCTCGCTTAAAGTGCCAGTTTCATCTTCTTTATAAATGGTTTCTCTAAATTCCCCATCTAATACTTTTACCCAACATTCTTCTCCACCATGATCATGAATTGGTGTTTTTTGGCCTGCATTCCAACACAAAAGAATCAACTCAAACTCTTCATTTTCAGCAATGCAATTTCTTGTGTAACTATCTTCAGACCATGAGCAAAATTCTGTAAAATCAACTAATGGAATATGTAAATGATGGAGTATCGTGCTGTAAGTCGCCCGCTCTTCTTCAGTTAAGGCTGTAATTAGTTCACTAAGTGATTGAATTTTTAGTGGGGTTTGCTCAGTATAATCCATTATCTGGGGTGCTTTTTTCAATGCTGTATGTGTTAAAAATCTGAGGTCATTCCTTAACTATTAACATAATTATATGAAGCAACTTTGATGCCACAAAAATAGTCATTTTTTTGCGCTTTTTTAGTTAAAATCTCGTGTTTCTGTTTAAAAAATGACAATTATTCTATAATTTTCACTATTTTCCGCTCAATTACAATTTCATATTTTTGTTATTTTTTTGACAAATATAAGTTACAATAAACCTTATCCATAAAACATGGCTGATCAAGAATTCATTATAAAAATTGCAATCCTGTCGGCCTATGTTGGCGTATTATTTTTAATAGGCATTCTAGCCTCCCGTCGTGTAAACAGCATGAGCGACTATTATGTTGGGGGAAAAAACATGGGTTTTTGGGCTGTTGCATTTTCGGCCCGAGCCACTGGTGAATCCGGTTGGTTATTAATTGGTTTAACAGGAATGGGCGCCATGGCTGGATATTCGGCCTATTGGGTTGTTGCAGGGGAGCTGCTTGGTGTATTCATCTCTTGGCAATTTATGGCCAAATTATTTAAAAAACGGTCCGATCGGTTTGGAGCCATTACCATTCCTGATTATTTACAAAGTCATTTTAAAACATCAACCCATACCCTTAGAATTATTGCAGCAGCTGTGCTAGTTGTTTTTGTGGTTATTTACGTCGCTTCTCAAATGGACGTTACAGGAATAGCCTTTGAATCCATGCTCGATATTCCATATGAAATTGGGGCATTAATTGGTTTTGTAATTGTTTTGATTTACATATTTATAGGTGGCTTTGTAGCTGCGGTATGGTCCGACTTATTTCAAGGTGTCCTCATGTTTTTTGGATTGGTATTATTACCGATTTGGGTGTGGTTTTCAATGGACCACGGCACAGGGATCACTGAGAGTCTGAATCATATTGATCCTACTTTAACTCAAGTGATGGGTCAAAGCTCGGACGTTTGGTTGAATGTTTTCACCATCATAGGTTTTTCAATGATTGGCTTGGGCTTTCTAGGCTCTCCTCAAGTCTACGTTCGTTTCATGTCAATTAAAAACGAAAACGAAATTGTAAAAGGAAAGTGGGTGGCACTATTGTTTACATTGTTAACTGATGCAGCTGCCGTAACCATTGGTATTTTAGCTCGAATATTCTTTACTAGTTCTACTGACGATCCGAATATAGTTTTAGGAAAAGACGGCGAAAATGTGTTGAGCATGATTACACATGAGTTTCTGCCAACAGTGCTCGTTGCCATATTTATAGCCATTGTTCTTTCAGCCATTATGTCAACCATTGATTCGCTCCTTATATTGGCTTCAAGCGCAATTACACGTGATTTTTATCAAAAAATATTTAGACCCGATTTAAAAGATGGCGATTTAACTAAGTTGTCGAGAACCGTGACTGTAATTATGGCGCTTGCCGCATTAGGGATTGCCATTTTGCTATATAATCTCTATCCCGATCGACAAATATTTTGGATTATGATTTTTGGCTGGTCAGGCATTGCTGCTACGTTTTGCCCTGTTATTATTCTCTCTCTATTTTGGAAAGGATTTTCTGAACAAGGAGCCATTGCCTCTATGATAGCAGGTTTTTGCTCGGTCATGCTGTTTAAATTTGTTTTAGTACACATTGAGGGATGGGGACAGTATTTCGAAAAATTAGATGTTCTGGCGCCTTCTTTTGCTATTGCCATGATTGCTGCAGTGATTGTGTCAAAAATATTTCCTCCCCGTTCTGAAGCCGTCAAATTTTTGAAAGAAATTGATGAGAAGAAATAATTGCATTTTAACTTGTTTTTATTGCAATGAAAGAGCGGATAATTAAAGAAACAACAAGGCTTTTAAAAAGGAAAGATTCGGCAGAGAAAGCCAAAGCCTATTTAAAGTCTGAAAAGCTTTCGGAACGCGAAATGGAAACCTATTTGGAGGTTGCTAATCAAAAAGTTTACGAGCAAAGGTTAGTTTCAATTCCCAAAAATAATAGACTGAAATTTCTTTTCGCCTTGTCTATTGCTTTTATCACGTTTATATCCTACTTTTTTATTTTACCTCAGTTTGGCTTTAGGCATACAACAACTATTGCAATTATTGGCGGAATATTGCTGTCGCTAAGTTTGTTTTTTGCTTTGGTGTATTATAATTCTTGGTCAGAAGAATCGGTACAATTTGAATTGAATAGGGACAAAAATGTGAAACCTGATTATTCCATCATGCTGGCTATTTTACCAATTCCAATAGTCATTTTTACTTTTATTTTCACTTTTCCGTTGGAATGGGGCGAGAACAATTTTTTAAAAGAAACTCAGGAAAAGGCTCAAGGAAGGGTTATATCAAGGTCGTCAAATAATATTGTCACTCACAAAGGCACATTTAATTTTTCGAGTGTAACTGTTGAATTTGAAACTAAAAATGGACAATCGGTTATTGCAACCGAAGAAATTTCGGAACGTGAGTACAAAAACTTCCACGAAGGTCAAATAGTAAACTTAATCTATTCAAAAACTGATCCTGAAAATATTGATTTACTCACCCATAAAAGTGATATTATAAAATTCACTGGATCGGAAGAAAGAGACTTTACAGCAGAAGATTTATTAAAGTTGCTTGACAAAACAGATGATCAAATTTTGGAAAAACTAAATAAAGTAAGGTATGGCTGGATTTATAACTCTGAGGAAAATAAATATGAACTCAGTTCTAAAAGTATGGTGTTCAAAAAAGATTCAAATCGGGTAGAATTGCAAATGGGTTTAATGGCTATGTATTATTTTCCAAATCAATTTATTGAATTGGGATTCAAAGACAAAACAGAAGGGGTAATTAAACATTTTATGATTCAAAAGTTGAGGATATTAGAGAATGAAAAGTACTTTGTAAGTGTAGATCGGACTCATACTATTGATGGTAGTCCCTACTATTTAACAATAGTAGAAAAAAAGTAGATGCTTTTTATTACCAACAAATTACCTAGTTTTGCATAATAAATGAGATAAATGTACATTCCCTAGAATGAAAAAAGTGATTAAAAGTTCAGATATAGATTGGTTGGAAGCTGCTTTAAAAGAATATGCTTCTAAAAAGGAATTTACTTTTATTGATGACCAAAAACTAGGGTTGACAGAGCATGATTTAAAGTCAGCTGTTAACTTAATCAAAGCTTCAAAATCAAAGGCAGGAAAAACAGTCAAGCAAATTACAGCGGTTTTGGTTGGAATAGGGCTGAGCGCCGCAGGTGTATGGATTATTATTTTATCCATTGCCGATCCTGAACCAACAACAAAATTAGGATTATTAATTGCAGGAGGCTTTGTTTTAGCCATTTCTGGAGGTTACGGAACGCTGCGAGCACTGGGCGTGCATTTTACTGTGGTTGCTAAAAAAGGAGACATGTCCTTTGAAATCAAACCAGATTAGTTGAAGACATGAGATGCAGTGACGAGCAAAGTACAGAACTGAAAAACCTTTTTACAGCCAAAAATATCACCATTGTTGTATCTGTCATTTTACTTGATTTTTCGATATTCCTGATTCTAGGTTTATTACTAATGAACTACGACGATTCATATGATGTTACTAAAGGAGTGTATTGGAGTTTGACCAGCATGAATTTTTGGCAGAAAATGAGCTATTTACTTCTGCAATTTTGGTATTTGATTAATTTTATCGGAATTATTTATTTGCTTTACAGAATTGTAAAACATTTTAGATCCCTAGATAATAAATGAATAAATTAAATCAAGTATTAGCTCTAAAAGACGGAAGAAACTTAGGTTTTGCGGAATATGGAGATGATGAAGGTTTTCCAATCATCTACTGCCATGGATCTCAAAGTTCAAGACTCGAAATGCATTACGACATGTCCTTTGCTTCCAAAAATGGATTGAGAGTGATTACTGTCGATAGACCAGGGCATGGATTATCAGATTTTAATGCCAATGGTTCAATTCTTGGTTTTGCGAATGATGTAAAAGCTTTAACTGATCATCTCAAAATTGATAAATTTTCAGTTGTAGGCATGTCGGCTGGTGCTCCATTTGCTTTAGGTGTTGCACATGTATTTCCTAATAATATTATAAAAGCAGCTATTATTAGTGGTTTTGCTCCATACAATTCTGAAAGTAAGCATTACCTTTCTAAGGAAGTAAAGGTAATGCTAAGCCTTGCTAAGTCATTTCCTTTCTTATTGCGAATAATGTTGAAAATACAGTCTAGGCAATTGAAAAGCAATCCTCAAAAAGCATTGAATGGATTCCTTAAAATGATGAGTGCGCCTGATCAAGAAATTTTAAAAAATGAATCAGTAAAGCAAATAATTGAAAGAATGTTTAAAGAGGCCTTTAGGAAAGGAAGTGATGGAGTGGCGTACGAAATATCTAAATTACTTGTGCAAGACTGGGGTTTTCAATTGAAAGATATTTCTGTACCAGTTTCTTTTTGGCAAGGAAAAAAAGACAATAATGTTCCATACCAATGGGCAGAGTTAATGAGTAGTGAAATTACTAATTCATCCAATAAAATGTTTCCAGATGAAGGTCATTTAATTATTTTTAATCATGCTAAAGATATGTTTACAAGTTTAAAGTAGTGTTGAGTGCACAGGTAAAATGGAAGCAAATAAAATCAAGCAAATAAAATCAGAACTTCATTCTAGAAACAGGAATGGAGAACGATATGATTTAAATGCGTTAATAATTTCTAATCCTGAATTAAAAGGTTATTTACTCGAAAATAAACAGGGAAAACTTTCAATAGATTTTTCTGACCCTGTTGCAGTTAAAGCATTAAACCAAGCTCTACTAAATTATTATTACGGAATTAAGAATTGGAACTTTCCAAACGAGAACCTCTGTCCTCCAATTCCAGGTAGAGCTGACTATTTGCATTATATGGCCGACTTGTTGGCAGAGAGTAATGGTGGTGTTATTCCAATTGGAAATAAAATTAAGTGTTTAGATATTGGAACAGGAGCCAGTTGCATATATCCCATTATTGGAGTAGTGGAATATGATTGGAGTTTTATTGCTACAGATATTGATTCTCATTCAATTGCATCAGCTCAAAACATCATTAAGTCGAATGACATGTTAGGTGGCAAAATTGAATGCAGACTTCAAACCAATTCAAACTATATATTTGAGAATATAATAAATAATAACGACAGAATTGATATCACAATGTCTAACCCGCCTTTTCATAGGTCAAAAGCTGAAGCAAAAAAAGTATCCAAACGAAAAGTTAAGAATTTAAAAGTAGATAGCAAAAACCAAGAAAAACTCAACTTTTCAGGAAATTCAAATGAACTAATTTGTAGAGGAGGAGAGGCTCAGTTCATAAAAAATATGATTTTTGAAAGTGAACAATTCACTTCAAACTGCAGATGGTTTTCAACTTTAGTATCAAAGCAATCTAATCTAAAAGAAATTTACCGGCATCTAAAAAAAGTTGGATCCACAAATGTTAAAACAATACCTATGGGAACAGGAAATAAAACTACCAGAATTGTTGCTTGGTCTTATGAAAGATAGATATGCAATAGTTCTATTGCACCGTAAATCTTTTTAAACCTTACAATAATAGCGGTATCCTTTTCATTATTCAAGAGCTCAAATTTTCTCAGTTTTGAAGATTGAAGTGTATTGATAATCAGAATTTTTCCTAAACCTAATTACCTATAGATAGATTAAATGATGTTGATCGGGATAAAAGGTTACTCCGAAATTAACTGCTTAATTATAAAACACTTTTTAATAGGAATTCATTTTATTAAGTAAGGAATAACCAACAAAGTCTACTAATAGCACAATCATCTTAAAAAAACTGATAGTTAAAAACTAGTAAATGGAGTATGAAATAGACTACGAACACATTTATAATAGTTCACCAGATATGTGTTTTTCAGTTGAAGCTGTAACAGGGCGAATTGTATCTTGTAATGAGACTTTATTGAGCACTTTTGGCTACACCAGACAGGAGTGTCTTTCTATGTCTTTAATGCAATTCTATCACCCAAATTATCACCAAAAAGTAAAAGAAAACTTAGAATCGTTTTCAAACTTTGGTTCAATAATCCATACTGATTTTCAATTGGTGAAAAAAAATGGAGAAGTCATGGAAGCTAGCTTGCAACTTAAGCCTGTAAAAGACAAATATGGTATTACACTTTATAGTAATGCAGTGTGGCGAGACATCAGTGAGCTGAAAGAAGCTGAAAGAAAATTGCAAAAGGAAAAAATCAAAGTCGAAGCTCAAAATTCAGTGATTGCTGGAAAAAGTAAGGATATTATTGATTCTATTAATTACGCAAAACGGATTCAATCAGCTATTCTTCCATCTACAAAAAATATAAGAGAAGCACTGCCAGAATCATTCATTTTGTACAAACCGAAAGACATTGTAGCCGGCGATTTTTACTGGATGGAAAATATAGAAGAGGGGCTATTGTTTGCAGTTGCCGATTGCACAGGGCACGGTGTGCCTGGGGCATTAGTTTCTTTAATTTGTAATGGTGCTCTTAACCATTCTGTTCGGGAATTTGGTTTGAAAGACACTTGCAAAATTTTAGACAAAACGAGAGCGTTAGTTGTTCAGGAATTTGAAATGTCGGATGAAAATGTGAGTGATGGTATGGATATTGGGTTATTTAAGCTAGTAGGACAAAAATTATATTTTTCTGCTGCAAACAATCCCCTATGGATTATTAGAAAAGGCAAACTGATAGAAATAAAAGGTGACAAGCAAGCTATAGGAAAGTCCAGTGCATATCATCCCTTTACAACTCATAAAATTGAATTACAAAAAGGAGATAGATTTTATTTAATGTCGGACGGATACCGAGATCAATTTGGTGGTCCTGACGGCAAAAAATATAAAACGCGCAGATTAAAGGAATTTTTAATTTCAATTCAGCAGTATTCAATGTCTGAACAATACAAGTTTTTGGATATTGAGTTTGAAGATTGGAAAGGAGATTTAGATCAAATAGATGATGTTTGTATTATGGGGGTTAGTGTTTGATGCATTGATTTTTGTAGCAATTATTTAAAATTAAGGCTACAGTATAATTTTTCATTTGTACCTTAGGTTTATATTATGAGTAATAAGTACTATCATACCAAACAGTCAGTTAATGAATATGTAGAATCAGCAAAGGATGTCAATGGTCAAGAGTTAATAGATAAATTTAAATTGGTACTGCCAAAAAACGCTTCAGTATTGGAATATTAGGGACAGGCCCAGGTTCAGATTGGGAGATCCTCAGTCAATCATATCAGGTCACAGGTTCAGATTACTCTAGAGCTTTTATTAATAGGTTAAAAACGATTTTCCCGAAAGGTAAGTTTTTTGAACTAGATGCTGTAACTTTAAAAATACAACTGAAATTTGATGGAATTTATTCAAATAAAGTACTGCACCACCTAAATAATACTGATCTAAGTTTATCAGCAAAACGACAATCAGAAATTTTGAATTCTAATGGAATTATTTGCCATTCATTTTGGAAGGGTGAAGGATCAGAGGTGTTCAAAGGGTTATTTCTGAACTATCATCTTCCTTCTGATATAAAAGATTGTTTTCAGCCGTATTTTGAAATTATATCGATTACAGAATACAAAGAGTTTGAACCTAGTGATTCATTTTTAGTGTTGGCAAAAAAAAAGTGATAAGAACTGATAAAGTACTTAAAACCATGCAATAATTAACCTATATTTGATTTTAAAAAATTTTATAATATGAAAACAACAACTATTTTGGCCATTATTTTACTTATTGGTTTGTGGAGTTGTAAAAAAGTGGATGAGTTCACACAATTTAATTTGCCATATAACGAAACTATTGTTGTTCCGGCCTCAACTGGCATAAGCTTACCATTTAATATTTTTACTCCTGATATAGAAACCAATTCTGAGTCAACTTTTGAAGTAAATGACACCAGAAAAGACCTAATAGAAGAAATTGTTTTAAGGGAATTAAATTTAACAATTACAGAACCGTCAAATGGCAATTTTCAATTTTTAAAGTCGGTTGATGTATTTTTGAATGCTGACGGCCTCTCAGAATTAAAAATTGCCTGGGCAGATACGGTTGCTTCTGATATTGGAAAGGAGTTAATTTTAAAAACAACAACAGTTGATTTGAAAGAGTATATCAAAAAGGACAAGTTTTCTTTAAGGTTAAATACGGTGACCAGTGAATTTTTGGCAGAGGATCACAAAATTGATTTGGCTGCATTGTTCTTTGTGGATGC
>JBGCGA010000085.1:0-27721 GCA_045110285.1 Crocinitomicaceae bacterium | reverse complement strand
ATGATGTAAGCATTTCCAGACGACCGTAATTTCCCTTTGCAAAAAGGATAGTTATGGACGACTATATATAGAAACCTTGGTACTAAGTATCAAGGTTTTTTTTTGTTTCTCTTTTTTGCTATAATTATGTTGACTAATTTTATACTGTGCAAAAAGAAGTCAAAAACCTAGTTGAGCATTACCAAATGATTGAGCATCCAGAAGGAGGATGGTATAAAGAATTATATAGATCATCAATAATTACAAAAAATAAGGAAAATGAGGATCGCAGTATTCTGACCAGTATCTATTTTATGCTCACCGATAAGAACTGTTCAAATTTTCATACTATTAAGAGTGATGAATTATGGTATTACCATTCTGGATCAGGCTTTACGGTGCATTGTATTTCGCCTGATGGTGAATATTACACCTTAAAAATTGGACCAAATTTCGCGGAAGGAGAAGTTTTTCAGGCTATTGTTCCAAAGGGAACCATTTTTGGGTCAACTGTTGAGAAAAAAGATAGTTATTCAATGGTGGGCTGTGCAGTCGCTCCTGGCTTTGATTTTGCAGATTTCAAATTGTTTTCGAGAAACGAATTATTAGAAAAGTATCCGAAACATAAAACGATCATTAATCGACTTACATGATGAGAATTATACTTTCATTGATTGCAATGCTTTTGGTTTTAAGTTGCAATACACAGGAGAAAAACAAACTAGAAATAGAAACTAAAGACTCTGTTTGTGATTGCAAAGATTTACAGCACGATATATCCTATAATGTATTTCATTTGGGAGACAGGCTTAAGCCTTTTACTGGTAAATGTTTAGATTACTATAGAGGAGGTATCTTAAAAAAAGACTACACTTTACTTGATGGGAAATACGAAGGAGAGCTATTTTACTATCACCCTAACGGTCAGCTGCAATCTAGTAGCGAGTATCAAAAAGGCTTGTTATTTGGTCATAAAAAGGTATTTGACAAATCGGGTCAATTACTTTTCCACGGCATCTATAAAAGGACTAAATTAAAAGAAGTGATTTTCAATATTGATAAAAGTCAAGCATTAACGGACACTACTATTTTTCAGTAATCCCAGTTATTGCTCGGCTAGATGGACGCTCGTATACTGTTAAATCAAAGAATGACGTGGCTGCAAATAAATGATCAAAAATATCAGCAATTACAGATTCGTATACCTCCCAATCTTTACTTTTAGAAAAACAATAAATTTCAATAGGTACACCATATTCTGTTGGTGACAGTTGCCTTACCATCAAAGTCATCTCCTGATTAATTTTATTATTTTGAATTAAATAATTATTTATGTATCGACGATATAGTCCTATATTTGTTTGTCGACGGCCATTTAGAAGCAATTCTGCATGCTTTCTATTTTCGGAATTATACAGCTCTAATTCATTTTCTTTTTGCTGAACAAACTTGCTAATTAAATCAATTTTACCTGTTCTTTCCAATAACTCAGGGTCAGCGAATCGAATTGAATTAATTTCGATATTAATGCCTCTTTTAATTCTTCTTCCTTCCGACATTTCCATGCCTCTCCAATTTTTAAATGAATCAGAAATAAATGAATAAGTTGGAATTGTTGTGATTGTTTTATCAAAATTCTGGACTTTTACCGTGGCTAAGTTAATTTCCACTACATCACCATCAGCACCATACTTCTCCATAGTAATCCAATCTCCAATCCTCACCATGTCGTTTGCGGCCAATTGAATGCTACCAACAAAACCAAGAATTGTATCTTTAAAAACAAGAAGTAATATAGCAGTTGCTGCACCTAAAGAAGTTAAAAAATAGACAGGGCTTTTATCTGTCAAAATTGACAAAGCTAAAATGATCATAAAACCTGAAACCAGAATTTTTGTTAGCTGAAAATAAGATTGAATTGGTTTATCTCTTAGCGACGGTTTCTCAGCCAAAACATCAGCTGCAGCAGACAAAAAACGATTTATACTCACTAAGATTACAAAAACAATAGCAATGTCAGTTGCCTTCGCGAAAAAATTAACCAAACCAGGGTAACTGTAGAAAACAGTATATATAAAATGGTCCATAAAAATAAGCGGAACAAGGTTTGAGAATGCAGAGAAAAAACGTCTTTCAATTAAAAAGTCATCCCACTTAGTTTTAGACTTTATAACTACTAGGTGTAAAATTTGTATTAATATTTTTCTGGTAATCCACCAGATTAGTGCAATTACAAAAATAATGGCTATCATTAAAATTAAGGTTCTAACAATGTTGATATTGGCACTGGCCAGGCCTATATCTGATAGCCACGTATTTAAAACTTTTACAATATAATTTGATAAGGGATATTGCTTAATCTGCTCCATATTTAGCTTTTAGTTTGCAATGCAAAATTAAGAATATAAGCCAAAGCAAATGGTTTTACTCGTCCTTATTACTAGAAGTTAAAAGTGGGTTATACATCATGATGGCATGATTTTCAGTTACCAATTCTTCAGATTCAGCACCAGAATTATTATCTGTTATTTTTCTCCAAATTTCATTGTGTCTGGTATAACCTCCCCACCATTGTAGTTCAAACCTATGGTCTTTTTCAAAAATGACATATTGCATTTTAATTGGCAAAGTAGTGTGAATACTTCCTCTTAAAAATCGTTTTTCAAGCCATAAATTAATTTGAAACGGTTGATTGGTTGTGTTTTCAATTTGTAAGTCAATATAATTGTAAGCCAATGTTGCACCACTTCCAAAAGGCACTTTCCTATTGACATCAGGAAAAACATCATAACTATGTCTGAATCGCTGAGTAATTTTCAATGGTGTGTGAATTGCCATCCAAAATAGCATATTTCCTAATTGACACAAGCCCCCTCCTATTCCACTTTTAATTTTGCCATTCGAAAGTACCAAACCAGGCAAATACCCTTTTAATTTCGTGGGTCTCCCCACCAGTTTCCAAAAAGAAAAAACCTCGCCAGGCCCTATAATAATGCCATTTAATTTATTGATTGCAATACTCAGATTAGTTGTTTTGTTGCGTTGCAAAGCCATATCAACATTTTGTAAAGGCTTTAACAAAAACGATTGATGTTCAATTAATTCAACGGGAAGTTTCTCATCCATTCGCTTTTTGGCATAATCTACTTTATTCAAATACCAAGCCGCCTTTCGTTTTAGGCAGAAATACTCCTTACCAAGCTTCCTTCTGAGAGGTTTCCTTCTAATAGGTTTTTCAACTGGAATAGAATATTGCATAAAATCAATTTACAACAATGTACAAACCGTCAGCTAGGCTTTTTAGAATAGATCAGAATTCAACACCTAAAATTATTATTTGTTCCGCTTCATTAATTATCTGTAATAGTTTTCAAATAGTCTTTATGTAAACTATAAATGATGCCGTCCGAAAGTCCAATTTTAGGAACAACCATTTTTTTTGCATCAATTATATTCATAACCTCTAAATAAATATGCATGGCAGGAACAATTACATCTGCTCTGTCAGCCTTTAATTTGTACTTGGTCGTTCGCTTTTTAATAGACATGTCTTTCATTTCGTCATATAGTTCTTCTAAATTTTTTTTTGACAGTGACTTCATGTCTCGTTTACCCAACAGTTTATGAACTTTATTAATATTTCCTCCGGTTCCAAAAACTTTAAACCTTTTTTTGGAGCCACAATTTTGCTTTAACCAATCGCCAACTTCTTCCCAAATATCTTCATTCACTTTTCGCTTTAACAAACGAATCGTACCAATTTTAAAAGACTTTGCAGCAGTTTTCTTGCCATTTTTAAAGACAGAAATTTCTGTACTTCCTCCACCAACATCAATTACAATAAACGACTTATTTTTTTCAATCTCTAGCAAAAAGAAAACAGAAAAAACAAGCCTCGACTCTTCATGACCATCAATGACTTCAATATCGATTCCAGTAGTTTTCAAAATTTCATTTTTCACCTCATCACTATTGCTTGCTTCGCGCATTGCCGAAGTAGCGCATGCTCGTATATTCTTTACCTTAAAGACATCTGCAATTAATTGAAAAGCTTGCATAGTTTTTACAAAATCTTTCTTTTTTTGAGTAGAAATTTTACCAGTTTCAAACACTTCCATTCCAAGCCTGAGTGGCACGCGGGTGTACGATATTTTTTTTACAAAGGTATAACCTTCATCACTTGTACTAATTTCACCAATTAAAAGTCTAGCAGCATTCGTTCCAATATCTATAGCTCCATATTTCATCTTATCATTTTAAACGCTTTTTTAAGTACTTATACACCTCTTCTTGCGCATTTATTCTTTTATCAGACTCATTATCGAAATATTTATTTTTTTGATTTGAATCAATGACTCTCGATTTTACATTATCTTCCCAATACAAATGAAACATATTCTCCAAATCTTTCTTTATTTCTTTATCCTTGATTGGGCAAGTTACTTCAACTCGTTTATCAATATTTCTTTCCATCCAGTCAGCGGAAGAAATAAAGTATTTAGGACGGCCTGCATTTCCAAAAATAAATAACCGGGTATGTTCTAGGAATCGCCCTACAACTGATCGTATCGTAATATTTTGAACTGGTTTAATAGCACAAATTCCTCTTATAATTAATTGAATTTGAACACCAGAAGCAGCCGCCTCATATAATTTTTTTATCAACTTAGAATCTACTAAATGATTTAATTTTAATTTTATAAACGCTTCTTCACCGGCTCGAGAGTTTTTAATTTCAGCTTCAATTAGACTGGTAAATTTTCTTCTTGAACTAAAAGGTGATACTATCAAATCGCGAAACATGCTTCGATCAATATTACTTTTAAAAATTTTAAAAACCTTATCAACTTCTTTCGCAATCGTATTGTCGGATGTAAGCAAAGCGCAGTCAGTATATACTTCAGCCGTTTTCTCGTGAAAATTTCCTGTTCCAATATGTGCAATAGACTGAATTTTACTGCCTGATTTTCGTTTAATCAAAATCAGTTTTGAATGAACCTTTAACCCAGAAACGCCAAAAATTACATGAACGCCATTATCTTCAAGAAACTTAGCCCAATTGATATTGTTCTCTTCATCAAATCGAGCTAAAAGTTCAATGACTACCGTTACTTTTTTTCCATTTTGAGTCGCACTTATTAATGAGTTAATAATCTGTGATTTTTCAGCCACTCGGTATAAGTTGATTTTTATGCTTTGTACCTTTGGATCAATTGCTGCTTCTTGCAACAGATCTACTAAATATTGAAATTTTTGAAATGGATAAGTGAGCAATACATCTTGTTTTAAAATGGCTTTTATAACAGACCGCTCTCCTTCAACAAATGCAGGATGATCTAAAGGTTTTAATTTAGGGAAAACCATTGATTTGTTCCCGAAATCTGGAAACTTCATAAAATCTTTAAAATTATGATAGCGTCCTCCAGGAATAATATTTTCACCAACCTGAAGATTCAGTTTGTCAATTAAATAGTTTAAAATATCAATTGGCATTGAGGCGTCATAAACCACTCTTACTGGCTCTCCTGTTTTCCTCGAATCGACACTTTTCTGCATTTTTTCCAAAAAACTATGTGAAATATCATCATCAATCTCTAGTTCAGCATCTCTGGTAATTTTAAAAGTGAAGGCTTCAATTTTATCAAACTTGAAAATGTAAAAAACGTCTTCTAAATTAAAACGAATAATATCGTCTATCAAAATTACTTTCTGCATTTCGTTTACCTGCTTTGGAATAACAACAAAACGATTTAAAAATGATGGGATTTCTAAAATGGCATATCTCACTTTTTGTTTTTCAAACTCCACCATTTTTACTGCTAAATAAATGGAATCGTCATTAAGGCGCGGAAAATCTAATTTGTCCGACAAAATAATTGGCGCAATTCGAGGTCGGATATTTTCGCGGAAATACTCTGAAATATAGTCTTGCTCGTTTTGTCGCAAATTGATTTCATTGGCTTGTAAAATGCCGTTAATTTTAAGTTCGTTTAAAATGGCTTGATAGGCGAGTTCAAACAATTGCTGTTGCTTTAAAACCTCTTTTTTAATTTCGGCCAATAGCTTTTTTGCTCCACCGGAATATCCTTCTAATTTATTGGCTTTTATTGCTGCTAAACGTCTTACAGTCGCCACTCTAACCCTGAAAAACTCATCTAGATTATTGGAGTAAATTCCTAAAAAGCGAACCCGTTCAATAAGTGGTATAGAGGTATCTAAAGCCTCCTGAAGCACTCTTTCATTAAATGCTAGCCAACTCAATTCGCGATTAAATAAATCCATCTAACGAATTTAAAAAAATTAATCTCACTAGCTAAGATTTACTGAACTAATAAATTGCACCCTCTCAAATCGGCATTATCAAATCGACCGAGCACTTCAAAATAATTTTCTCCTATTCTTCCCAAATCATCCGTTGCAATAAATGCGCAAGAACTTAAATTGGCTAAATCAATCATGTTAATACCACCTGACTTTTTACTTGTAAATGAAAAGGGATCATTGTATTCTCTGATTAAAACCTTCACCCAAGGGGGACATTTAAATTGTCCGTGTCCTTTTGAATATGCCTGAGACAATAATTCTGTCATTCCATATTCAGAGTGAATTTTGTCAATATTAAAGGCTTTCTGAAGTGTTTGATGGAGTTCTGGCTTGGTCATTTCTTTTCGTCTGCCTTTCATGCCCCCAGTTTCCATAATGATGGCCTTTGATAAATCTAAATCGAATCCCTCAGCTAAATCGAGCAAAGCGTATGAAACACCAATTAAAAGTATTTGTCTACTGCCTTTGTATTCCTTTAAAAAACTAGCTAATTCCTGAAGATTATTTAAATAAAACCCACTGTTTTTATGACTTGATTTTGAGATCAATTGATCCACCATATAAACCAGTGAAGATCCTTCTCTCTCTAAATATGACGGCAAGAGACCAATAACAATATAGTTTTCTGGGGAAGTGTAAAACAGATTAAAAGTTTTGTTAAATGACTGTCTGTAAACTGACAATGAACGTACCTCATGCTTGCTATTCCCCATTCCACTGGTTCCACTGCTTGTATATATCACCTCAGGCGAAAAATTACCAGTTATAACTTGGTGAGTTTTAAAAAATGAAATAGGTAAAAAAGGAATTTCCTCCAATGATGCAACAGTTTTTGGGTCTGTTTTAATATGATTGCAAAATGCCCTGTAAATTGCATTCTGATTATATTGATAATTAAAAACTTCAATTGCAATTTCTTCAAATTCAATTTCTGTTCGAATCCGGAAAACTTTCTTTATTAATTGCAAAAAAATGTCAGCCACTTGTGTTTAAAATAATATATCTTTACCTTTAGTAATTAACCAATACACAGCATTAGCTAATGCCAACAAAGCTACATACATTTTTTGTTTTATTTTCGGTTTTTTTTCTGCTAAACTCATGCTTCAAAAAAGAACAATATCCGCTTGAGCCTGTTGTAGTATTCGACTCTTTTTCGGTATCTGGAAATGATGGTAAAGCGCAACTACAATTTAACTTTACAGATGGCGACGGTGATTTAGGACTTTTAGAATCTGATACATTGGCACCATATAATCGTGAAGGAGATTTTTATTACAATCTTATCTTAACCTACTTTGAAAAAGATGATAGTCTTGGTTGGGTTATTGGAAAGAATTTAGAAGGGGAAGATATTATCTTAGAGTTCCGTTTAACACCAGTTTTAAACTACAACATTGAAAAAGGCATTAAAGGAAATATATCGTATGATTTCGACTTTTACTATAACTTGTTATCTGACCAATCGGACACTATAAAATATCAATTCCAAGTGATCGACCGAGCTTTAAACAAAAGTAATATCGGCGAAACCAACCTCATTTTAACGCCTTAAAAAAGTTATGGTTATTTACATATTGTCTAGAAACGAGAAATTGTACTCAACAGCTAGAATATTAGAAGAAGGTCTAAACGGTGGTCACCAAATTCGAGTCATCAATCACATGCATTGCGACCTATTAATTGAACACAACCAATTTGTGGTATTATATCATGGTAAAGCTTTACCACGGCCAGATTATATTATTCCAAGAATAGGAGCAAATGTGACTGTTTTTGGCGAAAAAGTTATTCGCCATTTCGAAAAAATGGGAGTGCAAACTTTGACTTCATCAATTGGCTTACTTTTGTCGAGAGATAAATTTAAATGCAGTCAATATTTAGCTGAGCTTGGCGTTCCTGTTCCCACTACTTATTTTTCGGCAGATTTACATGATGCAGAAACAGTAGTGGAAGAAAAATTAGGCTACCCATTTGTTCTAAAATTAACGGAAGGTACACAGGGAATTGGTGTTTTTCTGATTAAAGATGAAAATAGTGCCGAACAATATTTCAATACTTACTCAGGCTCAAAAACAAGGGTGATCCTTCAAAAATTTGTTTCAGAATCGTTTGGAAGAGATATTAGGATTATTGTTTTGGGAAATAAAATAATTGCCGCTATGGAAAGAGTAGCGTCAAAAAATGAATTTAGATCTAATATACACCGAGGTGGACAAGGTAAACCTGTAGACTTAAGTGACGAAGAAAAGAAATTAGCTTTAACAGCTATTAAAGGTCTAGGCTTGCAAATTGCGGGGGTTGATATCATCCGTTCAGCAAATGGACCATTATTATTAGAAGTTAATAGTTCACCTGGTATTGAAGGCATTGAAAAAACAACTAAAATTAATGTGGCCAAAGCCATGATCGATTTCATAGCACATGGAAATTAATAGAACACCTATCGCCCTAGGCGAAAATACTACCATTAGATTAAACGTTTCTAAGTTACCATCAGGAACAGTAATTAGCTTGTATGCTCATATATTTAGAAGTAAAAATCCAGGCCCAACAATTCTAATTGCTGGCGGTGTGCATGGCGACGAAATAAATGGTGTAGAAATAGTAAGACGTATGGTTGCTCAAAGACTATTTAACAGTCTTATCTGTGGTGCAGTTATCGCTATTCCATTAGTAAATCTTCACGGCTTCAATAATTTTTCAAGAGAATTACCGGATGGAAAAGATGTGAACAGAAGTTTTCCTGGATCAAGAAATGGTTCATTAGCCGCTAGAGTTGCTAGTGTAATCACTAGAGAAATCATTCCATTAATCGACTATGGAATTGATTTTCATACGGGTGGACAATCTATTCATAATTATCCTCAAATTCGTGCATTTAAAGATGATCCTGAAAGTTTAAAACTTGCCAATATTTTTGCACCTCCTCTCATACTTGAATCTGGCCTTTTAGCAAAATCTTTTCGTAAGGAATGTTATAAAAATAAAATTCCCATGATTGTTTATGAGGGAGGAGAGTCATTGCGAATAGATGAGCCAAGTATTGAAGAGGGGATAAATGGAATTAAACGTGTGTTAAATCATTTTAAAATGTTAGAATGTGACGTACCCAAACAACCAAGCACCGAAATTTATCAAAATCACAAATGGATGCGAGCCCAAGCCTCAGGTATTTTTGTAGCCGAAAGAAAAACGGGTGATCATGTAAAAAAAGGTGAATTCATGGGCTATATCACGGACCCATATACTTCTAAAAAATCAAAGATTATTGCAAAGTACGATTGTTTTATTTTTGGGCATGATAACAAGCCAGTTGTAAATGTAGGCAAAGCTTTATTCCATATTTGTTACTAAGTGAATTATATTTTCATGCTACATACCCCAGCCTTCAAACTCAATTAAAACATTAAATTATTGCAAGACTTGAATGGGCTGTACCCTATGACTTTTCTATTGGCTAAATACAACGAATCTTCCACCTTGTTTCTGTTGTTTCTCAATCACTGTCTTTAACTTTCTTAAGCTAAACTTTGTCATGGCTTTCGGATGACCAATAACCACTGTGTGTGCAAAGCCTTTTGATTTATTATTTTTTATTACTGCATTCAGTTTTGTCACAAAAAATCCGTCGCAAGAAGTGGAAAGTAATTTGCCTTTTGTAAGCATTTCTGTTCTCATACCTGTTGATGGCACGGGATATCCATCACCAATGGGTTTATGCCGACTTGGAATTAATCTTCCGAGAACAAATAATTTCCAAAAGAATGGAATTGAATATTGGAATGAACTAATTGGGTATTCCGTAAAACTTCCATTAATATCACTTACACAAATGTCATCTTCAAATTTCCAGCAGTCTGCTTTAGGTGTATCTGTAAAATCATAATAATACGGCTCTATTGTATTTTTTCCTCCATCAAACACTGTTGAATCAATGGTTAATCCCGCTTTTAGAAATGCATTCTTTACTTTTGAAAATGGCTGAAGACACCAACCTCCAGCCCTAAATTTGGTCACTGGTTTTTTGGTGAGATCAGTTAAAATAGATTGATATTCTAGAACAATTCTTTCTATGTCAGGCTCACTAAAATCTACCAATTTATAACGACGAACATTCATAATCCATTCTTTTCCGTCGTGATAGCAATCTTCCCAATGGGGGTGAATATGGAGCTGGCAATCGTGACCTTCGGCTACTAAATTTCGAATTTGTTTTCGAATTTGAAACAGATCTTCTTTTAACTCAGGGAAGTGTTGATGAAATTTGAGCTGTTTTATGTAGCCAACATCCACGAAAAAGGTCATTTTTGCTCCCGTTTCAGCTGCAATTTTACGCAAAGCATCAGTTGGTTCAACAATGCATTTCCGAGCAGTACCTGTTTCGTCTCCAAAAAATATTTCGTAGTCGTATGTTAGGTAAATATTCAAAACTGCCTCCTAATTGTCCGATTTGGAAGCGTTTTCTTCAAATTGTTTAACTAAATCTTCAATAGATAGCGAAACTGTTTTTAATCTAGAATTTACGTTTTCAGAAAATTTCGAGTCTGGATACATTTTTAAAAAATCATTATAATAGGTCTTTGCCAAAGTTGTGTCTCTTATATCAAAATCAACATGGCTTGCACGGGCAAAATATACTGATTCTAGTCTCTCATAATCTGGATATTTTTCGATAATATCAGATAATACACGTACAGCTTGATCTGGTCTACCCCCTCCTAAATGAAAGTCTGACACCCGAAATAAATAATCTGGTGTTTTAGAATCGTCCGGAAAGTAATTGGCAAAATTCTGATATAAAACAATTGCTTTAGTTACATCTTTTTTATCTGGTACACCAGCCGCTAAAATACTATCAATTGTTTTTATCTCAGTTAAAAAAACTGCTGTATCTAACGCGTCAGAATCCAATTCTGGCGTGCTTGGCGCATTTTCACAACTCGCAAATACTAGGGCTGCTAAAATTACATTCAATCCTAAATTTCTCATATTATTTTCTTTTTTTTGTAAGTGGAAATTTCATTCTATATGAAACCTCAATATCGCCTCTAGATATATTTGTCAGCTTCTTTTTTAACATTTTCTTTTTTAATGGAGACAGATGATCAGTAAATAGTTTACCCTCAATATGGTCATATTCATGTTGAATAATTCTTGCGGCGTAACCATCATATTCTTCTTCAAAATAGTTCCAATTTTCGTCGTAATAGCTTATTTTAATGTTAGGATGTCTGAAAACATCTTCCCTAATTTTTGGAATACTCAAACAGCCTTCTGCAAATGCCCACTCTTCGCCTTTTTCTTCTTCAATAATTGGGTTAATGAATACCTTTTTAAAACCATCCAATCCCTCTGCCATTGGGTCGGGTTCTTCACCTTCTTCTACCTCAGCAAAAGGGGAGGCATCAACAATAAAAATTCGAATCCCTTTATTTATTTGCGGTGCAGCTAAACCTACACCACTTGCAGCATACATAGTTTGAAACATATTGTCAAGCAATTCATTTAACTTAGGATAGTTTTCATCAATCTCTTCAGCTTCTCGTTTTAAAACAGGATCGCCATATGCTACAATAGGTAGAATCATTGTAAAATAATTTTTTACAAAATTAACTGAATTCTAATTAATACAATAATGTTTTAATGTAAAAGTAATTTTCTAATGAGTAATGTGACATATGTGACCAAAACATATGAAAAAGTAGAGTAAATTTGAAAGATGGTCAAACAAATAAAGTCAAATTGGAAAATATTTCTTATCGCTTCGTTAACAATAGGTTTAGCGCCATTCAATCCGCCTCACATTTGGGATAAAATAAAATGGATTGCTGGCGGAGGAGCATTTTCTGGAGAACAGCCTATGCAAATGATGGATTGGTTTGATGTACTTATGCACGGTGCTCCCTGGATTTTGCTGATAATTTCGGGAATCTTAGTGATGAGAGATAAACTTAAAACAAAGGCTTAATATAAATGCTTTGTTTTATGTTTATGGGTTCACTTGCATAAATATTTAGGCTCCTTTTTTTGTATTTTAATAAATGATCGTAGAACCAGCCTTTATTTATCACTTTTTCTAAGTCAACTTTTAATTCTATTGGAAACTCATTTGTAGCTCTAATCGCGTATTCATGCGGTCTAAAAGAAATATACTTTCCGTCAACAAAAACAGTATTCAATACTCCAAAAAAACCAGCTTGTTTTCTATTTTTCGGATTTTCGTAGAATTGGGTTGGAGTGTCTTCACGTTCAAGTTTTCCATTATTTAAAAATAATACTCTTTCGCCCCAACGCATGGTTTCTTCTCCGCTATGGGACACTAACAATAAAGTAATATTGTGTTTTCTTAAATAGTCGTCAATATAATTTTCAATTCTTTGACGTAAAAAATAATCGAGTTGGTTAAATGGCTCATCAAGCAAAAGCACTTCAGGTTCATCTGCAAGCGCTCGAGCTATAGCAAGTCTTTGCTTTTGTCCTCCTGACAAGTCATTTGCCAATCGTTTGCTGTATTTTTCAAGACCGGTCACTTTTAATAAAGTTGCTATTCTATAGTCGATATATTCTTGATTAAATTGCAACAGTCTCAGGCGAATATTCTCGGTAACAGTGTGAAAATTATCTAAACCAAAATCTTGATTAACGAGTTTAATTTTAGGATGGCCTGGAACCAATTGCTCTTCGGGGCCTTTTATTGAATCCTCCTCTATTTTTATGCTCCCTGTTCGAATTTGCACATAGCCTGCAATTGTTTTCAATAATGTTGTTTTGCCACAACCACTTTCACCTACAACAACAATTCGTTCTCCCTTTTGCACAGAAAAGGTGATTCCTTTTAAAACGGAAAATTTGTCGTAATTAACTTTGATATTATCTACAGAAAGAATCAAAATCCGCTCACAACAATGGTGCACGACTTATTAAAAGGAGCTGGATTTCTCCCATCTGGGTGCTGAATATTCAAAATCATATGCTTGCCATCTGGCGTAAAGGTTACGCCTGTGGTCTCACTATTTCTGGGCGCCACAGCAAAACGCATTAAATCATTAACCGTTGGATTTTCAATAGCAAGATCTAAGAAGTAAAGTTCATTTTGGTAATGAGTTGGATTGTCTCCTGATCGACCTCTATTATTCCCTATTAAATCTTCGCTCAGCACTAAGTAATTTCGACCTCGAATTGTTACCACTGTATTGCAATCTGGATTAGAAAATACGCCGCTACTGTCACTATAAATCCCACCTTCTAAATAAGAATTCATGGTGTTCAATTTCATGTCAAATACTAAAACTCTTCCATAGGGATCATCAAAATCTTCCCCTGCTTCCCCTTTTCGCAAGTAATTTTTAGCATATGCAGAAAACTGACCACCTTTTGCATGCGACTGTGTTAAATTATAGTTATCTTCCCCTGTTTCGGATATATAAAGTTTTCCGTTGTGCTCCACTATCCATTCATGTCGGATGTACATAGTTGCTCCTAATTTTAAGGCTACATTTCTGATGTCTAAAAGGGAAGCTGTATCAGAAGGCAATTCTAGCCAATTTCCCGGTTGTCCTTCAGAAGTTTCTTGAAATGCATACAGTTTGCCTTTGTCGTATTGATAGGGTTCATCAGGTAAAAATTTAAAAAAAACGGCAGGATTCATATCATCTGACAGGTAAACCTCTTTGCCATCTGCCGTACAGTGAACATCCTCATGTACAAATTTACCCATTTGGTAATGCTTTTTTATGGCTTTTTTGGTAATTGGATCAACCTCAACAATAAACCCCATATTTTGATAGGCAGGTCTTCCGTTTACCCAGGAAGTATCTCTTAAACCGGTCCCATTCATATACAAATAATCAGTACTGTGGCTCCATGATTCCTCGCATGTAAAAATAGTGCCGTTTGGCGTTAAACTACCTCCACAGTTCCGATTAGTATACCCCACATCAGAAAAATCAATATGCTCATAATCAGAAATTACTGCCCATTCATCTTCAAGTAACTCAATTTGAAACATTGTTGCTCCGCCACCATCACCTAATCCTTTGTCTTTATATTTCGTTTCATGGCTTACATATACCCACCCTTTTGAATCGGGGAGTTCAGAGTCAGGAATAAAAATGGCTAAATCATGATTACCTTTTGCTGGAAACTGATTTCCATCCGCACGGGTTACTAGGTCTTTTTGCGAAAATAGTACTTTATAAGTGAACCCTTCAGGGAGAATGATAGTATTTGCATTAAAATTAGATAGCACACTTTTAAAAAGTGGCGTGGTGTCAATTTTCACCTGTTCAACAACAATTGAATCGCTAAGAGCTTCAGAAATAACGGTATCAGTTTTGGTATTACCGCATGATAATACTACGATTGAAATAAAAAAAATGAAAAGTAGTTTCATAAACGCGTTTGAACTGTAAATTTAAGTTTTTAATGGAAAATAAATCAAATTAGAGACTAAATTGATCCTTAAATTTTATCGCTTGTCTTCTAGAAATATCAATTTTAGTTCCGCAGTCCATCTCTATTTGTAAGCTGCCATTAAACCATGTTTCAATATTGGTAATTCTATTTAAATTAACTAAATACTTACGATTGGCTCGAAAAAATAAATTGCTGTCTATTCTTTCACCCAAGCTATTTAGGGATCTTAGAATGAGTGGATGAAATTTTTTAAAATACACTTTAACATAATTTCCGTCCGACTCAAAATATCGAACATCTTCAATGCCAACAAACCAAACTTTATCGCCATCCTTTATTAAAATTTTGTCCCCCTGTTCAAGTAGTTTTGCGGTAGCAACTGCCTCAGGCTCTTTATGTTCCTCCTCTATTCTTGAAACCACCTCATTAAGTCTTTTTTCATCAATCGGTTTAAGAAGGTAATCATAGGCGTTTAACTCAAAAGCCTTAATAGCAAATTCGTCATAAGCAGTAACAAAAACTGTTCTTGGCGCATTTTCTAATCTTTCAATCAATTCCAGTCCTGTTTCACCAGGCATTTGAATATCAATAAATAATAAATCTGGTTCAAGTGCTGCGATTCCAGCTTCGGCATCTTTAGCATTTTTATATTCTCCAACAATTTCAATGCTATCATATTTTGTTAAAAGAGATTTAAATTCTTCTCTCGCCAACCGCTCATCATCTGCTATAATCGTCCGTATTTTCATTTTTCTTAACTAATCTTTTGTACCTCTATCACTGCATGCACCATACCGTTCTCCTCAAATAAATCAAAATCGGCTTGTTCTCCGAAAATAATTGAAAGTCTTTTGCGAGTATTTATAATACCAACACCTGTATTGCCTCCTTTTTCCAATATTTCGCCAGTATTACTCACTCTAATTTTTAATTTATCATTTATACTCTTGACTTCAATCTGTAATTCGCCTCCACCTTCTAACTTAGACAACCCGTGTTTAATTGCATTCTCGGCAATGGTTTGCACCATTAAGGGTGGAATTTTGTACTGCAATGAACGCTTATCTATACTGTATGATATTCTGATATGGTCTTCGAACCTAATTTTCTCTATATCTAAGTATGTTTTAACCAATTCTATTTCTTTTTCTAACAGAATCAATCTACTCTTTCCTAATTGAATTGAGTTTCTTAATAAGTTAGACAGTTTAGTAATGGCTTCCTTCGACTCTTTTTGGTCAATTTCCACTAAGGCTCGAATTGAATTCAGAGAGTTAAACAAAAAATGAGGATTAATTTGAGCACGCAAATTTTTTAATTCAATTTCATTTCTCGAAGCCTCAAATTGCAAATTTTTAATTTCCTGCTGTCTCGATTTTTCAATAAACAAATAAGCATAATAGATTCCAAACCACAATGAAAATATAATAAAACTAAAAAACACACCAAAAGTGAAATCAATTCCAAAAAACTCAAATTCTGACGTGTAAAAATCAGGCTCAATAATATAGAGATGGTACAGAACTTGGAAGGCCTCAAATAAAAAGGCTATAGCTAAAGCTGTAAAAATACTAGAAATAATTATGCGCCAAGTTGGCATTTCTAGCCAATTGAATTTTAAAATAATATACCGTAAACTATGGGCTCCCAGCACAGAAAACAAAACAGAAAACAAATAGTACAATAGTAATTTCTGACTTAAAATAACACCTCCTCCAATGTATGAAAGCCCAAACGTAATTAACATATAGGCACCCCATCCTAAAAACTGAATCAACCAATAAAACCTATTGTTTTGCAATGAATTCGTCATTACTCAAATATAGTTTTATAAATTAAAACAAACTATGAAAATTTAAAAGGCGGTTTAAAACTTAACCCAATAGCCTTAATTATGCTTTCAACGGCAATTATACATTAAATCGAAAGTGCATAATGTCACCGTCTTGCACAACATATGTTTTACCTTCCACTCCTAATTTTCCTGCATCTTTTATTGCTGCTTCTGACTTATAATTCACATAGTCGTCATATTTTATGACTTCAGCTCTAATGAATCCTTTTTCAAAGTCAGTATGAATTACACCAGCCGCTTGCGGAGCCGTAGCTCCTACTTCAACTGTCCACGCTCTCACTTCTTTCACACCACAAGTAAAGTATGTTTGTAAGTTCAGCAATGAGTAAGCTGACCGAATTAATTTATTGACTCCTGGTTCAGACAGGCCTATTTCTTGCAAAAACATCTCTCTCTCTTCAAAATCATCTAGTTCAGCAATTTCAGATTCTATTTGTGTTCCAATCACTAAAACTTCTGCATTTTCGTCTGCAACAGCTTTCTTCACAAGCTCAGAATAAGCATTTCCTTCACTTGCGCTTGCTTCATCAACATTACACAGGTACAAAACCGGTTTTGCTGTAATTAAATGTAAATGATCTAAAATTCTTTGCTCATCTTCATTTTCTGGTTCATATGTTCTAACAGACTTTCCAGATTCTAAAACAGTTTTCAATTTCTCGAGCAGTTTATGCTCTTTCAGCATTTCTTTGTCCCCTGTTTTTACGGCTCTTGCTGTAGCAGAAATTCGCTTTTCAACAGTATCTAAATCTTTTAACTGCAGTTCAAAATCAATAACTTCCTTATCTCTAATTGGATCAACCGATCCATCAACATGCACAATATTGTCATTATCGAAACACCTTAACACATGAATAATCGCATCAGTTTCTCTTATATTTCCCAAAAACTGATTTCCTAACCCTTCCCCTTTATGAGCTCCTTTAACCAAGCCAGCAATGTCAACAATTTCTATTGTAGTTGGCACTACTCTTTCCGGACTAACAATTTTTTCTAATTCTGTTAACCTTCCATCTGGAACTGTAATCGTGCCAACATTTGGTTCAATAGTACAAAAAGGAAAGTTTGCAGATTGCGCTCTGGCATTACTCAAACAATTAAATAAAGTAGATTTTCCAACATTTGGCAAACCTACAATTCCACATTTTAAAGCCATGGTAAAAAAATTTTAGCAAAGATATTCATTTTAGTCGTCAAACAAATCTTTACTTAATTTTTTGCAACAAATAATAGTTTTAATGATATTTGGGTGTTTCCCAGTACTCGTTCCTCGCTCTGGGTCGGGCTTTATGCACTCACTCTTTTTTTTACAAAAAAGGAGTTCAAACAATTGCGCCAATCCCTAACACATAAATCAATTATTACTTACTTCGAATTAAAGTGACAGTGCCCTCACCACTAAATTTAGTACCGTTGGTTGCTGTAGCTTCATACGTGTAAAAATAAGTACCATCAGCACATGCCGAACCATTTCTGTAATTCGTTCCTTTCCAATAGTCAGAAATATCATTAAACTCATAAACAACAACCCCATACCGGTTATACACAACAGATTTAAACTCTGCAATTCCTGTATTTGGAAAGTAAAAGTGATTATTTGGTTCCGTTCCTGGCGTAAATACGTTTGGTACTATCAGTTCAGGAATTGAGTGTACAACAATATCAACACAGCTCGTATCAACACAATCGTTAAAATTTTTAGCTACTAAACAAGCAGTATAAACTTCTTCTCCAAAATATGTTGTATCTACTTTATCATCAATATTAAAAGTAAAAAACCAATTTTGATCTCCTACAGGTCCATTACTAAATAAGCTCCATTGAAAAATTGTATCTGAATTAGGATTAACAGGATCAGAAAAATAAATAGACTCATTATTGAATTTGACAGAAACTGGCTCAGTACCTTCATAAATTCCCGGCACAAGAAATTGGTTAGATTCAATTGTAAAAATAGCTTCCGGATTAACCGAGTCCATTAAAATAGTTTCTTGCTTCGTGCAGCCATACGCATCTGTAATTAAAACTTCATACTGTCCTGGGTTCCTGCTTGCCCAAGTAGAGGTATTACTAGTTATTCCCGTACTCAACTCTTTCCATTCATAAGTAAAATTTCCACCACCACCGTCAGCAGAAACTGATAAAATGCCGTTTCCAGACTGAAAGCCAGCTGTTCGGCAGAATGCGGAGGCGGCATTTAATTCAGCGAAAAAGATACTATCCTCTTGCGTAATTGTAAAATCGAATGAATTAAAGCATCCGTTGTCGTCTAAAATTTCAAGACTATAAACTCCTGCCGGCAAATCAGATGCTTTATTTAATGTTGTAGGCAGAACTGGTAACCCCGGTAAATCCCAACTGTACGAATATGGTTCTGTTCCGTTCACTACATTTGCCGCCAAAATGCTTCCAGTGTTCTCGCCATAACATAGTACGTTTTTAACTATAAAATTAGCCGTTATTAATGGCGGATTATTTAAAGTATAGCTCGTTGAAGCTGCACAGCCATTATTATCAGTCAAAGTCACAAAGTAATTTCCAGCTCCTAATAGATTTGCAGTCTGACCCGTTGAATTAACAGGGTTGGGTCCTGTCCAGTCAAATGTACTACCTGTACCGGATACAGTACCTCCAGTGAAACCAAGGTTTATTGACCCATTGCTTTGCCCGTTGCACTGTGGATCGTTTGCTGCTTGAACAAATACATCAAGTACATCAGGTGTACCAATTTGAAAAATTTCACTGCTTGAACAGCCACTCAAGTCAGTGACTGTCACCTGCCACATACCGGCTTGTAAATTGTTATTTGTTGTATTTGTTGGTCCGCCAGAGGAAGTTGCACCGGTGGAAACAAAAGTCCAATCTATCGTCTGAATTCCAACATTATCAGGCACACCATTACCGTCAACTGTAAAGGGGTTAATTGAAGCAGTGCCGTTACTTTCGCCAAAACATAAAACATCTGTTGTATTTAAAATATTAACGATCACATTATGCCCAACAGAGCTAATCGTCACGGAAGTATCTTGTACGCATCCCATTTGATCTATTAATCGAATCAGGACAGAAGAACCTACCGGTGCATTTGCAGTATCAAATGGCACTGTATTAACTTCCAATGCACCGTTCATTTCAATAGCAGCGATACCTCCATTGCCGGAATTTAAACTCCCATGAACATAAACGCTTCCATCACCAGTTCCAGGACAATCTGGACCAGGAATCAAAGTAACATTTGCAAATTGAGGAGTAATAAATTGACCAGAAGCTGTTCCGACACATCCATCTTGATTGATAACCGTAATTCCATATGGTTGAAGATGAAGTAAATTTTGGATCTTTGCTGAATCTGGACTTGCTACCAATCCCGATATCAAATTTCCATTTCCAGCATTTAGAACTGTATAAACTCCATCCTCGGGGAAATAAAAATTGACTCCATTATTTAGTCCTGTACAATTAATAATTGCTTCCGGGTTAATTGGACAAGTGTACTTAACTTCAATCGGAGCTCCCATCACGTAGCAGCCATTTCCATCAGTATCCCAATATATTGTCCCATTGTCGTTAGTGCCCACTATATTGTTGTTTGCACCAATTCCATCATCAGCAGTAATTGGCACAAAATAGTATGTTCCACAACCGAGAGTGCTTACGACAGGACTCAAACTATCATGAATATCGAACAAAGAGTCATTTGGTATAATTAATTGTGTGAAGTTTGGGTCTGTACTTGGGTCTGTTCCTGCCGGCGCAGCGGAATACACTAAAAATAGTAATTGAGCAGAATAAATTCCGTCTCCAGCTGGGGACATGATGGTATCGGCAGGTAGTATATAATCATTATTTGATCTAATCTCAAAGCTATCTCCCTCGCATAAATTAATTGGCCCATTGATGACTTGATTATTTTTAATCAGCGAGAATGTTCCGGCATCCGAATTACAGGGTGGTACAATATTACAATTTGTGGAACCTGTCCCCCCTGTTTGAGTGAGAGATATATTCTGAACCACGCTAGCATAATTTGTGATCAACATAATGTACACCTCTCCAACCAATGCGTTGGGTATAGATGGTGTTTCCATATTTGTACCAGAATAACTACAATCTACAATTGGGCTTGCAGAAGGGTCTCCTAATGTCCCACAATTACTAATGGCATCAGCTAAGTCTGTGAATGGCCCATAAATAATAAAATCAATATCATTGGCTGCTGACAATGACATATCGATTACTCCATTAGTTGCAACTTCAAAATAATACCAACTGGGATTTGGTTGTGAACTTAAGCACCCATAGTCATTCCCAACTTCAGCAGAACCCGAATTGGCATTGGCTGTAAAATCAACACCAACATTGGTGCATATTGGATTCATTGAAGCACAGGTTGTATTTGTTTGTCCCCAAGAGCATATTGAGGACAAACAAAATATTACAATACCTGTAATTCTTATCACACTATTTTTTTCGAGCGAGAGTTACTGTATTTTCACCACTGTCTTCTTCGCCGTTCGTGAATTCAACGCTATAGGTATAAAAATATACCCCGTCAGCACATTCAGACCCATTTCTAAAGTGCGTTCCATCCCACTTATCAGTGATATCAGTAAATTCAAATACCGGAACCCCATATCTATTATAAACTGTTGCATTAATTTCAGCTACACCAGCAGAAGGGAAAAAGAACTCATTATTTGGTTCTGCGCCAGGAGTAAAGACATTTGGCGCAATAAACTCTGGTTTTGCAAATGATACAATTTCTACACAAGTCGTGTCAACACAATCGTTAAAATTCTTTGCAACAAGGCAGGCCAAATATGTTTGCTCTCCGGTATACACTGTATCTACTTTATCATCATAGTCGAATGTGAAAAACCAGTTCTGCTCAGCAACAGTTCCATTTGCAAAAAACGACCATTGGAAAATAGTATCAGAGTTAGGATTTAATGAATCAGAGAAGAATAAAGATGTATTTTCCAACGTTACATCTAGTGGCTCAGTCCCTTCAAAAACGCCTGGTGTTGTAAAGTCTGGAGATGTTACATCAAAAGCCGCAATTGGATTAACAGAATCCATTTGAACAAACTTGGTTTTTGTACATCCTAATCCATCAGTAACAATAATTTGGTATTGCCCAGGGTTTCTTCCTGCCCAAGTTGAGTTAGGGCTTGTATTTCCTGTACTCAATTCAGTCCATTCATAGTCTAATGTACCAGTTCCACCTGATGCTTGAGTAGTTAAAACTCCATTACCTACTTGGAATCCAGCTGTTCTACAAAACGAAGACCTAACCGTTAGACCTAAATCTATACTATCCGCTTCAGTAATTGTAAAATCCCATGAATTTTCGCAACTATTTGCGTCTAATATAGTGATGTTATAAGTTCCAGCTGGTAAATTGCCTGCGGTTAAACTAGTAGTTGGAGGGCTTGGTAAACCAGGTGTTACCCATATATATTGATAAGGAGCTAATCCGTTTACAACAGTTGCTACAGTGATGGCACCTGTACTGTCGCCATAACAATTTACATTTTTAATATTAAAAGCTGCATCAATTAATGGTGGGTCAACAATTGTTTTACTTATTGTGCTTTCACATCCATTTCCATCTGTAACTGTAATAATATAAGTACCTGCAAAAAGTGCATTCGCTGCGTTAACCGTTGGATTTGAAATATACTCTGTTCCACTAATATCTGTTACTGAATATGTGTATGGAGTAGTTCCTCCTACTACTTGAATAGCAATAGAACCACCTGGAGTCTGAGGACATACTGGATCACCTACAACAGTATTATTTAGGTTCAATGGCGCTGGATTATCAACTGTAAATCCAATTGTCGTGACACAACCTGTTGCATCTTCCACTGTAACAAACCATTGTCCTGATTCCATATTTGAGATTGAGTCATCTACAGCAGTTCCGCCTGTTTGCACTCCAGTTGGAGAAATCCAAAGAATAGAAACTATTGGTGTTCCACTTGGCTGCCCTGTCGCTAATTCAATCACTGTTGCAACAATTGAAGCAGAGCCGTCATTCCCATCATGACAAGAAACGCCATTTACGGTCAGAGTAGTTGCTAAACTATCGGTCGCATTTGGAATGGATACTGTACTGTCACTGGAACATCCTACATTATCTGTTAGTATAATGGTGACCGCAGTTCCAGCACTTGCAGCTAAAGAATCAAATGGAATGGTATTGGTTTCAACCACACTCACACTAGTTGTGTTATTAAACATTGTAATACTTGTAATACCACCGTTTCCAGACAATGGGTCGCCCTCAACCGCTACTAAACCAAGAGAATTACAGTCACCAGCAGCGAACAAATCTATGTTAACAAACTGAGGTAAAGAAAAATCTCCTTCTAATGAATCTTTACAGCCAGCTTCATCAATAAAAACCAATTTGTAAGAATCTAAATGCATCAAATTCGACAAGCTCACTGTAGTTGGAGTCTGCACTGTATCTTCACTTAAAATTCCAGCACCAAATGTAAAACCGTACACATCTCCTGCACCATTATTAACATTTACATTTATGGTGTTATTGTTCGGAGTACATAAAATATTTCCATTTACACTTAAACGACAATTGTAAATGACCTGTATTGGTGTCCCTAATTGGAAACAACCATTGCCATCTAAATCGTAATTTGTTTGGCCATTATCTCCAACACCTGGGGTATTGAAGTTAGCTCCAATACCATCATCACCAGAGACTGGGACAAAAAATACGGTGTCGCAATTTACGTTTAGCGAATCTAATATGTCACTATTCAACACATTAGCGTCTATTATAGTATCTGAAGGAATAATCACTCCTGTATACCCTGGATCTACTGACGGATCAGAACCTGATGGCAATTCAGTGTAGAGTAAAAACATGAGTTGTGCACTGTAAATGCTATCACCACCATCCGCGATTGAGATTGTATCAAATGGCAAAGTATAATCTCCATTTGAAAATATTCCAAAAGTTTCATTTTCACACAATGAAATCGGCGAAGAAGTTGGCATTCCATTTTTAGTTAAATTAAAAGTTCCAGGCACACCTACACACGGAGGAACTACAATTGAACAATCAGTTCCACCTAATCCACTAGTTTGTGTTAATTCGAAAGTTGTTTGTTGATTAGAAAAGTTAGTAACCATCATCACGTAAACCTCTCCAGCGACCGCTCCTGTTATAGATGGATTGTTGTTATTAATACCTCCTAAAGCATTACAATCAACTGGTCCGGGATTTGGAGCTACACCTAGATTACCACAATTAGATTGTGCATCTGCCAAATCAACATACGGCCCCCAGATTACATAATCGATATCTTGCGTACAAGTCATTTGCATATTAATATCTCCTGACGTGGCCACCTCAAAATAAAACCAGCTTGGATTGGGTTGAGGCGCAACACATCCATAATTTGGTCCTACTTCAGCTTGAGGTGGAGTACCTGTAGTTACAAAATTCAAATCAAACAACAATACTGAATCAGTACAGATTGCTTGCATGTTTGCACATGTCGTGTTTTGCGCAACAGCACTATATGAGAATAAGGACAATGCTGTTATAAACAATAATTTAACTCTTTTCATTTAATTTATTTTAGGAGTAATTTTAATTTGTCTTCCGACGCTTTTTTTAATTTACTTAGTTCTTTCAAATAGCCAGCGTTTTCCGCTTCTCGCAAAAGTACAGGATTATTTTTAATAAACAATATTTTACTTTCGATTTGCTGTATGTTTAGCTCTAATGAAGCACGTTGCTCATCCAAGCTTTTCACTTCAACTTTTACCAGCTTCAATCTCTGCGGACTTTCAGGGGCATTTTGCCCCAACAGTCCAATTGAAAAAGTAAAGAAAAACAGAGTACAAAAAAGACAAAGCTTCATATCTTTTAAACGATTAGTTTACCCGATTAGTTGCACAAAAATAATTATTTTTTTTGAAAGGAAACTAATCTGCAGTTTATCATCTTTTATCTGTCAAATTGCCATATTCTTTTTATATTTTTGCGATAGAAAAAAAGCATTATGAATAAAGAAGTATATATAGTTTCTGCTGTTAGAACTCCGATAGGCAGTTTTGGCGGTGCATTATCGACTGTTCCGGCAACAAAACTAGGCGCAACCGCTATTAAGGGCGCGATAGAAAATGCAGGTATTGAACCTGGACATGTTGAAGAGGTTTTTATGGGCAATGTTTTACAAGCCAATTTAGGTCAAGCACCTGCCCGACAGGCAGCTATTTTTGCGGGCTTAAACGAAAACGTACCTTGTACTACAATAAATAAAGTCTGTGCATCAGGAATGAAGGCAATTAGTTTGGCCACTCAAACAATATTGGCTGGAGACAATGAAATTGTTGTTGCTGGTGGAATGGAAAATATGAGCGCTGTACCTCACTACTACATGGCAAGAAATGCCGTAAAATTAGGCGACATCAAAATGGTTGATGGCATGGTGAAAGATGGGCTAACAGACGTTTACAACCATGTACACATGGGAGTATGCGCTGAGGCTTGCGCTACCGAATACAAATTTTCAAGAGAGGAGCAAGACAATTTCGCCATTGAATCTTATAACCGATCTGCAGCAGCATGGGCCAGTGGAAAATTTAAAGACGAGGTGGTACCAGTTGAAGTTCCGCAAAGAAGAGGTGAAGCAGTAACTGTTGCAGAGGATGAAGAATACAAAAATGTTAAGATGGATAAAATCCCTCAACTCCGTCCTGTTTTTGACAAAGAAGGAACCGTCACTGCAGCAAACGCATCAACTTTAAATGATGGAGCATCAGCTTTAGTTTTAGCGAGTAAAGAAGCTGTTGAAAAATATAATTTAAAGCCAATTGCCAAAATTGTGGGTTATGGTGATGCAGCACATGAACCAAAGTGGTTCACAACTGCACCTTCAAAAGCAGTTCCAGTTGCATTAAAACGTGCAAATTTAACGATTGCAGATATTGATTATTGGGAATTAAATCAAGCTTTTGCGGTCGTAGGATTAGCAAATACAAAAGAATTAGGTTTGGACCCGAGTAAGGTTGATGTTAATGGTGGTGCAGTTAGCTTAGGGCATCCTCTTGGAAATTCAGGATCTAGAATCATAGTCACATTAATAAATGTATTAAAGCAAAACGGTGGTACTTATGGAGCTGCTGGTATTTGCAATGGAGGTGGCGGTGCTTCAGCAATGGTAATTGAAAATATCTAAAAAACTATACATTATTTTATTAAATTAAAAGAGAGGCTTGGTGCCTCTCTTTTTTTGTTTGAATAATTGTGATTAATACTTCAAATACAAATTACTTTCAATGAAATTTGCATTCATCACCTGTATCTAAATTGGTAATTATTGTCACATTTATATGAGCTGGACAGAAATCAAGTGCAAAAAAAAAGCACGCTAACATAAGTTAGCATGCTTCAGTAAGTATTTGCCTTTTTTAATGCTTGATAAACTTTGTTGTTCTACTTTCTGAATCTGTTGTTAGTTTAACAATATACGTCCCAGTAGATAATTCATCTAAACCTAGTGTAATCAAATTATTCCCAGCATTTAAGCTAATATCATTCATATTTACCACCAGTTGCCCAGAAAGATTAAATACTTTCACAGATCCTTTTCCAGCCTCTCTTACATCAAAGGAAATTGTCGCATCTGTAATTACAGGATTAGGGTACAAAGTAATATTTGAAATACTAACTGGCATTTCTATGTTATCTTGTGCCTCTGGAGCACTTAAGAATTCATTTGTTGTCCATATCCCTCTTCCATGGGTACCAACATACATCTGTCCATTGGAGAAACAACCTTCGTCCCAAGTTCTCCAATTTTGCATTAAATCAAAAATTGGAACTCTACCGAATGGTGCATCAACGTATGACCAATCTCCACCCCCATTTTCAGTTCTGTAAAGTCCAAATTCAGTTCCTACAAGTATATCATTCGGATTTTCTCTATCCATCACTACAGATAAGCACGGCATATCAGGAAGATTTCCGTCAATTGCAGTAAAGTTTCCTGCAGTTGTAGCATCTGTAGATCTTTGCACCTTGGCAGCTCCACCAAATCCACCCAAGGCAACCACAACGATATCTGGATCTGTCTTGTCAACATTAATTCCTAGTACTGGTGCGCCAAAGCTGTTTATTAACTCAAAAGTTGCCTGTGTGTTCGGGTGATCAAAATTTAATAAACTATCCTCTACATTACCGTTGAAATTTCCTAAAATTGGGTTTGGAGAGTAAATTGTATCAATTCCACTCAATCTATAAAATCTTCCGGTTGAAGTCCCTACATAAAGGTGCGCTCCATCTTTCGAGAATTCTAAATCTGTAACTGACCCACTAATTCCTCCTCCACCTTTCAGGAAGCCATCATGTGTTGCCGAGAATCTTAATCCATTTCTTGTTAACCAAACACCTTCACCCGCACCTAATCCCAGTGCTAACCATGACTGATATACATCCTGAACAACAATTGTATCCCAACTAACATTCACTGCAAAATCTGTGTTACCTAAATCAAATATTTGACTTGCATTTGCTGCATTTGTTGCAAAGTAATGATCCTGCGTAGTCAAAGTATAAACAATTATTTGAACTCCATCTACAAGAATTGTGTCGCCCACTGACAATGGAGCAGAACCTCCTACATATGTGTAAGACGTGTTGTATAAGTTTAATGTTATTCCTGCAGCAGTATCTGAAACAATAGTATCGAGAATTGTAAGAGCAGGGTCAGCGAATACTGAATCATCAAAAGTTACATTCTGAGTTAAAACATGCTGTATAAATTGTTGACTAGTTGCAGAAGGAATATTGATAGTATCTCCTGCTGATAAATTTTCGGTTGGTCTAAAGATTATTGAATCTGTACTTTTTGTATCATTAGGGTTTTCATAAAGCTCTATACTTGTATAAAAAGTCCCACATCCATCTCCTTGGAAACTGCCTGGTACACAATTTTCAATATTTGCCGCTGTGTAAGGTGACACATTGAACCCCCTGTCTCCTGAACGGAATATTAATCCGAAATAAAGTGTTGAAAAGGCTACATCACGATTCATGAAAGACATTGCACAAGTAAATCCATCACCACCTGAAAACTCATCATGATCTTGATAAGTATGGTTATC
>JBGCGA010000084.1:0-16632 GCA_045110285.1 Crocinitomicaceae bacterium | reverse complement strand
AAACATTTTTTTAGTGATGGACTCTTTTAAAGTTTCCATATCTCCACCTGGCAAATCTATTCTGCCATAGCTGCCTTGAAATAAAACATCTCCATTAATAACAAAATTTTGCTCCTTATTGTAAAATACAACATGATCTGGCGCGTGGCCAGGGCAAAAAATAACTTCTAGCTTACTGTTTCCAAAAATAAGCTTATCGCCTTCTTGTAAATAATGCTTTGGTTGTGGCGACATTTTATAAGCATTAAAGCCATATTGTTTGCTATAATTTGGGATAGATGCCAATTGCCCAACAATATTTTCGTGCGCGTACAAATCCACCCTGTATTCTTCGCTTACAAAAAAGTTACCCAAAACATGGTCGATATGCCCGTGTGTATTCACTAGCTTTTTTACTTTCAAACCGTTTGATTCAATAAAATCTGAAAGTATCTTCTCTTCCCTTTTATCGTAGCAACCCGGATCAATAATTACACAGTCCTTTGTTTCATCATATAAAACATATGTATTTTCCTGAAAAGGATTAAATGTCATTTTTTCTATTTGAATCATAAAGCCACAATTTTGGCGCAAATTTAACTTTAATCAAGAAAATACTACCTCCTATTTTACTATATTTACAGATTGATATAATTTTGAAAAAAAGTCAACTCATATTCCTACTTCTGTCTTTCCTATTTTTAGGAAATACAGCCAATGCACAATTCTATCAAGGCTCGGAGCAAGAATTTGGTAAAAGTAGAGTTCAATACAGTTCATTTTCTTGGAAATTTCACAATTACAAGCGTTTTAAGGTATACTACAGTGGGGCAGACACGAAGCTTGCTTACTACACAGCCAAAAGTTTCGACCACTATTTAAAGGAGGCAGAAAAGAATTTAGAATTTGTTTTTCCGGAGAAACTTGAAGTCATTGTATTTAAAAACCATGCCAAGTTTAAGCAAAGTAATATTGGCTTAATGCAAGACGAATTGACTCAAATTGCAGGAACTTCAAGAATTTTTGGGTCTAAGATTTTTGTGTATTACGAAGCAGATCATCAAAATTTTAATGAACACATTAAATACGCAGTTTACCAAGCGCTAATTAGAAATATGCTTTTGGGTACAGATTGGAAGAACGTGCTAAAATCTACAGTACAGTCTGGATTGCCAGATTGGCTTGAGCAAGGGCTTATTAACTACCTTGTTTATGGTTGGAATAGCAGTATTGAAAGCAGAACAAAAGATTTAGTGCTTACTGGTAAATTAGACCGGTTCAATAATTTAGATCAGGAAGACAAAATTTATGCTGGCCATGCCATGTGGAATTACATAGCTGAGGCGTATGGAAATAGTGCTATTCCTGCAACAATAAGCATGACAAGATTTACGCAGAGTATTGAACGGTCATTCTTAAATGCCATTTCATTGGATTTTCAAAGCTTAAACCGAAATTACATTAGGTTTTACAAACAAAGGTATATTACAGACTACAAAACACAAGATGAACCAATCGGCACTGAATTGGCGTTTAAAAAGAAAAAAGAAGCAGTTTACTATGGATTTAAAATAAATAACGACAGCAGCCATGTTGCCTATGTAGAGAACATTATGGGTCAATACCGCATAAAGCTACTCGATATTAAAACTGGTAAATCGAAAACGGTCTATAAAGCAGAAACAAAGCTTCAAAGAATACAAGACTATAGTTTTCCTGTTATTGAATGGCACCCAAAAGTTAACGCTTTTAGCTTTTTTTCAATAAAAAAAGATGTACTAAATTACAGCATTTATATATTAGAGGACAAACCGAAAACAGCGGCATCACTCACTATTAAAACCATTAATGATTTAGACAAAGTTGTTGCTTTTGATTATGCGAAAGATGGTCAGTCTTTAATTCTATCAGCCGTCAAAAATGGTCAAACTGACTTGTTCACCTACCAAGTGTTGGGTGGAAAATTGACGCAAATTACAAATGACTTGTTTGATGAATTAAATCCAAGGTACACTGAAAACGATCGGTCAATTGTTTTTGCTAGTAACAGAAATTCTGATACCATTTTTAAAGATATTGATATTAAATATCTTTCAGAACAAAATGACATTTATGAAATGGATGTTGCCTATTTCAATAGAACATTTAAATATCTTAAAAGAATTACAAATACTCCTAAAATTAACGAATCACACCCAAGACCATTTTCAAATGGCCACTTACTGTATTTAAGCGAACAAAATGGCATCCAAAATCAATTTCTAGCAAAAATAGATAGTGTAATCGATTACATTGACACTACTATTCATTACCGAGATAAAATTGACTTAGTTCCATTAACTAATTTAGTGACAGAAATTAGAGAGTATGATTTCAATGAATCTGGTAAAATGGTTTATCTGATTTATCAAAACAACAAATACAAATTACTCTATACAAATTTGTCCACAAGTCCTATCTCGTCTTTTTATAATGCAAGCTACATCAACAAGCGCAAAAACAATCGCAATAATCTTACACCAGGAAACCAAGCCGCAAAAGATACGGTTTACATTAACAATGTGTACTATCAAAAAATATATGTGAAAATTGGTGAGGAAAAGCCAGATACTAGTCTGCTACTGAAAGACAATTCCATTAAACAGAATCTAAGCATTTACAAAAAACCACGGGCACCAAAATATTCTATTTACAAAATTAACTTTACAAAAGACTATCTAGTCACTAATTTCGACAACAATTTCCTGTTTCCAAACTATCAAATTTACCAAGGGCCTGGCTCTGTATACATCAACCCAGGGATAAATTCATTAACAAAAATTGGTGCAAGCGATTTATTTGATGACTACAAATTATTGGGTGGAATTAGAGTACCATTGTCGCTAAATGCTGGTAGCGAAACACTTTTATCCATTGAAAACCTAAAAAACAGGCTTGATCATAGGCTACTTTATTATCGCCAGAAATCTATTTCAGATCCACTATCAACAAAAAACATCACGCATGACATCCGATACAGAATGAGTTATCCAATTTCTGAAGTCTTAGCCGTGCGCTTAACTACCAATTTTAGAGAAGATATCCAGCAATTTTTTCCAGGAGACGGATACATTAAAGACAGGTTAAGATTCAACTCAGGATTTAACCTTGAATTTGTTTTTGATAATAGTATACCTCTGGAATTTAATATCCGGCGTGGATTTAGGATGAAAGTATTTGCTGAATACCTGCAAGACTTCACCAGTGAGTCATACAAGATAGGAGAGTATGATTCAGAATTTTTAAATACATTTAATCTTGGCCTCGACTTAAGGTCATACACAAAAATTAAGCGTAATTTTATTTGGGTGAACCGACTGGCTGCTGCTACATCATTGGGAAGCAAAAGACTGTTATATTATATGGGAAGTGTTAATAACTGGGTATTACGCCCCGAAAATGATTTTAACTTTGACATTGAAGTAGACCCAACACAAAATTTTGGCTATCAAACTATTGCTACGCCTTTAAGAGGATTTATTCAAAACACGAGAAATGGGAATAGCTTTGCACTATTCACTTCAGAATTTAGACTACCGGTGTTTTCATTCATTTCTCCTTACCCTATTAAAAGTGAATTTTTCAAGTATTTTCAGGTTGTTGCTTTTGCAGATGTGGGTTGTGCTTGGACTGGTCCAACTCCCTTATCGCCACTTAACCATTTTAATAAACAAACACTTGAACAAGGTCAAGTTACCATTGAAATTCAGAATTTAATAGAACCTATTGTTGGAGATATTGGCTTTGGTGTTCGGTCGAAATTAATGGGATATTTTATTAAATTAGATGTGGCTTGGGGAATTGAAGATTTAAGATTTAGAAAACCAGTGGCTCAGCTTTCACTCAATTTGGATATATGACCGTGCAGACTTTAATCATATTAATATTTATTGGTTTATTCGCTGGAGTGATGAGCGGCTTTGTTGGCATTGGCGGCGGTGTCATTATTGTTCCTGCTCTAGTATATATTATGGGATTATCGCAGCATGAAGCCCAAGGAACCAGTCTATTACTAATGCTTCCTCCAATTGGTATTTTAGCTGTCATGAATTATTACAAAGCCGGACAAATGAATATCAGTTACGGCGTTATTATTGCTATTGCCTTTGTAATAGGCGGATTTTTTGGCTCCAAAATTTCACTTCAGCTTAGCAAAGGTAAAGTGCAACTCATTTTTGGGGCATTGTTATTATATGTTGCCGTTAAATATATTTATTCAGGGATAACCACAACAATAGATGAAAAAAGAAACCATACAGAATCGGTTAAACGAGATTCATAAAGAGGTTATAGAAATTAGAGAGCACATTCATCAATTTCCTGAATTGTCGTTCAAGGAATACGACACCTCGAAATACATACAGTCGTTTCTTTCTAAATGGGGAATAGATTTTAAAATAGTGTCCAATACAGGAATCGTAGGTGTCATTCAACCCTCTAGGCACACTTCAAAATGCATTGCTCTGCGGGCAGATATTGATGCATTACCTATTCAGGAAGAGACTGATGCTTTATATCAATCTAAAAACACTGGAATTATGCATGCTTGTGGGCATGATGTGCATACAGCTATGCTACTCGGTTCGCTCAAATTTATTAATGAACAGAAGGAAGAATTGGATTGCAAAGTCAAATTTATTTTTCAACCTGGCGAAGAGAAATTGCCGGGTGGTGCTTCACTATTACTTGATGAAGGAGTATTGGAAAACCCCAAAGTTGACGAAATATATGCTTTACACGTTTTTCCTGAATTAGAAACAGGAAAAATCGGTCTACGAGGTGGTATGTACATGGCGTCTTGCGACGAAATTAGAATGAAAATTATTGGTAAAGGCGGGCATGGAGCCATGCCACACCAAAATGTTGATCCCATCTTAATATCTGCTCATATCATCACAAGTTTACAGCAGATCATTAGTAGAAACTGTGACCCTTCTGTGCCTTCTGTCCTTTCTTTTGGAAGAATTGAAGGTTTAGGAGCTACCAATGTCATTCCAAATTCAGTGTCATTAGAAGGTACTTTTAGAACCATGGATGAAGATTGGCGGAAAAAAGCACATCACTTAATAAAAAAGCAAAGTACATTTTTAGCAAAATCTATGGGTGCTGATATTGAGGTGAATATTGACAAGGGATACCCGTTTTTAGAAAATGATATTCCGCAAACAGAAAAAACAAAACAATTTCTAGCGAACTATTTCAAGTTATCAAACGTAATAGAATTACCAATACGAATGACAGGTGAAGATTTTGCGTTTTATGCACAAGAAGTGCCTGCTACATTTATAAGAATTGGTACCAGAAATGAAGCTAAGGGTATTGTATATCCTGTTCATCACTCAAAATTTGATATTGATGAGGCTGCATTGTTGGTTGGTATGGAAACTTTTATTAATATTGTATTTCAAAAGCATTAAAGAATGAAGCAGTTTAAACTTATTTTTGGATTATTTGCGTTTACCCTTATCCTATCATCATGTACAACTAACTGGGTATGTGAATGTGTTACCTTTATTAATGAAGAAGAGCAACCAAAAATTGACAACACTTACCCAATTGAAGACGTTAGAAAACAACAAGCAATAAAAGATTGTAATGATTGGGATTCAACTGAAGTAAGTTTAAACTTTGTAAGAACAACAACCAATTGTGAACTTCAATAAAAACATTATGTCAAAAAAAATATTTATTGCCTTTGGCGTTATCGCACTGGTATCTTTAAGTTCATGCAGAAAAAATAGAACTTGCAACTGTACAACTACCATTGAACAGGATGGTGAAACAACTACTCAACCAAATGATATTATTATTGCAGATGTAAATAAAGAAGAAGGTACAGAAAAATGTGCTGCTTACCAAGATACAACAACGTATACTGGCTTTACAGAAACAATTACTTGTAGACTTAATCCTTAATCTTAAGACCACATCAATTGCAATCCAATAAAATAGTTTCGATCACTATTGGGGTAGTTTTTATCGGTATTGCTGTGTATTTGGCAATCAACCTAATTGATGTATCGCAAAATTTAATAGCTAAAACAGGAATTGGCTGGGTTGCAGCAACCATAGTTACGCGAGCTCTAGTATGTTTTTCTTTTGCTAGAGGGATCCAAATTATTTTAAAATCTCTAACGCCAAAAATTAATAGCATTTTAGTTTTTATAGGCGGTTTAGTACTAGGCTTTGCAATTTCATTCTTGTCCCCTATCTACCAATCTGATTATGGTGACTTTTCCACTACAGATTTAACCATTGACCATAAAGGGCTAACAGAAATAACAAATGGCAAATATCAGATAAAAAAGCAACCCCATATTATTGTATTTTTCACCACTAATTGTCCGCATTGTAAAGAAGCATCTGAAAGGCTAGGTTTTCTAAGTCAACTGGGTAAATTACCGCCAATTGTTGCCATTTTTCCTGGGAACAAAGAAAACACTCAAAAATTCCTGGCAAAACACAAAGGGCAAACTTATGAATACTACAGACTTGATGAAAATGAAGATTTTTTTCTGGATAATTCCGGTGCTGGCTTTCCATCAGTATTTTTAATTAATGAGAAAGGAGAAACAGTAAAACACTGGTTTGGTGATCTTTTAAATTATTCAGCACTAGACTATCTTGGAAGCCTTAAAAACTAAATTTAAGAACCTAAACAAGGGCATTGTTTTGATGCTATTATCGTCGCTTTGTTTTGCAGTGGTTAATTTATTTGTGAAATTGCTGACTAATCCAAGAAATTACGCTGGAGTTTTTCAAGAATATCCACCTTACGAAGTCGTATTATTCCGCTCAATTATCTCGCTCAGTATATGTATCTTCATTATTCGAAGACGTAAACTACCTTTTTTTGGAAACAATAAAAAGTGGCTGGTTATTCGTGGATTATTTGGGGCCACTGCCCTAACCTTATTCTTTTATACCCTTCAAAACTTACCAATCGCAGTTGCTACTACTGTACAGTATCTGTCTCCTATATTTACAGTATTATTTGCCATTCCTTTGCAAGGCGAAAAAGTTCGTCCCATTCAATGGTTATTCTTTTTAATTGCTTTGTGCGGCGTATTTATTATTGGCTATACCAAGCAGACTGGAAATATAGAAATTGATCCGTTTTGGATCATTCTTGGTCTAATTTCTGCCGTTTTTAGCGGCGTGGCATATAATGCCATTATAAAATGCAGAGAAACTGACGAAGCCATTACTGTGGTCATGTATTTCCCTTTACTGGCCACACCAGTAATGATTGGCTTATGCCTCTACAATGGTTATATTATACCGCAAGGCATTGAATGGGTCATTATATTAATCATAGGTATTTTTACTCAATTTGCTCAAGTTTTAATGACCAAAGCTTTCCATCACGAAAAAGCAGCTAAAGTCACACCCATTAAATATATCGGGGCCATATATGCCATAGGCATAGGCTTCTTTATATTCAATGAAACCTTAAGTTTGTATGTATTTTTAGGAATTGCTTTAATTTTACTAGGTGTATTATTAAATAGTTTTTTGAAAGTGAAATTAGAGGAGCAAAAAGTAAAGTGATTCTCATTTTAAGTCATTTAAACTGAATTTATAGATGTTTTTCTCTTTGAAATTGAAAAAAATTACTATTATATAAGGAATGAAGTATCAAAGACCAATAATATTTTGCACTTGTTTTCTCGTTATTCTCTGTTTAGCATGCACAAAAATAGAACCAACACCTCCAATAGATAATACTCCAAAATTACCAGAGGCCACAAAAGTTGGTGCCAATACATTTGGTTGCTATATAAATGGAGAGCTGTTTTTACCTGAAAGAGTCAGTTATACCGGAAGTACTGGTATTTCTATTAGCTACAACTCAATTTCTAAGGATGAACTTAGAATTCAAGCAACAAGGGAAAACGACACTATTTTTGACAATGTTCGTTTTACTTCATTTGTTAAAAGTACAGGTAAAACTCCAATAAAAATATGGGAAGATCATACTACGGGCTATAGTACTTTTTATTATTATTACGGTGACTGCGAAAGTTATAAATATATTGAAAATGATACCGTTTTATTAGACATCACCTATCTCGACACAATTAAAAGAATCATTTCTGGAACTTTTGAATTTGATTTAATTGGAAAAAAATGTGATGATGAAATTCTTAGTATTACTGATGGAAGGTTTGATTTGAGGTATTAACACTCATGCCAGACTTCGAATCCATTAAAAAGATTGCCATCTTTTTAATCCTCAGCCCTCGGGTTTAGTTGTTGATTTTGAAAGCACTGTTTGTTTTCTGCAAGCTATTAAATTCAATCAAACAAAATTCAAATCATACAATTTCTTATACTTTCCGTTAATTTCCAATAATTCTTGATGGCTACCCTCCTCTATGACTTCACCTTTGTCGATTACCAAAATTTTATTAGAATTTACAATAGTTGATAGTCGGTGAGCAATGACAATGGATGTTCGTCCTTTTTGAAGTTCAGCTGTAGCTTTTTGAATGAGTGCTTCCGATTCAGAATCTAAACTGGCTGTGGCCTCATCTAATATTAAAATTTTGGGATTGTAAACATAGGCACGGATAAACGAAATCAATTGTTTCTGACCTACCGACAATAATCCACCACGTTCTTTCACATCATATTCATAATTACCCGGTAATTTCATAATAAAGTCGTGAGCACCCACTTTCTTTGCCGCTTCTTTTACTTGAGCTAAAGTAATGGTTTTGTCGCCCATGGTGATATTATGCAAAATGGTATCAGAAAATAAAAATACATCTTGCATTACAATGGCTATATTTTTGCGAAGCGCTTGCAATTGAATGTCACGAATGGATGTACCGCCAATTTCAACTGTTCCCTTTTGCCAATTATAAAACCGAGTTAATAAATTGATGATCGTTGATTTACCTGCACCAGTGGTACCTACTAAAGCAATTGACTCCTGCTTAGGGGCGTGAATATTAACCCCTTTCAACACCCAGTCTTCATCATTGTAAGCAAACCAAACATTTTTAAAAGTCACATCCGCGTCAAAATCAATATCTGTTAGAGTGCCCTCATCATCCACAACTTCTTTGCTATCTAAAATGTCAAATACACGCTCGGCCCGCACAACGCCTCTTTGCAGCACATTAAAACGGTCGGCCATTTGGCGGATTGGACGGTACAACATATTCACCCATAGTATGTAGCCAAACATAATTCCTGAGATGCTATTGACCATTTCAGGATTGTAATTTAATTGAAGCATTGACCATAAAATCAATACAGCAATCGACAATGAACTCAATAATTCAACTACTGGAAAAAATAATGAAGTGGCCCAAACAGCTTGTAATAAAGCATTTCTATGCCCTTTATTTAATTCATCAAATTTTTGAGCTTCTTTTTCTTCTCTATTAAACAATTGAACAATGCTCATACCCGACAAATGTTCTTGCACAAAAGTATTGAGTTTATTCACTTGCGTTCGTTCTTTTTCAAAAGCCGACTTCATAGCCCTTGCAAAAATTCGTGTCGCTACAATCAACAATGGAATTGGAATTAAAATTAGAAGCGTGATTTGCCAATTCACATAAAACATCCATGCAAAAATGGCCAGTAATTTTAACATGTCTCCTAAAATGGAAATCAAACCAGTAGTAAATATATCAGAAATGGCTTCAATATCAGAAATAACCCTCGTCACTACTGTACCATTTGGTGTTCTGTCGAAATACTTTAATTTGAATGACTGGATGTGTTTAAATAGTTTTTCTCTTACATCATACACAACAGACTGCCCCAATAATGCTCCTAAATAGGCTACTACAAATTGCAATATGGCTTCAGTAAATAGGAGTCCAAACACTAACAATACCCATATACCTAACTGTGATTCACGGTTAGCGGTAAATTGACCAACCCAATTATTTAACCAAGCACCTACGCTGCCAGTAGAACCATCAGTTGATTCCAGAAAAATATTAACCATTTCGGCAATCAATAGAGGCCGAGTAGATTCGATTAATGCCAAAACAATTGTGAGCGTTAAACCAATATAGAAAATTGTTCTATACGGCTTTATATAGCTTAACAAGCGTTTAAATAATGTAATATCTTTCTCGTACTTTTTGAACATTGTGGCAAAGTTAGGAATTTGTTTTACGGAAAGTATTATCCAGCAAAAAATAAGTTTTTTTATGTTTTTATTTGACGGTATGATTAAATTTGGCGCCTAAACTTTTACTATGCCAATCATATCAGTAAAAGGCATCAATATGCCTGAATCTCCGATCAGAAAACTAGTTCCTTTTTCAGAAGAAGCTAAAAGACAGGGAAAGAATGTATTTCATTTAAATATCGGTCAGCCAGATATTGCTACGCCAGAAGTAGCTTTAAATGCGGTTAAAAATATTGACAGAGAAGTAATAGAATACAGCCATTCCGCTGGATTTGAATCGTACCGACAGAATTTAGCAGAATATTATAATAAAAGCGGCATTGCCTTAAGTGCCAGCGAAATTATTGTAACCACCGGAGGATCTGAAGCATTAGTATTTGGTTTTATGTCGTGTTTTAACCCAGGCGACGAAGTGATTATACCTGAACCTTTTTACGCCAATTACAACGGTTTTGCACAAATGGCAGGCATTACAATTGTGCCTGTAACATCAAAAATTGAAGACGGATTTGCTTTGCCTCCTATTGAAGAATTTGAGAAAAAAATAACGGCAAAAACAAAGGGAATAGTAATCTGTAACCCAGGTAACCCAACTGGCTATTTATACTCAAAAGAAGAGCTTAGTCAGCTCAGCGACATTGTAAGAAAGAAAGATCTATTTTTATTTGCTGATGAAGTATACCGAGAATTCTGTTACGATAATAATACACCGTTTTCAGTAATGAATTTGAAAGGGGCTGAAGAAAATGTCATATTAATTGATTCTGTTTCTAAGCGATACTCAATGTGTGGTGCTAGAATTGGAGCTTTGATTACACGTAACAAAGAAGTGTTGAGTGCAGTAATGAAATTTGCACAGGCTCGTTTATCACCACCTACCCTTGCGCAAATTGCCAGCGAAGCGGCGTTAGATACACCAACTTCATACTTTACTGATGTGATAAATGAATATGTTGACCGAAGAGATATTTTAGTTGATGGGTTAAATAAAATTGATGGAGTAACTTGCCCCAAACCTAAAGGTGCATTTTATTGCATTGCTAAATTACCAATTGATGATGCTGATAAATTTTGCAGATGGTTGTTGGAATCTTTCGACCATAAAGGAGATACAGTAATGATGGCTCCAGCAACAGGTTTTTATGCTACAAAAGGACTGGGAAAACAAGAAGTAAGATTGGCTTATGTACTTGAAAAATCTGCATTGATAAAGTCGGTAAAATGCATTGAAGAAGCATTAAAGACGTACCCTGGTATAGTTTAATTGTAATATTTGTCACGCATCAATCATTCCTTTTATTAGACTTTTGTAAAAAACCCTGATGTACTCAAAAAAAGAAGACTTTTTAAACCAATTACAATTTGAATTGGGTCATAGATGGCCAGAATTAGAGGTTAATTCAGTTGAAACCATAGAGGACATTGCTGGTTTTGTCCTTAAAAAAAACAAAAGTAGTAATTGGCCATTCCTCCGTTTTCTACCTTTTTATTTCAGTTTAAAAAATTGGTTGGCTCTAAAAACTGGTAAAAATATATCTTCGGAGTTTGATTTAAATTCATTGAGTAAACCAGACAAAATAAAGCTAGCGGAATATACTGAGAATAAGTTTGGCAAGCCTATAGAATTCAGGAGACCAAGCACTTTAAAAAAGATTATTTTTCTAGTGCCTTTAATACTAGTTTTTGTACCCTTGTTAGTGTCCACTTATTTAATTACTTCAAAAGATTATTCTGGTTGGTTATACATTAGCGCCTTAGCTGGTTTGCTTTTAACATTAGCTTTATTTAAGGTAACGGAAGGTCTGAAAAATAATTTTGATCCTTCTTCTCTGTTAGACTATGCTAAATCGTTTTATGTTATTCACAATCAAAAAATGACAGAAGAAGCAACAAAAACAGAAGTTATCAATTATTTGTGTGCATCAGCAGAGCAATTTTATAAGCAACCTTTTGAGCCAAATTCGCAAATTCCTTAGGCTTAAGTCATTTTTGAGGTTTTTGTAGTAATTTTAAGGCTAATTTCACGTTAACAGTTTTATGTTCTCTCGGCTTTTTTGTTTCATTGGTGTTCTGTACTGTGGTTTTGCTTGGGGTCAGGAAAATAAAGTCGCCGTTTACCACCTCAAAAAAGAACAAATCAAACTTTCCGTTTCAAGCACCAAAAACTTTGAATCAAATGCACAAAAAGCAGTCAATTATTTTAGAATAAAGGGTTATGTTGGAATTACACTAATTGATTCAGTTGTGAAAAAGGACGTCACACATTATTATTTCAACAGTGAAAAGCAATTTAAAAAAGTTGAATTGGAAAATGCTAAAGACGTTTATTACACCACTATTTTAAGCACCCCAAACCAAATTAACTCCTTCTTAGTTGAATTAGAAAATTCTGGTTTCCCCTTTGCAAGCATTAGCATTACCGACCAGACGGAAAAAGAGAACAATTTAAAACTGACATTTAAGATCGACTCTGGTCAATACATGCCCATCCGCAAAATAATCATCAAAAGCCCCGATTCTTTTAATCAAAAAACGATTCAAAACTTAATTCACATTAAGCCCGGAGAGCCCTACAATGAATCTAAAATTAAAGCCATTAGTAATTTGTTTTCGCAAGGAAACATGTATGAACTCATTCGTATGCCTGAGTTATTATTTCTGGAAAAAGGAGTTGACCTTTATTTGACCATTAAAAAGAAAAATGCCAGTTTAGCTGATGGTTTTATTGGCTTTCAACAAAACCCAGAAAGTTTCAAGCTGGAATTAAACGGCAATGTCAATTTAAGTTTAAAAAATGGCTTAAACAGAGGAGAATTACTAGACTTTAAATGGCAAAGTAACCCCGATAAAAGTCAAAATTTAGACATTGTTGTTGCTTATCCTTTTATCGCAAACTTGCCCATAGGAGCTGGTGGCGAAATGACAATTCAAAAACAAGACACTACGTTTATTCGAAACTCTTTTTTAGGTAGCATTAAATATTTAGCTTCGCAATACACCGTTGGTATATTTGCGCAATCTGAAAATTCTTTTTTACTGGGTGCAAACCAAAACTCAACAAATAACTTTGCTGCTTTTAGACGAATTACCTATGGCTTTGACGGCACTTTATCTCCCAATGTCACCAAAAAATATCAACCCATAGTAAATTTTAAAGTGGGCGCTTTTAGCCTGCGGACTGACAGCATTGATTCGGAAGCATCAAATTCTAATTTACTAATCGACATAAGTATCACGCAAAGAATCAAACTCATCAAGTCATTCTATTTTCAAAACACCACACGTTTTCAAGATATCATATCGAGTAATGAACTATCCAGAAATCAACAATTCTATTTTGGTGGGTTAAAAAGTGTAAGGGGATTTTATGAACTTGAATTGAATGGAAATCACGTATTATCTGTCAATAATTCAATTATTTTCAGACCAGTGAAACAATTATCATTTGAATTGATTTATGATTATTCTCAATATCATGCCAGCACTTTTAACAGAACACATAGTGCCGGAATGGGATTTAATATTGAAAACGAAACCAATACACTCAGTTTAATTTTAGCTAATGGCACCATTGCGGGCAACGGATTTAATTTTCAAAACAGCAAATTACATATTGGATTCATATCCCGTTTCTAGCAACTGTTTTCCTCTATAATTAGTACTTACCAACGATTAAAACATACACCAACCATCTGTTTAATCAATACGTTTTACCTTTTAGGAGATAATGAATCTGAGATTATTCAATTATCAATAACTTTGCAATTCAATGATAAAACTATTTTCAAGTCTTATTTTTTCAATTTTCTTTTCAATTATGACTATTAGCCAGTCATTTATGGAGAATGAATTATTGATTCAAATCAAATCAGAAAGTAATAGCAGACTAATTTCAGAAAAGTTAGCCGCGCTAGGCGGGCAGCCCTTAAGTTTTTTCAAGTGTATTTCTGAACCCATGAAAATCTACCATTTGAAATTCGACAATGACGTTGACCTGGATTTTGTGATAAAAAACAGTGCTGCAATTGCTGGTATTTCTGTCGTTCAAAAAAATCATTTAGTAACTGACAGGTTAACCATTCCTGACGATACATATTTTGGTGAACAATGGCATTTACATAATACGGGGCAAGCCGGAGGAACGGTAGATTCAGACATTGATGCTCCCGAAGCTTGGGATGTTACAACTGGCGGAAATACGTCACACGGCGATACAATAGTGGTATGCGTAATTGAAAGCCAAGGAGTTGACATTAATCATATTGATCTTGCTGGAAATATGTGGAAGAATTATGCGGAGATTCCAGGCAATGGAATTGATGATGATAACAATGGTTATGTAGATGATTTTGACGGATGGAATGTTGGAACAAATTCAGGAATAATAACATCAGGCAGCCACGGAACAAGAGTTGCTGGAATGATTGGCGCCGTTGGGGATAATGGGTCATTAGTTTCAGGAGTCAATCACAAAGTAAAAATGATGGTTGTTCAGGGGCAAAATGCCAACAACGAATCTAATGTCATTGCAGCCTATACCTACCCCTTGCTAATGAGAAAAAAATATAACGAAACCAATGGAGCCGAAGGTGCTTTTGTTGTGGTAACTAATGCTTCATGGGGAATTGATCAAGGTAGTGCGGCAAATTCGCCGCTTTGGTGTAGCTTTTATGATTCGCTTGGTGTACATGGTATTTTGAATATAGGAGCGACAACAAATAACAGCAGCTTTAATGTAGACGTAGTTGGAGATTTGCCAACTACATGTGCCAGCGAATTCCTTGTTGGAGTGACGAACACAAACCGCAGTGATTTTAGAGGTGGTGGTTATGGCCCAGTGCATGTCGATTTGGCTGCCCCGGGAACCAGTGTTGCGCTTACAAATCCTATCGATACATTTAGTGTTTCAACCGGAACTTCTTTTGCCACCCCTTGCGTTGCAGGTTCGGTAGCTCTATTGTATTCTGCACCTTGCACCGACTATATTAGTTATGCCAAAACATTTCCTGACTCCGCCGCTCTAAAAATGAGGTCTCTTTTGCTCGATAATGTTGACAATATTTCAAATTTATCGGGCTTTGTAGGTTCAGGAGGTAGATTAAACATGAATAATTCTTTGCAAGCATTAATCAATAGTTGTGATACAAGTTCATGCCTAACACCTTATGCAGTTAATTTTTCCAACATTTCTGATTCTTCAGTTTTGATGACTTGGCAGGGCAGCAATAATTCAGGATATATTATAGAATATGGCTTACTTGGTGCATCTCCAAGCAGCTTCACTATTTCTTCAAGTTCAATAAATAGCGACATGATTCAAGGGTTGACAGCTTGTTCAAATTATCAATTTTCGATCAAAGGAATTTGCGGAACCGATACTTCTGAAACATCTACATTATTTTATGTGAAAACAGATGGTTGTTGCAACAATCCAGAAATAACAACTACGGTTACCTCTGAGACCTCAATTGATTTAAATTGGTCGCCCATCCTTTCGGCAACTGAATATGTAGTTCGCTATCAATTAGACGGAGACAGCGCATGGATATACGATACTATATCTGCCACCACTGCCACCATCAATAGTTTAGACACATGTAAAGATTATAATATTCAGGTTAAAACAATTTGTGGTGACAGCAGTCAAGCTTACAGCCAGACTTATCAGATCCGGACAAAAGGTTGTGGCATTTGCTATGAAGGACAATATTGCGAGATTAATGACAATTTAATAAGTACTCAATTTGAATGGCTTGAGTCATTTACAATTAATGGCTTTACAAGCACAACGGGCAACAATCAAGGTTATTTTTCGGGTGATGTTTTCGGATTAGGTCTTGCCCCAGGAAATGGATATCCAATAACATTTGTTCCTGGTTATAGTGGCAGTAATTACACTGAAAGATACAAATTATGGATAGACATGGACCAGAATGGCGTTTTTGATGCAAGTGATGAGCTTATTTCAAGTATTACAGGACAAGGAATTGCCAATGGGATGCTTTTTATTCCGTCTACAAGTATGTTTGGTGTGACCAAAATGCGAGTAGCCATGACTGGACAAACAGCACCTACACTTTGCGCCAATCAGGGTGGTACCATTTATGGCGAGTACGAAGACTATTGTATCTACATTGGAGATAAAGCCAGTGTAGATGAATCTGAGTTGGTAGTACCGAAACTTTTTCCAAACCCGAGCTCAAACTTTGTGTCGATTAATTCTCTCAAAAAAATAGACAAAATTTTGGTACATGACTTGGGTGGAAAAATAGTGTTTGCAATTGAAAACCCTATCAACAATCAATTTTCCGTTTTGGATTTTGAATCTGGAATATACATGGTTAGCATTTTTCTCGACGGATCAGTCAGTCAACAAAAACTGATAAAGCAGTAATGGAGAGTTTTAGTGCCAAACCAAAATTGGAGCCTGAGGATTTCTACAAATCACCTGAAGG
>JBGCGA010000083.1:0-5120 GCA_045110285.1 Crocinitomicaceae bacterium | reverse complement strand
GGAATCAGACCGTGATAAACCAATTCTTTTAATGAAGTATGATAAGAAGCTCTAGACATATAACCTTCAAATGTAATGGTTTCAATTAAGGTACAAAACCGTCATAAAAATAGATCAGACTTTCAAAAAGGGAAATAAGGTATTCGTCAAGCCAACCAATTAAGTAAAAATTTGTAAAAAAGCAAAATGAGATAAACGCAACGCTCCCAGAATACGGGGGCGTTTTGCTTTTATAAAATTTTCACTCCACTGTTTGTCATTCCTCATGCGCAACTACTCTGTCATTTTCTTTCCAGACGCACTATAAAAAATGCTTAGAAAAGATAAGCATTTTGCCATTGCCCAAAAATGCCACCGTTGCTCCGTGTTATGCTCGCCGCTTGGCTCCTCAAATTGGGTACACACTTTCCATGACACACAAACCCTACGCACTTTTCCATCACCTATAAGCCCCCAACCGTTTCACGGCACAAAACCAACAAAAAGCTGAAGCATTTTTCTTTGTTTTTGGTTTTCGTCGCTCTCGCCGTTACACAAAAGCCTAAAGGCGTTTTGCTCCACTTAAGAAGGCTCACGGGGCAAAATAGCCCCAAAAAAATAAAACGTTAAGACAGGGGTAAGGGGAATTACTGACTTTAGACTTGTAGAGGTTTAAAATAACAATAGACCACAGTACCCCCAGTTACTCACTTTGCAACTCATTCGCCGTTGCTAGGCTAGGTTTAAAATAGTCAAAGCATAAATGCTTCGCCTATTTTAAACTGTAAATTTTACAGCTTAAAAATAGCATAAACTTTAGTTTTTGTTATTTTTAAGCTTAGCCCGTGGCGTGGCGATTGAACGCCAAAACGAGAGTGGTACACGTCAACTTTTGAATAAAAGGATAGTATTAAATATTTAAAGGAAATACAGTATTTCGACAGGCTCAATATACCACTTTGAGCCAGCGTAGGGATCGCGCGTGAGCCTTCTTGCGAGTGGAACAAGGGAGCTAAAAAAATGGGCCCTATTTTTCTTAGGGCTTTTTTAGCATTTTTGCTGGGTCGGGGTGGTGTGCTGGAGGACAAAACGAGCCCTTTATTTTGCCTTACTGCCGTAGGCAATTAATTAAAGTAAAATAATGGGTGAAGCCCGCCGAGACCTGCAAGGCGAGCACAAACACTGCAAACGGTGGGTTTTAAACTGCCTTTTTTGGCTGTTTAAAAGACAGAGTAGTTTGCTATGAGAAAAAAGACATTTAAAGCAAAAAGCATGAGAAAACCACTTGCAGTGAGCCTGTCGAACTGTGCCCGTAGAGTGGCAACTGGGTTGTGTAACAAAGTGGAGCAACTGAGTTGACAGTTTTGGCGTGATTTTTTGCTAAATGACTTTTTTGGAATGCGATATTTCCTGTCCTGTGGGGGATTACTCCTGATTCGTTTTTGAACCTTGTAAAGAGCAAACAACATCTATAATATTGATGTTTCCATTTTCTATTTGGTAGAGCACTTTATAATCACCTACGACAATTCGTCTGTAATCTGGGTCATCTTCGTCTATTTGATATTGATTGGCGTAAATAACCGTTTCGGGACTTTGATAGATTTTATCTCTTACCTTTTCAGCCCATTGAACGGAAACTTTTTGATGAAATTTGTAGATGTCTTTTAAGGCTAATATAGCCTGTTCAGACCAAATGATTTTAAGAGGTTTTCTCACCATTTCTTCATTTCATTTTTTAAATCCTCATGACTTATTGATTTGCCTTGTTGAATCTGTTTTTTGCCTTTTTCAAGGCGTTTTTTATAGGCTTTTAAGGTTAAAGGCTCTCCACTAGTGGTATGAGCAACAATAGCTTCTTTATCAATAATAGATTGTATTTTATTCAATAAAGCCTCATTTTTGATGTTAAAAAGCTGTTTAGCAATATTTATTTTGATAGATTCTATATTCATTGAATTGGTTTTATATTGATTTAAGTTTAGCCGCCTTTATTAGGTTGTCTATGGTGTATAGGATATTATTTTTATCCATAGAATCAAGTCTTCCAATGTCTTCAAGACGTTTTAAAGTTGTTTTATCCAAAACTTTTAAATCACCATCACCAACTAGGTAGTCTAAAGATACTTCTAGTGCGTCAGCTAGTCTTTTAGCTGTTTCAATGGATGGTTTCATTTCATTTCGCTCGTACTTCCCAACAATATCCCCATTGATATTGGCAATTTTGCCTAATTCTGCTTGAGATAGTTTTTTTTGCTTTCGTATCAAAGTTATTTTTTCTCCAAAATTCATTCTTATTATTCAGTTTTAATGGGTGAAAGGTGACTTTAATACAAATATAGGTGAATAAAAGTTCATAAACAATTTTAAAAGTTCTTGTTTGATTCAGAATAAAAATATAGATTTGTGAATAATAATTCAGTTTTACTATTTATCAACAAAACCAAAAAAATATGCTGACTCCCGAAAAAATGAAAGAAGATTTTGCAGAAGCCAAGCGAAACGGTAAAATTCCCAAAGGACAAACAGGTTTTTTTCAAGGCATGAATATTCAAAATCCCGAACATCTAATTTTAGAAAAAGGAGCGTTGTGCTTCGAAGTGATGGGAGGTGTAAATTTAAAACAGCTTGACAGATTAAAAGTGACCTTAAGTTTAAGCCGTTTTCCTATGTTAAGTTCTTTGCACGTCATACGGCACACCTTGGATTTATACAATAATGGACAAGTCAAAAGCTTTATCAGAAATACAGCTGAGCAATTGGAATTAGGCACGAATGATGTAAGGATTCCGATTTATGATTTTATCAATACTATTGAAGCTTACCGACTAGACAAACGGCAACAGATGTTGCTTCCAACTAGACCAAAGGAAATCACACTAAACCCAAAAGCAATTAAAGAAGCTAAAAATCTACTCAATGATAAAAACTTACTAAGTAAGATTGCTGAACTACTCAAAACATGTGGGCTTGTGAATGAAGAAACTAACGGACTATTATTATTCAATATATTTCTAACTCGGTTTTTTGATAAGCCATTACATGCGGTTGTTCACGGCACAAGTGGAAGCGGAAAAACCAATTTATTAAAAACCGTTATTGCCACTGTTCCAGATGAACAGAAACATGTGACTACCAGTTTAACCGAAAACGTTTTATTCTATCCACCTTACAAGAATTTTTGGAGTCATAAAATATTGATGTTAGAAGATTTGGACGGAAGTGCAACTGCCCTTTATGCTTTAAGAGAACTAGCCAGTAATGGAAGCGTGAGCAAATTTACTGTAGAAATGGACCAAGGCACAGGCGAGCACAGACAAAAGCAATTAGAAGCCAAAGGCCCAGTTTGTATTGTAGGCGCAACCACTAAAGAAAAGATTTACGAAGACAACAGCAACAGGAGCTTCCTGATTCACATCAACGAAAGCAAAAAACATCAACAAGATGTGATGCAATATCAAAACGCCGAGGCCGCTGGATTAATTGACAAGGAAGCAAGAAACGAAGCTGCAGTTTTACTACAGAACATGCAACGATTACTAGAGAAGGTAAATATTATCAATCCTTTTCAGCCTGAACTCATGTTGCCTGATATTGTTTTTAAACCATTAAGAACCAATCAGCACTATATTAGTTTAATCAAGGCTATTACTTTCTTGCATCAGTATCAACGCAAAACACAAAAAGATAAGGCAACTGGGAAATCCTATATTGAAACCACTTTAGATGATATTGAAATAGCCAATCGACTAAGTCGGGATTCTTTACTCCGTAAATCAGACCAGTTGACAGGCAGACAACGTGTGTTTTTTGAAGCCCTTAAAGGGCATTTGAAAAAACAGGGAGTTGAACAAGATATAAGTTTTTTTGGTAAAGACATTCGCAAAGCTTTTAGTTTACACCCACAAGCTTGCCAACGCAATTTTAGTACCCTTGAATCCAGAGGACTAATTGAGCAAGTGAATTACAGTAAAAAGCAAGGCTATGAATACAGGATAAGTAGTTGGGAGGATTACGAGACCATTAAAAACAGTATTTCAACCATGGACGAAAAACTCGCAGAACTCCGAGAAAAGTACCCAGGCGCATAATTTTAATAAATCTGGCTTAGCCAGTTCACATTTGATTCACATCTGATTCACATTTTTAACTACACAGGTAAATAGATCATTTTCAGTACTTTTTATAGTTGATTCACATAGTTCACACGATTCACAATAGCCATGTAAAGGCCTGTCGAAATTAAACCACTCAAAAGTCAAATAAATATGAACCAAAATAACATTATAAACAACCGCAATTCAGCCAAACAAGCTCCATTAGTAAAGGCATTTAAAAGCAATTTACAAACCTTAAACTATTCAAAAGGCATGGTTAATCAGTCTGAACTAAGTGTAGCGCAGTATTTGAGTTATTTAAAAGCCAATCAAATAAAGCTAGAAGCCACCAACACGGCAATAATTGCTGATTATTTTAAATATTTACAGCATAAACCCAACGAAAAAAGGGCAGGCGGTTTAACAGCTGCCTATATTCAAAAACACAGACAAAGTCTGATTTTATTTTACGATTATTTGCGAAATACTAAAGTCGTAAAAGTGCCAATTATACACTTTCCAACCATTAAAAAAGAGCAAGAAAAAACCATTAAAGTATTAGATAGAAATTCAATCGACCGATTGTTTAAAGCATGTGATAGTAGCTTAATTGGCACAAGAAATAAAGCTATGTTAGCCCTTTATTATGGCTGTGGGCTTAGAAAGCAAGAAGGTATTTTACTCAATGTAGAAGATCTAGATCTGGACAAGGCAGAACTAATTGTTAAACGAACAAAAACCAATCGTCAAAGACGAGTTCCTTTGTCAAACCATACTAAAGAAATCCTAGAAGATTATTTGTATAATTCCCGTGAAAAATTGATTCCATCTGACCAGTCAGAACAAGCTGTATTAGTTACCCAAACAGGCAAACGCCTTAGCGGTTCTACAGCAGTTTATATGTTTCAAAGTCTACAAAAGATAGCTAAAATAAATGGCCATTATGGCCTACATGCCCTCCGGCATAGTATAGCTACCCATTTATTACAATCCGGCATGCCACTCGAAAGTATTGCTTTATTCCTTGGGCATAGGTCAATTGAC
>JBGCGA010000082.1:0-9025 GCA_045110285.1 Crocinitomicaceae bacterium | reverse complement strand
GAAGAATCTATTGAAGCAACGTTTACTTTGGCACTAGCTGGTAAAATTCAGAGAAATTGTTTTGAATACTTAGATGCTCCAGTGGAGATTATTGGTTCAGTAGATACACCAGCAATTCCTTTGAATTCAGATTTGGAAGCCGCTTTATTAACGAATGCAACAACTGTGAAAGCAGGTATTGAAAGGACTTTGAACTATTAACGAGATAGTGTTTTTACTTTGGGATTTCAGATTAGAAAAGAAGTTAAGAATTTAACGAGTTAGAATGTGCGCTTTTGAGTGTCAAATATCTGTATGTGTTTGCTTTATATTTTTTAGTTTTGCTCTTTTGTATCAGAATAAATTACTAATCACGCTCTACTTTTTTCAATCAAACAAAGTCCCCTGAATTTCTTCTAACGCTGGGTAATAATGTGGTTCGCTGGCTTCTGGAATATTACTTTTTGATAGTTTACCTTTGATAGGTTTTACGGGATGCGCTTGTAAGTTTTCAATAGGTTGGTAGTTTAATACATTCTCAATGTCTTCTGGATTATTATTTAACCATTCATCTGCCAATTCTTCATTTAGAATAAGTGGCATTCGCGCTTCTTTCAACTTCGGACTATTGTGAATTTCTGTCATCAGTTGATTCCCTTTTGTGGTAACAATACTAAAGGTTTTAAGCAATGAACTGTCTAACGGATTTTGCCATTCATCCCATATTCCTCCAACAATCATTGGCTCCCCATTTTTGTGAGCTACATAATGAGGAAAGGATTTTCCATTATGAAAATGATGTTCATAAAATCCATCTAAATAGATGAGGCATCTTTTGTTTTTAACGGCCTCTTTAAACGCCGGCTTTTCAAAAATGGTCTCTGAACGTGCATTTAGTGTTTTCTGCCAAATTTTACTTTTAGCTTCTTCATCTTTGGTCCAATGCGGAACTAATCCCCAAGCAGCAACAGTAGGAATGTTAGGTGAATTATTTGTATAGACTAATAGTTTGGGGTGATTAAAACCAGAAGCGTGATTAAGTGGAAGGTCTGCATAAGGCAACAGCTTTTCTTCTATTGCCTTTATTGCAAACTCATCATTTGTTCGTTTGGCCCGCTTTAATTGCGCTTCTAAATTGGCTTTAATATCGTAACACATAAATTATTTAGTGACTAGTCTTTTTCAAAACCTCAGGCATTTTGGCTTTAAATTTATTTAGCCTTGGTACAGAAACACTTTTGATATATGGTTGGTTTGGATGTAAACGCTCATAATCTTGATGATAGTCTTCACCCATCCAAAATTTCACTAGTTTTTTAACTTCGCTCGCCACTTTATACCCCTCTTGTGTCAAGGCCGCAATCTTTGCATCAATTATAGCTTTTTCAGCATCATTCTGGTAAAAAATAATACTTCTGTATTGGCTGCCTCTGTCGTTTCCTTGCCCATTTACTTGTTCAATATTTTGACTGGCGTAGTAAACATCTACCAAAGTTTTAAAGTTTACCTTTGTTGAATCATACCATACTTCAACTGCTTCCGCATGTCCTGTTTTCCCTGTATTTGAAGAGGAATAGGTTGGATTGAGTGTGTGCCCACCTGCGTAACCACTATACGATTCTTCAACACCTCTTACACTTTCAAAAATAGCTTCTACACACCAAAAGCATCCGCTAGCAAATACTGCTTTTTTTAATTTTGTTTTGTCAATTTTAGCTGCAAGTTCATTGTTAGTAGGTAAAGGACCATTGTTAGTGCAAGCTACTGCAATTGCTATAAATGTGAAAATTGATACTATTGATAAAATGATTTTTTTTAGCATGGTAAATTGTTTTAGTTTATGAATTGGTCGTGCATAATTGTGGTTGTTTACATTTCAAATGCTAAAATAAGTTAATTCTGTATTAAAGTGTATATGCAAGCTAAATTTTATGGATGTGATTGGCTAGCATTTTTTTGTAGGTTCTACCAACTGGAATTTGCTGCTCTTTAATGAGTACGTGATCAGCCGTTATACCATCAATATATTTTGTGTTAATGAGGAACGATCTGTGCACTCTTAAGAACTTAAATGATACTAATTTTTCTGTCAAATCTTTTAAAGTGCTTGATAAAGTATAACGTTTATCTTTAGTGTATAAATGACAATAAATATCATACGCTTTTGCATACAAAATATCACTAGATAGTATTTTTATTTGCTTACCATTCACTTTTATATAAAATGGAATTTCATTTTCTTTTTGCTTTTCAACACGGTTGATTATTTTAGATTTACTCAATTCTAAATTAATTAAAACCTCTTTTTCCTCATAAGGCTTTAAAATGTATGCTAGTGGCATTACTTCTTTTGCTCTTTTTATTGTTTTCTGATCGTAATAAGACGTAATAAAAATACTTGGAATTTGGTGTTTTTCTATAAGTAGTTTGCCAATGTCTATGCCATCTATACTGCCGTTTAGGTTGATGTCAAGAATGGCCAAATCAATTTTTTCAAAATCTATGACAGCTATTGATTCTGCTTTATGAAAAACATGAATGACTTTAAAATCGGTCGATTCAACAATTGTTTTTATGTCAAAAGCTATCAACGGATCGTCTTCAATAATTATAATATTCATAAGTTAAGCAATTGGAATTTTGATATTTGATGAATATCCTGAGGACAAATCATAACTAATGGTTCCTTCTAGTTTGAATACAAGTGCTGCAATTAGCTCTTTACCAAAACTGATGTCCTCCGTTTGGTCAGACACTTCACCTTTATCTGCAATTAATAGTAAGTAGCTATTGTTAGTTATTTTGCTCTTAATCGATAAGTGCAATACTTTGTTAGCAGATAAGCCATATTTACAGGCGTTTGTTACCAGTTCGTTCACAATCAAACCCAGTGTCAGCAGTTTGTCAGTTTCAAAAATATGGCTAGTTAGTGCTATTGCAATTTTTAGGTTTTTATTGTCAATCAATCCAAATGAACTCAACACATCTTTAATCAATTCGTTCAAATACTGTTTGGAATCAATTTCGGTAATTTGAGTTTGTTGATAGAGTTTGGAGTGTATTAGAGACATAGCGTTCACCCTATTTAAAGTGATGTTTAAGCTTTGCTTTACTTCTTCAGAACTGGTTTTTCTTTTTTGAATATTGATGATGCTCTTAATGGCTTGAATATTATTTTTTACTCTGTGGTGGATTTCTCTCATCAAAACTTCCTTTTCTGCTAAGCTAGATTCAATGACTTTATTTTGTAATGCTAAGGCTTTATTGGACTTGCTTTTTTGAATATAAAAAGCAAGCGATATGAATAGTAATACCAAAGCAAACCCTATCAAATATTTGAAGAATTCGGAAGATTTTTTTTCTTTTACTAGCTTTACTTTTTCGGTCAACAGTTGAGTTTCTTTTTCGGCTGTTTTGTATTTTGCCTCCAATTCAGTAACAATTTCTTTATTTTCTTTTAAACGTATGCTATCATTAAAACTTTCATATAAATTTTTAAAATGAAATGCAGAATCCATCATGTTTAACGCCAAATAGGTTTCGTAAAGGCATTCATAAGCATCTGTTTGCGTTATAAAAAATTCACCTTCTTCAGCTATTACTTTTGCTTTTTGGGCATAAGTTAGGGCCAAGTTTATAGCTCCATTTTTTAAGTGAATACTTGCTATGTTTTGAATAGAAAGACCATAGTTTTGGTATTGACTTTGGGCTTCGAGATATACAATTGATTTCTCAAAGTATTCTAGTGATTTGTTTAGCTGGTTTAATGCCAAATGATGTGCACCTAGGTTTGCATATATGGTTCCAAGGTAATAGTCGTTGCTGAATGATGAGTTGAGCGTTAAAGCCTGATTTAAAATAATGATTGAAGTATCTAAAAACCCCAAGTTTTTCTTAATAATCGCTAAATTGATTAAACTTCCTATTTGCCCACCAGTGTCGTTTTGAGCGTTTTCAATTAAATATGATTTCTCAAAATACGGATAGGATTTAGCATAATCTTCCTGCGCATAAAACGTAGCGCCAATATTATTATTCATTGTGGCAATACAATTACTATCGTTCAAAGCTTTGCAAATTTCTAAAGCTTTTAAATAATCTCTTAAAGAGCCTTGCAAGTTTCCTTTAACATCTTTTACTGTTCCTAGCATGCCAATGGCATTGGCTAAAGCTAGCCTATCTGTTGTGCTTTCACCAATTTCAACTGCTAATTCAGCGAATGTTAAGGCCGTATCGGTATTAATGTATAAGTATTCCCAAGAGATGTCAATTAAAGAGTACACACGCTTTGTAGTATCGTTTAGCTCTAGCTCACTGTAGTTCTTTAAATATTGATTTAGGGCAGTTCTATCTTGACTTTTTGCCAATATTGGCAAGATTAAAAGTATGAGGAGAATACACTTTATTACTGATTTCATTTATTGTTTTAATACCCATGCTAAATTTTCACTGAATGCTTTAGCCTTTTTGTATGTAGGTTCTATCACTACATTGAAATTTAAATCTAAATATCCAAAAAGCTGAGTTTTATTCTTGAATGGAATTAAATGCCCTGCCTTTTTAGAATTCAAATATACAATGCTAGGCAAGTTATATAATTTTAAATCTTTATCAAAATAGTCTTTCCTTGCATTTGCTAATGAAGTAGGTTGCTTAGATGGATATGTGCAAACAATGTAACCGTTTCTGGTGTAATCTGCATAAATTTCTTGATATTTAATTGGTAGTACTATCTGCCCAGTCCTATTTATTAACCCTTTTTTTCCATTTAGTGTAACAACAGCAAAACCTAGTTTGGTAAAGTTTTTAGCATGATCATAAATGGGATTAATTGCAAATTCATCCTTTAGGTTTAGCCATCCATAACCTGAACGGTCTTTTTTATTTGTGAAAACCATCACTAAACTATCTCTGTAGCCTTGAATATTTCCTTTGTTTGTTTTGAATATAACAGTTCCTGAAGTATCAATTAGCACAGTTGATCCATTTACTTGCGCTCTTGCTAAGCCATTTTCGAATCCACTCGATCCAGCTTGTTTAAATTTTAAAGGAATTACTTTTTCGCCTTTTTTATTAATGAATCCATATAAACTAGAACTTCCATTTGCCATTGCTACCGACAAAAGGTTATGGGAGAAAATAAGGCTACCAATAAATTGACAGGCTATTACTTCCTGCCCTTTGGTATTTATAAAGCCCATAGCATTACCGTTAAATACAGGGCACAGATCTTGCTGTTGAGGATAAAAGTAGCCTACTTTTTTGTAGTTTTTGGTTGGGATCTTATGATTGTTGATATCTATGAGCGTATAAAATTCATCTCCTTTGTATTTTACCCAAGTAGATTTGGCATTAAAATCTTTGGCCTCTTCCAAATTACATTCAATAACAGTTTTTCCAGTTTTATCAATAAAACCATAGCCTGTTATCCATTTATTATTAACATATGTATTCTTATAAATTTTAGCTAAGCCGTTCTTAAATTCAAAAACTTTTAGAGCTTCAACTTTGAATACTTCAATACCTTCAGAATTGATACACGACCATTTTTTATTGGTGGCAGATAGTACTTTTGGTAAAAACAATAAAGCGAAACAAAGAAGGAAAAGTAGTTTCATAAAGTGAGTTTTTGTAACAAGATAATGATTTTTGATTTCCGACTATCCTGAGTTTTGAGTCATTACTATTTCTATTGGGTGAACGACCATTTTTTTTAGGTGAACAGGTAGTTTTTGAGAAAAAGGATTGCAGTTTACCCCAAAAAAAAAGCAGTTAACTTGTATTTAAACTGAAGAGTGAATTTTAGAATTACTTTAGAAGAAACCTATTAAATTATTGTTATGAAAAACCTATTGTTATTTATTTGTTTAGCTGTAACTACTTCTGCGGCGGCGCAAACTCCAGCAGCAGCTGTTGCAAAAGCTAAACAATACTATCCTGGGATGCTTAAATATGAATACAAATATAAATCAGATGCCTATTATGAAGGTTTAATTCCATATTATTTCTACCATGTTGAAATGACTAAAAATGCAGGCTTTAGTTGCGCGCCAAATGCTACGCGAACAGTTCGTTGTATGATAGGCTATTGGGGTAGTGGTAAATACAAGCAACATAAAATGTCTAGCTATTCAGGTGTAATTACTGGTATGCCAGCAGTTACAAAAGAAAGAATAGAAGCAGCTTTACCTTCAGGCTTCGATTTTGCATCTACCTATCCTACATATGATTTGGAAGCCATGAAGTCAATAGGAGAATTTAAAATACTGGACCGAGATGATGTTTATTGGTATAATCAAGAAGAGATTTGGGTACCGATTCAGGTAGAAGTTGAGCGGATTAAAAATAGTTCGATTGTTAAGCAAACTGAGCGATTCAACTTGGTATTTAAGACAAAAGATTGTGGTAAGACAATAACTTTTGAAAAACGACATGGCTATAATGGGTCTAGTGTACCTGGATCTCCAAAAAATGAACCTGTTGTCATATCCACAACTGACTATAGTAGAGAGGAAATTGCGGCTTTTAAAGAGAACAGTGTGGCAAGGCAATTAGGGAACGACTTGGCTAAGAAGAGATTAGAAAATATGCCTAAATTAAATATTCCTACTACCAACGTAGAGGACATGTCGGACTTTGCGCATGAATTGTTTTTGACAGGCAGCAAAGAAGAGGTTGAAGCTTTTTTTATATTAACAACACCAAGCTACAGAATGATGGCAGAGGATGGTAGCGGATTTGAAGTGGATTACATTCAAAAGGAATTTATTGCAAAGTCAATGGCGGCTATTTTTGATGGAGGTAAAAACTACAGAAATGAATACTGCAAAACATCAGTAATAAGCAGTAGAACAAAAAATGGTTTGTGTTACTCAAATCATAACTTAACTTCCAATTCATGCTTTAGTTTTTTTAAAGAAAATGATAAATATGTCTTAAAAAGCTTTTCTGTTGGATACTCTGGTAGTGGAGTCGGAAATTCTGGACAGGCGGATGCTAGGCAATCTCCTTGCAGAGGAGCGCTCCAATTAGAGCAATATGAAATGACTGAAGTATCAGCTTCTATTCGTTTTCCTAAAGGGATGGAGCAAAAGCAAACTAAACCAGCTCGCTTAAAGTCATGGAGTTATAATACATCTTATGATGCTTGCAATTACCAAGTACATGTAACACAAATGGATCCAAAAAAGAGAAGTAATGAAGACCGTTTATGGATAGCAGAGCAAACGGCTAAAAATTATATTGAAGGGTTAGGAAGTGATGTCATTGCATCTTCTGGGAAAAATTTTACCATTAATGGCGTGGAAGGCTACGAAATGAATTTGACTTTTCACAGACCAAACGATATTCGCCACGAAGTCTGTCGTTATATATTATTGGGGAATAATTTTTACCAAATATCTGCTAAAGCGCCTCGTCTGAGACAGAATGAAATTGAGACACTTGCAACTTTTACCTGTACTTTAAAAGGGCAAGCTGGAAGTGCTGTGATTAAGCCGACCGCAAAAACAGGAGGCACGCCAACACCTAAATCTAGCGAAACAATTCAGCAAACTTATAAAGTAGGAGATAAAATTATTTACAGGGTAAGTAAAGATGGTTACGTACCTGGCGTAGTCAAAAAAGATAATGGAGACGGAAGGTATTTAGTGTTTTGCCCAACATTAAATAAGCACTATTTAGGTAAGCCTGCAAATATGAAATTGGATACAAACAGCAATGGAGATGATTCCGAAAAATCAGAGAATGAACCGGAAAAGAAAACTAAAAAACTTAATGTTCCAAAAGTAAAACTTAAATTATAATGATATGAAAATGACTCTAAAATTAATGATTGGTCTATTTGCAATTTTTGCCATTTCGTGCAGTGAAAATGCTAATTTAATACCCAGCGCTTCAATTAAATGTATAACCGATAAAGATGGGGTATTGATGCCTCTAGATGCTGATGAAGACTACAAAATTGAAATTGTAGAATATCCTAATGAAGGAACTATGTTTGAAATAGTTGGCAAAAGCGGCAATCAAGTTGAATTGTTTATAGCAGTGTTACCAACTAAATTGGAAGCCAAGACTTACAAATTGGAGATAGATGATTCTAAAAAATCTAACCTGTCGTACACACTTAAATTGAATGGAAAAACAGGTTATTGTTGTAATTCAAATTCGTCTGGTCTATTAACCATAACAACTGTCGGTATATCAAAATCTCCTGAGGGGCTATCGGGTGTAATAGCAGCTGAATTTGAATTAGAAGATGGACTGTTTGCAAAAGTTAATGGAAGTTTTGTAGCTGTAAAATAGTATCCCAAAATCCTAATAATATAGGTAGATGGTATCGTGGATAGGGCGGTACCATTTTTTTATTTTCTAAACTATGCTACTGCTGGATATAAAGCTTTTGAATTCCAATCGGTTTATTGTTTTCAAATACTTGAACGAAATACAACCCGCTGGAAAGTTCAGAAATATCTAATTTATCCACCAAATTTTTATTAACCACTAACTGCCCGAAGGCATTATAAACTACTAAAGATACAGTACTAATGTCTGCTTTTAGCAAAACACTTACTGAAGTTGTAGCTGGATTTGGATAAAGCATAAACTGATTTAAGTGATCGTAATTGCTAACAACCAAAGTATTGCTATCAATATATAGCTTTAATCCAACTGGTCGGTGATCAGAAATGTCATTGTCATAATCACTGAATCCCGCAGGTAGATAATCATCTACCTTGATTGTAGTTACTGTAGAGCTAGGATGATTAAAACTGGCGAAAAGTTCGTTGGTAATTAATATGTGATCTAAGTGTGATGGCCACAACGGATAAGACCAATTTAATGAACTACCGTTTGCTATCGATAAATTAGTAAATTGATAATCAGAACTAGAACTTATAAAAGGTTGAAAAACATTATGGTTTGAAGCATCTGTTAATTCATCATTTAGGTCGCCTAACAAAATAACGTTTGCATTTTGAAAACTTGAACTAATGTAGTCCTCTAAAAGTTCTGATGCAGCCAAACGTCTATTCTCTTCGTCGTC
>JBGCGA010000081.1:0-37025 GCA_045110285.1 Crocinitomicaceae bacterium | reverse complement strand
ATGGCAATTTCCCTAATCGTCTCATACTATAAAAACCTGCCAAACCTTCAGTTAATTCTTGAAGGGTTAATTTTACAGTCGGTGCAGGACTTTGAATTGATTGTTGCGGAGGATGATGATTCAGAAGAAACGATCGCGTTTATAGAAAAGGCAAAAACCAAATGTTCCTTTCCTATTCAACATATATCGCAAGAGGATAAAGGCTTTAGGAAAAATAGAATCTTGAATCGCGCTATTATTGCATCAAAACATGAATTATTAGTTTTTATAGACGGAGATTGCATTCCGCACAAGCATTTTATTAGGAGCTATCAGCAAGCCAATGCTAAAAATGCGATTTTAAGTGGCAGACGAGTGATGCTAAGTGAGAAGATTAGTAGAAAAATGCTGAACAAATTAAAACTTACTCATTTAAAATTTCCAGCACTACTCTTTTCTGGTTCAAAAAAGAATAAAGAAGGAGTTTACTTCCCTTGGTTTAAATTGAGTTTTAAAAAACGTGGTTTATTAGGTTGTAATTGGGGCGCACTAAAATCTAATCTCGAAATGGTGAATGGTTTTGATGAAGACTATACATCACCTGGCGTTGGTGAGGATGTTGACATAGAGTGGCGCCTCAAGGAACATGGCTTAAAATTAAAATCAATGAAAAACAAAGCCATTGTCTATCATTTGTACCACAAAAGGAGTTATGGAGAGGACCAAGTAGCAGAAAACTATCAATTACTGGCTTCAAAAAAAGCTAAAGATCAAATAGTATGCTTAAGAGGTTTGAGAAAATTAATGGACTATAATGCTTAATGCTTAGGACAGCTCGAACAAGCTTTTTTACCTTTTTTATACTTTTTGCAGCATTTCTTCTTCTTGCACTCAAAGTCAAAATTAACTTCAACATCAATAATACTGGGCGTTATAACGTGTTTTTTTACCAATTCTCTAAATTATATAGTGCTAATGTAGAACAATTCTAAATAACTAACAAGAATCATTCTAAATAGTTATTAACACCTAATATTTACGCGGACTCTTTTTTAATTGATTCTTCTTTCTTAATTTAACGTTTTCCAAAAAAAAAAATATCAGTTGTTATGAGCAATTATCAAATAAAAAGTCTTGAGGAATACCACAAAGTATATGCACAGTCGGTTGAAAACCCTGAAGCATTTTGGGATAGTATTGCAAAAGATAATTTTTTGTGGAGAAAACATTGGGACAATGTGTTGAGCTGGGATTTTGAAAAACCAGAAGTAAAGTGGTTTGAAGGTGCAAAACTGAACATCACCGAAAACTGTATCGATCGGCATTTAGCTAAAAAGGCTAATCAAACCGCCCTATTATTTGAGCCCAATAATCCTGATGATGAAACGGAGCACATTACCTATCAGCAATTGTACCAACGCGTCAATCAATTAGCCAACGTTTTAAAAGCAAAAGGCATCAAAAAAGGCGACAGAATTTGCATATATCTGCCAATGATTCCAGAACTCTCAATTTCATTATTAGCCTGCGCGAGAATTGGTGCTATTCACTCAGTGGTTTTTGCAGGATTTTCAAGTCAAGCATTATCCTCTAGAATAAATGATAGTGAATGTAAACTTGTCATCACATCTGACGGTGGATATAGAGGAACAAAAATTATTGATCTAAAACAGATAGTGAATGAAGCGGCTGTTCATTGTAAAAGTCTCAAAAAAGTACTTGTAGTCAAACGAACCCAAACGAATATAGAAATGGTTTCTGAGCGTGACGAGTGGATTCAGCCGTTGCTTGATGCTGCATCAACAGAATGTGAGCCGGAAGTAATGAATGCAGAGGACCCCTTGTTTATACTTTATACATCAGGCTCAACAGGCAAACCAAAAGGAATGGTACATACAACAGCAGGCTATATGGTTTATGCATCTTATACCTTTAAGAATGTTTTTCAATATCAAGAAAATGATATCTTTTGGTGTTCGGCTGATATTGGCTGGATAACTGGCCATAGCTATATTACCTATGGCCCACTTGCTAATGGAGCTACCAGTATAATGTTTGAAGGGGTTCCCTCCTATCCAGACTGTGGCAGGTTTTGGCAGATCATAGAAAAACATAAGGTTAATCAATTTTACACTGCGCCAACTGCCATTCGAGCACTTGCAAAGGAAAGCTTAGATTACGTTACTAACTATGATTTATCCTCACTAAAAGTAATAGGATCAGTTGGAGAACCTATTAATGAAGAAGCATGGCACTGGTACAATACTAATATTGGTAACGATAAAGCCTCTGTTGTGGACACGTGGTTTCAAACAGAAAATGGAGGTATTATGATTTCGCCAATTCCGAACGTTACTCCCATATTGCCTTCGTATGCTACTTTGCCTCTACCTGGAATTCAATTGGCTTTAATGGATGATGAAGAGACTGAAATAACTGGCAATAATGTGAGCGGAAAATTATGTATAAAATTCCCTTGGCCGTCTATAGCCAGAACCATTTGGGGAGACCATAAACGCTACAAGGAAACCTATTTTTCAGCATTTAAGAACAATTATTTTACAGGAGATGGCGCCCTCAGAAACAATGAAGGGCTTTATAGGATTACCGGCCGAGTAGATGATGTGATCATTGTGTCTGGTCATAACTTGGGAACAGCACCCATTGAAGATGCTATCAATGAACATCCGGCAGTTGCTGAATCGGCTATTGTGGGATATCCGCATGATGTCAAAGGAAACGCGCTATATGGTTTTATCACTTTAAAACCAGTATTTTCTGAAGAAATTGGACTTAAATCCGAAATCAATCAGCTTATTTCAAAGCGCATTGGGCCAATCGCTAAACTCGACAAAATACAATTTACAGTTGGTTTACCTAAAACACGTTCTGGTAAAATAATGAGAAGAATTCTGAGAAAAATAGCAAGTAATGAAACAGATCATTTAGGCGACATTTCCACCCTACTCAACCCAGAATGTGTTCAAGACATCATGGACAATGCGTTTTAAGTAGTAACTAATTTCACTTTAATTTAAACCTATGATAAAAGGATTATATGAAACACATCTCTATGTAACTGATTTACATTTGTCAATAAATTTTTATACGCAAATTCTTGGTTTAGAGCTGGCTCATACAGAACCTGACAGAAAAGTTGCATTTTTTTGGATTGGCGAACCAAAACAATCTATGCTAGGTTTGTGGGAAAAACCAGAAAAAGAAGTAGTTCCTTCTCACTTTGCTTTTGAAACTTCTCCAGAGTATGTTTTGCATGAAGCTGCAGATTTCCTTAAATCTAAAGGGTTAAAAGGCTACAACTTTTTTAAAGATGGCTCTGACATACCAATGGTTTTTGCTTGGGTACCAGCGGTAGCTATATATTTTAAAGACCCTGATGGGCATGCACTTGAATTTATTGGACGTTTGAATGGTCCCAGTCGACCTGAACTGGGAGTTATTTCATATGGAAAATGGATAAACTCATTGTGATTAAAACTTTAAAGCCATTAAAAATTATACCGCAAAGCCATTTTAAATCCTTGCGCTGAATAATCGTATGATGGTTCTGTTCCTTCTAAATTAAAGTAATTAGCACCTAATCCAAAGTATCTAAATAAAGCTATTTCAAATGAAATGGAGTTTTTATTACTCAAAATAAAACCGAACCCTTGTCCTATACTTAGCCCAAGAGCATTGTACGAAACGTCATAACTTACTTGTTTAGGAAAAGAATAACCAGATACAGTTCCATCAGAAAAATATGAAGTATCCGTTTCATTCAATTGGAATGGCATTTTATTTCTGAAATGGTTGAAAGTTAGTTCTATCGGTAAGTATAAGGATACGTTCTTTTTATAGGCATCATACTGATGAGCATACCTTAAATTAACCGAATAAAATGATTTAACTGAGGACATCATGTCAAAATCAATTCCAATACCTATAAAATGTTTTCTATCAATGTATTTTCCAAAGCCTGCACTAATGCAAACTGGGATATAACTTCTGTCAAAAGCCCTATGAGTGTCTGTATCAAGAGTGTTCTCACCGCTAATGAAATAAGCAGGTGCTGTAAACCCAACACTTAATTCATACTGATTTTCTTTACGCTCGTTCACAATAAAATGAGCTTGATCTCTTTTTTTCTTTTTTGCTGGAATATCCTCTTTAAAAGAACTATAATCCTTTGATGTTAAAAAGTACTTTCTACCATCAGTAGCAACTAAAGTAATATCGCCGTCAGAAGGATCAAAAGAAATAATTTGTCCTTTTAAAACCGTGCCATCTCTCATATAAATAAGGTCATACGTTTCAGTCACTACGGAATCGGTTTGACCAAAAATAGAACTCATTGTAAATAATAAGATTACTACAAAAACATACTTCATCACAATCATTTTAATGCGAAGATATTAAACTATTGCAGAATAGTAGTTATTCTCATTTACAAGTTGAATTTCAAATATTATCTTTACAATACAATGAGCAATATCATCATCCGGCCTATTTCCGAAACTGACAATATTATTTTAGCAACTGTTATTAGAACTGTGTTTTTAGAATATGATGCGCCAAAGGAAGGAACGGTATACTCAGATCCAACAACTGATAATTTATTTGAACTTTTTCGAACAACAAACTCTGTATTATACGTTGCAGAAGTTGATAATGAAATTCTAGGCTGTTGTGGAATTTTCCCTACTGAAGGCTTACCACAGGGCTGTACCGAAATAGTCAAGTTTTACCTTTCTAATAAAGGACGAGGAAAAGGATTTGGCAAGCTCTTGTATAAAGCTTGTGAGGAAAAAGCAATAGCTTTAAATTACAACCAACTTTATATTGAAAGTATTCCAAAATTCAACACCGCAGTTGGCCTATATCAGAAACTTGGATTTAAAGCATTAAATGCTCCACTTGGTAATTCAGGGCATTTTGGATGTAATATTTGGCTGCATAAACAACTATAAAATGAAAACTGCTTCAATTTCCGAAATAAAAAAAGATTTAAAACATCAATCTCCCGAAGAGCTTCAAGAACTCTGTCTTAAACTAGCACGGTTTAAAAAAGAATCAAAAGAGTATTTGACCTATTTGCTTTTTGAGGCAGATAATGAAAGAGAATTTATCGAAAAAGTCCAAACTGAAATCAGTATTTGGTTTCAAGAAATTAATGTAGACTCCTATTATTTCGTTAAAAAATCGGTTAGAAAAATTCTAAGGTTAACTAAAAAGTATATTCGATTTTCGAAACAGAAACAAACAGAAGTAGAACTATTGCTACATTTTACTAATGAAATGCTAAAACTACGACCCTCAATCAAACACAATACAGTTTTAGTAAACATCTACAATAAGCAAAGAGAATTGGCTCAGAAAGCACTATCGCAACTTCATCCTGATTTACAATTCGATTATTCCGACCTGATAGATTAAATGAGTAAGTTGATAAAATGACGTGAATAGTTGTTAGTAAGATTAACACCTTCCTTAAATTAAGAGTACATCAAATCATTGATTTAGGTTTTTTTATTAAAAATCATTTAGTACTTTTGAGAAGCAAATTAAATCAGAAAAATTATGAAGAAATTATTATTTATTGCTTTTGTCGGCTTAACGCTTGTGGCCTGTAATAAAAACCAAAAGGCAGTTAAAACCTTGGATGGTGATTGGAAAGCAACTAGCTGGACAGAATCAAGTGGCGCTGTATCTGTTGATTATATAGCTGCTGGCTTGGGTTATGAATTACAGTTTTCTAATTGTAAACTAAAGACTGACACATACTGCACTTTTATTAGCATTCTTACAGGAAATGGAGAAACAGCTACTAATTCTGATCAATACAGAGTTACTGATGACGGTGAAAAACTTCAAGTTATTGATGATGATGGAGATTTAGAACTTTACACAATTGTAACGCTTGATAAATCTAATTTAGAATTGAGTTATATTGATGATGATATAACTGGAACAATTAAATTAGAAAAATTATAGTTGATTTTTTAAGAATGAAAACCCCTGTTAGTTCCATATTAACAGGGGTTTTCTGTTATAATTGCATCATATTTAACACTTCATACGTTGAATTATTTTCGAAATCAGAATAAAGATCAGTAAATGTTCTATCCCCTATCACATCATCCAAAGACTTCAATACATCTTTTAACCCCTTATCTTTAAGTCTTTTGGTGACCTGGTATTTCTTTATAACATCCATTAAACTAGTTTGATGATTCTTTTTCAATTGCTGATTAGCAATGTAAAAATAGCTGCTTCCCGCGTAGTATATAGACGGATAGTTGTGGTTTGATTTTAATTTCTGACAAACCTTTGGAATTGTAAAGCTGTCCAAAGCACTGATGTACTTATCCCCTTTTATTCTGTGATAATAAATAGAGTCAAATTCTAGAGCAGTGTAAATCCCTTGATTGATCATAATTTGCCGACTCATATAGGTTGCATAGCCCTCCGAAAACCACATGTTCTTTTTTCCCACAAAAGGAAGAGACAAATGGCTTATTTCATGCTGCGCAGTCCAGTCAGCCATAAATTCTGGAAGTGAAAACTTGGGATTTACATAAAAATGAACAGCTTGGTGGTTGGTTTGACGAGATGTATGAGCATAAGGTACTGGTTCATTTCCTTTAGATTGATGGAAATGATAATAGACATCAAATTGGTAGGTTCCAATGGTGCTTTGCGTCACTTCACTAATTTCTTCTATCCAAGTTTGAAGTTTTATTTTATCCTGCTCTTCAAAATCATCTTCCCATTCATAATGAACTTGATAATTTTTTTCCAAAGTATCAGTACTATCAGCGTTTTTAACTGGCGCTACTTCTGTAGAGCAACACACCAATAATAATGAGCAAATCGCAATAATTAATTTATTGTACATCATATGTTTTAAATAAAAAAGGAGTTTCATACTGTGAAACTCCTATATATACTTTATGCTATAATCGTGTATTATCTGTTGTCGCTACTAATAAAAGGTCTGTCATTAGCACCAGTGTATATTTGACGAGGACGACCAATTGGTTCTTTCATTAATCTCATTTCTCTCCACTGGGCAATCCAGCCCGGTAATCGACCTAAGGCGAACATAACCGTAAACATTTCAGTTGGAATACCTAATGCTCTGTATATGATTCCTGAATAGAAGTCAACATTAGGATACAGCTTTCTATCTACAAAATACGGATCAGATAAAGCTTCAGCAGCTAAACCTTTGGCAATATCTAAAATTTCATCCTCTAAACCTAAGTCGCTCAGCACCTCTTCGGCAGCTACTTTAATAATTTTTGCTCTTGGATCAAAATTTTTGTAAACTCTGTGTCCAAAGCCCATTAGCCTGAAAGGATCGTTCTTGTCCTTTGCTTTTGCCATATATTTCTTTGTATCACCCCCATCAGCCTTAATGGCTTCTAGCATTTCAATAACTGCCTGGTTCGCTCCACCGTGAAGAGGACCCCACAATGCGCAAATACCTGCAGATAGCGAAGCAAATAGTCCTGCATGAGAAGACCCTACCAGTCTTACCGTGGACGTTGAACAATTTTGTTCGTGGTCGGCATGTAGAATTAGCAACTTATCTAAGGCATCAATCACTATTTTATTAGCCTTGTACTCTTCATTCGGAAGTTTAAACATCATTTTTGTAATGTTCTCTACGTAGCCTAATGTATTATCGCCGTAATCTAAGGGTAAACCCTTATTCTTTCTTAAAGCCCAAGCAGCCAATACTGGGAATTTTCCAAGTATTTTAACAATAGCTTTATACATGTCTTCTTCACTCTCAACGTTAACAGATGATGGATTGAAAGCCATTAAAGCACTTGTAAGAGATGACAATACACCCATTGGATGCGCTGACTTAGGAAATCCATCTAATATTTTCTTTACATCTTCGTCAACATGAGACTGTTCTTTAATGTCACTGTGGAATTTCTCTAATTGATCTTTGTTCGGTAATTCGCCAAAAATTAACAGAAAGGCAACCTCAAGGAAGTCAGCCCCATCTGCTAAGCTCTCTATTGAATATCCACGGTATCTTAAAATACCTTTTTCACCATCTAAAAACGTGATAGCACTTGAACATGAACCCGTATTCTTAAAACCACGATCTAAGGTCACTAACCCTGTTCCACCTCTTAAAGCAGAAATATCAATTCCTTTTTCATTTTCAGTTCCTGTTACTACGGGTAAGTCAATGCTTTGACCACCAAATTCAATTTTTGCTGTTTCGCTCATTGTTGACGTTTATTTTGTGTTTAGTGTATTTTTAATCGGCCTAAATATAGTTGAATCGCTTGAATTAATTGCTATCTGACGGACAGTTAATTTATCTTTTTTAACTAATTTTAAATTTAACATAGATAATGTTTTACAAAAAGATTTGGCAATCAATAATAACAGGCGTGCATGATGAAAATTGAATCCTTAAACCTCGGTCAACCAAAACGCATAGAATGGCGCGGTAAAACTGTGTTAACAGGCATTTTTAAATACCCAGTTGATCGTTCAATTTATCTAGGAACTGAAGATGTCAAAAACGATTCAGTGGTTGACAGAAAATATCATGGAGGCATAGATAAAGCTTGCTATTCATATAGTGCAGAAGCTTATGATTTTTGGAAAAAGCTCTATCCCGATTCAAAATTTGAATATGGATTCTTTGGTGAAAACTTAACCGTAAGTCAATTAAATGAAATTGAACTTAAAATTGGCTCCCAGTACCGAGTTGGGGATGCAATTATTGAAGTGTCTCAGCCACGTGAACCTTGTTTTAAGTTAGGAATTAGATTTGGTTCGCAAAAAATACTCAAGCCGTTTATAAATTGTAATTTTCCAGGTGCTTACTTCAGAGTTTTGAAGGCTGGCCCAGTTGCCAGCAACGATCAGCTCAAATTAGTTTTTAAGGATGATAAAGAACTAACGGTTCTCCAAACCTATCAATTAATATATGGATTGATTTCTGATAAAAGACTTGCACATCAAGCCTTAAAATCAGATAAGCTTGGACATTCAGCTAAAAAAGGAATCGCTAAACAGTTTAATTTGAATTTTCAATAAGCCAATAGATTAATTAATTTCTCTTTAAACCTTTCTTTTGGTAAAAAGTTCAGTTCTAAATTTCCATCAAACGGAACAGGGGTATCTAAACTTCCCTCACGCATAATTGGCGCATCTAAATGTTCAAAACAATTCTCCGCAATTAAAGCCACTAATTCTCCACCTATACCCCCTGTCAAACAATCTTCATGTAAAACTATAGCTCTACCTGTTTTATTGACTGATTTATAAATGGTTTCAACATCTAACGGCAACAAAGTTCTAAGGTCAATGACTTCTACATTTAACCCTTTATTTTCTACAATTTCGGTGGCCCAATGAACTCCCATCCCATAAGTGACTACAGTAGCTAAATCGCCAGATCTTACAATTTTGGCTTTACCAATTTCAATAGTATAATAATTGTCAGGCACTTCTTCCCTAATGCTTCTGTACAGACCTTTGTGTTCAAAAACCATAACAGGGTTAGGATCTTCTATTGCTGCTGCTAGCAGGCCCTTTGCCTCAGTTGGAGAACTTGGATACACCACCTTAAGTCCAGGAGTATGCGTAAACCATGCCTCATTACTCTGCGAATGAAAAGGTCCGGCTGCACTACCTGCACCAGTAGGCATACGAATAACCACATCTGCATTCTCGCCCCAACGGTAATGAAGCTTTGCCAGGTTATTGACAATTTGATTGAACCCAACCGTTACAAAGTCAGCAAATTGCATTTCCATTACAGCTTTCATTCCACTGATTGACAAACCTAAAGCGGCTCCAACTATCGCAGATTCACAAATAGGCGTATTGCGCACTCTATCTTTGCCAAATTGCTCAACAAATCCTTCTGTTATCTTGAAAACACCACCGTATTCAGCCACGTCTTGCCCCATAATTACCAAATTATCATGTTTCTCCATGGCTTGTCTTAATCCATCAGAAATAGCATCTACGAAGCGTTTTTCCGAAGTTTTTGTATGATCTTCTGCTAAAATGACAGCTTGATAAGGCGCATAAATATCTCCGACTTCAACAGTTGTTGAAACCGCAACATTTGGTTCATTATATGCCAGTTCTAGTTCTGACTGAATCTCATTTCTAATGCCTTCTTTAATTTCTTCGATTTTAAGATCGGTTAAAATCTCTATATCCCTTAAGTATTGCGTATAGTTATCAATCGGATCTTTTTTTGCCCACTCGTCTTGCAAACCTTCTGGATAATATTTAGTACCTGAGGCTTCTTCGTGCCCTCGCATTCTAAAACTGACGCATTCTAATAAAAATGGCCTAGGATTTTCTCGCAATGATTCACTGATGTCTTTTACTGCATGAAACACTTCCAATACATTATTACCGTCTACCTGAAACGCATCCATTCCATAGCCAATTCCTTTATCTACAAAGCTTTCGCATTTAAATTGTTCATTGGATGGAGTTGAAAGCCCCCACTGATTATTTTCTACAACAAAAATAATTGGCAATTCCCACACGGCTGCCACATTTAAAGCCTCATGAAAATCTCCTTCACTTGCCCCTCCATCACCCGTAAAAGCCATGGTTACCTTTTGTTCTTTTTTTAGCTTATTGGCAAGTGCAATTCCATCTCCAATAGCAAGCTGTGGGCCCAAATGCGAGATCATTCCCACCAAATGATGCTCCTTTGAACCGAAATGAAAAGATCGGTCTCTCCCCTTTGTAAATCCTTTCATTTTACCTTGAAACTGGGCGAACAGTCTATGCAATGGAATATGGCGACAAGTAAAAACACCTAAATTTCGGTGCATAGGCAATATATATTCGTCTGAATTCAGCCCCAGGGTACAACCAACTGAAATCCCCTCTTGGCCCCATCCTGAAAACCATTTAGAAATTTTGCCTTGACGGAGTAAAATCATCATTTTCTCCTCTATTAACCTTGGTTTCAATATTGATTCGTAGATCGATAGTAATTCTTTGTCTGTTAAATCTTTTCGGTCAAAAGTCATATTTGATTTTGATATAGTTGACGCCTTGCGTTAGTTTGAACTCAAAATTAGAATTTATTTTATTGAATATGAAAGATTGCTATATTAGTTTTCATTAGTTTTGATGAAATTTTGAACACATGCACGAAGAGATTAAGAAATTGATTGATCATTCATTTGAATATGCTCAGGAATTGTTGATTGACACGAAAGAGTTTTACCCGTTCGGAGCATTTATTGACACAATTGGCAATGTACACCCTTTAGAATTTGAATTTAACCCAAAAAAAATGCCTCAAATTGGAGAGGTGTTGGATTCTCTTAAAAAATACTGTGAGACGGAGATGGCAGAAAGCAGAATGCATGCTTACGGGCTAACTTTTGAAGCTAATTTAAAGTTAACCGAGGACGGGGAAAACGAAACATGCATAGGCTTGACAGTAAAGCATGAAGCGGAAGCAGATCTACCAGACTTTTATCAAGTGTATAGGTTTGACAGCGAAAACAATCCCGTGTTTGATGACGTTTTTGCAGTAAAGGCATAACCTCACTGGCGCTCTACCATTGTATTAAAAGTTTTCTAATGCTTCTTGAAGGTTTTTTACCTCCTCACTGTTTAGAATTTCTTTGATACTCTCAGAAGCATCTTCTTCAAACTGTTCCATCAGTTCACCGTCAATAATAGACTCAAGTGCAGAATTATCTCGCAAGTTTTCTTTTTCTATTTCTTCTAGCAAACTTTCAACAATTAATCTTAGTGAATTGATGTTATCGTCTTTCAATTGAATTGTCATTTCCATTCCAGCATCTGTCGCTTTAGCGAGCATATTCGTTATTTGCCCATTTAACGATTCCAATTCATCTAGCCCTAATTCTAGTTGGTCAGCCATGTTCGACTTCATTTGAATACCAATTGGACCGCTTGAAAGAAATCCATCTCCGTTATTTATACTAACTGTTTTTCCAGTTTTAAATGCAGCCATCCATTCTTCTGAGTTTGTAATAAACAGTTTATTGTTTTTAATGGCATAGTATTCTTTTCCTAAGCGACCCGGCTCTATTCCTTCAGGCAAAGATTGAGCAATTAACTCTGCTACCCTTTTTTCATTTTTTACCCCTACTACAGTTCCAAAAATTGGCTCTTCATTTGTATATTTTTTTTCAACCCCTTTGTAATCTGTGTATGAACGCTCTGTCACCACTAGAGAATCAAACATTACAAGCATCTCACCAGTGAGTAAATCATCAATTTCACTTAATTTAAAATTCATTTTAGCAAGGTCTCTCTCTATGTCATCAACTTCAAAAAGTTCACGTTGCATGTTCAATACTTTCACTACGTCTTTTAATGATAAATTCAATGAAACGGCCATGATAGGATCAGGACTGAAACCAAAAGAAAGCATCTCATCAGACAATCCTTCGCTTTTAAGCACATTAAAATAAGCCTCTAAACCTTCAGCAATGTCATAATCAGACGTCAAGGTTATTTTTCCATTTTCGAAATTTAAAGCTGACTCTAATACAGTACCACTTAGCATTTCTTTGTATTCTGCCTTTTCTTTGTTAGAGATGAATCGCATCCCTTCAATAATTTCATAAGCGCTATTTCCATTTGCATATAAAAGAACATCCCCCTCTTTATCAAAAAATGCTCTAAAGTCATTATTAATGGCTTTTTTTGATACACCGTTCAATAAATTAACTAATCTCGTAGCCACTTTTTTAGATTCATTTGTTCCTTTTGAAAATAAATTATCCAAAGACAGTGGAATGTTGGTCACAATGGCCAAGTCATCTTTCCAAGCTAGTACATAATTGTCTTTATCCTTCCGAATATAAGACACACCATTTTTCTCGGTAGACTCACCTAGTTCACTTTCTATTAATTTTTTAAACAAAGATTGATCATGAAGCGGAATGAATGCAAAAGCATTAGGAACCATTCCTGTCGAATTTTCTACAATTATTTGCATCTGCTCGTTATTTGCAATTCCAGTTTTGTTTTCACTGATCAAAAAAGAAGTGATTGTTTGATAAGCAAATGGCAATGCCCCATCCTCTATTCCAGACTTATCAATAAAAATTTGAGGTGTTAAAGTGGCTGATAAAAAAGGATCTTGTAAAGCGCCAACTATGGCTGCCACTTTATCTTTTCTGTCCATCTCAGCACCACCACAACTAACAACTGCTAATCCAATGAATGCAGCTATTAGTATTGATACATTTTTTTGATTTTTTAAGGGAATAATCATAATGGGTATTGTTTCCTGTAAAATTAGAAATTATCTTTGATACGTGCATACAATTGAGCCATATTATAATTGGAGAGGTCTTTACACTGCTGAGGCAGACAGTAAATCTCCGTTTTTCGGAAGGGAGTATAGTGAGTTCGAATTCACAAACAAGATTTATAATTTTGCAATCCATCCTCAATGGGATGACGTGGGTTGCCCTGGACTTTTTGTAAAACTGTTGTTTGCAGATTATTCAGAAGGATATTGCATTATTGAATTACTGGGTGAATGGAATGATGCCATTGACAATGATATCATGACCTTAAAAAGAGATTTTATTGAGCTACTAATGGCTGAGGGAATCTCCAAATTTATAGTGATTGGTGAAAACCTATTGAACTTTCATAGTTCAGACGACTGTTATTACGAAGAGTGGTTTGACGAAGTAGAAGACCAAGATGGTTGGATCGCTTTTCTTAACTTTAGGGAGCATGTGATGGAAGAAATAAAATCTGAAAATATTGACTATTATATTGTCGCTGGTGGAGAGCTGGAAGATGTAAGCTGGAGAGCACAAACACCTGAGCAATTCTACAATAAGGTAAGTCAGTACGTTTTAAAACGTCTGGCTTAAATTTTGTCGGCCATTTCACTCATTTTAATGAGCTCGAACAACTTGTAATTAGCTTTTACTTTTTGAACAAATTGCTGTTTCCGTTGCGATTTTGGATTTTCATAGACCAAATAATACCTCCCCTTACTTAAGCCTTTCATATTAGAGTATGCGCTTAGGCTTTCAATTAACATTCTATAGGTAGCAATATGCTGTTGAACAGTATTTTCAGTTAGTTGAAAATCAATTGCTTTGAATATGGTAAATCCATTTTTTTGTCGAAATAAATCTACTTGAACAGGAACACTAAGTAAAGGAAACTCATCATCTTTTATCCATTTTTTTAGTTCGAATGATTGGAATCTTCTATGCCCAACATACTGATTAAACCTACTTTTAAATGATACCAATCCTGCCTTGCCTTTTTGCTCAGTACTGCGTTTCCAGTCAGAAAACACATATTTCTCATACAACGTCTTAAACTCAATAGGCTTAAGTATTTCAAATAATTCGCTAAAGTATAGAAGCCCGCGTTTCTTTAGCACTAGTTTTTCAAGTACTTTTTTGGCATATGGCTGATCAAACATTGGAATTGTCGTCTCACCATTTACGTATTGGTTTACATCTTTGGCTAGCAAATGCAAGCTGCGCTTTATGCTCCTGGTCATTTCGGGTTTAAACTGTTTAAGTGCAAAATTGAGTTTATGTTCTGAAAACCGAAACTCAGGCAAACCATTGTCATTACTCAACAAGCCTACAGCGATCCTTTCATCAGATAAACGATTGGTTTTAATGTATATAATTGTAAAGAATGAATCCATTTTTTTTAAACTGTTTCTGAAGTTTTATAAAGAGAATGATACCATGATGGAATGTTTAACTCAACATTATTTGTTTGCTTCCAAAAGGTGAAGTAAGTTTTTAATTTATCTAAAAAGGAATCGTTTAATAATACATAAAATCGCGAACTTAGGGTAAGCTCTTCAGAAGAATTTGGCATTAATTTTTGCATCAAAACATCCACATCAACATTAAAGTTAGAAGCTTTAGAGGTATTAAAAAACAGCTCGTTTTTCCTGCCCCACTTTACGTATAATTCACTTGAATAATCACTTTTACTTAAAATCAATAAAAGCTTATGGTGTAAATAGATATCATTTATATTAATAATCTTTTTTGCACTATACTTAAACCGAACGGATTCATCAAAAATCTCTAAGTTAGAATTAATTACTTTTAAATAAATGATTTCGGAATTGATAACACAATATGCGTGTTGGAATCTAGACAACTTTAGCTGCTTTACTACTTGATCTAATAATAAGCATTCAGCTTTGGAATCTGTCAGTATTTCATACTCTATTCCTTCAACTGATAGCGCTACATCACCTGAAATATTTGCTATTTCAACTTTGGTAAACATTATTTATTTGTATCCTTTAGCATTGGAACAAAGCTAAAAACCCCTTTTTTTGTAATTATTGTTTCACCTAGGCCATCTTTTTCTATCAGTATCATTTCTTGCTTAGCCCCTTCTCCTACTGGAATGATTAATTTTCCACCTGGCTTTAATTGCTCAACAAGTTTTTCAGGAATAAATGGTGCTCCGCATGTCACTATAATTTTATTAAAAGGTCCATAACTCGGCCATCCTTCGTATCCATCTCCATATTTTAATTTAGGATTAAAATTTAGCTTCGGTAGTAAATGCTTAGTCTTTAAAAACAATTCTTTTTGTCTTTCAATTGAAAATACTTTTGCTCCTAACTGACACAATATAGCTGTTTGAAAACCGCTTCCAGTTCCAATTTCAAGTATCTTTTCACCCTTACTAACATCAAGCAATTCAGTTTGAAAAGCCACTGTGTATGGGTGAGAGATGGTTTGATCAGCCCCAATTTGAAAAGCCATATTAGTATAGGCTTGCTCTGTAAAAGCTTTGTCCAAAAATAGATGCCGTGGCACTTCATCAAAAGCTTTTAAAACAAGACTATTTTTTATTCCCTTTTCAGCCAAAGTTTGAATAAGCTGCTTGCGCATGCCTTTATGTTTAAAGCTATCTTGCATTGAATTGTTTAGCTGTTAAAATTAAGATTAATGAGATACTTATTATTTCGAAACAGTGACTATTTATTCACTATCTTTTCTTGAATAGTTTTTAAGAGCAAGCTTTATGTCTAAAGCAACTTAAAACATGATCGTTAACCATGCCAATTCCTTGCATATAAGCATAGCATATAGTAGTACCTGTAAACTTGAAGCCGCGTTTCTTTAAGTCTTTACTCAACCTATCGGAAAGCTCTGTTGAAGCTGGAACTTCATCATAAGTTGCAAAATTATTCTGAACAGATTTATGATTTACAAAGCTCCACAAATACTTGCTAAAACTGCCAAATTCATTTTGCACTTTAATAATAGCTTGAGCATTAGATATTGTTGAGGCAATTTTAAGTTTATTTCTTACAATACTCGAATCTGATTTTAAGGCTTCTATTTTCTGACTTGAATAGTTGGCTACTGCTTCTATATCAAAATTACAAAATGCTTTTTTATAACCTGTGCGTTTAGCTAATACAGTACTCCATGACAAACCTGCTTGAGCACCTTCTAATGTCAACATTTCAAATAAATGTCGATCGTCATAAACAGGCACACCCCACTCATTATCATGATAGTCTTGCTCATGTTGATGTTTAGTGCTCCATTGACACCTTTCAACCATATTATTTGACATAATTTTGCAATGCTGCTAGAAATGGCTGTGGTGTTTTATACCCCATTATTTTTCCTCGCTTTGCCTCTTTCTTATCAAGAATCACAAAGGATGGGAAGCTCATTTGATTATCCAATAAGCCCATAGCTAAAGTATTGTAACCACTTCGTTCACTCACTTTTCGATATTCATATAATTTTCCATTATAAGCAATAGATTCTTTCATTTCAGCATCCATTTTAACCGCATAACAATTTTCATTGATAAATTTTACCACTGCAGGATCTTTAAAAGTTGACCCATCCATCTTTTTGCACCAACCACACCACTCGGTGTAAATATCAATAAAAATGTACTTTGGATTTTTGCTGTTTCTGTCAATAGCAGTTTCAAAATCTAGCCATTCGATTGACGAAGCGGCGATTTGTGCATCAGTGATGGCTCCCCCATCAATTGTTTCATGAAGCGCTCCGTTTGGAGCAACTGATGGCTCGGCAGGCACAGCAGATGGACTGTTTAACTTAGTTTCGGCTGTTGATTCTTCCACCGACTTTGAATTCGCACAAGCAAACATCAGCAAAGCAATTGAAAAAACGTAATATACTCTTGTCATTATTTATAAGTTTTTAATTGTAAAATTTAGTAATTTATTAAACAGATGAAGTCTGGTATTTCCGCCATAAATTCCATGATTTTTATTAGTGTAAATTGCCATGTCAAATTCAATATTATTGGCAACCATGGCTTCAGTCATTTCCATTGTATTTTGCAAATGAACATTATCATCACCAGCTCCATGAACAATTAAATAACTACCTTTCATTAATTTAACATGATTAATTGGTGAATTATCATCATATCCTTGTGGATTTTCTTGAGGTGTCCTCATAAATCGTTCAGTATAAATATTATCGTACCATCTCCAGTTAGTAACTGGAGCAACTGAAATTCCCATTTTAAACACTTCTGCTCCCTTAGTCATACACAAAGCTGCCATATAGCCACCATAACTCCAACCTTGTACTCCTATTCTTTCTGCGTCAACATAGTCCCATTTGCCAACTTGTTTTGCAACAGCAATCATATCTTCCGTTTCTAATTTACCCAGTTGCAAATAAGTAGATTTTTTAAACTTTGCACCTCTATACATAGTTCCCCTAGTATCTACAGAAATAACAATATATCCATTATCTGCTAATAATTGATGATATAAATAATTACTCCCTTGCCATTTGTCAGCAACCAAATTGCTGCCTGGTCCATTATAAATATTAAAGTAAACAGGGTACTTTTTGGTAGGATCAAAATTCTTAGGTTTAATAATAGATGCATTCAAATCATGTTTCACCCCTTTTATGGTAATAAATTCCTTGTTAGATAAGTTTGCTTTGCGCAGCTCTTTTCTCAAAGTCTTATTATCCTCTAACACCTTCAATTCCTCACCGCTACTACTATGAAGCGTAATTTTATAGGGCGTATTGGCATTGGAATAATAATTAATGTAGTACTTCATCCCTTTGCTAAAAACAGCATCATTACTGCCTTTTTCCTTCGATAATCCTTCTTGATTTCTTCCTTTTAAACTTATGGAATAAAGCGATTTATATATCGCTCCCTCTTCGGCTGAAGTATAATAAATCATTCCATTAGACTCATTTACACCCTTTAATTCTACCACATCCCATTTTCCTTCAGTAATTTGCTTTTCTTTTCCATCTAAACCTATCTTATAGATGTGATTATATCCATCTTTTTCGGAAGTACGGAGTAATGATTCTTCGTCATTTAAAAAAATTAAATTATCATCTATTTCAACATAACTGTCTGATAAATCTGTATAAAACACCACCACATCAGTTTTTTCAGAACTGTAATCCTTCACTAATAAATACGACAAATTATTTTGATGTCTGTTTAGTGCTAAAATACAAAGCTCACCCCCATTGGTCCATTTTAAGCGTGGAAAATATTCATAGAGACTATTTGTTTTTAGCACGTTAAAAGTAGCCCTTGTAGCTAAATCATAAATATTTACTGCTAACTTAGAATTGGTCTCTCCTGCCTTTGGATATTTGAATGTATAATTAAATGGATAGGTTTTTCCGAAGTAAAACGGCATAGTAAATTCAGGAACATCAGTTTCGTTAAACTGATAGAATGCGATACTGGTAGACTTTGGAGACCAATAAAAACCTTTTGTAATGGCAAATTCTTCTTCGTAAACCCAGTCTGTAGCGCCATTGATGATATTGTTTTTTTTGCCGTCAGTTGTAACAGCAATCGTTTTTTTTGAATCAATATCGTAATAATAAATATTGTTATTCTGGACAAAAGCTACTTTTCTGCCATCAGGAGAAAAATCTGCTAGCTCTTGCGGCCCGTTAGCATTTAGCTCCATAACTTCATTAGTTTTTAGATCCACTATGTAATAATTAGCTTTAAAGCTTCTTCGGTATATGCTTTTATAGTTTGTAGCAATTAGCACCTGTGTCTCATCAGAATTAAAAGAATAATCAGCTGCTTTTAACGGTTTACTATTAAACAGTAATGTATTTAAGTCAAGTATAACTCTTGTTGGTACTCCAAAATTTTCATAAGCGTATTCAACAATCTTATTTCCTTCTAAAACTGAAAAATGCTCCCCGTCATTCATTGAATTAACCGAATAAATACTTTCTGATCTGAATTCAGAAGATGCCCATATTCGTTCATTACTTAATTCTTTTTGTGCGACACAACTTGTTCCTGAAAAAACGAGAATAATAACAGTAAGGTAAATATAATTCCTAATCATACGTCATATTTGAAACGCGAAGATACAAAACTTAAGGTGATGACTGCTACCCTGCAGTTCACATAGTTTTCACTAAATATTAACAAAAACAACACAATTTAGATGTTAAAAAAACACTAACTTTCACATCTTAATAATCAAACACAAATTAGAAAAATGACGGAATTAGCAAATAAAGATTGGAATGAGATAAAAACTAATGACAGTTGGGCCATATTTAAAATTATGTCTGAGTTTGTTGAAGGGTATGAAAAAATGGCTAGAATTGGCCCCTGTGTATCAGTTTTTGGTTCAGCTAGAACTTCTCCAGAAAATCAATATTACAAAGATGCTGTCCGAACCTCAGAATTACTTGTTCAATCTGGATATGGAGTTATAACTGGCGGTGGACCAGGAATTATGGAAGCTGGTAATAAGGGTGCCGATTTAGCCAATGGAAAATCGGTTGGTTTGAATATTGAATTGCCTTTTGAACAAAGTGGAAATAAGTATGTGAACCACCCTGTTAATTTCGACTATTTTTTTGTTAGAAAAGTGATGTTTGTGAAGTACACTCAAGGCTTTATTACCTTTCCGGGCGGCTTTGGAACTTTAGATGAATTATTTGAAGCATTAACGTTAATGCAAACAAAAAAAATAGATCTTAAGCCTGTTGTGCTTTTTGGTTCAAAATTTTGGACTGGAATGGTGGATTGGATTAGAGATATAATGCTAAACGAAGAAGGAAATATTAGTGAAAAAGATATGGATTTTTTAAGAATAACAGATAGTCCAGAAGAGGCAGTAAAATTTATTAACGACTTCTATAAATCTCACTTACTGCGTCCTAACTTTTAGTAAGCTGCATTCGAATTTTTTAAAATTCATACACTTTTAAGTAAAAGTGATATTTAGTTTATGCGCTTTAAATAAGATAGTACATTGGTTTCAATCCTTGATTGAATATCAGTCACATCCCCTTTAATGAATTTTTCACCTGTAATTTTTTCGTACAATTCAATGTATCTATCTGAAACGAGTTGAACAAATTCATCAGGCATTTCGGGCATGTTTTGTCCTTCTAACCCTTGAAATCCATTTTCTATTAGCCATTGTCTGACAAATTCTTTAGATAATTGTTTCTGAGCTGCACCTCTTGCTTGCCTTTCAGCATATCCTTCAGCATAAAAGTAACGGGACGAGTCTGGTGTATGAATTTCATCAATCAAGTATATTTTTCCGTCTTTTTTACCGAATTCATATTTGGTATCTACTAAAATGAGTCCTTTTTCAGCAGCTAATTGAGTCCCTCTTTCAAACAAAGCATTTGTATAGGCCTCCAATTGGCTGTAGTCTTCTTGAGAAACTATTCCTTGCTTAATAATTTCCTCTTTTGAGATGTCCTCGTCATGCCCTTCTTCCGCTTTAGTGGCCGGTGTAATTATGGGCTTTGGAAACTTATCATTTTCTTTCATTCCTTCGGGCATGCTAACTCCACAAAGAATTCTCTTTCCAGCCTTATACTCGCGAGCTGCGTGACCAGACATGTATCCTCTAATCACCATTTCGATTTTGAATGGCTCACATAAATGCCCTACTGCTACACTCGGATCTGGTGTGGCTAATAACCAATTTGGCACAATATCTTCAGTTGCTTTCAAAAATTTAGCCGCAAGCTGATTTAAAACTTGCCCTTTAAAAGGTATGCCTTTTGGTAAAATATAATCGAACGCTGAAATACGATCAGAAGCAACAATAACGATATATCCATTCTCTAATGCATAGACATCTCGCACTTTACCATTATAGACTGATTTTTGTTTAGGAAATTTAAAAGAAGATTCTGTAATTGCGCTCATATTCTCAAAAAAGAAACAAAACTAAGGGATTGATTGAGTAACGCTGTTATAACTTGAGAATAATTATTAACAGAAAAGAAACAGTTATTAAAAGTTAAACAAAAATCGTCTAGGAAAAGAAATAATTAAAGAGTAATTTTAGGGCAGTATAAACGTTAAAAACAGAAAATATTATGGCAGTAATGAAAGTAATAGAAGTACTAGCGAATTCAACAAGTAGCTGGGAAGATGCAACAAAAAAAGCAGTTAAACACGCCTCTAAAAGTGTAAAACACATGAAGTCGGCTTATGTGCAATCGCAAAGTGTTGTTATTAATGGCGACAATGTTGAAGAATTCAGAGTGAATTTAAAAATCACTTTTGAGGTACAGTAAGATACCCTACTTACTATAAAAAAATGATGGCCTTGGCATTTTAGTCAAGGCTTTTTTAGTCCTCGTTTCTTTCAAAAGCCTGAATTACTTCTTTCACCAAGTGATGACGAATCACATCATTTTGATTTAATCTAACAATACCTATTCCATCTATATCTTTCAAATAATCTATTGCTGTAATCAGACCCGACTTTTGGTGTTTAGGTAAATCAATTTGAGAAACATCTCCAGTAATGATAAATTTGGCGTTTTTTCCCATTCGAGTCAAAAACATTTTCATTTGATTATGGGTCGTATTTTGGGCTTCATCTAAAATAACAAAAGCATTATCCAAAGTTCTACCTCTCATAAATGCTAAGGGCGCAATTTCAATAATTCTGTCTTCCACAAAATCTGCTAGTTTTTCTGCTGGTATCATATCGCGCAAACCATCATATAATGGCTGCAAATAGGGGTCTAATTTTTCTTTTAGATCGCCTGGTAAAAATCCTAAATTTTCACCAGCTTCAACTGCTGGGCGAGTCAAGACAATTCTACGAACTTGCTTATTTTTAAGTGCCCTTACTGCTAATGCCACTGCAGTATATGTTTTTCCTGTGCCTGCAGGCCCTGCAGCAAAAACCATATCATTGTCCTCCGACATTTTAACCAATTTGCGTTGATTACTTGTTCTGGCTTTTATGGTTCTACCCGCATTTCCGTGCAGTAATACTTCTCCGTGTTTATCAAAAGGAATATTTTTATCTTCTTGAAGCATTAAATTGTCAATATTACTGTCAGTTAGCTCATTGTACCGTGAAATATGTTTGATAAACAAAGCTACTTTTGCCTCAAAAATATCCACAATTTCCGGCTCTCCTAAAACCTTTAATATACTTCCTCTGGCTATTAACTTTAGTTTCGGGAAATATTTACGTATTACTTCTAATTTTGAGTGATTTATACCGTAAAGTAAAACTGGATCAATTCCTGCAATTTCAATACTTTTTTCGTGCAAAATGTAATTTATTTGGTGGTTAGCTCTATTAAAGTTAAAATTAAAATTAATTTTGATACAATTACTTTTTAAGCTGTTGTTTTAATGCAAATTGTTACTTTAACTACCGACTTAGGTTTATCTGACCACTACGTGGCCGCACTAAAAGGGCAATTACTTTCAAAACTATCAAACACGTCAATTGTTGATGTTTCTCACCTTGTAAAACCATTCAATATTGCCGAGGCTTCTTACTACATTAACAATGTAATTAAAGACTTTCCAGAAGGAACAATTCATTTTATTGGTGTTGATTCAATTCCAATCATCAATATTGATTCGCCCAAACTAAATATGTACCCAATTGTCATGAAATTATCTGGCCAATATTTTGTAGGGCTAGATAACGGATTTTTTTCTCTACTCCCTAATTTTCATGACGCCGAAGAGATAGTAGTTATTGACGATTTTTCTTCAAAGTCAGCACTGCGCTACCCTAATAAGTACATTTATATTCCCACCATAGTTGATATTGTAAACGGAGTGCCGCTCTCGAAGATAGGAGATCCGATTACAACAGTAAGAAGAGCATTTATTACACAAGCAACAACGGACGACAATTTAATTAAAGGTTCGGTGATTCATGTGGATCATTATGGAAATGTGATAGTAAATATCACAGAGTCTACTTTTAAAAAAATAGGTAAAGGAGAGGCGTTTACCATATACTTTCGTCAATCTAAGTATTTTATTGAAAAAATTTCAGATAATTACAATGAAGTCCCAGTTGGAGAAAAACTCGCGTTATTTAACGATAATGGCTTTTTAGAAGTTTCAATAAACAAAGGGATAACAGGCAATGGCGGTGGAGCTAGCACATTGCTCGGATTAAAGGTAACTGACATTGTGAGGGTTGAATTTCACCCAAGAGGATCAAAGGACAGCATTGAAAGTTTGTTTCAGTAATTATTAAGTAGTTTTTTTTCTTACTATATTGTAGAAATAATTTAATTTAAAACATTTGTTATGAATAAAAAAGCAGGATTTATTGCCGCATTTGTTGCCGCTTTTGTTGGCGGTTTTGTTGCCAGTAAATTTGGTAAAAGCGACAAAGAAAAAGTAGCAATTGTAGAAACAATTGACACAACTTCTCCTAATTTAAAAACCGTACCTAAAGCAGAAATTATGATTGATTCAAATGTAAAACTGGGTGCATTCTCAATGAGTTTAAGCGTTAAGAACTTGCAAGTTTCCAGAGAATTTTACGAAAAGCTTGGATTTAAAGACCATGGCGGGAACGCGGAAATGGGATACTTAATAATGAAAAACGAAAATGCCTTAATCGGACTCTTTCAAGGAATGTTTGACGGAAATATTTTAACATTTAATCCTGGATGGGATGAAATGACAAACGAAATAGAATCGTTTGATGATGTTAGGGTAATTCAGAGCAAGTTAAAAGACAAAGGCATTGAGTTGATGACAGAAGCACCAGATTCAACAAAAGGCCCTGCCAGTATAATGTTAACAGACCCTGATGGAAACGTCATTCTGATTGACCAACATAGGTGAATGAGTTAACGCTAACAGCCTTACAAAATGGTCCTTAAATTATTTTAGGAAATGAGAAAATTTATTTTTGCTTGCTTATGTAGTATTTCCTTGCTTGCCAATGCTAATGAAACAGACTCAAATGTTGCTGAATATATTGTGATGCTTAATGGGGACACTTTATTTGGCAGCATAGAATACATCAATTACAATCAGTCAACTCCAAAGGTCTCTAAGCGATTTAAACTTACTGCACCAGATGGAAAAATAACTAAAATTAAAAAGAATCATATTCGTAGTTTCAGAACTAATGGTTATCTGTATGAAAGGTTTTATTTAGTTAAATCCAGTTCTTCCAAGTCAGGATTCTTGCGCGAGGAATATAACATTGACAAAAATAAAGGTGTGCTGACTTTTCTAAAAGTTGTTGAAAAAGGTACACTGAGCTATTATATTTTAGAAACATGGGAACAAGGAGAGTCCTTAATGTTGACTTATGACTTACTAATCAAAAATGATAACCGATACTTTACAAGAGTGACACTAGGTGTTTTTGGCATTAGAAAAAAAATATTGCATGATTACATTAATGATTGCAAAATATTATCTACCAAAGCAGAAAATAAAGAGATCACCAGCCTACATGAGATTGTGATATTTTATAACAATCAATGTCAGTAGACCTTCTTTAACAATCTATAAAATTTGAATATTGCACATACACAATTGATATGACCTCTGCATTGCAATTGATAAAATGAAATAGTCTCTTTAACCCTTTTTTATTTTTTCCCAGGTATCGTACAATTGATCCTGACTAGGCCTGTTCTCTTCTACTTGAGTTAATGGTTCACATTCTATTAAAGAATCGAAACATTCTTTTGGCAACTGCTGGTATAGTGCTGTGCCTTTCGATTTCCAAGCTATCATATCATCAGACACCTCTTTGATAATTTTAGCTGGATTCCCTACAACGAGACTCCTTTTAGGAATTTCCATTTTTGCTGGCACGAAAGCTAAGGCTCCAACAATACATTCTTTTTCAATCACAACATCATCCATCACAACTGCATTCATGCCAATCATACAGTTTTCACCAATGGTTCCGCCATGAATAATGGCGCCGTGACCAATATGAGCACTTTCTTTCAGTGTCACCGTTTTCCCAGGAAACATGTGAATTGTGCAGTTTTCTTGCACATTGCAACCATCTTCTATCACAATCTGTCCCCAATCTCCTCTCAAAGCGCACCCTGGACCAATGTAAACACCTTTACCTATGATTACATTTCCAGTAACCGTTGCCTGCGGATGAACAAATGAAGAAGGGTGAATTACTGGCTTAAAGCCCTTAAATTCGAATATCATAATCGCTCTGGTTTTAAACCTTCTGATAATTTAGTAAGACCAAGATACCAATAAACTAGTCCAATTGAAATTAATACATGACTAAAATCGTTCTTATCGAACCATTGGTGCACATTTACTTTAAATAAATAAAGAATGGCGGAAGGGAACATAATCATCACACCCAACCAAAAATACTTAAATTTTACAGAGATTTTTTGGGTGAATTTAAAGCCTAATAGACCTACAGTTGATAACATTCCAATGATCGTATTTATAGCAATAGGCAAAAACGGAAGATTGGCATTTGTCGGGTTCTCAACAAAAAGCAATAAATAAAAGAACACCAAATATACAATGGCCATTTTTATGTTAAAAATTTTGTACATTTTCTTTTTAACAGAGTCTTTCCAATGCATGGATATCATTGCACGTTCAGCAAAATATATTGAAACTGGACCAAATAGCCAAGATGGAATTTTACCCATCAATCCAAACTGATTATAGAATGTATGGCCTATGCCTCCTAAAATAGCACCTATCCCAAAAGAAATGAAGAAAAACACCCATAAGCGGTAGAACGGTAATTGTTTTTTTAAAGCTCTAATTCTTATGCCAAAAAACATACTTAAACCACCCATGATGGTGTCAGTAATAATAGCCATTGGTTCCAATAGCTCTAGCCCAAAAAGTTCGAATTGAATTTTTGGGAAATCAAATCCAATCATTTACTTTCCTTTATAAACACCCATGTCTATAAATTTATCGTGCCTTTTGGAGATACGTTTATCAACATCTAGATTTTCTAATTTTTGTGTTTGTTTTTGAATATACTCTTTCACTGTTTTGAATATATCCTCTTTATGCCTGTGTGCTCCGCCAACTGGCTCCCTTAAAACGTCATCAACAATTTTTAATTCTTTCATGTCTGTCGAGGTTAGCTTAAGGGCGGAAGCTGCTACTTCTTTATAATCCCAACTTCGCCATAAAATTGTTGAGCAGTTTTCTGGTGAAATTACTGAATACCATGAATTTTCAAGCATTACTACTTTGTCACCAACACCTATGCCTAAGGCTCCTCCAGAAGCACCTTCACCAATAATTACGCAAATTACAGGCACCTTTAGCCTCATCATTTCGTAAATATTTCTAGCAATAGCTTCCCCTTGCCCTCTTTCTTCAGCTTCTAGTCCAGGGAATGCGCCAGGGGTATCAATGAAAGTTATGATTGGTTTATTAAATTTTTCAGCCATTTTAAAAAGCCTAAGCGCTTTTCTGTAACCTTCCGGATTTGGCATTCCGAAATTTCTAAACTGGCGGGCTTTCGTGTTATGGCCTTTTTGCTGACCAACTAACATATAAGTCTTTCCATCAATCTCTCCAAATCCACCTACCATGGCTTTGTCATCTTTTACATTTCTGTCGCCATGTAATTCAACAAAGTTCCCATTAGTAATTGCATTGATATATTCTAAACTATAAGGTCTGTCGGGATGACGAGACAGCTGAACACGTTGCCAAGGAGACAATTCGCTAAAGATCTCCTTTATGGTCGAAATTTTCTTTTTCTCCAGGTCTTTGATCAACTTCGACGAATCTACTCCGCTATTTTCCTCTACTCCACGTACTTTTACTATTTCTTCATCAATTACTTTGATCGGTTCTTCAAATGATAAATAATTCTCCATAATGGCGTTTATTTTTGAGAGGCGAAATTTACAAAATATTTTAGGTAAGGATAAACTAATTATCATAAAATTTAAAGAACAAAACATCCAATTTTGACTTTTTCTAGTTGTAATTTTCTACTCTTAGAGTTATTACCTTCTAAAATCTTATATTCGCTTCATATTACTAAAGAATGATTACTTACCCCTCAGCAAAAATTAATATTGGTCTCAATGTTATTGAAAAACGTATTGATGGTTACCATAATATTGAGAGTATTTTTTACCCTATTCCACTTGTGGATATATTAGAGATAAATAGGGCTGAACAATTTTCTTTTTCGACTAGTGGGTTAGCAATACCGGGTAATTCTGAGAATAATTTGGTTATTAAAGCTTTCAAATTAATGCAAGAAAGGCACGGGATTTCGAATGTAAAAATTCATTTGCATAAGCAGATTCCCATGGGGGCCGGTCTTGGTGGAGGATCATCAGATGCTGCTTTCGCACTCTCTTCGCTAAATACACTTTTTAAACTTCAACTTTCTACTCACGAACTTGAAAAGTATGCCATTATTTTAGGAAGCGATTGTCCTTTTTTTATAGAAAACACCCCTAAATATGTAACAGGAACTGGTCAAGAACTTAAGAAAATAGAATTAAATTTGAATGGATATTATCTTTATTTAATTAATCCTAAAATTCACATTGGCACCAAAGAAGCTTACTCTGGAATTGAGCCAAAAAAATCAAAAGAGGATTTAACTGTAGATATTAAACAAAATCCGAATAAATGGAAGTTGAGTATAAAAAATGACTTCGAAACTTCCGTATTCCCGGCACATCCTAATCTTAATCAAATAAAAAGAAATCTTTATTCACAAGGCGCAATTTACAGCTCAATGTCTGGTTCCGGATCTACACTTTATGGCATATTTAAAAGCAAACCAACCTTAGTTGGTGAATATGATTACGAAAAAATAATTTTGCTTTAAATTTTACTTAACAAAGGTTAAGATTATTTAACGGTTTTTGTTCGCTAAATGGACCGTTTCAGACTACCTTTGTGTAGCAAAATTATTTTCATAGGTAATTATAGCAATTATAAATTTTCATAGTTTAAAAACAAAAAAGCACTCAATACTGAGTGCTTTTTTGGTTACAGTACTTTTTTGTAAAAATCGAAATCGCTTTGGGCTTTTAACTTCGCATACTTTATGCTCGGAATTTTACAGGAACAATCTTCGGAATGAGTATAGTGATATCCCAACCGCCTATAGAATGAATCTAGTCGAAGTTTTGAAGGTGTGTTTACGCCTTTCACTCTCAAGACCTCCATTTTGATACTTTCCAATCCCTTCGCCAATGCAATTTCCTCAACTTTATGAATTAATGCAGTACCAATGCCTTTTCCACCATAATCAAAGTCAGTTGCTAACAAACTAAAAGTGAAGTCTAATTTACTGATTTGATAACAGTGTATACCACCAACTACAAAACCATTACATTTTGCTAAAAGAACTTCTCCTTTTTCAATTAACAAGTCATACTCAGGTCGAAAAATTCTAATATAGTTATCGCCCCAGATTTCAGATTCTGTCAATTCGTATCCTCTAATAACAATGCGGTACAATTCATCCAACTCTGCTTTCGAATGGGTTTTATAGGACGCGGTTTCTATTTTAATCATAAAAAAAAAGGAACTCTTTTGAAGTCCCTTTAAATTTTTTGTTATCCTGTTTACTTCAAACCGTCAATTATTGCCTTTATTTCAGCAGCCTTTTCTGCATTGCCTGTTTTGTAGTATGCTTGACGTAAAGAACCTAATATTTCCTTATCATTTGGCGTTAATTCGTTTGCTTTTTCAAGATAAGGAATGGCGTTTTTAAAACTTTCTGTCATTTCGCTTCTATACTCTGCTTCTTTAGGATCTCCCAATGCAAGTTCGTTAATTTTTCCATTGATTGTAGCCGCCTTATTAAAGTAAACAGCACCTAACCTCAATAAAGCTTTATCATATTCTGGGTCAATTTCAAGTACTTTTTTGTATGCTTTTTCTGCATCTTGATATCTTTCTTGCTCCTCATAAACTGTACCTACTGTAAAGTGCAACTCTTTGCTTTTTGGGCTTAAAGCAATGGCATCTGTCAAAACCTTCTCAGCTTCCACCTTCTTGTCTGATCCCAAATACACATTTATTAAAGAAACCATAACATCTTTGTTACCTGGGTTATTTTTAAGCAATTCAGAAAGTACTTTTTCACCTTCATCACTTCTGTCTAGCTTTGAGTAAGCCGTTCCTAAATATTGAGCTGAAGCTGCAACCTCAAAACCTAATTTAGAAGTAGCAGAAAATGCTTTTATTGCATTCTCATATTCTTCAGCATTAATAGCTGCAATTCCACCGTAGTACATTGTTACCGTATCTGTTAATCCCATTGCTTTTCCAAATTTTGCTGAGGAAAGAAAGGCATTCATTGATTTGGTAAAATCCTTATTTTCAAACGCTTGGACTCCAATATTATTTGATTGCGATCTGATTAGCTGGCAATAATCTGCAATATCATCTTCATATCTTCCTTTTGAATCATTCTTCGCCGATTTTTCAAATGCGGCCAAACCTTTTTCAAGTGTTTCTTCATTTCCATAAGCCTTTAATTCTTCATTTTTGGCTGTCATTCCCATTTTTGAGGCTTCACAATATATTTTGCCTTTATACATCAAAGTTTTAGCATCATTTTTTGTTGATTCATGATCTGCAGCTTTCGTAATAAAACCAATTGCTTCAACTAAATCGCTTTCAGCTCCATCAATATTCTTTGCAGCCATATTTGATTGATAAGACTTCCATACCATGGCAGCATTGGTAGTCATATTCTTTTGAGCCATTACTGATGACGTTGCCAACAACAAGCCAATTATCATTATTTTTTTCATTTTGTTTTTTTATTTAGATTCATTAAGTTTTAAATTTCCACAAAAGTTATTTCCAATTTTTGTGCCAATCTTTATTTACTCCTCTTCGTTTGATCCTGTTTCTCCATCTCCTGCTGGTCCTTCAACTGCACCTTCTGCTCCATCCTCATCTTCGTCATCACTATCTCTATACACTTTTGCCACGGCAGCAATTTCATCATCTCCTCTCAAGTTAATCAACCTAACACCCTGTGTTGCACGTCCCATTACTCTTAATACATCTACATGCATCCTAATGGTAATACCTTTGCGGGTGATAATCATTAAATCATCTTCGTCAGTAACGTTCTTTAGTGAAATTAACTCTCCTGTTTTTTCGGTAATATTAATGGTTTTAACACCTTTACCTCCACGGTTGGTAATTCTGTAATCAGCTACTGCAGAACGTTTACCATACCCTTTACCAGACACCACCATTACATTAGCGTCTTCATTCTCAACGCAAATCATACCTACAACTTCATCTTTGTCTGATACTAAAGTAATTCCTCTAACTCCAGAGGCAGTTCGACCCATAGATCTTACTTTTTCCTCGTTAAAGCGTATACACTTACCAGACTTAAGCGCCATCATTATTTCATTGGTTCCGTTGGTCAGTTTTACTTCTAATAATTCATCTCCTTCTCTAATTCCAATGGCATTAATTCCATTGGTTCTTGGTCTTGAGTACTGCTCTAAAGTAGTCTTTTTTATTACACCTTTTTTTGTACACATGATAATGTACTTGTCTTGGATGTATTCAGGATCTTTAATATCGTTAACATTAATAAAAGCTTTAATACTATCGTCTTGATCGATATTAATTAAGTTTTGAAGCGCTCTTCCTTTGCTTGTTTTAGCGCCTTCCGGCACTTCAAATATTCTCATCCAGAAACACTTTCCTTTTTCAGTAAAGATTAATAACCAATTGTGATTGGTTGCCACAAACAAGTGTTCTAAAAAGTCTTTGTCTCTAGTTGCTGATCCTTTAGAACCGACTCCGCCTCTCGACTGAACCTTATATTCTGCTAAAGATGTTCGTTTAATATATCCAGCATGGGAAATTGTAATAATTACTTCCTCATCTGGTATTAAATCCTCAATGCTCATTTCGTTAGCTGAGTATTCAATAATTGATCTCCGATCGTCACCGTATTTATCTTTTACTAAAAGTAATTCATCAGAGATAATTTGCATTCTTCTGTCTTCGTTTGCTAAAATATCTTTTAAATCAGCAATCGTTTTCATCAGCTCCTCGTATTCAGTCCTTAACTTGTCTTGCTCGAGACCTGTTAATTGTCTTAGCCTCATTTCAACAATAGCCCGAGATTGAATGTCGCTTAGGTCAAAACGAGTCATCAAGCTTTCTCTTGCTTCGTCAGGCGATTTGGATGCTCTAATAATTTTGATTACTTCATCAATATTATCAGACGCTATAATCAAGCCCTCTAAAATATGCGCTCTTTCTTCAGCTTTTCTTAATTCGTATTTGGTTCGTCTAATGACTACCTCATGTCTGTGCTCCACAAAATGGTGGATCATATCCTTCACGTTCAACATTTCAGGACGCCCATTTACTAGGGCAATATTGTTGATTGAAAATGAAGTTTGTAACTGAGTATACTTAAATAATTTATTTAATACAACATTAGGTATGGCGTCACGCTTTAATTCGTAAACAATTCGCATTCCATGTCGATCTGACTCATCTCTAATATCTGAAATACCATCTATTTTACCATCATTTACAAGGTCAGCTGTTTTCTTAATCATGTCAGCCTTGTTCACTTGGTATGGAATTTCATTGACAATAATGGCTTCTTTTCCTTCACGAATTTCTTCGAACCCAGTTTTAGCCCTCATCACTACTCTACCTCTACCTGTCTCAAAAGCTTCTTTTACGCCTTCGTAACCGTAAATTATACCACCAGTTGGAAAATCTGGAGCCTTAATGTGCTCCATTAATTCAGAAATTTCAATATTTCTATTCTTAATATATGCAATGGTGCCGTCAACAACTTCACTCAAATTGTGAGGAGGCATATTTGTAGCCATCCCAACAGCAATACCACTTGCTCCATTCACCAAAAGGTTTGGAATTTTTGTAGGAAGCACAGTTGGTTCCTGCAAAGATTCATCAAAATTTGGTGCAAAATCAACTGTCTCTTTGTCTAAATCAGCCAACATGTCTTCAGCAATCTTTCTCAGTCTCGCCTCAGTATAACGCATTGCAGCAGGACTATCTCCATCAACAGAACCGAAGTTACCTTGACCATCAACTAAAGGATATCGTAAAGACCAATCCTGCGCCATACGCACCATAGTATCGTAAACAGAAGAATCACCATGTGGATGATACTTTCCCAGCACTTCACCAACAATTCTAGCCGACTTTTTGTATGGTCTATTTGATAAAACACCGAGATCTAACATACCATAAAGCACTCTTCTGTGCACTGGTTTAAAACCATCTCTTACATCTGGTAATGCTCTTGATACAATAACCGACATTGAATAATCAATGTAGGCTGATTTCATTTCGTCTTCGATATTAATCTTAATGATTCTCTCTCCGTCTGCCATAATATTTTATATGTAGATATTTTAAAATTGTAAACGACGAAAATAGCCATTTATAACGGTTAAAATGCAGTTTTTCTATCTGGACTTATTAACAAAAATCAGTTTAAAATGAGGTTTATTAACAATTTATTTGATTTAATATTTCAATTACATTTGAGAATCAATTTTTGTCACTAAATTTAAGCATTAAAATGTCATTAATGGATGCAAATTTTTCATCAAAAGCAAAGAATGTAATAGCTTATAGCCGCGAAGAAGCCTTAAGATTAGGTAACGACTACCTTGGTGTTGAGCACTTACTTTTAGGATTACTTAGAGAAAAAGACAGCTTAGCCGTTAAGATTTTACAAGAGTTTCACCTTGATCTTGATGTACTGAGAAAGGACATTGAAAAGAATGTACAGGAGTCCTCAAATAAACCAACAAGCACAAATGACATTCCCTTGGTTAGACAAGCGGAAAAAGTTTTAAAAATAACGTATTTAGAATCGAGACTTTTTAAAAGCAAGTTGGTAGGAACAGAACACATCCTATTAGCTATCTTAAGAGAAAAAGACAATATAGCTACCCGTACGCTTAATAAATATGGTGTAATTTACGAAAATGTTAAAGAAGAATTAGAAGAAATGATGGACGAAGAAAACACACCCAAGTCAGAATTCCCAGGAAACCTTTCAAACGACGACACAGGTTCTGGAGACAGTAATTTTGGAAGTGGATCCGGAAGCGGTTCAGGAGCAGCAAAAGGCAATAGCAAATCAAAAACACCTGTACTAGATAATTTCGGTAGAGATTTAACAGCCATGGCTGAGCAGGATAAATTAGATCCAATTGTTGGCCGTCACAAAGAAATTGAGAGGGTATCCCAAATTTTATCTCGAAGAAAGAAAAACAATCCTATTTTAATCGGTGAACCAGGTGTTGGTAAATCGGCTATTGCTGAAGGTTTAGCATTAAGAATTGTGCAAAAGAAAGTATCTAGAGTACTGTTCGGAAAACGAGTGATATCTCTGGATTTAGCCTCGTTAGTGGCAGGAACAAAATACCGTGGTCAATTCGAAGAGAGAATGAAAGCTGTCATGAATGAATTGGAAAAATCACGTGAAGTAATTTTGTTCATTGATGAAATACATACTATAATAGGAGCTGGAGGTGCATCAGGCTCAATGGATGCGTCAAATATGTTTAAACCAGCGCTTGCCAGAGGCGAACTCCAAGTGATTGGTGCAACAACCTTAGATGAGTATAGACAACATATTGAAAAAGATGGCGCTCTTGAAAGACGTTTTCAAAAGGTATTAATTGAACCTACCAATATTGTAGATTCAATTGAAATTTTGACCAATATTAAAGAACGTTATGAAGACCATCATAATGTAACTTATACTGACGAAGCTATTGCGGCTTGCGTAAAGTTAACTGAAAGATATATGTCTGACAGAAACTTACCCGACAAAGCTATTGATGCAATGGATGAAGTAGGTTCCAGAGTTCACATTAAGAATATTAATGTTCCGCCAGAAATTAAAGATTTAGAGGCGAAAATTGAAGACATTAAAGAACAAAAAAGTAAAGTCATAAAAAGTCAACAGTATGAGAAAGCTGCAGAGTTGCGTGATACTGAAAAAAACTTGCAAGAAGATTTAGAAACTGCACAAACTAAGTGGGAAGAGGAATCGAAAGCTAATAAAATTGAAGTTACTGAAGCACATGTGGCGGAAGTTGTGTCAATGATGACCGGCATTCCTTTACAAAAAGTGTCAGAATCTGAATCAGGAAAAATTGTTCATTTAGGTGACGATATTGCCACTAATGTTGTTGGGCAAGATGAGGCTATTAAAAAAGTAGTTAAGGCTATTCAGAGAAACAGAGCTGGATTAAAAGATCCGAATAAGCCAATTGGGTCATTTTTCTTTTTAGGGCCAACAGGTGTAGGAAAAACACAACTAGCAAAAGTTTTAGCTAAAAACTTATTTGATTCAGAAGAAGCACTGATTAGAATAGACATGAGCGAGTATATGGAAAAGTTCTCAGTTTCAAGATTGGTTGGCGCCCCTCCAGGTTACGTTGGGTACGAAGAAGGTGGACAGCTAACTGAAAAAGTGAGAAGAAAGCCATATTCAATTGTTTTGCTTGACGAAATTGAAAAAGCACATCCTGATGTGTTTAATATGCTACTTCAAGTACTTGATGATGGGCATATGACAGATGGCTTAGGTCGAAAAATTGATTTTAAGAATACGATTATTATCATGACATCAAATATTGGTGTGCGGCAGTTGCAAGACTTTGGAACTGGTGTCGGATTTGGAACAAAATCTCAACAAGAACAAAAGGATGAAGCAGCAGTATTAATTATTCACAAAGCACTTAAAAAGGCTTTTGCTCCAGAGTTTTTGAACAGAATTGATGATATGATCATTTTTAATTCTTTAAAGCCAGAGCATATTCATGAAATAATTGATATTGAGCTTAAAAAATTATACGCAAGAATTGTAGATTTAGGATATAATGTTGAAATGACAACGGAAGCTAAAAAATACATAGCTGACAAAGGATATGACGAAAAATATGGCGCTAGACCTTTAAATAGAGCGATTCAGAAATTTGTTGAAGACCCCTTAGCAGAAGAAATAATCAATTCCAAATTAAAAGACGGTGATACTATCAAAATTGACTTTGATAAAAAAGCAGAAGAAATAGTCATTAAAATAGAAAAACCAAAACCTTCAAAAAAGGCCGAGTCGAAATAACAAAAAAAGCTTATTTCTAAAATACCAAGTTAAGGCTTGGTATTTTTTTGCAATAAAAAAAAGGGAGTCTTTCAACTCCCTTTTCAACCCTTATATAAGTAAACAATATTTTTGTTTACATATCATATTACGGAAAGACCTGTTTTAGGTTACAATTACTCCTTGAAGTACTTTAATTCCAACGTTTCTCCGTTGAATTCAGCATAAGAAAAATATTGAATCCAATCGCCCGTATTCACATATTTTGAACCATCACCTAAATCAAAATCCATTGGTAGATGCCTGTGACCGAATATAAAAAAGTCATGTATATCCTTTTCTAAAATAGATTTACAGTATTGGATAAGCATCTCTTTTTCTTCTCCGTGATAAACTGAATCAGAATCGCCAGTTGATAATCGACTTTTCTTTGAAAAAAAATTCGCTAGGCCAATTCCAAAATTTGGATGCAGTCTTGCAAAAAGCCAATGACTGACTGTGCTGCGGAATACTTTTTTAATAAATTTATACCCATTATCGCCAGGTCCTAAACCATCACCATGACCGATAAAGAATTTCTTGCCATTGTAAGTTCTCTGAATTTCTTTGGGGTGCAATTGAACTCCCAACTCTTTTGGAATATAATCGAATACCCACATGTCATGGTTTCCATAAAACCAGTGCACTTTAATTCCTTTATCTGTTAAGTTGGCTATTTTGCCTTGCAGTCGGACAAAGCCTTTTGGTATGGCTTGTTTATATTCAAACCAAAAATCAAATACATCTCCTAGTAAGTAGATTTCCTGAGCTTCCGGCTCGATAGCGTCCAACCATCTAATAATTTTCTTTTCACGCTCTAAACTCGAGCTGTAGTTTGGAGCGCCTAAATGAAAATCGGAAGCAAAAAATATTTTTTTACCGGGAGGTATTTGCATCTAGTAACCGTAAATTTGTTGCAACGCTTTTTCTAAAGCTGGTCCTCGTAAATTTGTAGCCACAATATTGCCTTCAGCATCAACTAAACACGTAAAAGGTATTCCTCTCACACCATAATCTCTAGCCGCTTGATTGCCAAAACCTTTTAATTCACTTCCATGATTTGGCCAAATCAGTCCATCCTGTTCAATCGCTTGCAACCATCTCGCTTTTTGTCCTGGCCTGTCAAAGGATACACTAAATACTTCAAACCCCGATTTATTGTACTTGTTATAAGCTGCAACAACATTTGGATTCTCCTTTCTGCAAGGTCCACACCAAGATGCCCAAAAATCTACCAAGACAATTTTACCGGCCATGTCTGACAATTTCATGACTTCACCATCAGGAGTGTTTAATGACACATCCGGAGCACGATTACCAATTTCAGTTCCTACTGTAACGTTTGATTTCCAAGCGTACTTAGGGCTTTTACATTGACTGAAGCCGATTAAAGTTATGGCTAAAAGAATTAATTGAATTTTTTTCATACGAAATAATTTTAGGCAAAAATAGGTAAATCAATTCTCAGAGCCTCAATAAAAATGAGTACTTATTAAATTTTAACATGTGAATTTGAATCTATTTTTGGGATCCTATCCTAGGTTGAGTCTTTTTTACTCGCCTAATTTGATTGCTATCTCCTGAGTCACCAGAACTTGGCTTG
>JBGCGA010000080.1:0-35204 GCA_045110285.1 Crocinitomicaceae bacterium | reverse complement strand
TATTGCTCTCTTTTTTCTTTTCTAATTCAGGTTTTTGTTCAAAAGACGAAACAGTAATTGAAAGAATCAATGCTTCTGAATCTATTGAAGTTCATATTGTTTTAGGTGATGTTACCTCAGAAAATTACAATGCAGATATGGGTCAAGTACCTTTAACCAGTGGAGAAGCTTCAGTAAGCCGGATTGCAGCGAAAATGCCAGCTGAAATGGATACCCTAATGCCATTCCTTGTTAAGACATTAAATACTCAATTTAAAACAACGAAATTCACAGCTGGTTTAACGGATTCTAGAGAAAACATTACAAAGTATATTCTAGCTAATGGTAAGCAATTGTCTGCTATCTCTGAACTAAAGGCGTCTTATAATTATATCTACACTAACTTTAAAACCAGAAGAGTGCAACATGGGAACACAACTCGGCTTGTTTCTAAACGTAAGATTGTTGGTGTTGGGGATATAGGTTTCTATACACCAAATACGGAAGACAAAGAGTTAAACAATTTGGTAAAAGTAACTGGCTTGTGTTATGGAACAACCGCAGTATTGCAGGACTATGTTCACAATGCAAACACATTGATGAAGATAATAAGCCCTTTAAAGCTTGTTGGACCGCTTAAAGCCTTATTGACTAAACGAATTGAGAAGTTGTATCAAAAAGAAGAGAAGAAATATCAAAAAGCTATGAAGAAAAAGTAAAGTTTTTATTGCTTCAACATTCCGCAGCAGCAAAGCTACTGCGGAGCGGGAGGGCCTGCGGTAAATATCTTTTTTTGACAGAAAGGCAGTGCTTTGTTGCCTCTAGTATTAAGAGTTTACTAATTTTACAACTGCATTACTTAGGTTCAACATTCCGCAGCAGCAAAGCTACTCCGGAGCGGGGAATAAAATCAATTACCTACTTTCTTCGGTTCAACATTCCGCAGCAGCTAAGCTACTGCGCAGCGGGAGAAATAGAAGTACGATTTTTATGAATTTAAGATATATCATTTTGATATATTATTTTTGTTTTCTCAATTCCTTCAGGCATAGGTAAGTCAAATTCGCTTTTTGTCCTTTCTTCCCAAAACTCTTTAATCTCATCAATTGCGACTCTTACAATAAACCCATCAAAAACCTTAAAATATTTTTTTTTATAAAGTTCAACTTCACTCATTTCTTTTTCGTCATTGACCTTATATATTTCTAATCCCATTTTTTCAAAAACAAGTGAATCATTAGTTTTCAAAGTAACAAATCCTATTTGTGAATTTGACTCTACTAGAAAACGACCACCCTTATAAAGCACTTTTGTAGTAACATAGAATGCATTTTTCAACTCATCTATTTTAATACTTTTTGAAAAAGTATTATTGCTTTCTTCAAACTTAAAACCTCCTACAACTCCTTTAGACTTCTCATATGAAATTAATCTATAATTTTCATCAATATTTTGACTAAGTCCATGTCCGTAGTGTTCAGTAATAGACATTTCAATTCCTTTGTAATAAGTGTAGACTCCGTTCCTAATTATCATGGTACTGCGATAAATTTATTTTGACTAGTGTTGAATATAGCTTTTAATGTTTCTGTACCATCAGAAGCTACTTCCCATAACTCTGCTCCATCCACTGGTGTATTGTATGGGGTTTTCCATTCAGGAACACCTAACTTGCCATTATTCCCTGATGTAAAACCGTTCCCTGTAAATGGGAATTTGTCTTGAGGACTTGTAATTCTTGGAACTTGAGCGTTTGGAGTAGGTGTTTTATATCTAATTACTCCAAAACCACCATCTGAAAGATTAAAAGCTGTTCCTTCATAATCAAGTCTCATCCCATAGTAAACATCTTCAAATGTTGAAAGGTGTTTAGCATCTTTAGCAGTAGTAACAAAACCTCCAACTTGATAGTAGGGGTCTATATCTCTTAAATACTTTGGAATATCAGATTTCGGAATAGCTTTTTGTAAAATTGTATTTCCATCAGGTAAAGGAATTGCATTTCTTATTGCATCTACTTTAGCTTGTTCCAAAGGAGTCATTACATCATACCTCTTTTGTTGAAGTACTTTAAAATCATCAATACTTAAGCCTTGCTTACTAGCTAAAGAAGCTATATCATCTGAAAAACCAGTCAATGAGCTAACAAAATATTTTCCAAATTTTGCACTCCCCGCCTCAGCCAATCCAATTTTTGCAACTTTTTGGGTATGGTCCAAGTCAATGCTTGATTTTATTGCAGAGACTTTATCAATACTGGTAGCGTTTTTTGCTTTAATAGCGCTACCGACTATAATATCATCTATTTCTACAGCATCAATATTTTTAAGAACAAAACTAGATGTTGCTATTGAATTTGCACCTTTTTTTACCGTAAGCACAAACTTTTTTAAAAGTTTTAGCTCAGCACCACTAACTATTGCAATGGGAACCGCTACCCCATACAAAACTGCATCTGCAGTATGGCCTCTTGCTGTGGCATAAGCTACCCCAATTACATCACCAACAACATCAACAACAGGTAGCATACCAATAATATCTGCCGCACCATAAATCACCGGATCAACAAATAGAGTAGTACCATCAATTCCATTAATAAAGTCAGAGTCAACTAGGTCGGGATGATTATTAAACCAAACATCCCATTTTAAGTCATATTCATTGTTAGTTACTCCAATAAAGTATGCGTTTACTTTTTCAGGAGAAGTAATAGTTTGAGTTTTTAAAGCATCAAAACTAAATGGCTTTGTAGCCCAATCTCTTAAAATAGCAGTTTTACTAAGACTTACCTCCGGTTCTGGTTCAGAGAGCACATTGTAAATTTCAAATATTTTATTAACGACAGAAATGATATCATTCGTGTAAGCATTTTCTGATCCAACATACAGCTGCAGATGAAAACAGCTTTCGTCAAAACTGTAATTATTTGAAATAATGGTATTCACCATCTCTTTAATTTTCTTTTCAGAAAAAGCACCTTTGCGTAGAAATTGTTTCTTGGGATCGTGAGTATAAGGTCTAGTGGTGGGGGCAGTGCCGAAAACCCTTAATTCTTTACTTGAGATATAATTAACTATTTCTACTATTTTAGAATCATAATTCAGTTTTCTTTTAGATTCTAACACATTTACATGCATAATAAAAGGTAGGCCAGAAACATCAGGACTAGATGTTTTTAGTAAAATATTTGATCTAGTCTGATGAACTACGTAGTCTAGGCTTTCAAAAATAGTATGTACATGATATGGCTTTTTTAAATAGTTGAAAGCAAGTTGAATTCTTTTCGTAACACTTGATGTAGAATTTAATATATTATCATTCCAGTCATCTCCCATATAAGATTTATCAGAGATTGCGTATTTATATCGAGAGCAACCGTTTGCATCCAGAACAGTACCAAACATAGATTTTTTCACCTGTGAATTACCGTTAATTAAATGTAACATGATTACTTTATCAGGGTAGTCAGCTTTTAACCTAGTCATAATATCAGCTGTCATAGTTTCCAAGGCTTCCTTTGAATAAAAACCATTTCTATCCTGGAGTGTTTTGAAATACAAAATTACAGGGCGGAAGTTTGGTCTGAGTTTACGAAGTAGATAATAATTCTTATAGAGACTGTTGTTTATGGCTGGAGGTAACGTGCTTGTATTTACATATTGATCAATTCTGTAATTATCTGTACTAATAGCCTCTTTAAGTTTTAGTAATACATCATCAAAATCATCTTGAAAATACTTCACTAAAACTCTAAAATTAGAGGTTTTACAAGCGGATTCTTTATCTTGATCAGGTACAATACAATTTACAGTTTTATAAAGGTTTTGTTTAACTCCATTAACCGTTTCTTCACCAATTACTATATCAAAAGTATTACCACTGCATTCGTATCTATTGAAAAGAACATCTGTTATATCATCAACTTTATTTGCATAATCGCGGACAACACCGTTAATAATATTGTGCCCATCCGTTACTTTCTCTTGTTTGATTATTCCAGTATAACTAGTATTATGAAATTTTAGGGAAGATTTTGTTTCACTTATATATTTCAAATTCTCTGTAGTTCCGTTAACGTCAACGGCCATAGTTGTTTTAGATATAGTGTAGCTAATTAGAGAGGGACGGTATGTATTGTCCAGTTTGGTAATAAAGTATTCTACATAACCATTTTGGGAAAATCCTATTCGGTCTATCTTCGATTTACTCTCATTATCAAAGCTGAAATATAGTCCATTTTTTAGGGCATAAATTTCAGAGTTCGATATTGTAGCTGCTTGTTTTTCTACACTGGAATTCAGTATTGTATTAAAGTCAATTATTTCGTCTAGCACCAAATTTGCCATCTGCCCATCCTCAGCTCCATCCAAAAATGAAAAAGACAATTGATTGGTAAATATTTGTTCCCATTGCACCTTGGTTAACTCATTACCATTGCCATAGTCCATTAAGTTATCAGATCCTCCTTCTGTAATCTCTGGAAAGGTATGTCCTAAATCAAAGGCGCCATGGCCAATTTCGTGCGCTATGGTTCTTGCTGTTGGGTTGTTTTTTACAAAACCTAAGGCTTTATTGTGTACCATATAGCCTTCAACTCCTGGTAAATTAAAATTGTTGACTACAAAAACATAAAGCGCGCTTTTATTGTGGGACGAATCTGCAAAATAAGCGCTTCTTAAGCTTTTCATTTCGTCAGAGTACAGATCAAACAAGGCTGGATCTTCAACCTGCATAGCGCCATCACTATTTAAATCCCAAGCTGTGCTGTCGTAATTTCCTGCTATGGTGACGTTAAATTTTGTATTGGCAACGGCATAAATTTTATTCAGAGAGTCTTGTAACTGCGGTAAATTAATAGTGGCGCCATCAACAGGAACAATCACTAAATCAACTGTTTTTTCTTCGTAGGCAATCACTCTCAGCTTTCCTATTTTCTTATTGTCGGTGTCAAAAGCATACAGATCTTTTGAGAAATCTTCAATTTCCCCATCTAAATCAATAATGAAGGTTTTATTATCTACAATGGTCACCTTACTAGCTTCTATAAGGCTGCCGCCAATTGTAAATGTGATATCAAGCGGAGAATTATTGGTATGCAAAATGGCTTTTACTTTGTCGCCAGTATTCCAACCAGATGATTTATGAGCGACATAATAGGGCGTTCCGTCACTCAATATGATGTTTTCGTAGTTGCCGGCCCATGCTTGGTACTTGGTGTCAAAGGCATCAAAACCATATTTTTGAGTGCTTACTTTTTTAAATTCAACATAGTAATCTTTTGTTGCGTCTAAACTGTCGTTTGAAATTGTTCCCCATGTACCAATATCAATAGTGCCATCAGGCCAAACAATATATTGTTTTCCGCCAGCCACATTAAATACTAAAGGAACACCGCCTCCAGGAAAAGTTAAGGTACTGTCAATTCCATTTAAATTAATGGTTAATGAATTACTATCTAAAACAAAGCCTGTTGTATCAATGTCATTTACATAAATAGGAGTGGCTTGTCCTAGTAGTATGTCATTTTCCCATGCGCCAATTCCTTTTGTAATGGCTTCAACTTTACCCGTTCTAATGCTTAAGTTTTCATCAACTAAAATATCGCCGTACGATACGTTTAGATTAAGACCCACAAACGGCATGGTAATTCTACCAGTGCCTTTAAAATGGCCTGCTTGCCCAAGTGGTGTAATGCTTGTGACACGCATATCAAATTGGCCCACAGTAAACACCATACCTGCAATGGCATTATCCAAAGGCACAATATTAGGTGAAGTGGCAGGCATAGTCGTGCTACCACAAGCATAATTTGGAGCAGGATTGGTGGTGAAAGTTGAGGTATTACTATAGTCGGATTCGTAGTCGGAACCAATTATTCCTTTAATTCTGCCCTCATACTCAGTTGAAGGTTCAAGGCTATTTATTTTTAAACTACTGGTTGGTTCGCCTACGTTAGTCGGATATTGAAACCATTCAAAGTCAGAGTTTCCTGTTTTTCTAACTTCAAGAATATAATTATCAAAAATACTATTGGCATTCCAATTAGCGGTTCCTTGTCTTGTACCTGTTCCGTTAGTTTGCAATTGCAATACAATGCCATCAGCTAGCGAAGCCGCTAAACTGCCGTAGGTAAAGGTGCATACGGCACTGTAACCATTGTTTTCATATAAATCTCGCCCTTGGGTATTGCGCGCCTGAATTCGCCAGATATAATTTTTCGCAACCCTTAATTGTGGTTCAACAATACCATAATTAATAAAGGTTTGATTGGTAGTTTGAATAAAAATGGGAAGGGTTGAGTTGACGATTTGATTAGGATCAATATTGCTAGCTGGATTGCTATTGTCTTCAAATAATTCAAATACATATTCGGTGGATGTGCCCAATGGATCTCCCATGTTTAATGGCGTCCAAGCAAACAAAATCTGTTGTGGTGTTGTTTCTTGAATACTGGTTCCGCAAAATGGCTGGTTTAAAAGTGGAGGCTGTTGCCTTGCAAACCAGGCTTGCGAACAAGCTGGATTCCCCAAAATAGTATTATTAGGGCTGGTAAAATCAATTACTTCAACACAAATGGTACAAGGACCTTCAGGCAATACTTTTCTTTGCACATAGTCGTTAACGTTAATTCCTGTAAAAACTAAATTTTCTGTGGCTAAATAAGGTGCCAAACTCGCTCCTGAAATTTCTACTGGTACACCCGGTGTAACCGTAATAGGAGGTAGGTTGACAAACTCGTTGGTTACAATGGAATAACCATTGCCTTGTATGGTTATTCTTACTCTTACTTGGTAGGATGGCACTGTAAAGTCCGTTAACGTCAACAAAATTTTCATTTGGTTGTTAAACGGGTCAGCATAGTCAGGCAAATACGAACTAAAAGGAGGTGTTATTTGCACAAACGATTGCACAGGATAATTCTGAGCAGTCAGTTTAAAGGCTGACAATAAAATAGCAAGTGCTAAAAATATATTCTTAATTCTACTCATTTCCTATCTAAAAGCTATAAGCCATATTCACGAAAACATTCATCTCCGCAATTTTTGTAATGCTACTTGAAGTTGGCAAGCGCTGCATTAAATTACCATTTAAACTTAAGTTCACTTTGCCAATTTTCTTATTTTCAATTTTTGGAGCAAAAGTAAAAGAAACTCTGTGGTTAAATACATTCCCAACCAGTAGGCTATTATTAATTTGTCTGTTATAAGTGGAACCGATTGATAAACTAGATTTTTTTTCGAATAAACTTTTTTGAAAGTTAATGGTTGGACCAACAAATAAGCTTTGGGTAGCAAAAAAAGACGTGTAATTGGCATTAGCAGCAAAAGTAATCCCCATGGCTTTTTCGGTAAATTGAAGGGTGTACGATAGGTTAGAGGCATGTACATTGGCAGGTTCAGAATCGTTTTCAACATTAATTCCAAATGCAGAAGCATCTAAAATATTGCCGCTTAAATTATAAGATTCTTGGTAATTATACATTAGTTGCACGGCCGATTTATTTTTACTTTCTCCAAAACGGTAACCTATAGATGCCATGGCATTTTGCGTTAATTGATAAAAGTTTAAAGTATCAGCCGGTTGATAGTAAAAAGGATCGGTATTAGGACGGTTGCGCGTAAAGGTGCTAAAGTTTGAATAAGAACCAACAATATTGATGGCTTTAGTTGGCGCGTAACTTGCATTTAAGCTTCCGACCCAGCGGCTAGTAGTCGAACCTTTGTCGCCAGCTAAATTGTTAATTTGATAACCTGTATTGGCGCCTATATTCAATTTGTTTTTAAACAATGTAAAACTTGGAGCAAAGGTATAATTTCGCAAATCGTTATTAAAGAAAAAGCCACCAAGGGTTTTGTAACCTGGGTCAACATGTTCAAAATTGAATGAAAAGCTCATTATTTTTAGTTTATAAGCTAAGGACGTTTTGAAAGCATTAAAATAGTCTGTAGTCGCGTTGGCATTTACCAATCCATTAAATATACTGGTATTAACAGCTTCTTCAACTCCTAGTTCGTAATTTGTGTTTTGTGTTAAACCACTCAACGAATATTCAGCAGTTAAATGCATATTTTCTATGATTTTTGCTTTACCTATTAAACTAGCAACAAAATTATCTTGCGGTTTAACATCTGTATTCAATGGCATAAAGTTGAGTGAATTTCTATCATCAACAGCTTTAAATAGAATAGCTTCGCCTGAATAGCCATTTTTTTCGTAGCCTACCGACAACCCGTAGCCCATTCTTTTGAACACAATTTGATTCAAATTGTCAAGAGCAAAATCGTAGTTAACTGTCCTATTTAGTCTGCCTCCCATCAGTTTTATTTTCCATTTTCCTGGCGTTAATTCTACACCACCTCCTAAAAAAGTATGCCCGCTTAGTGTATAAGGTGAAAAATTCATATTTACATTGCCTATATGCGTTTTTATCCATTTGTAAGAAGGGTGCAATGCAGTTTGGTTAAACGGCTGCGAAAACCGGGTATTTTGATTGGAATAGGTAAATGTAAACGGAAGGGCCACATCTAAAATGCTAATATTTACTTTTCCGGTAGCAAACCATGCCAATGGATCTCTGTTGGGCATTGGAAGACCAGCAGATGCATAACCAATGGTATTTAAATTGATCCCTCCATTTATCTTAACCATGTCCTTTTTTCCAATTTTATCTAAATTTTGAGAAAACGAAACAGATCCAACTAATAAGCAGAAGCATGTGAATGCCACCTGCAAGACTTTTATATTGAATTTGTAGTTATTTGTCAACGGGGTTATTTTTGTGGTGTTATTTTTACAGATTATTTTAGTTTACTATAAAAGTAACATAATAACTATCAAATTCAGAGGCAACTTTCAATACATAAGTGCCAGGCTGTACATTTGCTCCTAAATCAATTTGATGTGTTAATATCAAATCATCTTCATTGTCTTCCTGCCAATAGTATACATAGCCTACCATGTCTTGCACTGAAGTAACCGATCTTTGTTTTTTGTAAAATTCAATTTCTACTGTAAACACCCCTGAATTAGGATTAGGGAATAGCACAACTGATTTAATGCCGTTTTGATTGTAATTTGTTGCTAATGTAGAATCATAACCAGCGGAATAGATCCATTTTGTAGTTGGAATAATGCAACTTCCGTAGTTTGCCATCATGGTTACTTGAAAAGCACCTGTATCTGGCAGAATAATGACTGGTGAACTTAAATTACTATCGTCTAAAAGGGCTATTTCAGGAGGAAAAGTCCAACTAATTGAATCTGCTGGGGGGGAGCTAACATCTACTAAAACAACTGTGTCTTCTGCTATATTGTAAGTCGAAAAAATAAATAAAGGTTCGGGCAATTGATCCGTTGCACTTACTGATGTTGTAAAATCATATTCACAACCTAAAGAATCAGCTATTTTAATGTTGTAAGTGCCAGTTGCTAAATTTTCAAATAATGAGGAAAATTGAAATGCGCCATTGTTAATAGAGTATTTATAAGGTCCAAGGCCATCAGTAACAGAAGCAATAATTTTCCCTGAATTACCGCCACCACATGGCGCAAAGCTCTGAAAAGTGGCATTTAAAGTTGGCGGGGTATTGATTAAAACTGTATCGTATCCAATGCAATTGTTATCGGCAGATATAATAACAGAAGCAAATGTATCAGTTCCGGAATTGTAAGTTGCAGTTGGAGTTGCATCTCCGTTATTCCAATTATATATTACATTAGTTAAGTTGCTTCCTGCATATTGTGCATTAATGTTAACGTCAGCTCCCAAACATATAGTGGTATCTTCATCAGCCGTTACATCAATGTCTGGTTCATAAAGTACGTTAATACTATCCGTTTTAGAACAGCCATTATCCGCTTTAGTTACTGTAAAATAATGCCAACCTAATTGATTTGTAGTTAAAGGATTTGAAACATTACTGTAAGTAGGTCCATTCCAAATCAAGGTCGTGTCTAGCGAAATAGTGCTTCCGTTCAAAACCAAAGTGTCTCGAGAACAGTTAATGGTATTAATTGTAGGCATATTTACTATAGGTTCGCTAAAATCCGCATCAATAACCACTGGTTGGTTGCTTACACATCCATTTATGGTATCAATCACTTCAAAATAATAGGTCCCAGGGCTGTCAATAGTTTTTGTGTTTCCAATTGGGTTTGCACCAGTATTGTCATCTACCCAATTCGAGGTGGTATTAGACGTACTCGACTCACAAGTTAAAGTAATACTTGGGGTGTTACAATCAAGAGTTGCTAGAATTGTTGTTGGAGTATATGCTGGAAAACTCGTAATACCAAAGCTAGGAACATCAAAATTATTTTCTACCAATATCGCCGAACTATCGGCGCATCCATTGATTGGATCGGTTGCAATAAAGTTGTAGCTACCCGCAACAGTTACAGTAATTGGGTTTGGAGTAGTAGTGTAGCCAGGGTCAAAAAACGACCAAGTTAAAATGGCATTGGCATTACTTGCAGAGCCCGTATAGGTGGCTGTTGATTCGGAACAAGTTAGTTCATACGGAGCTGCTGGCAAAATGGCAGTAGGGCTTATAGTGTCTAAAGAAATATTGACTGTATCATAGTTTTTACAACCTTCTTGACTCGTTACTTGAAATACGAAATCAATGCCTGATTGCGGTGTTGAAGAATTAAAACTATTCATACTTACAGTGGTATCCGCTCCAGTTACAGAAGGTAAGTCTAGCGGATCAAGCCAAGCATAAGTAGTATTTAGTGTGTCAGAATAGCCGGATAAAATAATTGTATCTCTTAAGCAGTTAAAGGTAGTATCAAACCCCGCAACTGCATTTGGCAAAGGATTACTGATAATATTAATGGATACAGTGTTAGAAGTCATCAAAGTGCCATTTGTTGATCCATTACAGTCACTGTAAGGAGTTACTTTTAATAATCCAGGTGTAAAATTAGATAAGAATTCTATTGAAATCGAATTAACATCTGTTGTCTCTGTTAAGTCTTCTAGCCCAGTATCGTTGGGGCCAATGATATTTGCTCCAGTTCCCGTATATTCCCACTGGTATCCATCTGCATATTTTACTTGTGGAATTCCATAAGTTTTTGTTTGGCCAGCACATACTGTAGTATCAAAAATATCAAAAGGTTCAGCATCAAGTGGCTCTAGGCAATATGCAATGAGTCCTTCTGCTATGTCGTTGTTTGATGAAGGACCATTGTTTTCCATCACTGCATCATTACTAGCAAAAAGAATATTATCGACTATAAATAAATGTTCATTTTCGGCATCTTTAAAATGTGTTTTAATATCTGCTTGCCAAATATTTCCTACACTGTCAGTGGAGAAAATGGTTTGTTTTAAAAAAAATGGCTGAACTCCTCCGTTAGGTGTGCCCGTAGTAATATAATTTCGAGTGAAATAATATCGGTCTTTATAGTTTTCGACTGAAGTCTCATATATGGTAGTTGTTAAGCCCCCACCGCTCGATCCTCCACCAGTTGAGAATATAGAATTGATCTGAGGTATATTCGGAACTGCAATAGACGCAGGTGATAGCTCCCAATTAAATTGGTCACTTGACACTTTCCGTAATGTTGTACTGTTTCCTGATGTTATATTACTGGCGTTTGCGATAATAAGGATTCCAAGTGAATCTGAAATGAAGCTGATATCAGTCCCGGAATTAAACCCTGAATATTCATTGGCAGATATAAGACTTCCTAGGTAATCAAAAACAAGCATTTTTTTGCAATTAGAACAGCCATTGGGTGCACCACTTGGATAGCCCGTGCCACTCAGAAAAATATTGCTGCTGGTTAATTTTAATTTTGACTTTTCTCCGGACCAATTACCTAAAAGAATCCCTGTGTAAGGTCCCGAAAATAATCCATAATCATTATTGTTATTTATATCTAAACAAGTAATGCCATACCTTGAGTCGCCATTTGAATTGTAGTTAATTCCACTAAAATCGCCCGAATAAAATAAAGTGTCGCCTTTCAAAGCCATATCTGTTACTATGCCGCTTGTTGATGTGCCAGGCGAAAGATCAGGATCCCACGTTGAAAGCGAAAATAAAGTTGGGCTAGGGCCAATTGCAAAACTACTAAATGTAAATTTTGCAATGCCATGATGGGTCTGTCCATTAACCGTAGTAAAATCACCTCCAATATATAAGTGATAGTCATATCCTGTACTGCCTAGAGTTGTTTTAACAGCAGCTGTGTTTATGACGCCATTAATAGAACTAATAAAATTGAAATCATTGATGGAGTTTACGACTGCCGTTCCATTTAAAAAATCTGTTTTTTTTATAAATGCAATATTGTTGTATCCAGGAGTATTATCAATGATGTCAAAATCTCCAACAATGATGTAATATCCACCATTAACAGGATAAGGGAAATCTATAATATCGTATATCTCACCTTGGACATCTAGGAAGTCTGCTGTTTGAATTTGTGCCTGAGCAAAAGCTTTATTCCCAAAAGAAAAAATAAATATAAGCAGGTAAAAAGCTTTTGTTATATTTGAGGAAATATTCATAGAATAAACACTTTATGAGCAAAAATAGCAAAATTAACCGTAAAACAAGAACCATTTTCTTGTTGGTTATTTTTGTGGTTTTATTTTCGCATAGTTTTGGGCAGGATAGCCCAGATAAAAATTATGTTTTTAGTGTTTGCGACAAAGTCGCGAATCAAAATAGCCAAGTGGGTAATCTTAATCCCGACTCATTGTCTTCTTTGCCAATTGGAATTAGAAAAGAAATTGCAGGAACAACATATATTATAGCTATCGATAGCGCTGAATTTACGCCACAAGGCGCTTTTTTTAATGCCTATATGGCTGTTGATTTTCCAGGCTGTGAAGAAAGAATTGCTTTTGCAGCAAAACATATAAAATTTAATCCAAAAGGGGTTTTAGGAGGCGAGCAAGCAAAATTGGCGTTGGTTTCTGATCATAGGATAAAGATGGGCCCCAATTCAAACTTGTATCTTCCTGATGATGGTTCAAATTTTGTTGAGTGGGACTGTAACGGTTTTACAGCAGTTAATTTACATGGTTCCTTTTTATTTAATAAGGAAAAGTTAAAACCAGTAAATCCAGCAGATACAGTAGTTGCCGCTGAATTTCAGGTTTATGTAACTGATCTTCATAATGTCATTGCTGCCACTACTATTAATCAATTTGAGGTGGAAGGCTTAGATGATTTTGAGTTTTCTGTTACAGATGCTTACATGGATATGAGTGATATTGTCAATCCGCAAAGTATAAATTTCCCGGCCGGATATCAGGATGTAACAGATGTTTCCAGTCTTTGGAGAGGGTTTTATTTGAAGAGTTTTACCGTTAAATTACCAGAGAAATTAAACAAAGAAGGACAAAATGATATGACTGTTTTTGGGAGTGACATGATTATAGATGATGCTGGTTTAAGTGGTGTTTTTGGAGCTACTAATTTGTTTTCAACACAAGAGGGAAGTGCTGACAAGTGGGGATTTTCGATCGATCTGTTATCTGTAGGTTTAACGGCAAGTAAATTAACTTCTGGCGAAATGCAAGGAGATCTAGCAGTTCCAGCTCTTAAAAATCAAACTCTAGGTTATGAAGCTTTAGTGTCTGTTCATCCAAGTACAAAAAAAACAAAATACGACTTTAGTTTAGGAATTGAAAATGACATTGTAAAATCAATGGATGTTTTGAAGGCTGATTTAACCATCAAAAAATCTTCTGCTTTATTTATGAGTTCAGATCAGAATGGAAAATTTAAACCAATGTTAGTTCTAAATGGAGATTTAACTGTTGATTATGAAAACTTAAAACTAGATAAATTAGGGTTTGAACGAATAACTTTTATTTCAGAGGCGCCCTATTTTGCAGAAGGAATATTCTCTTTAACTTCATCAGGTACTGATACTAATAAAATGGCAAAGTTTCCAGTGTCTTTAACTGATCTTAAATTTGGAATATTAAATACTAAACCTGCTTTGCAAGTTGGGTTAGCTTTAAATTTAGGAGATACTTCAGCAACTTCCATTTCTGCTGCCACCAATGTATTTATGAAAATGCGAATTGATGAAAATCAAAATTCAGGAGAACAAGATTGGAAGTTTGAGGGATTTCAAGTAAATACAATAGCTCTTGATTTGCAAACTAGCGCGTTTACTTTTAAAGGGTTAATTAATTTTAGAAATAATGATCCTGTGTATGGAAAGGGGTTTGGAGGTTCCTTCGAACTTGGCATTCCTGCCGTTTTTAATGATAAATTAGCTATGGCTTGCGTGTTTGGTAGAGTAGATGGTTACAGGTATTGGATGGTTGATGCCAGACTGCCAGTAAGTATAAATGTTAGTCCAACAATGCAATTAACTTCAATTAGTGGGGGACTAGCCTATCATATGTCAGGCGAAAAAACAGCCGCTCAAATGATTTCAGATGCTAAATCGGGAACTGCAAGCTCAAACGGGAATCCCTCAATGAACTATGTTCCAGACATGGACATGGGAATTATTTTTAAAGCAGGTGTTGGTTTTAAAAATGTAGTTGAAGAAACCTTAAATGGAGATGTAGTTTTTTCAATAGCTTTTAATGCGAATGGTGGTTTAAACAATGTCCAGTTTATTGGAGAGGCTTATATGTTGTGTAAAAGAGCCGATCGTTTAACAGCTAGTGAGTACATAAAAGGGAATGTATCTATTCTTTACGATAATCAACAGAAAATATTTGACCTAAATGCAAGTTTACAAGCACAGTTTGCAGGCGGTATTACAGGGTCAATGTGGACTAAGTTATATGTCAGCCCTAACTTATGGTACTTTTGGTTAGGCAGGCCAGACAATCCTGCTACTGTTAATGTGTACAATTTAGCTTCAGCCAATGCTTATTTTATGCTAGGACAAAACTTGTTGCCAATGCCTCCGCCTCCGCCACAAGTTGCTTCTGTATTTAGTCAGATTTCGAACCAAAGAAATACTGCAGATATTGCTGCAGGTAGCGGTGTAGCTTTAGGGGTGAATTTTAATGCCAGTTTTAATACTCAGTTTGACATTACAAATAGGCTGGGTATTTATGGTTCAGGTTCTGCAGGAGCTGGTTTTGATATGACACTTTATAAATATGCATCATCAACATATTGCCAGGGAGGAAGCCCAGGAGATTTTGGAATGAATTATTGGTACTTACAAGGGCAAGTATATGCCTATTTAGGTTTGGATTTTGGTTGTACATGGGAGAAAAATAATGGCGACATACTGACGTTTAATATTATGACAGCTAATGCAGCTATGCTTCTTCAAGGTAAGCTACCTAATCCTGCTTATGTTTATGGGGCTGTACATTTAGACGCATCTTTTTTAGGTGGTATCGTTAACGTAAATGTGGATGCTGATATTGAATTTGGCGATAATTGTACAATTATTAATTAAGAAATGAATAAAAAAATATTTCTTCTTGCTAGTATCATGATCATAGGTCTTTTGACTTACGCTCAAACTAATGGTAGAGTAGTAGCAAAGTCTTTTGTTGAAGAAGAAACCATCATTTTAAGATTTGGGACTTCTAACTCTGCTTTGTTCAGACAGGGGTTAGAAAACGGTTACAAAATAGAACGATTTGAAAATTCTATTGACAATGAATCTTCTAGAAAGGAAATTATCATTGAGTCTTCGCAAGAATTTATTAAGGCGCATCAAAAGTCGGAGGATGAGCGCTATGAAAATATAATTAGCATTATTAAAGATTACATCAAGAGTGACGGCTTAGATGATAAAAGCGAAGAATTTATGTTTGCAGTCCTATTGCTTTCTTCAAGTGTTGACGCCGATTTTTTAAATGCATTGGGTTTAATATATAGGGATGTTGACTATCAGAACAACACCAAGTATGTTTACAGAGTGAGCATTAATAATAATGATCCCATAACTGATCAGAATGCTATGATTCTAAAAGTTAATCCAAAAAAAATAGATAAAAACATTGATTTTGAGACACTCAGGTTTGAATGTAGGATGAAGCTAAAGAATGTGTATTTAACATGGAATGCTACCGATTTGGAAGAAAATTATGCTGGATATTGGATAGAAAAGTCGAAAGATGGAGAAAACTTTGAAACAATAAATGACATTCCTTACCAGTTTTTTAAGTCGCAATACGAAAAAGAAAAGGTTCTTGCAGATTATTTGGATACGGCTGTTACTGAGGGGGAAACTTATTTTTACAGAATTAGAGGCATCAACCACTTTGCAGAAAAAGGAGGCGTGTCGAATATTGTTGAAGTTTACGTTCCTAAATCTTTAAAAGGTGATGTTAGAATTGATACTGTGGTAGCTGAAAAATTTGACAGAATTATTACTGGAAAGTACTTATCTTTTGGAGCGAAAGACGATATGCAACTAGAAAAATTTATAGTGTTCCGTTCAGATAGTATGGCCTTCGGTTATCAGCCCTTGATGGTGCCTAATGATACTGAAGTTGGTTCTGAATTTAAATTTACTGTACAATCACCTCTTGAAACTGGCGACCGTTACTATTATAAAGTTGCTGCTATTTCGGAAGATAAAGATACAGTCTTTTCTTTTCATGAGTATTTTTTTACACTCGATCAAGAACCACCATCCATTCCAACTGGGTTAAAAGGTGAAATAGATGACTATGGAATTGTGTCATTAAATTGGAGTCAGAATCCTGAAAATGACATTAAAGGGTACCGTGTGTTTTGGTCTAATACACTAAAGGAAGAGTTTGTTGAGGCAACTACGAAATTTGTAAAAGGCACAAATTATGTTGACACAGTATCTTTAAGAAATTTAACCTCCGAAATATATTATCAAATTAGAGCTGTAGACTTAAATTATAATAATTCTCGAAGCTGTTCTCCAGTAAAATTGATAAAGCCTGATACCATTCCTCCTGTGCCTTGTATTTTTAGAAAATACCAAGTCAATAAAACAGGTGTGTCCTTGGAGTGGCATAACTCATCCAGTGCTGATGTAGCGTGTAACTTTCTGATTAGAGAGAACCATAATTTAATGACATTAGATACTTTGACAAAATGGTCTGATACTTTATCTTATTTTTTTGATAAAACAGGGGTTCCTGGCAGCGTCTACACATATAAAATATCAACTTTCGATAATAAACCAAATGTATCAACATCAGTACCTTTGTCCGTTAATTACGAAACCGGAACCAGGCTAGGTGTCAAAAATTTGTTGTCAATTGTTGATAGGGTCGAAAAACAAATTGAACTATCTTGGGAACAAGATTTAACAAACGTATACTCGTTTAAGATTTATAGAGCTAAAAATGACGGCCGATATATTTTGTACAAAACTATAAGCCAACCTGAAGAGAATAATTTTATTGATGAAAAATTAAACATCAATAATGTGTACCATTATAAAATAAAAACTGTTTTTAATAGTGGTGTTAACTCTCTATTTTCAGAAGAGTTAAATGTTATTTATTAACTCAAGCCTTAAATTTTATTACTTGCTTTTGTATCAATTCAAAACCCTACAAACGTTTGCTAAAATTTGGATAAGTTCAAATTTATCTCACCCATTGTAGTGAATTTCTGCACTAGCATTATGTTTTGATGTGCAAGACCAAATAAAAAACTTAAATTTAAGCTCAATAACTGTTTATGAACTTTAAAATCATAGTCTTAATTTGTTGCTTTCCATTTTTAACTATGGCAATCAATAACGAACCACAGGTAGTATTTACATCAGGTCATAATACTCAGGTAAATACCATGGCTGTTTCTGATAATGCTAAATTTTTAGCGAGCGCTGGGAATAACAAATTGATTAAAATTTGGGATATGGCCTCTAGTAAAGAGTTTCGCACCATGACAGGTAGTGACGGCAGAGTGCAATTTCTAGATTTTAATGAAGACAATAGAACTTTGTTAGCTATTAGTAGCGAGGACGAAATGATTGCGTGGGATGTGGTGACTGGTGAAAAATTATTTGAAGTAGAAGCGGAAGGCTCAATGGAAATTGCAGCATTTTTCGCACCAAATAGCAGTCAAATATATTTTGTGAATGCCGACCAACAGCTCTCGGTATTTGATTCTAAATCCAAAGCAACAAAAGTAATTTTAGAAGATATTTACTGCACTAGTCTAAACGTTGACTTTAAAACCAATCGATTTATTTTGACCAATCATTTGCAAGAAGTGATTGTGGTTAATTTAAAAAATTATGAAATCATAAAAAAAATTCCCGGTGGCAAAACGGCTTCTAACCCGTCAATACCAGATCAACTATCAAAAAACGGTCGATTTTTAGTGTCGGCAATGACAGATAATTCCATTAGAATAATGGATGTGGATAAAGGTGAAGTTATTTTTAATCAAAATATTTTTGGAAAGCATATTCATTCGCTAGTGGCTGATCCTAATAAAACCTATGTCTACATTGGAGTCAGCGAAATGGGAATTGTAGCTTATGATTATCAAAAGCAAAAAATTGTTGGTGAAATTATGCCCGATAAGGACATTAGTGCCTTCGATTTTAATAGTATCGCAGTCTTCCCGAAAGATGAAATATTGCTCACATCTAATTTTGATTTAATTCAGCTATACGATTTTAAATCAAAAAAATTCTTTAAGCGATTTGAACCCAAAGTAAGATCCATTTTTGACATGGCATATGACCAAAACGACAAGTATTTGGCGATAGCAAGAGATAAAGGGAAAGTCGAGGTTTGGGATCTCAGTCAAAATAAGGTTCAGATAGAAATTCCAGGATTATTTCCGTGTCAATTTAGTCCAGATGGAAGTAAATTCATAGTCATGAATTATACGTTAAACTTTATAGAATATGATACTAAAACATGGAAAGTAATTGGAACCTATAAAACCAACAGTAAATTAAATAGCCTTGTTTCATATTCAAAAAATGGGAAATACATTGCAGCTGGAGGCTATATGCCCAATACTATTATTTACGATACTCAAACCAAAAAACCAGCTCACACCATTAGCCATACTGTTGGAATTACAAACCTTGCTTTTCATCCAAACCGTTCTGAAATAGCCTATACCGATATTATGGGAAATTGTAAAGTCATAAATTACCAAACCAACGCAGAGGTTTTCAATTTTACTGCTTCACCTGATATTATTGGAGGTATAAGTTACAGTGATGACGGTAAACATTTTGGAATGGTAACGTGGGGCCATAAAATTAAGCTGTTTAACGCATCAAATTACAGCTTAAAAAAAGAGTGGGAAGGGCATACTGGAGACATTGTTGGATTAGATTTTAATGTGACAGGAGACGTGATGATGACTTATGCCTCTAATCAAAGTGTGTTTTCAACTGACAATTCAATTATTTTTTGGAAGTTGACTGGAGACAAAATTGTGAGAATAGAAAAGCATACATCAGGGGTGACCAAAGCATTTTTTGACAAAAAGACAGATTACGTATTTTCTGCTTCGGATGACGGTTCAATTATGATAAACTCATATAAAGAAAAGAAAGTTTTGGCCACGTTAATTGCCACCAAAGCCAGTGAATTTATAATTTATACGCATGACAATTATTATATGGCAGCAAAAGATGCGTTAAATTCAATTGCGTTTAGAGTTGGACAGAATCTAGTGCCTTTTGAACAGTATGACATAGTGTTAAATAGACCAGATATTGTTGGGAAAATTATTGGAAAAACACCACCTAATTTATTAAATGCATACCAATATTTGTACAAAAAAAGGTTGAGGAAATACAATCTAGATGAAGGTAGTATTCAAATGGACTTTAATTTGCCACAAACAAAAATTGAAAATACCATTCCAATTACAACCGATAAAAATACGGTTGAATTTTCAATCAAGGCTTGGGATGAAAAATACCCTATCAAACAAATTAATGTGTATGTTAATAATTCGCCAGTTTTTGGAGAAGAAGGCATTAGACCGAAAGCTGGAACGGATCCGTTGTCGTTCAGGTATATCGCAAATATTGCTTTGCTTGAAGGGGTAAACAAAATTGACATATCATGTATTAATGCTAATGGAACAGAATCGTTGTACGCAACTAAAGAAATAGCAAAGTCGGGTGCAGCCGAAGGGAAAGATTTTTACATTGCTACCATTGGGGTGTCGAAATATAAAGATGAAAAGTATAATTTAACCTATCCAACAAAAGACGCGACTGAAATTGCTGAAGCTTTACAGTTTGATAATAAGCAGTACGAAACGGTGCACGTAAAACCATTGCTAAACGAGCAAGTCACGGTGGAGAACATTAGAGCACTAACCCAATTTTTTGAGGCATGTAAACCTGGTGACGTAGCGGCTATTTTTATTGCTGGACATGGATTGCTTGATGAAAATTTCGATTATTATTTTGGTACTTATAATGTTGATTTCGCAAATCCGTCAGTAAACGGTTTGCCATATACCGAAATCACAAAGCTTTTAAATTCAATTAAAGCTTATCAAAAGTTATTGATTATGGATACCTGCCATTCAGGTGAATTAGATAAAGAGGAGGTAACTGAAGTAAAAGAAGTTGAGGTGGAATCTGGCGATATTCAGTTTCGTTCAGTTGGTTCGGCAGTGTCGGTTCAAAATGCTTTCGGCTCTCAAAATATGTCCAAATTGTCATCCGATTTGTTTTCAGATACCCGAAAAGGAACTGGTGCAACGGTGATTTCAAGTGCTGGCGGTGCGGAATATGCCATTGAAAGTGATGAATGGCAAAATGGCTTATTTACTTACAACTTTATTCAAGGATTTAAAGAACGCAAAGCAGACGCAAATGGCGACGGATTAATTCAAATTTCTGAAATCAGAGCTTACGTTAACAAGCAAGTAGCAGAAATGTCAAACAACAAGCAAAAACCAACCGCAAGAGAAGAAAATATTGCAGTTGATATTGTAATCTATTAATTACAAAAAAAACACAATTTCCCCACAAAGCAAGAAAACTCTTCCCTTGCGCCGCACTGAGCGATAGTCGAAGTGGGAAGATGTCCGCAGGAAACCAATTTTTTTCTACGAAGTAAGTTTAGTCTTCCCTTGGGCGTTGTGCTGAGTTAATCGAAGTAGAAGATGTCCGAAGGACAGATGGGAAACTATTCCTCGCAACATAAATAAATTACGTAGTAAATCCCTAAATTTGACTCACTATTCAGTTAAACCTTTTTCTCTATGAATCAATCCAAAATTGAATGCCCAAATTGCGCTCATTTATTTAGTGTTGAAGATTCAATATCCAAAAATATTGAAGATCGTTTGCGTAAAGAAGTTCAAAAAAAGCAGCAGGAATTACTTTTGGAAAAGGAAAAGCAACAAAAAATATTTGAAGATCAACAACGTCAATTCATAAAAGAGCAGAGTGAATTCGAATCAAAAAGAAAATTGGCTCAAGAAGAATATAAAGTAAAGATAGAAGCCGACAGAGAGAGAATTAAAAAAGAATTGCAAGCCAAAGCCGAAAAAGAAGCTGCTGAAAAAACGGAACTGAAATTAAAGCAAATGCAAGAAGATGCCGATAAAAAGAAAGCAGAAATACGAGCGTTGCAAGAAAAGGAATTGTTGTTCATGAAAAAAGAGAATGAACTCAAAGAAAAACAGGAGCGACTAGAACTACAGATTCAGAAAGAAAAGCTTGAAACCGAAAGGGCAGTGGAGGAGAAGGTGAAAAAATCGGAAGCGGAAAAATTCGAAATGCAAAAACGAGAGTTTCAAAAAAAAATGGACGATCAACAAAAGTTGATTGACGAAATGAAGCGAAAAGCAGAGCAGGGGAGCATGCAAATGCAAGGCGAAGTGCAAGAACTAGCCATTGAGGACGAATTGAAAGCTCAATTCCCGTTCGATATTATTGAAGAAGTGTCAAAAGGAATTAGAGGGGCAGATTGCATTCAAACAGTTAGAAATAATTCGGGAATGGTATGTGGTAAAATCATTTACGAATCTAAACGAACTAAAAACTTTGCAGGCGACTGGGTCGAAAAATTAAAAGACGATATGAGATTGGCGGGAGCCGATATTCCAGTTTTAATTACTGAAACACCACCAAAAGATCAAAAAAGCTTTGCCATGGTTAATGGAGTGTGGGTGTGTACTTTTAAAGAATTTAAAAGCTTAGCATACGCCTTGCGTGATGGATTAATTAGGATTCAACAGGTGAGTGATGCCAACGAAAATAAAGGCGATAAAATGCAAATGCTGTATTCATTTTTAACGGGCAATGAATTTAGAAGTCAGGTTGAAGCCATAATTGAAGGATTTAATGTGTTGCGGGAAGACCTTGAAAAAGAAAAGCGAGCCATGACTAATATTTGGAAAAAACGCGAAAAGCAGATTGAAAAAGTGATGCTAAATACCACAAATATGTATGGTTCTATTGAAGGAATTGCGGGAGCTGCCATTCAACCCATTCAATCCTTAGGATTTAATGATTTGTTAGAAGATGAGAAAGCCGATTGAAGGAAGATATAATAAGGTATTACTTTTTTTCTTGGCGTAGAATTTTCTCCATTTTTCGGCCTTTTGCCAATTCATCAATGAGTTTTTCCATTTGGCGGCACTGCTTATATAATTCAAATTCCTCATCAATTTCCTCAATTCTATACCCGCAAACAACCCCTTTTATCATGTGTGCATTAGGGTGTATTTTGGCTTTTTGAAAAAATGTTCTAAAGGTCACCTTCTCATCAATCAACGCCTGTAAGGTTGTATTGTCGAAACCGGTAAACCATTCTAATACTTGGTCAAGCTCTTCCTTGGTTTTACCATTTTTTTCTAATCTATTTAAATAAAGTGGGTAAATAGATCCAAATACCATATTGGCTACTTTTTCATTTTTTTCTGCAGTAACATTCATTTTAATTTGTTTTCAAGTAAATAAAGCTTCGGTTCATTAAAATTAAGCATTTTCTTTTCAAATGCTATAGTGCCAAGCAAATTGAGATTTGTGAATGACTATGTTTCAAAGACCATTTGCAAATAGTCTGTCTAATAAATTCAACGGTTGGGAGATGTTTTTTTAATCGGATGGCCGTTTTGATAGGTCTTTATCCATACAATATTGTCAAACCCATCATAATGAACACAAGCTCCTTCTTTTAAGCCTTCCTTGTATGTAGTTGTCCGCATTAAACTCCCGTCTGAATATAAATTAACTACTGTTCCATTTAATAAATCATTGCGATAAACAGCAATTGCCGCCAGCTTATATTTGCGTGTTTTACCATAATATTCTAAATATAATCCTTCACTTTTATTGCCTTTGGCAAATGCTTCCCAACTAATTTCACCATTTTTTCTGTAGTATTTTTCGTACGATAAGCCATCAATATTAAAACGACCTGTTTGTAACGAATCGTTGATTATTTTGGGCAATTGTGTTTTAAAGTATTTTGAATCGTTAAATTCAATATTAATAATTCTTCCTTTTTTATCGAAGTAGCTAACCTTTTCAATCAGGCTATCAGGAAGATTGCCTAAAAGTTTTATTGAATCTAATATTGTGATTTCTTTATTGCAGATGGCTGCACTTTGAAGGTTCCCATTTTTATAATAATCCGAAATAATTAATGAATCAGTTGAATTATGTATCACTCGATAATATCTATAATTGTCTTCAGTTGACAAATTCCAGTTTTTATCAAAAAATATTTCCGGACTGCTTTGACTATGAATGGCAAATGGCATGCAGATTAAGAGCAGAATAAGTTTTAATTTCTTCATCATGTAGATTACATTTAATTTACCTCTAATGCAATTTTTGGCAGCATTAAAACGAGGTAGCGAATCTAATATACCTATTTTATAGATGTCAATATAATCATTTAAAAGTAAAAGCAGTCCGGATTTACAGTACAGAAACGGCTACTTTTATAGCTAATAGAACACAATGAATTTTAATTCAATTTTCTAAACTCTTTTGGACTCATACCTGTTTTTGATTTAAATAAATTACTGAAATATTGAGGGTATTCAAAACCGAGTTCATAGCCTATTTGGCTTATGGAACTCGTAGAATTCAATAAGCTATTTTTCGCTTTTTCTATAATAATAAGATGAAGATGTTCTTGGGCCGTTTTTCCTGTTTCTTTTTTTAATAAATCACTCAAATACTTGGCCGATAAATTTAATTGGTCAGCACAGTATTTTACATTGGGTATACCATTGTCAGTCATTAGTTTTTGGTCATAATAGCGTGCAACTAATTGTTCAAAATTAGAAATTAAATCGCTGTTTAAGTTGCTTCGAGTATAGAATTGACGATCGTAAAATCGGATGCAATAATGTAATAGTAATTCAATGTTCGAAATAATAAGATGCTGACTGTGTTGGTCTAAATTCTGACTATACTCTTTTGTAATCTTTTCTAAAAGCTCTTCAATTGTTTGTTTCTCCTCGGTGGAAAGGTGAAGCGCTTCATTCAATCGATAATAGAAGAAAGAGTATTTCCTGATTTTCTCGGACAAAGTTGATTTGCGAATAAGGTCAGGGTGAAAAACAAGGTTCCAGCCATCTTTTGATTCTGATGAGTCTTGAATTTCCTGATACGCTAAAACTTGTCCAGGAGCTGTAAACAACAAAGTACCGCTTTGATAATCGTAAGAGTTCAGTCCATACTTTAAATCACCGCAAACATCAACTTTTAAAACAATGTTGTAGAGGTTAAGTATCACTTTAGTATTCTCAAATGTAGCGCTATTCTTAACGTTTTTATTTCGAATAACAGCTACTAGCGGATGTTTTGGCGCATCAAGCCCTAAGGCTTGATGCGCATCACTCACTGTATTTATCACGACGTCTCGATTCATCATTTCATCTTTTAATTTTGACTGATTTGGTTATTTATAAATTCAGTAATTCCCTGAATGTCAGGTTCTACATATTTTGGTTTATAGTAGGTCTCAAAGTGAGAAGCCCCGTCTAAGACTAATTTTTCTTTTGGACTTTTAATCTGATCATATAACTGGACTGAACCTTCAATACTTTCTGCCTTTGTGCCGTAAACCATGAAGGTTGGTACTTTTAGGTTATCTGCCCGGTCGAATACAGACCAATCTAGCCCTGCTGAAATCGCATTCATACTCACAATATTTTCCCATGTTGGTGTGTCTCCGGGTTTACCAGGAAGATAATAGGTCATCATTCCCAAGGTCATGGGTGATACTGGAATTGCCCCACCGGATGCCTTCTTTTCATCCACAGGAACAGGTACTGTGGTTAAGTCCTTGCCTGTGAGTCTGTATATAAGCCTTACAAAGCCGCCTACAGTTATCAACATTTGCTTTACAAAGTTAGAGTTATTGGTACCATCTTTAGAATAGGTAACATAGGGACTAACTAGCGCTAGTGCTTTTATACGACTGTCGGAAATAGTGGCATCAGTAGCCACCCCTGCCCCTGCACAAATACCAAAATTAAAGAGGTTACTATTGTCAACCATGTCTAAGCTGGTAATAAAATCAACAGCATTTTTTTGATCTTCAACCATTAGCCAAGGGCTTACTAAGCCTTTGTGGCCAGTACTTTCACCAAAGCCTCTTGGGTCAAATGTTAAAGTAATATATCCTTGTTCGCTTAGTTTTTGAGCATAGATTCCTGCGGTTTGCTCTTTTACACCTGAATGAGGAGGCATTAATATGATAGCTGGTTTTTTCTCTCCTTTCATTGCGTCTTGCGGAATAAACAGAAATCCTGAAATTTTATCTCCTTCGCTTAAGAACTCTACCCTGTTTTTCCCAATTTTTAGCTGTTTAGGAGGTGAGGCTTTTTTGAATTTACCTTTTGGATTAAAGTGTTTTCTTCCAAGTAGATTAAGAAATAGGATTAAGCCAATAAATCCAAGTACTGAAACGCCAATAATTTGTAATGTTGTCATGATTTTAGAATTTTAAATTTGTTGGTGACAAAATTATATTGATGTTTGCTGGAATTCTTGTACAAAATACTAGAAAGCTAAATGCTTTTTCGGGTAAATAGGTGTTTTAATTGTGCCTAACTGCTGTGTATGCAGTGTATCCCAAAGGGTATGCACCATAAACTGTGTTATTTTACGTTTTTAGTTCTTTTAATTTAGCTTCATCTATATAATCTGATTCCAAAACCATATTATAATTATTTAAATCATCTAACAATTTGTAAAAATCATTTAAGTTGAATTTAATTTCACTAGAAATAGGGTATTTTAAAATCATTTCTCTTCCGCTATTACCATTGTGTATTATTAGTAAAAGCATATTAAAATCTTTTACATCAACATAGTAAAGGTTCATAGCATAGCCACCACCATGTACTAGGGAAATAATATTCGGAACTTTGTTTGATGATATCTGAATTGAAGGAATTATTAGTCCAAAAGGGATGTCTCCATTCTTCAAATCATCAATTGCGTTTTTAATATTGTCTAGACCCCAAGAAGCAACGGTAATCTCAGTTTTCTTTACTACATTTTTAGAATAAGGAATAACCATTCCCTTTGCAAGGATTAATTCATCTCCGTTGTCATATTTAAACCAAAGCAGATATTCTTTAAAATCTATCTTTTTTACTCTATCATATAGTTTGTAATTATGATAAGCCATGTAATAGGATAGTATTATAGCAAAGCATGTAGTTACCCAAAAAGCTAAACTTAATGGTTCTTTTGAGAATTCCAGCTTATTGTAAGTGTATAAAACATAAGAAAAAATGTACAGAATAAATACAAATATTAATCCTGCAAAAAATCTTTTCTTGGCTCCCTTAATTGCTTTATCCAGTGCTTTCATTTAGATGTAGCGCTTGAATAAAATTAGGCATTTATGCCGAACAGCGCTAGCTGTAATTTTTATTTGTTGTTAGCATTGCGTATAGGTTTTGTTGTGAGCAGTTTTTTTTTAGTTATTCATTAGTATAATTAGTTTTCCCTTTAATCCTCCTCTTTCGATTAATTCATGGGCTTCTCTAGCTTCCTCTAATTTGATGGTTTTGGATACCAATGGTTTCAGTTTGTTTTCAGATAGAAGGACGAAAAGCTTTTTTAAGTCATTGTCAAACCAATCATGATGCTTTTTATGCCATGAACCAATGGAGTAGAAGTTGGTAGAAGGCATCCAAAGGGCAAAATTCCAAATTTTAACACGTAAAAAACTCTTAATCAATTCCATTTGCGTTTTTGCATTGTAATCTCCAAATGCAACTAGTTTTCCCTTTTTGTTAAGCGTTTTAATAGAACGCTTAAAGTGGTCTCCACCAAAGGGGTCAAAGATGGCATCAAGTCCATTTGGCTCCAAACGCTTGACTACCTTAACAAAATCTTCAGATTTATAATCAATTGGTTGACAGCCTAATCCTTTCAAGAAGTCATGCTGGTCTGCTGATGCAGTTCCATACATTTTCAGCTTTAAAATAGAGCCAATTTGTAGTAAGGCACTTCCAACAGCTCCACCTGCTCCGTGAATAAGAATTTTGCTTCCTTCTTTAACCTTGGCAGATCGAGTCAACATTTGGTAAGCTGTCACATAAGATAAAATCATTGAGACCGCATCAGCTGAATTTACCTCTTCGGGTACGGCAATTAATTGTTTCGCAGGGAGAATAATATACTCTGAATAGGCGCCTATAATGGTAAGTTCTGCTACTTTTTGTCCTTCTTTAAAATCGGTAACTCCTGCACCGAGTTTGTCTACAATTCCAACCATGTCATAACCTGGCGTAATTGGAGGCTTCTGTTTTACATCAGGATAAACACCTCTGCGGATTAACGTGTCAGTAAAATTGATGTTAGTCGCTTGCACTTTTATCCTTACCTCACCTTGATTTGGTTCTGGAAGTCTTTCCTCTGTCTCTAACTGCAAAACCTCAGAACCTCCAAATTCTTTAATACTGATGTATCTATAGCTCATTTTGGTTATGCTTTTAATTGCTCACGGTTGAGCAAATTTGCGTTGCTGTAAGGTACGAAACAGCTATGAAATTTGCATATTGTTAGCTTCAGTATTTATCAAAAACTAGCTATTTCTTTCACAATTAATGTGCTAATTATTTTTGAATGTTTATAGACCATAAAATGACCACCATTTTTAACTATCTCATTGGGTTGCACAATCAATTTTAATGGGAAAGTCTTATCTAACCCCCCATTAATTTGAAATATTTTCGTCCCAGAATCTACCTCTGGTTTTTTCCAAACAGACAATTGTTTTAGTGCCCATCTTAAGTAGTTATTTGATTGCTTGCTCACCATGTCAACAACTAACTCTTGCTCTTCTGGTGTTTCGTAATCATGGTTTTTCCCCCAATATTTAATCGTTTTCGCTGTTAGTTTTTTTGAAAAAAACTTATGTATTCTAAGTGGTTTCACTATTCTAAAATGCAACGGCAACTCCTTGCGTGACTTTATACACGAAATCAAAATTATTTTACGAACTGATTTAATCGCAGCAATCTCCTGCGCAATAATTCCACCTAAGGAATGTCCTACCAAAACAATTTCTTTCAGTTTATCATCAATTCTATCCGAAAACCTAATTGCATAATCCTTAATAGTCTCGTTTTTTTTCGGATCAATCCAATTGAGGTACTCGAAATCAATTTTATTTAGTTCGAGTCTTTCAAAAATCCTGTGATCAAATCCTAACCCTGGTATTAAATATACTTTCATTCCTTATCTTGACTTTCCAAATCTTTAATTAATTCTAAAATATTTTTTTTATAACGTTCAATTTTCTTTAAGTTTACATAGTACCCAGCAAGAAATATTACTAGCGTGGATAAGTGGATATAAATCCTGTTACTTTCATTAAATTCAAAATTAAAAATAGTTCCTTTATCGTACATTCCAACTAAAGTACAGTTCAATCCAGCAATCAATATTATCAAAAAAAACAATAGATGTTTTTTTTCAAAAGTGATTTTTTCTTTTAATTTACTAATATGATCTTTAATGAAGCTTTGATTATTGAATTCCGACTCATTATTTACTACATCATACTTCCCTCTATAAAGTAAAGACAGTTTCATTGCTATTGCTATGCCAACTAAAACAAATGCAATAATAAAAAACTTATTTTCGAATTCAGATAATCTAATAATTGCACTAATAATTAAAATTCCAGAAACAATTATTAATAGACGTCTTCTTCTTTTCACATTTAGTTCTATTCTATTCAACCGTTCGATTAATGTATCTGCGTTAGTTGTATTCACTTCTTGTTTTTGGTACATATCTTTCCATTTCTTTATTTCGTCCATGATTATTTCATTTTTTTAGCTAACGTCTTTTTAATTCGATTAATTCTTACGCCAACATTTGATACATTTAATCCCGTAATTTCCGCAATGTCACCGTAGCTATTATCCTCTAGTACCAGATGGATAATTACACGATCAATTTTTTTTAGTGAAAATATGACTTGCTGTAATTTATTTATTTCAATCTCACCATAAAGGCTTACTTCACTTTCTTCAATGGCCTTGTTTAAATTTTCAGGGGCAATTTGACTCACTCTTTTATTTGATTTACTTTTTTTATTAAGTTGAAGTAATGCAGTATTAGTAGCTATTCTATAGATCCAAGTATTGATATTACTTTCATTTTTAAAACCGTCTAAGTTTTTCCAAACCTTAATATAAATCTCTTGAAACAAATCATCTGCATCTGCTTTATTCCCGACAAAGCTTAAACATAATCTATATATTTTATCTTTCGAATCTTTATGAATTTGCTTAAATTTTTCGTCTTTTCTAGTCATAAGAAATGAACGATTTAATTTTTTCAATAAACCATATTGGTTGATCCCACATGATAAAATGTTTTGATGTGTCAGCTACTGCTATTGTACAGTCTTTTGCTTTTGAGAATTGATTGACAAAGCTTGAGGACACAAAATCTTTGGTAATTCCATAATTCCTTAATCCATACCAACTGCCAAGTAGCAATATAGGAACTTTAATATTTTCAATTTCATTTCCTAAATCCATTGTCATCATTTCAAATACGGCTTGTGTAATTGTTTCCCTATCAGATTTCATCAACCATTCTGATGCTACCTTGATGTTATCCTTATTTGTAATCATTGTTTCTAATTTCATCATTTCTTGCTTATAAAACAAACTGTCGGGTAAAATGATCGTAGCTTCTTGCCTCTGTTTTGCTTGAGGCAGCACACTCTCTTTTGTAGTATTTGGATTAAATGCAGATGGCAAAAAAGGATAGGAATCGACTAATATTAGTTGCGACAGTATTTCAGGTTCTGAACATGCAATTGACATGGATATGAAGCCACCTAAACTGTGGCCAACAATGATTGGTTTTGCAGATAGTTCAGTACTAACGTACTTTATAATACCTTCTTTGATTGAAGAGATGTAACCGTGTTCCAAATCTATTGGCTTTTGATTGTTAAAGCCTGCTAAAGTTAAAATGTGGCATTCAAATTTGTCTTTGAGCGAGTCTGTTGTTTCTTTCCAAACGGCACCTGAACACGAAATTCCTGGAATAAGTATGATAGGTTTTCCTTCCCCTTCAATTTCTACGTTAAATGGATACGATTGTAAGATAGATTGGGCGAATACACCATTCCAGACTATAAGGGTAAGTGATAGAATTGCTAATATTTTCATGTAAATGTTTTTATGATTTACTCTTTAGATTAGCAAACGCTAGTTTTATTACACTTTATTATTTTTTTTTCTAGTTGAGTGTTTTTTATTGTAGCTAACGATTTGTTTATGATAAGTGTAGGGTTTCTATTCGCAAAACCTTTCTGTTTTGCACTGACTTTTGTTTTATTTTTTGCCCTATAACGTAAACCGCTATTACCTATCCACCGTGTTGGCAATAGTATTAATTTATCTTTATGAATTTTATGTTATTAAGGTTTGTGCCCAATAAAATAAATCCATTTACTTCCTCTTTCGAGTTTAGTAGAAAGTTTAATTCTCCTAAGGGATACTTAGCATAAAAACTATTTTTTGATAATGGGTGCAATGTAATCTCTCCATTTGTTAGATGTTTAGCTATAAGATTACCCTCGATTATTAGAAGTTCATAGAATGTATTAAATTCCTCATTTTTAAAGATGCCAACATATTTTTCTAACTCTTTTTTACTTAATGAAGGTGCATTAAAATCTACTTTTTCATAGTGATAGTTGAAGTCAGCTATTCTAAATTCCATTGAATTGGAGTGAAAAGTGAGGTAAGAGGTTGGGAGATAAAATTCATATTTGTTATTACCAACCTTTGGTAGCGGGTTCGTATCATCTCCAAAATAAAGGTTTTTATCATCCGTTTTAATGGTCCAATATTGGCCAGGTTGAGCTTTGTAAACACCTCCAAATTTCTTTAGTTCTTTTGAAGAGTTTAATGTCTTTACAGGATTTGGTTGTGCTAAGTAATCTTTAAAATACAATTCTAATAAGTCCTTAATTACGAGTAATCCGTCAAAACTTTCTTTGTTTCCTAATGTGACTATGGATAAGTTATGTTCTGGAACGTGTAAAATGTATGCGCGATATCCTGCAGTTCCGCCACCGTGAAAAACAGTTTTAAGTCCTTTGTACGTCTCAGTAAGATAACCTAAACCATACCCCAAATCACCGTCTTTAGATATAGACACTGTTTTTGTTGTTAAGCGCTTGATTTGACTTGAAGTTCCTACTTTTGGAATTTGAAAATTAACGCTCCATTTTATGAAATCATTCAATGTTGTATAGATATTTGATGAACCACATTCCATTTGCCTATTCAAATGTTCAGAAAAGGAACCGTCATTCTTTCTATAGGCAATTGCCTTGTTATTCACAATAATATCAGGGTCATCAATTACTGCGGTTTGAGTCATATTGAGTGGTTCAAAAATTTTTTCCTTTAAAAGTTTCGGAAATGGTTTTTTGTAAACACGTTTTAATATTTCGGCAAGAAGCATAAATCCCGAATTACCATATTGATATTGTGTGCCCGCTTTAAAATTTACTTGTTTTGCGTCCAAGATTGTTTCGACTGCTTGCTCATTGCTAATTGGGGTAGCCAAGTCAAACCCCATCATTGCAGTCAAGTCGGAATAATTTGGTAATCCGTGTGTATGATTGGCAAGTTGCTTAATTGTAATTTTATTAGGTATACTTTTTAATTCAGGTAGATACTTCCTGATGTCATCACTTAACTTCAGTTTTCCTTCTTGCTCTGCAATAAGAGCCATAAGTGCTGTAAATTGTTTGGAAACAGAAGCAATATTAAATACTGTTGAATCAGTTATTGAAAGGCGATTTGAAAGGTCAGCGATTCCTTTCGAGCTTTTATAGATAACTTTTCCATCTTGAACAACCCCGATAGCCATTCCGGGCTCTTTAGGATTACAGTATGATTGAAAAATAGAATCTGCTTCAAATGATTTATTTGAAAACGAATTCGTTTGAGCAAAAGTTGTATTAATTGATATTAGTACTGATAGTAAAAATATTTTGTTCATATGTTTCTGTGATATTATTGCCTACGATTGCGTAAAAAGTCGTTTTTAATGCTTTTTACATTTGGGTAAAGACTTTATTATTTTAATGCGTTCTTATCTAAAGTCAATGGATTTGATTAATTAGAAATCTACCTTTGTAAAAAGATCTCTAAGATAAATGAAAAAATTAATTAATAATTACTATTCACTTTTATTAGTAGTCACATTGCTTTTTCCTTTATTGGGCTTTACTCAAGAAAGTACTAAAGTTTTGAATCAAGTTGTTAAAGGTTTTGATGTAGAAACAGGATATTTTTACAATGGTCAGCCTTATACTAAAGTTGGTACAGGAGATAAAATTCTAATCCACATTGAGGCTCTCTCTTTTGATCACAAACCACTTGATGGATTTCTTTTAAAATTATTCGTCCAACAGAATATGGAGTTTTATAAAGAATATTCGGTTTATCAAATTGGCAGAAAACCTAATTTGATTGAAGGGTATTCGATTGACGATATGGCCAATGACTATGGTGTACTAATTACAAATCAATTTAAAACCAAGGTAAATGTTGTTGGTGTATCCACTGGTGGCCAAATCGGCTTGAGCCTTGCTGCAAGTTTTCCTGATGTTATCAACAAGGTTGTAATCATTTCAGCGGCATATAGGTTAAACGAAAAAGGTAAAGAACTTGAAAAGCAAGCAGCTAAATATTTTGCACAAGAAAAGTATGGAAAAACCATGTCAACTCTTTTGGAAGCGGTATATGATAAAGGTTTTAAACTAAGCATGTATAAAGCTATGATGAGAATGATGGGGAGAAGTTTGTTAAAAGATATCGAATGCCCTAATGATTTTCAAGTAACAGTAAAGGCTGATTGCGAAATGGATTTTAAAGAAAGATTGAATGAAATTAGAGTTTCAACCTTGATTATTTCTGGAAAAAGGGATATTGGATATTCTATTGCAGATGTAAGAACTACAGCAGCAGGATTAGAGAATTCAAAATTAATAGTTTATGAGAAATATGGTCATGATTTATATCCTGACAACTATAAAGAAGTGAATGAGAATATTCTTGAGTTTTTCCATAAATAGAGGCTAACTACAAATAAAATCAAATACCATATGGATCAGAATAACACCTTAAATCAAGTTAATAAAGCCAGAATAGTTGGCGCTTTATTTTTATTAGCGTTTTTATTTTATGGAATAGGACGAAATTTATTCGAAAGTGAGGTGGTGTCTCAAAAATACTTAGGTACCTCAATGATTGTAATTAATTCAATAATAGTTGTTTTCATTGGAGCTTTACTAAGAAAAACGACGATAAAGTTTAATATTTTTGTTGGAAACCTATACCTTTTCTCTAGGGTTATTGAGGCAATTGGTCTGCTTAGTATTGTATTAAGTCTTTTTACAGTTATGTCTTTTTCTTTAGATTATGGCTATTTCATAGCTATGCTGTCGTTAGGTATTGGGAGCATACCATTATGTTATGTTTTTTATAAAAATGATATTACACCTAAATGGTTAACCATGTGGGGAATAATAGGATACACGTTTTTTACCTTTGGATTTTTAATGGAATTGTTTGGTAAAGAATGGAGCATGTATTTACTTATTCTGGGAGGGTTATGGGAAGTAACTTTTGCCATTTGGTTAATTTTAAAAAGAGAAAAATATGAAAGATAGAAGATTAGCAATTTCAGTTGGAGTATCATTGATTTTAATGACAATAATTGCCGGGTATGTATTTGGTTATGCCTATCCTGAATTCTATCATGTGGACAAATTAGAACTTCTAAAGGGGGACATTCTAAGCCATCAATCATTGTATAAAAGTATGCTAGTTGGAATAGTGCTAATTTTAATTTTAGATATAATTGTTTCCTATGGCTTATACAAGTATTTTGAAGATGACAATAGAAAAATATCTTTAGCAGCTGGAATCATTAGAGTTATATATACCGTAATATTCGCAATAGCTACCTATTACTTAGTCATAAACATGAATGCTACTGAGCTTAAAAATCAAACTATCAACTCGAATTTTAAGCAGTTTCAAACAATATGGAATGTAGGTTTGGTGATATTCGGATTTCATATTTTACTGATTGGATGGCTTATGAAATTACACCAAATAATTCCAAAAGTTATTTGGTATTTAACAGTATTTGCAGGTGTTTGCTACCTAGTTGTTCATCTGCTTAAGCTGACTATTCCTAATTCATCACTTGCTACAAATACTGAATTATTTTTAGCTTTGCCTATGGCTTTAGGGGAGTTTGGATTAGCAATTTGGCTTTTGATAAAAGGAGGGAGAAAAAAATAATATTTTAAGAAAAACGACATCTTAAAAAGTCATTTTTTTCGCAGGTGAGTTCTTTTTTTTATTCTGCTTAATGATTCAGGAGTTACTCCTAAGTAGCTTGCAATTTGATGTTGTGGAACTCGACTCAAAAGGCTAGGATTATTCTCCAATAAATCTGAAAATCGTTGCTCAGGTGAAGAGGTCATAAAAAAGGCCATTCTCTCTTGAAGAGATCCTGCTTCCTTTTCTACTTCACTTTTTATGAATTTCGTTAGCCTAGGAATGCGTTTACACATTTCATCAATTAAATTTTGATTGCCAACTGTAAGAATACAATTTTCAGAACATTCCAAATAATGCTTTGATGGAACTTGGTTGGTATAGCTTGAAAAAGAATTGACTGATTGACCTTCAGTGAAAAATGCTGTGGTTTTTTCTACCCCATCCTTAATATAGTATTCTCGCACACAACCACTAATTACAGCATAGCATTCAGTTGAAATATTTCCTTCT
>JBGCGA010000079.1:0-6600 GCA_045110285.1 Crocinitomicaceae bacterium | reverse complement strand
TTGATGTTTATTAGTAGCGGGACCCTTCGACAAGCTCAGGGCAACGCAAATATTACTCCTAACAAAGTGTTTTGGAATGCTCAATATAGTTCGCTGATTCAGCAATAGGTTCGAGTCCTTATTATTCCAAAAAAGTTTATCGCAAAAAAAACATCAACCTTTCGATTGATGATTATTAGTAGCGGGGACCCTTCGGCAAGCTCAGGGCAACGCAAATTGCTGTTCCAAATGAAGAATTTTGGTTGGCATAACTATTGAACATAATTCAGCAATAGGTTCGAGTCCTTATTATTCCAAAAAAGTTTATCGCAAAAAAAAGCATCAATCTTACGATCAATGCTTTTTAGTAGCGGGGACAGGACTCGAACCTATGACCTTCGGGTTATGAGCCCGACGAGCTACCAACTGCTCCACCCCGCAATATATCTTTAGTTAAATAACCTCTGTTTAATTGCGAGTGCAAATATATATTTTGTTTCTTTGCAAAACAAAATAATTACTGGTTAATTTTAAAAAAATGTCGCATAAATCGGGATTCGTAAATATCATTGGAAGTCCAAATGTTGGTAAGTCAACTTTGATGAATAGATTGGTGGGCGAAAAGCTATCAATCATCACATCAAAAGCACAAACCACACGGCACCGGATTTTAGGAATTGTAAATACAGACGAGTACCAAGTTGTGTTTTCAGATACGCCTGGTGTTTTAGATGCACACTATAAATTGCATGAAAATATGATGCGATTTGTGAATTCAGCTTTGAAAGACGCAGATGTTTTGTTAGTAATGACTGATATTTTTGAGCAAACAATGGCTCATAAAGAAACCTTAGAACGCTTGCAAAAGACTAGTATTCCCATTGTTGTTTTGATTAATAAAATTGATTTAGGAGACCAAAGTAAGCTGGAGGAAAAAGTAGCGCAATGGGCAGAGATTTTGCCTAAGGCGGAAATATTACCTATTTCGGCACTTGAGAATTTTAATGTAGAAATGATTTGGGAGAAAATTATTTCTTTGATTCCTGTAAGCCCGCCATATTACGAAAAGGACCAGCTAACGGACAGACCCATGCGTTTTTTCATTAGCGAAATTATCAGAGAGAAGATTTTTGAGCAATACAAAAAAGAAATCCCTTATTCTACACAAGTAGAAATTGAGGAATATAAAGAAGAATTAAAAATCGTACGAATTCGTGCCATTATTTATGTGGAACGAAAAACGCAAAAAGGAATTATCATTGGTCACCAAGGTGTTAAATTAAAGCATGTTGGAATTGATTCGCGCAAAGACATTGAAAAGTTCATTGGCAAACAAGTTTTCTTGGAAATGTTTGTGAAAGTAGATGAAAACTGGCGTCAGAATGATAATAAATTAGAAAAACACGGATATTAAGTCATGTCGAATATTGTAGCAATAGTAGGACGCCCAAACGTGGGTAAATCAACCATTTTTAACCGATTTACAAAATCGAGAAGTGCCATTGTTGAAGAAATGAGTGGCGTTACACGTGATAGAATTTATGGTGTTTCGGAATGGAACGGCCGTAGTTTTAGTGTCATTGACACTGGAGGGTATGTTCGTGGTTCTGAAGATATTTTTGAATCAGAAATTAGAAAGCAAGTTGAAATTGCCATTGAAGAGGCCAATATTATCGTTTTTGTATCGGATGTAACAGTTGGCATTACGGATCTAGACGAATCAGTGGCTGCCCTTTTAAGAAAATCGAAGAAACCTGTATTTGTTGTGGCAAATAAGGTAGACAATGCCGAGAGAGGTAATGACGCTTTTGAGTTTTATAATTATGGTTTAGGTGAAGTTTATCAAGTATCTGCCACAAACGGAGCAGGTACTGGCGACTTACTGGACGAAGTTGTTAAAGCGTTTAAACCTGAAATTGAGGTAGAAGAATCTGACATTCCAAGAATATCAGTTGTAGGTAAACCTAATGTTGGTAAATCGTCATTTGTAAACGCTATTACTGGCGAAGAAAGAAATATTGTGACTGACATTTCAGGCACAACAAGAGATTCTATTGATACAGACTTTAACCTTTTTGGTTTTGATTTTAAACTAGTGGATACTGCTGGAATTCGGAAGAAGAATAAGGTGCATGAAGACATAGAGTACTATTCAGTAATTCGCTCAGTTCGAAGTATTGAATATTCTGATGTTTGTGTACTGATGATTGATGCAACAGAAGGCCTACAAAAACAAGATTTGAATATTTATTACATCATTGAAAAAAATAAAAAAGGAGTTGTAGTATTAGTTAATAAATGGGATTTAATTGAGGATAAAACGCCCGAATACGTTAAGGAATATGAAGATAAGTTAAGAGCTGATTTAGCACCATTTAATGATGTGCCAATCATCTTTACTTCAACAATTACTAAACAACGATTACATAAAGCCCTTGAAAAAACAATGGAAGTTTATGAAAATCGAACACAGAAAATTCCAACATCAGAATTGAACAATTTCTTGCAAGATGTGATTGAGAAAAATCCGCCACCTTCAGTAAAAGGAAAGTTTATTAAAATAAAGTTTGTCACCCAACTACCTACTTTCTCTCCTTCATTTGCTCTATTTTGTAACTTACCGCAGTATATTCGAGAAGATTATAAGCGATTTATTGAAAATAAGTTAAGACAGCGATTTAACTTTGAAGGCGTTCCGCTTAGAATATTCTTCAGAAAAAAATAATTAAAAGTGACCCATTTAGACGTCATACAAAATATAAAGAATGGTCATTTCAGTCCCATATACTTATTGCATGGAGACGAACCATTTTACATTGACCAAATTGTAAATTACATTGCCAATAATGTTTTAGAAGAAGGCGAACGGGATTTTAACCAAACGATTCTTTACGCTAAAGACACGCAACCGATTCAAGTAGTTGATGCAGCAAGTAGACTACCAATGATGGCAGAACGCCAAATAGTTATTGTTAAAGAAGCGCAGGAGTACAAAAAAAGTTCCCAGTGGGAAGTTTTTGAAAATTACTTTACTGCGCCCTCTCCTCAAACCATTTTAGTTTTTGCTCATAAGTACAAGAAGTTTGACAAACGATCGCGCATATACAAGCTATTGGCTAAAAACGCGCTACTATTTGAATCAAATGGGGTTAAAGATTACGAATTACCAAAGTGGGTAAGGTCATTTGTGATGGGGAAAAAGAAATCAATAACCGACAAAGGCGTTGCTCTAATCTGTGAATTTGTTGGAAACGATTTGTCGCGATTGTCTAATGAGCTTGAAAAATTATTTTTACTAGTCGAGGACGGCGCTCAAATTAGCGAACAAGATATTGAAAAAAATATTGGAATCAGTAAAGACTATAATGTTTTTGAATTGGTAAATGCCGTGCTAGACACTAATTTTCCAAAGGCCATTAAAATTATTGACTATTTCCATAAAAATCCAAAGGCGGCGCACATCACTGTAGTTATTTCTAATCTTTTAAATTTATACCAGCGTTTATTCAAAGTGCATTTTTTAAAAACAAACGACCCCAGGCAAATTGCTTCGGCTTTAAAAATTCATCCTTATCCTGCAAAGGAAATGCTTTCGAAAAAGTCTAAGCATCCGCCTAAAATTATTTCTCGCAATTTTAATATTCTTCGTGAATACGATTTAATGGCCAAAGGTGTAGGTCGTTCGGGTGGTTCAGACTCTGAATTAATGAAGGAATTAGTCTTCAAGTTATTACATTAATATTGAACTTGTTAAAAGCAGAACTAAACAACCGACTGCAACCTCTTGATTTCACTGAACTTCTGCTAATTTTTTATTCGTAACAGAATTGCTATGCTTAAAAAAAGACCCTTTGTCAGTAAAACCAATAGCTCACATTCGGAATTTCCATCCCAACTTTCAATAAGTTCTTTGTTAAAAAACTAAAACAATCATATAAAATTTGTATTTTATAGCACTTTTGTGAAAGTTTTTGCGTTTATTTGGTAAACAAACAAACAAACCATGGCAAGAAAGAAGACCAAAGAAAAAGTAGAGAAAATCTTAAATGAGATAAAAAATTCTACACCAAAGTATAAATTACAATTAGATAGTAAAACAACAATTACATTAAAAACAGAAGAGCAATTGGCGAAATGGATGGAGTTATATCCTAAAGCACAGCTGATTACTGTTTAATCTACAGAAATCTAACTTTAATAAAAAGGGTCTTGAATTATTTCAAGACCCTTTTTTTATTTACCTCTAATTAAATATACAAACGACTGACTATTTAACGGGGATTGGGAGGTAAATTTTATTGTACTATCAACTTTTTTGTACTTGAAATACCATTTTGTGTGATTTCAACTAAATATATACCTGAATTTTTAGGAGTTGCTATTGATTGATTTTGGTTAATATCCCCTTCTTTCTGAATCATTTTACCAGTTATGTCATAAATGGCAACATTAAAAGCTCCATCTGCTTTAATTCTAAATTCACTTTGTGCTGGATTAGGAAAGATAGAAAAGTAATTACTTTCAATATCTATTTCTGATTCTCCTAATAATAGTGGCTCACAGTAAAAATAGGATTGTGAATCATAAAAAGTTTGTGCACTATCTGCCACATCAAATAAGCCATTTACATTAAGTAAACTATTTCCGCCAGTTCTTGAATAAAGTATAGCAAAATCATAACATTTATAATCACCTGGCATAAAATTGTCGGACGATTCAGATGCTATAAAAGCCCTTCTATCATTTGGGTTCTGGTCGGTCCAAAGACTAGTATCATTTGGATTACCGTCAAATATATAATTTGTAGGAATTGTTCCTCCGTATCCATAGCCACCTAATGTGAAGCTCGAGCCATCTCCCCAATTTCCATTGATATTATTCCAAATATTTAAGTGTGTATTTGAATTGCTACCAGCTCCACCATTACTATAGTAGGCCGAAGCATCCATAGTGTGACTTAGTAGTTTTACGCCACAGACTGGAGGATTAACGCCAAAAAGTGCTGCACCACCAGAAGAACCGTCATCAATATTGTCTCCATTGTATCCAAACATCATATTTCTGCTAGATGAGCAGCCAACTAAATCATCAAGTGAACCGCCAATATCAAAATCTGCATAATTTGCGACAATAAACTGATTATATATATCTTGAGATCTATTCACTACTTTTACGTTTACAAATGTTGTAGAATCTAAAAAACCAGATCTTGCATATTGATAAGTCATAAAATGATACTCTAAACCTAGGGGTAATGCTTGTGAACTGTCTCTTTGTTCCGCTAAATCATTCATTATAAAATAAAGCGTTTTATCTCCCCTAATAACTGGGTGATCGCCTAAATTAGGCTCATAAATATTATTTGCATTATAATCTACAAAGGGTGCTAAAATTGCTGCCTCTCCATTATTCGCATCTCCATTCCCCGGCCAGTTTAATATATCTGCTGGAATAGTGTAATTAGGATTATTCCAATTTTGTTGATGAGTTTGTATTTCACTAGAAGTAACAGAATAAACATGATTATACCTATTTACATAGTTAACAGAAGTATAGTTAGTTGCAATTGGACCTGGATACATAGAACTTGCAAAACCTGTAGTTGACAAGTGAATATTCATATTTTGATCAACTGCTCCAAACCAAAATGAACTCGCGTAAATTAATTTTGGTCCCATTCCATTCAAATTTGGCACTTCATAGCCTGCTCTATTGGCCATAGGGGAAGTAAAAAAAGCACCGCTTGCATTAATATTTGCCCAAACTTGGTTTATTGCTAATGTGTCATGTTGCGCCATCCCGATTTGCGAAAGCATCAACACTAAAAAAGTAAATGTATTTTTCATAATTTAGGTTTTAGTAAAAAATTGATTTCGGTTAAACTTACTCCACAACCAACTTGTTAGAATAAGAAAATTGTTGATTATGGATATTAATAAGATAAATACCAGCTGTTTTTGGCGCAGAAATAAACTCACCTGTATTGAGTCCCGTTTTAGATATGATAAGCTTTCCAGTCATATCATAAATATCTATACTAAAATAACCTTCAACACTTATTTTAAACTCATTTTGAGCTGGATTTGGATAGATCATGAAATCATTAGTGTGCCTATATATTTCTGATTCTCCTAATAATAGGGGATCGCAATAATAGAATGGCTGTGCATCATAAAATAACTGTGCGCTATCTGCCACATCAAACAATCCGTTTACGTTTAAAAATGCATTCCCTCCTGTTCTAGAATACAATACTGCAAAATCATAACAAATATAATCGCCTGGCATAAAATCATCAATTGGTTCGGAGGCTAGGAAAGCTCTTCTATCACTAGGATATTCATCAGCAAAAACAGTTGAATCATTGGGGTTTCCATCATAAATATAGTTTGTTGGAACTGCTCCTCCATAGCCATTACCACCTTCTGTAAAACTAGTTCCGTCTGCCCAATTTCCGTTCATATTACTCCAATACTTTAAGTCAGAATTCGGGTCACCTAGTAGTCCGCCACTATTATTATAATATCCTGCTGCACCTAAATTATGATTCAATAGTTGCACTCCACACGCAGGGGGATTCGCTCCAAACAATGTTACACCGCCTGACGATCCATCATCAAT
>JBGCGA010000078.1:0-15087 GCA_045110285.1 Crocinitomicaceae bacterium | reverse complement strand
GATGACTATCATATTATTTATACTCAAGATGATGCTAAAGGAACAAAAGGATTTTTATCATCTAACAGAGCAGGTTCAAAGGGAAGAAGAGAAAATCCTTCGCAAGACATTTGGTCTTTCTTTTTACCACCTGTGGTCATTGATGTAGTTGTAGAAGTTCTTAATCAAGAAACGAACGAGCCAGTTGCAAATAAAGAAGTGAAATTAATAGGCTCTGACGGAAGTAATGTGGTTTTAAATACTGATGAAAATGGTATGATAGAACTGGGAGCGAAAGCTGATGGTTCAAGATATGTGAAAACTGGAGTGAATTATGTGATTGATGTACCATCTGTGCCAAGAGTATGGTTAGGAAATAAAGACAAGTTTGAAACTTTACAAGTTACTAAACCAACAAAGTTTTTCAGAGCAATAAAGATCTTAGATATTTCTAAACCACTTAGAATTCCTGAAGTACGTTATAATTTAGGTGAAGCAAAATTACAGGTTAATTCAGAATGTAATTCAAAGGATTCACTGAACTATGTGTATGACATCATGATGGCAAATCCTAATATTATTGTACAATTAATGTCTCACACTGATAGTAGAGGTTCTGCTGAAGCAAACAGAAAGTTAGCTCAAAGAAGAGCGCAGTCATGTGTTGACTATTTGGTAAATGAAAAAGGAATTGCAAAAGCGAGATTAGTGCCAAAAGGTTTTGGTGAAGATCAGCCTGCTACTTATAAAGGGACGTTATTAACAGAAGATTATATTAACCAATTTAAATCTTCAGACCCTACCATGTTCGAGTACTTACACCAAAAGAACAGAAGAACTGAGGGAGAGATAATTAGTTTCGATTACCAACCATAGCTAAATAGAATATTCTAATTAAAAGCGTCCCGAGTTATTCGGGATGCTTTTTTTATTTAAAGACAAACCAAATGTCAGACGAAAGATATAATAAACGTGGTGTGTCAGCCGGAAAAGAGGATGTCCACAATGCCATAAAAAATGTAGATAAAGGGCTGTTTCCCCAAGCCTTTTGTAAAATTGTACCTGATTATTTAACAAATGATGACAATTATTGCTTGGTAATGCACGCGGATGGAGCTGGTACAAAAAGCGCATTGGCTTATATGTATTGGAAAGAAACTGGTGATGTTTCAGTTTGGAAAGGCATTGCTCAAGATGCTTTAATCATGAATATAGACGATTTGCTGTGTGTTGGCGCTACGGATAATATTATGTTGTCTTCTACAATAGGGCGGAACAAAAACCTGATTACTGGAGATGTACTGTCGGCAATCATTAATGGCACTGAAGAATTATTACAAGATTTAGGCAAACATGGTGTTAAAATTCACTCAACTGGCGGTGAAACTGCTGATGTGGGTGATTTAGTAAGAACCATTATTGTAGATAGCACAGTTACCGCACGAATGAAACGTAACGAGGTAATCGATAATAAAAACATTCAAGCCGGAGATGTCATTGTTGGTTTAGAATCTTTTGGACAAGCAACCTATGAAACTGAATACAATGGCGGAATGGGCAGCAATGGTTTAACATCTGCCCGTCATGACGTTTTTAATAAGTACTTGGCAGATCAGTTCCCTGAAAGTTTTGATCCTGCTGTGCCAAGCGAATTGGTATATTCAGGTTCAAAGAAATTAACCGATTCTGTTGAAGGAAGTCCAATTGACGCGGGCAAACTTGTGTTATCTCCAACTAGAACCTATGCACCTATAATTAAAGCCATTTTAGATCAAGTTGATCGATCAAAAATACATGGCATGGTACATTGCAGTGGAGGAGCACAAACAAAAGTATTGCACTTTGTCAAAAATGTTCACGTTGTAAAAGACAATCTTTTTGATTTACCACCACTATTCAAATTAATTCAATCAGAATCAAATACTGATTGGAAGGAAATGTACAAAGTATTTAATATGGGACACAGAATGGAATTATATGTTCCTGAAGCCATGGCAGAAGGAATTATAGCTATTTCGGAATCATTTAATGTGCGGGCTCAAATCATAGGCCGAGTTGAAGAAAGTGAAACAAAAAAATTGACGATTAACTCTCCTTACGGTGAGTTCATTTATGAATAAAAATGATTTGAATGAGTGATTTAATTCAAAAATTAGAAGACATCAAAATAAGATTCGACGAAGTTGGAACTAAAATAGTCGATCCCGATATTATTTCGGATATGGACAGGTATGTTAAACTAAATAAAGAATATAAAGACCTTCAAATAATTGTAGATACATATAAAACTTATAAAAATGTTTTAGATAATATCGCCTCTTCAAAAGAAGTGATTGATGCCACTGATGATGCCGATTTTAAGGAAATGGCAAAAATGGAACTAGAAGACTTGTTGCCAAAACAAGAAGTTTTAGAAGAAGAAATTAAAATGCTATTGGTTCCAAAGGATCCTGAAGACGATAAAAACGTGATTGTTGAACTAAGAGCTGGAACTGGTGGAGACGAATCTTGCATTTTCGTTGATGATGTGTTTAGAATGTACACAATGTATTTTAAAGAAAAAGGATGGAGATATACTGTTGTAAATTCGCAAGCTGGCGGAACAACAGGTTTTAGAGAAATTTCATTTGAAGTTGAGGGAGAAGAAGTATATGGTACGTTTAAATTTGAATCTGGAGTGCACCGAGTACAAAGAGTTCCTGACACTGAATCGCAAGGTCGAGTTCACACATCAGCAATTACTGTGGCTGTAATGCCGGAAGCAGAAGAAGTTGATTTTAATTTGGACATGAAAGACATCAAAAAAGACACGTTCCGAGCGTCCGGTGCAGGTGGACAGCACATTAACAAAACCGAATCTGCTATTCGATTAACACATTTACCTACAAATACGGTAGTTGAATGCCAAGATGGCCGATCACAGCATAAAAATTACGCTAAAGCATTGCAAGTATTACGTACAAGATTATATCAAGCTGAAGTTGACAAAGCACATGAGATTCGATCTGCTCAACGTAAATCATTGGTTTCAACAGGAGATCGGTCAGCAAAAATAAGAACGTATAATTATCCTCAAGGTAGAATTACAGATCACCGAATTAATAAAACAATGTACAATTTGAGTAATTTCATGAATGGTGACATTGGAGAAATGTTGGATGCTTTACGTCTAGCTGAAAATGCTGAAAAATTAAAAGAAGGAGGAATGGCATAAAGCCAATTAAATTGCTAAAAAATGACCCATCAAGCGCTTATCGAAAATATTAAACAAAAGCAGAGCTTTTTATGCGTTGGTTTAGATGTAGATTTGGAAAAAATTCCAGAACATTTATTAGAATTTGACGATCCAATTTTCGAGTTCAATAAGCGAATTATTGATGCGACGAAAAATTATGCAGTGGCATACAAACCAAATATTGCATTTTATGAATGTCACGGCAGTAAAGGTTGGGATTCACTAAAAAAAACGATTGATTACATCCCTAAAAATATATTTACCATTGCTGATGCAAAACGAGGCGATATTGGTAATACATCACATTATTATGCTAAAACATTCTTTGAGTATTTGAATTTTGATGCGGTAACAGTAGCTCCATATATGGGAATAGATAGTGTAACGCCATTTTTAGAGTATGAAAATAAATGGGTGATATTATTGGCTCTGACTTCAAACAAAGGTGCGCTCGATTTTCAGTTTTCAACAGATTTAAAAGGAGAAAAGCTGTTCGAAAAAGTAATCAGAAAATCTTCAGATTGGGGCACACCTGAACAATTAATGTATGTTGTTGGAGCTACCCGCCAAGAATCGATAGAACAAGTTAGGGCTGCATCTCCAAATTATTTCTTTTTGGTACCTGGAGTAGGTGCACAAGGAGGTTCTTTAAAAGATGTAGCTCAATATGGTTGGAACGACAATTGTGGCTTACTTGTAAATTCATCTAGAGGAATTATATATGCTGGCGAAGGTGAAAATTTTGATACCGCTGTCTCAGAAGCTGCCAAAGACATCCAAGGCCAAATGGCGGTGATTTTAAAAGAAAAGAAGTTTGTATTGTAGATATAGGTCTTACCTCAATAACTGAGCATTAGCAGACTCGAACTCTTAAAGAGAAATTTTTTGAAATCATGTTTCTGTAGTTCAAATAATCAATTAGCTATCAATTATTTTACTATCTTACTCCTGATTTAAGTCTAATTAAGGAAGCTATTATAGATATAATTAAAATGGAAAATCAAGAGAAAAATTCAAAACAGATTGCTCAAGATATTTTAAAAAAATCACGAGAAAATGAATATGCAAAAAAAATAAAAGGAGCAAGAACTGTTCTTCTAATTATAGGAGTTCTTAATATTCTTGTTGGAATCTATTATTATTTTCAACCTTTTATGAAAATTGAAGGGTATTTTGCAATGGGCCTAGGGGCTGTATTTATTGGCTTATATTTTTTAGGTGTGAAAAAGCCCATGCTTGCACTAGTGTCGGGTCTAGTCATTTTCTTAACAATACATATTCTAAGCGCTATTCTTGATCCGGAAACGATCGTGAAAGGTATCATCTTAAAAGTTATTTTTATTGTCTTATTGGTAAGAGGAATAACTTCAGTACATGCTTTGCCGAAACCAAAACCTGCAGAGAGTAATGATTTATTAGATGATTTTTAATCTAGTTCTCTGAGGTTGATTTTATAAAATTGAATAATTAAATGCAGGAAGAGTATCTCCATTATCTATTTAAAAACAATTTTCTTCCAAATTCATTTGAAACAGTAAATGGAGAGCCTCTGGAAGTAATGGAAAGAGGATATCACCATTATGACGCGGGGCCCGACTTTTTGGAAGGTAAGGTAAATTACGATTCTAAAGTTTGGGCAGGTCATATTGAATTCCATGTGAAATCGTCTGACTGGAATAAACACGGTCACCAATCCGACCCAAACTATCATAATGTTATTGCTCATTTTGTATACGAATACGATCAGCCCATATTCATTAATAATTATGAAATTCCTACCATAGAACTAAAATCATATATTAATGACGACCATTATAATCATTATTTAAAGTTTAAGCAATCTAAAGATTGGATTCCGTGTGCAGACCAAATTGCAAACGTTGACAGTTTCCATATTATCCATCAAAAAGAGAAGGCACTTGTTGGAAGACTCATAAGAAAAGCAGAAATAATTTTAGATGATGTGAATAAATATAAAGGCAATCAGCACAAAGCCTTTTGGATAGCATTAGGGAAAATATTTGGAGGAAAAGTAAATGCTGAGCCATTCGCTCAGTTGGTCGATAAAATACAACCACATCACATTGCTCAACTAAACTATAGTCAAACAGAAGTTGAAGCATATTGTTTTGGTTTAGCCGGTTTTTTAAATCAGAAAAATCTGAGTGATAACTATTTCGATAGTCTAAAAGAGCAGTTTTACTATCAAACTAAGTTATTTGACCTTAACCCCATGAGCAAAAATGCTTGGAGATTTTCTAGAATGAGGCCAGGAAATTTTCCGACAATAAGAATTGCACAATTTGCGTCCTTACTTATTGCAAGTGAATTCAATTATAAAAAACTTGAACCTCAGGTGCTAAATTCTTTAGAAATTACCCCAAGTGAGTACTGGCAGAAGCACTATAATTTCACTAAATTGTCTAAAAATAGAAATGGAGATTTGACCAAATCATTTAAAAGTTTAATGATTATTAATGCTTATTTGCCTTTCCTTTTTACTCAAGGCAATATTGTAAGTCAGGCAGAATTAAAAGAAAAAGCGCTTGAAGCCTTATTAAATATTAAGCCGGAACAAAACACAATTATTAAGGCATGGAAAAACTTAGGTATTTCTGTTCCAAACGCGTTCGATTCACAAGCTCTAATTGAGCAAAAAAATGAATTTTGTGTCAAATCTAAATGCCTACAGTGCCATATTGGACTTGCTTTATTACAGCCAAAAAAAGGCTAAGATTCCTTTTTCTCGAGTCATAATTACGCAATTTAATCGTATATTAGCATGATTTTGAACTGAAATAATTTGAAAAGAACCATACAAAAAATAGCATTTTTTTTTGAGCTTAGATCCTTTGGCGTCAGTACTTGGTTCGCCAAAAAGTTTGGTATAAAAGTTTCCAAGGTCAGATTATTTTTTATTTATGCATCTTTCATTGGTCTAGGATCGCCACTAATACTGTATTTAGTGATGGCAATCGTTCTAGAGCATAAGCATATTTTTAAATTTCAGAGAAAACCAAAAACCATTTGGGAATTATAATGAAAAGGCATTTCTACTTTTTTAAGCGGCTTTATTATGCTTTGGCTCTTATTCTAACCATTGTAATAATTGGTACTCTGGGTTTTGTAATTGTTGAAGGATGGAGTTTGTTCGATAGTTTTTATATGACTATCATAACGGTCACCACTGTTGGTTTCAATGAAGTGAATGCGCTTTCAGACGCAGGTAAGTTATTTACTTCATTTTTAATTATCACAAGTTTTGGTACGTTTGCCTATGCTATTTCTGCTGTAACAACTTATATTGTAGGTGGCGACTATGTTAAATACTATAAAGAATACAAAATGATGAAAAATCTTGAACAATTAAATGGACATACCATAGTGTGTGGCTTTGGTAGAGTAGGAAGTCAAGCAGCTCACGATTTAAGATTCTATAAACGGAAGTTTTTAGTAGTGGAATTTTCATCTGATATTTCAGAAGATAAACATCCAGAAACAATTTTTGTGCACGGTGATGCCACAGATGATCAGGTTTTGTTAAAAGCAGGGATTACAAATGCATCTGCTTTAATAACGGCTTTACCTAAAGACGCCGATAATCTTTTTGTGGTTTTATCTGCAAGAGAATTGAATCCGAAATTAAAGATTATTTCAAGAGCTTCAAGTTATTCTACTATGAGAAAGCTGAGGATTGCTGGGGCAGATAATGTAATAATGCCAGATACAGTAGGAGGCGCTCATATGGCTTCACTAGTCGTCAATCCAGATGTGATGGAATTTCTTGACTTAATAAAAGTATCAGGAAAGGCAGCCATGAATTTAGAAGAGATTGACTTTACTGAATTGCCGGAAGATCTCAAATCCTGCACAGTTGCTACAGTGAAGGATCGTGCAAAAACAGGCTGCAACATAATTGGTTATAAATCTGCTGAAGGAGATTATATTATTAATCCTGATGAAGACACCAAGGTAGGACCTGGCTCCAAATTGTTTGTACTCGGAAATCCAGATCAAATAAAGGCACTGAATGACTTGTTTGGCATAAAATAGTTTTAAATGAAGATTCTCATTACAGGTTCAAATGGCTTACTAGGCCAAAAAATTGTAAAACAGTGCTTAGCTAAAAATATCGACTTTCTTGCTTCAAGCCAAGGTGAAAACAGAAATTCATCTTGTTCAATTGAAAATTATAGGTCATTAGACATTACTTCTTTAGCTGAGATTAAAACAATAGTTGAAAGGGAAAAACCAACACATATAATAAACACAGCCGCTGTAACAAATGTCGATTTTTGCGAAAGTAATCAAGATCTTTGTCATGCAGTTAATGTAACTGCCGTGGCACATTTGCTTGAAGTAGCTACAGAAAACAACTGCCATCTTACCCATCTTTCAACCGATTTTGTTTTTGATGGTGAAGATGGACCATATAGCGAGGAGGATCTTATTAATCCATTAAGTGTTTATGCCGTGTCGAAGGCAAACTCAGAGAAATTATTGCAAGAATCGGACTATAAAAATTGGAGTATTCTCAGAACAATCATTGTTTTTGGAGAAGGCGAAAATTTAAGCCGTTCTAATATTGTGCTTTGGGCAAAAGCTGCCCTTGAAAAAGGAGACCCTTTAACAATTGTTGATGATCAATTTCGAGCACCAACCTGGGCTGATGATTTGGCATGGGCTTGCATACAATCTTCAAAGCAATCTGCTAAGGGTATTTTTCATATTGCTGGTCCAGAAACATTCTCTATAATCGAGCTTGTGAAAAGAGTCGCTAAATTTTATAATTTAAATGCTGCCGAAGTTTCAGCTATAAAATCTAAAGCATTAAATCAAGCTGCTAAAAGACCACCAAAAACGGGATTCGATATCAGTAAAGCCAGAAAAGTGTTAGGTTATAATCCTAAAACCTTTGAACAAGCCTTAGCCTGTCTTAATAATTAGGATAGCCAATTAAATTTTTTATATTTGTTTTGTACTGAAAAATCAACACCATTATGCTAAAAAAACTAACTGTTTTTACACTAAGTTTATTTCCATATTTACTATCCGCCCAAGAAAAAGGGATGGACCAAAAAATTGATGAAACTTTTGGCGACTTAACAGGTTGGTTTGTTAATCTCATTTTTTTTGAAATACCATTTACCGACAAAATTCAAGTGCCTTGGGTGCTAATTGTGTTAGTATTAGGTGCATTGTATTTCACTCTTTATTTTAAATTTATTAATGTCAGAGGATTTAAGACATCAGTAAACATAATAAGAGGAAAATACGACAAGTTTGATCATCACGAATCTCTTGAAATGGCTGGTGATGCAACCCCAGGTGGTGACGCGATAGAGACCATATCAGTTGAAGGTCATCACGGAGAAGTTTCACATTTTCAAGCACTTACTGCCGCGTTGTCGGCAACTGTAGGATTGGGAAATATTGCTGGCGTGGCCGTAGCAATTTCAATTGGTGGTCCAGGAGCAACATTTTGGATGATTGTAGCCGGGCTAATAGGTATGGCATCAAAATTTGTAGAATGTACCCTGGGAGTTAAGTACCGAGAGATTGATGAGCAAGGTAAAGTTTATGGAGGTCCTATGTATTATCTGAAAAAAGGATTAAAAGCTAATAAAATGGCTAAAGTAGGCCAAGTACTAGCCGTTCTTTTTGCGATTATGTGTATTGGAGGGTCATTTGGAGGAGGGAATATGTTCCAGTCAAACCAAGCATTCGCAATGGTTGAGTATCGAACACAATCAGAAATTTCTACGGTATCTGATATTAAAGAAATAGTAGGGGAAAAAGTTAAATATGACTACTTTATAAAAGAAAATAGATTGATCACTTTAGTTACTAAGGACTCAGTGTTTTACAGTGTAGCTAATAAAGAGATTATCCGAACAAGAAAAGAATTTTTAGGTGATGAAATGATGGTGATAACAACCGGCGAAAAAATTTCAAAAAAATCTAATCTTTCGCTCCTTGAGGGTGAAAGCATTGTAGCCTCATTGCCAAAAACTGTTGATGCCATAGTTACTTCAGTCAATAATGAAAAAGTTGTCCTAGGATCTGGTGACTCCCAAATGGAATTTTCAACTAAAGATTTCTCTAAAACTGCGGTATTAAATCCTTTGCATGGCAATGGATGGATTTTTGGGATAATCATGGCAGTATTCGTAGGGATTGTTATTATAGGTGGGATAAAAAAGATTGCCAAAGTAACAGATAAAATTGTACCTTTTATGGTGGTTATTTATGTAGCTGCCTCTTTAGTCATTTTAGGAATGCACTTTGATCAAATCCCAAATGCCTTCGGTCAGATTTTTTCGGGTGCTTTTTCAGGAATAGGTATTGTAGGGGGAACGATAGGTGTTCTTATTCAAGGTTTCAAACGAGCTGCCTTCTCAAATGAAGCTGGAATAGGATCAGCATCCATTGCACATTCGGCAGTGAAAACAAAATATGCTGCCAGTGAAGGTCTCGTTGCATTACTTGAGCCTTTTATTGACACTGTTTTAGTATGCACAATGACTGCTCTGGTTTTGATTGTTTCAAATGGAAATGGAGAAATAATGACTTATGGACAAGAAATTAAACAAGGAGTACAGGTTACTTCTCAAGCCTTTGAGTCAAGTATTTCTTGGTTTCCTTGGGTGTTGACAATCGCAGTTGTTCTTTTTGCTTTTTCTACTATGATATCCTGGTCATACTACGGATACCAAGCGTGGTCGTTTTTGTTTGGAAGAAGTAAGAAAGTTGAATATGCTTACAAGTTCATATTTTGCCTATTTGTGATTGTTGGAGCAGCTTCTCAATTAAAATCAGTAATTGATTTTTCTGATGCTATGATCTTCGCAATGCTTGTGCCAAACATGATCGGATTATTTTTATTGGCTCCAAGGGTTAAAGAAGAGTTGGCAAAATTTATGAAGAAAGTAAAGACACTAAAAGCTTAACTTGAAAAACCGGTTCAACTTTAGTAAAGCCGAAAAGTTTGGTGTGGCCTCTTTAAGTCTTATTATTCTTGGTCTTGCTACAGTGCTTAATATTCCTCAACATAGCTTTATGCCTAATTTATTGGTTGAAGACTCAACTACTGTGAACTACATATACCCTGAAAAGACAAAAGAATTTAAAAAATACAACGACGCCGAAAATAATAATTTTAAAAATCCGCCAATTCAATACAAACCTTTTAATCCCAATAAGTATTCTAAAAATGATTGGAAATCAATTGGGTTTTCTGAAAAGCAGGCTAAAGTAATTTTAAAATATAAAAATCAAATTGGTGGGTTTAAGTCCAAGAATGATCTATCAACCTGCTTTGTCATTAGCAAGAAAAAATTCAATGAATTACAAGCTTTTATAAAATTTGATACAGTTGTTAAAAAGGACTTATTTGAAAAAGATACTGCGAAAACAAAAGCGGTAATTGAATTAAACACTGCAGATCAAATACTACTTGAATCCGTGAGTGGAATTGGTCCGTTTTTCGCCAAAAAAATCATTGAGTTACGTGTGAAGTTAAATGGATTTCATTCAGTATCACAAATCAAAGAAATCTATGGAATGACAGCCGAAAATTACACCCGTATAGAACCGCAATTAAAGGCAGATGCCAGTGAAGTTAGGCCTATAGTGTTACAGGAAGCAAGTTTTGATCAATTAAAAAAACATCCTTACCTTAATTGGAAGCAAAGTCAAGTACTAGTTAGTCTTTCAAATAAAAATATTAACGACAAATTCTGGGAATCTCTGTTATTGAACGAAGCTTTCTTGAAAGAAGACATCACTAGGGTAAAACCATATCTGAAATAAATGAAAAATATAAAAGAATTATTTAAAAACACAATTAGAAATGTGCCCGACTTTCCAAAGCTAGGGATTAATTTTAAGGATATCACACCAGTTTTTTTAAGCCCAAACTTAGTGCAAGGGATAGTAGATAGTTTAGCTGAAAAATATAAAGCTGAACCGATTGATGGAATCGCAGGGATAGAAAGTCGAGGGTTCTTAATAGGGGTTCCTCTAGCTTTGGCGCTTAATGTACCATTTATTTTAATCAGAAAAAAAGGAAAATTACCATCCAGAACGGTTTCATACAAGTATGCGTTGGAATATGGCGAAGCTGAAATAGAAATGCATACTGATGCAGTTTTACCAGGCCAAAACATACTTATCCATGATGATTTACTTGCCACTGGAGGGTCGGCCTCAGCTGCCGCAGAATTAATTAAACTCCAAAAAGCAAATATTATTGGATTTGATTTTTTAATTGAGTTAGATTTTCTAAACGGTAGAAAACATCTAACGAATTACTCAGAAAATATTAGTAATTTTGTAAATTATTAAACTGACAGACAAATGAATTTTAGCCAAAACGAAAACCAAAAAATGATCGCCCAGATGGTGCGTGACTTCACACAAAAAGAAATAAAACCAAAAATGATGGAGTGGGATGAAGAACAGTTCTTCCCAGTAGAATTATTTAAAAAATTAGGTCATCTCGGACTAATGGGGGTGTTGGTACCTGCAGAATACGGAGGTAGTGGATTTGGTTATGATGAATATATTACCGTTGTTTCCGAAATTTCGCAAGTGTGTGGATCTATTGGATTATCTGTTGCGGCACACAATTCATTATGTACAGGACATATTTTGTACCATGCTAGCGAAGATCAAAAGAAAAAGTACTTACCGAAGTTAGCTACCGGAGAATGGATAGGGGCTTGGGGCTTGACAGAAACAGGTACGGGTTCGGATGCTGGAGGAATGAATACCACAGCGGTTAAGGATGGGGATCATTGGGTAATCAATGGTTCAAAAAATTTTATAACTCACGCCATTTCAGGAGATGTTGCTGTGGTTATTGTGAGAACCGGCGAAAAAGGAGATTCAAGAGGGATGTCAGCTTTCATAATTGAGAAAGGAACTCCTGGATTCATGGCAGGCAAAAAGGAGAATAAATTAGGGATGAGAGCCTCAGAAACAGCTGAACTTATATTTAATAATTGTCGTGTTCATAACGATCAGTTAATCGGCAAAGAAGGGGAAGGTTTTATTCAAGCCATGCAAATATTAGATGGTGGCCGAATTTCTATTGGAGCGCTAGGCTTAGGAATAGCAAAAGGAGCGTACAAAGCTGCATTGCAATACTCAAAAGAAAGAGAGCAATTTGGGAAACCAATTTCTCAATTTCAAGCTATTGCCTTTAAATTGGCAGATATGGCAACTGAGATAGAAGCAGCTGAATTATTGTTATATCAAGCTGCTGATCTAAAGAACCGTCATGAGAAATTAACAAAAGAGTCTGCAATGGCCAAATATTACACTTCGGAAGTTGCAGTTTCAGTGTCTACTGAGGCAGTTCAAATTTTTGGCGGGTACGGCTATACAAAGGACTTTCCTGTCGAAAAGTTTTATCGTGATTCTAAACTTTGTACAATTGGTGAAGGCACTTCAGAAATACAAAAATTAGTAATCTCTAGGGAAATCTTAAAATAAAAATTCAAAACGCATTGTTAAAAAGTTTTTTTATTTTATCTTTGCCGTCCAATTTAGAACAACAAAAAATTACGATATGTTAATTATTCCGATTAAAGAAGGAGAAAATATTGATAGAGCTCTTAAAAAGTACAAGAAAAAGTTTGAAAAAACGGGAACTATGCGTCAGTTAAGAGAAAGAAAGCAATTTACTAAGCCTTCTATCGAAAATAGACAAATGAGATTAAAAGCTGCATATAAGCAAAGATTGCAACAAGCTGAAATGTAAACTTTTTTTAATATAATACGTACAAAAAGGTGTAAACTAGGTTTACACCTTTTTTTTTGCCCATGCTCAATGAATTTTTACATTATTTGTCGTTTGAAAAGCGGTTTTCGCCTCACACGGTCACTGCATATAAAAAAGATCTTGAGCAATTTTACGAATTTCTTGATGTAACTGACGAAAGTTTAAAGTCAATTACTTTCCGAGATATCAGATCATTCAGAGTGTATCTGGTTGATAATTCGCTAGAAAACACGTCTATTAACAGAAAATTATCAAGTTTAAAAACATACTTTAAATTTCTTAAAAGAGCTCAAAAAATTGATATTAACCCTATGGTAAAAGTGCAAGGGTTAAAACAAAAAAAGCAACTACCTCAATTTATCCCAGAAAATCAATTATGGGATTCTACAATATTTGGTGATTTTGAAGATGAGTTTACTAACCGCCGAGATGAATTAATTTTGGAGTTATTCTATCAAACTGGCATCCGATTGTCAGAATTAATTAACCTGCGATTAAATCAAATTGGATCGAATCAAATAAAGGTTCTTGGTAAGAGAAACAAAGAGCGAATCATACCAATTTCTGATGATTTATTTATTTTGCTATCAGGATACATTAAATTAAGGGATAAAATAGATCCTGAAAGTGAAAACTTAATTATATCTAAAAGTGGCAAAAAATTAGAACCAAAATTTGTGTACAGTAAAGTTAATTATTACCTTAGTAAGGTAACGAATCTAAAGAAAAAAAGCCCTCATGTGTTAAGGCACACTTTTGCAACTCACATGTTAAATAACGGCGCATCACTTGAAGCTATAAAAAGTATTTTAGGACATACAGATTTAACAGCAACCCAAGTTTATACACACAATTCGTTCAAGCAGATTAGAAACATATACAAAACCGCTCACCCACGAGGAGGCAATTAAAACAAAAAATTATGGATTTGAAAATAGAGGCAGTGCATTTTGATGCAGACAGAAAACTAGTAGATTTTGTAACAGAAAAAGTATTAAAGCTTGAGCAAATTTTTGATAATATTGTTGTTGGAGAAGTTTTTTTAAAACTTGATCGCAGTTCCGAAAAAGAGAATAAAGTCGCAGAGATTAAAATCGCAGTGCCAGGTAAGGAACTGTTTGCAAAAAAGCAGTGTCGTACTTTTGAGGAAGCGGCTGACTCTTGCGTAGATGCTTTGAAAAAGCAAATACGAAAACACAAAGAAAAATTAATTGCATCATAAGTGTACTGGCATGAATATTGACAGCAAACATTAAAAATAGATAATGAAAGGAATGTTAGTAGTTCTGGCTATGTTTCTAGGGCTATCCGCTATTGCTCAAACAGGTGGCACAAAAGTGAATGGAATAGTAATGCCAAATGTTGTAAAAGCAGATGGGAAATACTTAAAATTGAACGGAGCTGGTGTTAGGGAAAAAATGTTTTTAGACTTTTATGTCGGTGCGCTGTATCTGAACAACAAGAGTAATAATGCAAGGGAGATTATTGAGGGAGACAGCACCATGGTTATAAAATTGCGCGTCATTTCAGGTATGGTTACGCGTGAAAACATGGAAGAAGCGATTCGTTCAGGATTCAAAAAATCGACAGGTGGACACACAAAAAATATTGATGCAAAAATAAATGACTTGATAAATAAAGGTTTTGCTGGGGATATTGAAAAAGGGGATGAATTTGATTTAGAATACATCCCAGGAAAAGGAACCCACCTTAAGAAAAATGGAAAAACATTAGTGGTGATTCCAAGTTTAGGATTTAAGCAAGCATTATTTGGTATTTGGCTGTGCGAAGAGCCCGCTGATGCTAATCTTAAAAAGAAAATGTTAGGCAAGTAACTTTTTTTTTAAAAAAGATTAAAAAAAAGTTTTTAATAAAAAAATATCAATTATATTTGCACTCCCGTTTTGACGCGGGAGTTTTTTTATACGTTCTTTTAATAAGATTTTAAACAAAGTTTTTGCCTCTGTAGCTCAGCTGGCTAGAGCAGCTGATTTGTAATCAGCAGGTCGTGGGTTCGAGTCCCTCCAGAGGCTCTGTTTATTTTTTATTTTTTTTGGGGAGATACCAAAGCGGCCAACTGGGGCAG
>JBGCGA010000077.1:0-50613 GCA_045110285.1 Crocinitomicaceae bacterium | reverse complement strand
CGAACCTATTGCTGAATTATGTTCAATAGTTATGCCAACCAAAATTCTTCATGTGGAACAGCAATTTGCGTTGCCCTGAGCTTGCCGAAGGGTCCCCGCTACTAAAAAGCATTGATCGTAAGATTGATGCTTTTTTTTGCGATAAACTTTTTTGGAATAATAAGGACTCGAACCTATTGCTGAATTATGTTCAATAGTTATGCCAACCAAAATTCTTCATGTGGAACAGCAATTTGCGTTGCCCTGAGCTTGCCGAAGGGTCCCCGCTACTAAAAAGCATTGATCGTAAGATTGATGCTTTTTTTTGCAATAAACTTTTTTGGAATAATAAGGACTCGAACCTATTGCTGAATCAGCGAACTATATTGAGCATTCCAAAACACTTTGTTAGGAGTAATATTTGCGTTGCCCTGAGCTTGTCGAAGGGTCCCGCTACTAATAAACATCAATCGAAAGGTTGATGTTTTTTTTTGCGATAAACTTTTTTGTTTTGAAAAAAGGACTCGAACCTATTTGCGATTGGAAGAAAGATATTTACGTTACAACAAGGTTTTTTTGAAAGGCGATTTGAGGTTCCTGAGCGAAACGCGGTGAAGTCGAAGGATCCCCGCTACTGAGAGAGAGTTTGTTAGAAATGATGAACTCTTTTTTTTGTGAAGAACTTTTTTTCCATGAACTTTAATTGTAAAATAATAACCAACTTTATTTTTTTAGACTAGATGCAGCGGCCCTCCATTGCATGTCATCTTCTTATCAAATATCTCCTGCAATTGGAAAGTGATTTGCGTCACTCGTGAAATCGAGCACATTCCCTAAAACAGGGTGAGACAGCTGTTTTGAAAGGATATGATCAACACCGTGAATTTGCATTGTATTGACTACTATATCGTACCAATGATTGAAAAAAGATATTCGATTAATTTGATTAACTGTAAGGTTTAAGTCTCCTAACAGTATGGTATTGTTCGGCATGGTTTGACGTGTAAAAATCTTCATTCCAGTTTTTGCCAGATTGCCAATTTCATTATGCCAATTAAAGATATTGTAAGTTATGCCCAAATGCTTAATTTTATAGTGTACTGGGCACCTCAGATAAGACCTTAGTTTGGGGTGGTTGACAAATTGTGACTGATTAAAATAGCCTACATCTGACAATTGACAAGTATTTTTAATCAACAATGCATAGGCACGATTTGACGCGGAGACTCTATCCGTAATATAATGGTCCATTTCTGGAATAACGTGATAATTGTAGTCAGACGGAATTGGCGAAATGCCATGGAGGCGACCGGTTTGATCTGTCAGTTGAGAAGAGAGTCCTGGATGTTCTTGCAAAAAAACAAGGTCAACTTGAAACGTATTGGCTATCGTCATAATGCGGTTGAAACGCTGACATGGAGTTGTTTGATGCACAGATCCATAGTACATATTCCATGATAAAGTTTTGATAGACATCTTAAAAATAATTAATGTTAGTTTTTTAGAATTGGTTCTGAAACCAAGTTTAATACCATCCTAATTTTGTTTTGCTCAAGTGTTTCCGTTTTACTGGTTCTAATGCAGTTATGAACCCCATATGATCCTTGAAATGTTGCTAAGTGCTTATCTAATGATTGTTTTAAGATGTCTTCAATAACACCACACAGATCATCAGCAGCTTTTGTCAATGCATCTGCTTTACTTGATAATGGAAGATCAGTTATTGCTTTGATGAGTTGAAACAACTCACTCTTTTTGAATTGAGCTTGTATTTGTTTGAGCTCTACTCCTAACTGCCTTTTGGCACTGTTGTCCTTAAAAATAAATATGGCAACATTCAGGCCTCCGATAATCTGCCTTGGAGGCAAGACCTCAATACCATCTCCTATAAAATGTTGAACGCCACCATTATCAATTTTAAAAGCGTATTCCTCAGGTTTTTTTGTTGTGTCAGGATATATGATTGCTGGTTTACCACTATCATCCCAAACCATACTCAAAATGTAGATTTTGCCGCTAGGATGCATGAGGTTTTCAAACCAGGGATGCGTTTTTTGAATTCCCAATTGCTTAATGTATAGCGACCAATTCTGCTTAGATTGTAATGTGTGATAACTTGTATTTGACATCTTAGAATAATTTAAGAGTTAATCATTGACTAATAAATAGCTGAATGCCGCTATCCAATTTGTTTACATATTATTGTACCAGTATTGGCAACAAATCTTAAGACATACCCGGTCTGCCCAATTGGTGTACCTAATGCGATTAAAACTGCAGGAATACCTGCTGCTTCAATGGTATCTTGCCCAATATTATTCAAAGCCGATCCGGAATCTACTAAGATAGATCCCAAAGCGCTGGCTGCTTCAAGTCCGACTTCACTCCACTTCCAAGCATTAGACTCATTCGTATGTTTAATAGCCAGTGCCGTGTCAGTAACTAAAACTAATACATTACCCAATGTTGTAAGCCCCAACGAAGTTAAGGGCGAAGCAAAAGTAGGAAGTACGTCAGTAACAGGCTCAGAAGTTAACTTAAAACATATCTGTCCAACAAATTTTGGAATTTTAAGCCCAGCATCTTGTCCTTCAGGAATAGTAAGTGACAACAATGCAGCACCCATTTTTAATGGACCTGACAAAACTCCTAACGGAAAGCTAAGGTCTGTTTGTTTAGCTTGACCAGAGGTCCCTCTGGCAATGAGCCCCATAATGGTTCCAACTTTAGGAGCGTATTTATTGTATGTATGTATAATGTCATGAACGGAAAAGTTTTCATCAATGTTAGAGGTGCTGGCATGGTAAATTTTCAACGCCTGATCATTCGAGGAATTCGCGAGACTGTTTAATTTATCCCAATGAATCATAGATGTAAATAAATCAGATGATTCAAAGATATGTTCGACTTCTGCAAATGGTAGGTTACCAGTAGCAGTCAAACTCATTTCATTAGCAGGAATAGCTGTAAATAAGGCAATTAGACCAATAATAGTTGGTTTACCCGTTCCTATCGCTTGGAAAACGCCATCTAATACTGGGAGTTTAATTTCAAGATTAATTATTTTTCTAATAAGGTCAGCAATACTTTTGGTTAACTGAATCAACAATTCAGCAAAAGCCTCAGCAACATTAACAATCTTGTTCGAAATAAAACGGAATATATTGATGAACCACTCAATGTCAAAATCTAGTGAAATCATTTTCTTTTGAATGGTTTCAAATTGATTTTTAATGGTTTGCCAGGTATTTTCTGAAATACCTAAAGTAAGCGTTATCTCTTTCAGATTTACCACTTTTGTAATTTGATGGGATATATCGGTAATCGCATGGTGAATGTCTTGCGGAATGAATTTCTCTATTAACTTTCCAACACTGTGTTGAATGGTATAAAAAACCCATTCCATCTGGTGGTTAGACATAATACCAAACAGGGCGTCGTGTTTTGTATTCAGTTCAGATATATTGGTTTTTCCTGAATTACTGTTAACCGATTCTAAATTTGGTTGGTTTTTGAGTTGATCAATCGTAGCCTTTATAGTGGCTTTGTAGTCATCATTCGAGACGAGTGATTGAGACATGTAAGTCAAACCATTGGATACCAATTGCTCTAATACTTGCTTGGTTTTTTGAATATTACCCCAGTCAAAAATGGCGCCAATCCAGTCGAGAATTTTATTGATATCAGCTTCAATTATTAATAGAAGGTTAGACAATGCTTTTAACGCAGAATCTAATGTATTGACCACAAATTTGTAAATCTTGCCTGCAACATTTATGGCAAAATGAATAATATCTTTGGCAGTACTTGATAACTCAATTAAAATATCACCTGTCAGATGAATGGTATCTTTGACAATTGTATTTAACGTTTGTTTGGCAATTGTACCAAGGTATTTCAAACCATCACCAACAATATCAAAAGATAGCTCTGGAAAAGCTGTCATAGCTTGGTCACGACTAGATATTAGCTTAACATGTGTATAACCCGACGGCAGTTTTTCCTGGATTAATGACGTAATTGGAGCAATGGTCGTTTTTAAAGTGGCCAAATCTTCAGCTGTTAGCTGCCCTGAAACAACTGGAGTGCCCCTTTGTGTTTGGGTGTCAAGAGTCAATGTTCCGAGTTGTGAAATAAGTGTCTGAACCAGATTAGCATTTGGATGGATTTCAAGACTATGGTCCATACCTTTACCTGATAAATGAATTGCAGGACAATACAGATCGCATGCCTTTGTAAGAATGGTAATTTTACCATTAATATCCGTTGGAATTGTGACTGCATTATCTGTCCCCAACTGATAATTTTTTCCGTTAATGGTGACATAAGACCCAGCTACAGTTTTTAGTGTAAAAATTCCATTTTCTGGATTAGCTTTATCAGATATTACGGGAGTGCCAAGGGCATCCGTAAATCTGAGTGTAGTCATATAAGCAGGTTGTTTAGTGAAACCAATGTCGTTTTTAACGTGCATGAGCTGTTCTTGCCAAAGTCCAGTTCCGGCATCTTGCCAGATGGTGATGAGTTGCCAAGTATCCGTTAAAACGAAAAGCTGATTCTTTCCGATAGACTGTCCAGAAGTTTGTGCCAAACTCAAAATATTCGACATGAATAAAATAGGTGTCTTCCAGGTAATTTCGCCATTAGTATTAGTCTCACCTTCGATAAGGTAAAGTTGATTATTCACTGTTTTGACCCAAAGCATGGTTTTGGTCGTGCTTTGAAAGGCTAAAATTTCATTCACTTCTGCCATATCATTCGTGACAGTTTTAGGACCAATAGATGTTGAAGCATTTTCGTAAAAGTACACCCCTTTTTCTCCACCCAAGAACAAATGTGTTTTTGGTGTGTCGGGGTCAGAGAATACATTATGAACAGTTTGTATACATTGTATCTTGTCTGGAATAAGATCAGAGAAAGAAGTGGTGACACCTTCTCCTCTAATCCCAACTACCTCTATTTCATCCTGGAGATGATAGGCCATGAAAACAGCTTTTTTAGCAGTTATATATCCGTAAGACAAATCCATTAACTCGTTTGGCGCCAGATTTCGAGGTAAATAGAGCGGTTTCTCTTGTAAAACTTCATTTTCCAACCAAAACCTCGTGCATACGTTTTGCCCGTTCTTGTCTTGCGACAGCATAAAATCACCACTCTTTGTATTCGTATTAAAATGAATCTGATGGGGAGTCGTATTTAACTGATAAGTGATAGGAGATAAATTTGACAAATCTCTTTGTACTTGGTCAAAGTAATATAAGCGGTAAACATTGTTCTCAAAAGTGGTAAATGCCAATCGAAATTGATCATTATTAATTTGCTGTACATCATAACTAGTCAAAGCTCCCGAAATGTTGAGTCGTTGATTCAACGAGGTGAAATTCCAGCCTGATCCGTTTGTAGTTTCAAACGTTAACATATGTAATTGCTGATCCTTTGAAATACTAAAAAAGACAGGGGTTGCTTCATTCCCAAAAATGCCTTTCATTTCTGTCCCTGCGCCCAGTATAGGGGTTGGCTGGATATCTTCAATTAAGCAAGAAGAAACATTAACAGTTAATTGTTTTCCATTCTTTTGGTTTAGATGTATAGTGTCCATGATATAATGTATTGAAGTTGATAGATTAGTGTTGGTTAGCTTATTGCTTTATAGGTTAATTCTGTTGATAAAGCACCATAAGGGTATGAGTTTGGAGATTTAATAAAGAAGTTCTTTCCTCCAGGCAATACTATACTATTTTTAGTGGTTGAACCAAGGTGGGCTCCAATGCTATCGATAGAGACATTTTTAGTGTTCAAATCAAAGAGGTCTCTAAATAAATTAGTCAAAAAGTCCAGGAAATCTAAATGTAGAAAGTGTAACACACTATCTAAAACATTAAGAAATTTCTCAAGGTACTTGGTGAGTTCTCCCATTGGTCCAGAGAACGAACGGTTGTGATCTTTCATAGTAATAACTGCTGGTTGAGAAGTGTCAAAGTGGAGAACATCAGGTTGCGGCAATAGTTTAGATGTTGTATCTTTTTGCACGGAAATAACAACTTGTTTTTCCCATCCGGTGGCACTGACATCTGTTACAGATCCTTTTACAAAAAGTACAGAAACATCATCATAAGCTGTCAAATTGATAAGGCCTTTGAAAGTAAGGTATAACTTTCCTTCGCTCTGGCTAAAATCAACAGTAAACTGGTTAACATAGGCCTCATGTTCTGTACGCCAATTTGAAATTAAAAAATGAAGCCCGGTTGGTGTCTGCGAAACGGCCTGATCATAAGTATTGCCAATTGGAGCACCTACTGCACTTCTAATTTTGGAATAGACTTCATTTTGTAATTGTGTGTAAAGCGGTCTAAAAATATATTTTTCCAAAATATTATGCTGAGAATAAATCATTTTGGCGTGCACATCAGGTGTCTGTATCCAATTTTCAGGAAACACAAAAGATCCCGGTGGGACGGTCTTTTTTCCACCACTTGTGACCAGCAAATAATTTAATGTACTTTGATCAGCTGTCTTATCTTTAAAACAAGAATAAGTAACACCACATGCTTGTAAAATAGGCGGTATGTTAGGATTAGGGCTAACCGGTTTTACTTCTGGAAAGTAGCCGAAAACATAAGGATTTCCATTGTTGATTTTACGCAGGTTACGCACGTAAAAAGACATAAAACTAATCAGTTGCTTTAGCCCAGTATCCCCGCTTTCTCCAGCGTTAGAAGCAACTACATTGGTGTCCCAAAGTTTGGTGTTTTCGAAATTTGCAAATAAACAATTGATAGAGTAATTCTTTGCTTCAAATTCAGTAAGCTTTTCAAGTGCTTTCTCATCAATTAAAACTTGCTGGTTTTCTGTATTCCCAGGCAACATAATTTGATGATTATTGCCAGCTTCATCCAATTGTAGCCCCTTCATATCTAGATTGACATTGGCTGCGTATACCCAGCCGGTCATATCATACGATTTCAAAACGGCATTCCTTCCTAGCCCCTCCCAGAAATATGCTGTACCACTTGTGAATTGGATATTAAAAAGGACGGCTTGCCCTGACTCCAAAATGGAAATTTTAGGTAAAATGTTTCCAACAAAGCAACTATTTTGAGGGTCATCTGGTAATTTATCAATGAGTTCATACGTATAGTTTTGCTGACTATCTACTTTCTGTACCAAGCCAAAAGAAGGATGGATCGGCAGACCTTTTCCTGTTAAGTTTTCAAATTGATCATTAATAGTTTTTTGTGTTACAGATAAAATACTATCAAACTGGTTAAAAATTTCTTTATTCGCTTCCATAATTACTTGATTAAAATTTGTGTAATGGGTTGTCAGTACAAAAGTGGGGGAAGAAAAAGATGTATTTAAGCGTATAAATACTTGGTTTTTGAAAAAGAGGGATTTTACCTGGTCTCAAGAAAGACTGGTTCGAGAACCTATTAATAAAGGTAATGGCAGCGATTATAGCATAATCTCATTGAGATCAATTAGCTTGTTTTGGCTTGCAAAAATAATTAGACCGGCTATATTTTTAGCGCCGGTTTTGAGCAGTAAATTGGTCTTATGACCTTCAACAGTTTTGGGACTGATGAATAATTTTTCAGCAATCTTTTTAGCAGTATACTGATGACATAAAAGTACGAGCACGTCCATTTCTCGCTTAGTAACACGAAGGTCATCACAAACAGGAATCTCTGCAACATTGCCTGCAATTTGGCTTCTGAGTGTATCTATTTGATCAGGCATAAAATAATGCCCAGTTTCATAAACTTGATTAATAATTGGTATTAACTCTTTTTGATGAATGGCTTTAGGTAAAAAGGCATGAGCTCCTAAACGGAACATATAGCCTAAATAGTTAGGACTATAATGCGACGACAATACAATAACCTTAATGCCGGTTTCTTTTTTTTGAAGGTATTCAACTATGTCTTTACCATTTCCATCTTTAAGTTTAAGGTCCAATAATAAAAGGTCTGGTTCTTCGTAATTATCAGAAGTTTCCCAGTCATAGAAATCAGATATAGAATAACATTTTTTGACTAATTCAAAGGGCTCATGCTGGTCCAAAAAACGACTCAGCAAATCAACAATCAAGATGTCATCATCAGTAATAGCTATTTTAATCGGTTTCATTTACGGTTAAAGGTAATTAAAAACGTTGTGCCACCAGTTGCCTTATTCTTAAATTTGAATTTTGCTTTGAGTTGTTTTGCCCTTAAGTTGACATTTTTAAGGCCCAAACCATTTTGTTGGTTTATTAACCCAATACCATGGTCTTCGACTTTCAAGGCAAAGTACTGGTTCGTTAATCTTGTATAAATGAAAATTGACGAACTATTGGCGTGCTTTTTAATGTTGATGATCATTTCTTGAAAGATCCGATAAAGATGCAATTTTTCGTCAAAACTTAATGCTGTTGTTGATCGATTAGTTGAAGCGAAATGAATATCAAACTCTGTCTGAAAAGGTTGCAGGAAGTCATAACATAATTCATTTATATTCATATCGGCTATGAGTGGTGGAGAGAGATCATGAGATATAGATCTGGCCATGGTTATACAGGTGTCCATATTTTCGTCTAACCCTTTGTTTTCGTTCATTAAACGTAATTGATACAGTTTTGCTATTAGTCCGTCATGAATATCCGAAGCAATGCGTGAACGTTCCCTTTCTTGAATGTCAATACTGTTTTTCAACATCTCCTGGTGATGCTTAGTTTTTAGATCAGCTTTCTTTTGTTCCTCATTTTTGATGCGGTTAACAATAGCTTTTAAAATGAATACAACAAACCCAAGAATGATCAAAAAAACTACCAGACTTCCGATAATCCAATATAAAGGAATTATTGAATCTGTTTTTTCCATATGAATTGTGCTAAAGAAAAGTAAAAAGCTGCTAAACATAGAGCTCTAAAAAGCCAAATCCAAACCACCATTTTCAGAGGTTGATTAATAAGGTAATTCATGGATAAGGCCAAAATGAGATCTAGGGTGAAATAGCACAATATGACTACAAGGACAGTTTGCTCATGTGCTTTAATCTTCAATTTGCCTTGTATATAACGCATTAAAGGTATCATGGCTAGCAAAATTACACTTAAATTATAGATTTGTCTGTCATAAGAGTGATATCCTTCCATGGACTGCAAGGTTGCAAGTCCAATCAACATAGGAGTGGCCATAAGCATAGCCGCTATCATAAAATAATGCTTTGGAATGCGAAACATCTCAACCATGACATAAAAAGCAATGCAGAAAAAATGGATATAATAAGAAATTGAAAACAAGAATAAATTGTCTTTAATATAAATTAAAGACAAGATTTCAGTACTGATTAAAATACCAAAATATAAAAGACCTTTTACGTAAAACCTCAAAGAGAAAAAAAAACCAAAGATGAGTATAGCCAGATTTCCATAGGTCAGAAAGTCCATTGTAAACTCAAAAGTTTTGGTAGACATAATCGCTAGCTTAGCAAACTGAAATGCAGATTTGCAGCCAATGTAAATGGAGGGTGTGGCTGCGTCACATCATGAAAGGAGTTAACAACAGGGGACGGGCTTTCAATATCCTGTACATGTGAAAGAATAAGCTCTAGGTTATAACCGTTATTACCGCCGTAATCTTTTAAAGCGAGCATCACATAAACATCTTCTTGAGAGTTTCCGAATAATACACTTAAATCTGTAAATGGAATTGTAACAACCCTCGGAATTCCAATGTCGTCTAGTTCAGCAGGAATGGCACTATTGGGTAGCTGTCCAAGCTGATATTCTAACCATGATCCGGCAGATAAAATCCAATTTAATACACGTTCTCCGCATTTCTGCGAACTAATTTGGTTGCTTACCAATTTATTAAGGTTAAATGGACCTTCTCCTGGAATACTTGGGCTTTCCAAAACCCTGACAAATGATTTTTCGAACAAATTCACTCCAGGATTATGCTGGCCTTCATGATCATGAAGATTGTCTATAATATAAAATCTCATTCCTAACTCCTCAACACCAAAATAGCACCGAATATCATGTGGTGTTTCTGAATTCGGATCCTCAGGATTATACCAGTTTTGGTATTCACTATATTGAATTTTGAATCCGAATCCAGCTGTTAACATTGGGAGGGCCGCAGGAGTATTTCGTAACTCATTCCATGTTGAAATTTTTTCTTTAATTTCTAATACTGAAGAGGTCATAGTATTGTGTTAAGATATTAACGTGCCTCTCAAATATAGTAAATTTAATCGTTTCTTATTCTCAAAACAATAAAAATGAGGAATTGTAGAAAATCAGGGTATTTATACTGTTACCACTAATCTGAAATTAAATACGGCAGATTTAGAATACCCATTTTTGGATTATTGTATGATCAATTTTTACTCCTTAACCTTTATAGATTACTGTAAGTGTATATAAATCAAAGTGAATATGAGTTTTTTAAAAAAACTATTTGAAGAATTGTTGATTTTGGATATCGGTAGTGCTTGTGCATCAGGCAAGATTTGTCAGATAAAACTAATTATTTGCTTTCTGTCTAATTTTAGCGGATCAGATCCAAGTTGAGCATTCTGAAACACTTTATTAGGTTTAAGATTTTAGTTGTCCTGAGCTTGTCGAAGGATCCCCGCTACTAAGAAACATCAATCGAAAGGTTGATGTTTTTTTTGCAACAAACTTTTTTGTAGTAAAAGGACTCGAACCTATTCGTGAATCAGTTAGCTCTGCAGGGTATCAATATGCCGTAATTGTGCAACAATTACTTTTAAGTCGATCAAAAAAAATGACCCCAAAGCAACATTACTAAAATTGAACTTTCTGAAAGATATTTTGAATTTTTAGATGCTCAGTGATCTCTAGAGCTAATCTAAATTTGACATAAACAGCAGTCAGCGTCGATATGAAGGTGAATAACCTATTGCGTTTTTTTTGATCAGAAGAATAAATAATAGTAATGTCATATGAAAAACCATAGCTAACCATTTTGAAATCCAGTAACTGATTGATTGTCTTAGTTATGAATAACCGCGCTGGCTGAGATGTAAGAGAAAAAATATCAAGTATTTGATCGGTATAGTTCTCGCGTCATTTGCAACTAATTCTTTCGCTCAACCAAAAGGGTTTGTGAATCTGCCGCTAGCCATATCGTTCAGGCAGAAAGAACTTTCAACTAAGTTATTTTTCTAATACTATGTTTTACAGACTGTGATTTAAGAACGACAACAAATTTAGGAATGCTGATCAATCCGAAGCAAATCATCTATTAATCTCACTGTTATAAACAAATTGTCCTTTACATTTTTTACTGTTTTTATTTAGCTTAGCTAAATTAGTATTAACTTTGATACTCAAACAAGCTAGAATGATGACTAAGAGCCTGTACGGTACACCTTTTTTTCACAGAAGAGGATTAAAAACAGTATTTTTTTTATTGTTCTTTCTCTTATCTAATTCCTTTGTAATTGCGCAACATTCTGTTGCAAGGCAGTGGAAAGATGCAATGCTTGAAAGTATTCGAAACGACTTTGCTAGGCCAACTGTTCATGCCAGAAATTTGTTTCACGTTTCTGTTGGGATGTATGATGCTTGGGCTGCTTACGATTCTATTGCAAAACCCTATATGTTAGGAGACTCTGTGGGAGGCTTCTTAATTCCATTTACAGGTGTACCTGAGCCGTCTAATATAGATTCTGCAAGGAGCGAAGCTATCAGTTTTGCAGCTTATAGGATGCTTTCGCACCGTTTTCAGAACTCGCCAGGCGCAGCGACAGTATTACCACTACTTGATGCATTAATGATCTCGCTTGGTTATGATAACACAAATACAAGTGTTAATTATCCCGCTGGCGATCCAGCTGCACTAGGAAATTACATTGCTCAAGAAATTATTGCTTTTGGTTTACAAGATGGTTCAAATGAGCAGAATGACTACGTTAATATATATTACAATCCTGTTAATCCTTCTCTTGCACCAACAATTTCCGGAAATTCAAGTCTTGTTGATCCTGATCGTTGGCAGCCACTAAGTTTTGATGTGTTTATTGATCAGTCGGGAAATCAAATTCCATTCAATACTCCTGAATTTTTAAGTCCAGAATGGGGAGCAGTCATTCCTTTTTCGTTGAATGATTCGGTAAAAAACGTTTATACAAGAGATGGTGATGATTATGTGGTTTATCACGACCCATCTGCTCCACCTTATTTAGATACAGTTAATGCATCTGCATTAATAGAAGAATATCAGTGGGGATTTTCTCTTGTATCTGTATGGTCGTCTCATTTAGACTCTACAAGTAATGTATTGTGGGATATTTCACCAGCTTCGATAGGGAATGTACAAAGCTACCCAACCAATGTCCCTGATTTACAAAATTTTTATGATTTAACTGAAGGGGGAGATCCTGGAATTGGACATCCTTTAAATCCCGCTACTGGTTTGCCTTACTCACCGCAAATTGTACCTCGAGCAGATTATGCAAGAGTACTTGCCGAATTTTGGGCGGATGGACCTGATTCTGAAACACCACCAGGACATTGGTTTGAATTATTGAATTATGTGAGCGATCATCCAGATTTTGAAAAAAAATGGAAAGGTAAAGGAGTTGAGCTTGATGCTTTAGAGTGGGACGTTAAGGCTTATTTTACAATGGGTGGAGCAGTGCATGATGCCGCTATTGCGGCTTGGGGAATTAAAGGCTGGTACGATTATATTAGGCCAATATCAGCGATACGGTATATGGCAGACCGAGGTCAGTCAACTGATAATACTTTGCCGAATTACTCTCCTGATGGCATTCCATTGCTTGCTGGCTATATTGAATTGGTGACTCCCATTGATATTGGACAAGGATTTAATGCAAGCGATACAGGGAAAATAAAAGTATTGGCTTGGCGTGGGCCAGATTATATTTCTGATCCAGAAAATGATGTAGCTGGTGTGGGTTGGATTCTTGCCGAGAACTGGTGGCCATACCAACGACCGACTTTTATAACACCTCCATTTGCAGGTTATATTTCTGGACATTCAACATTTTCAAGAGCTGCGGCAGAGGTGATGACCGCAATGACAGGTGATGAGTTTTTTCCTGGAGGTATGGGAGAGTTTGTGGCTGTAAAAGATTCTTTTTTAGTATTTGAAGATGGGCCAAGTGTAGACATAACATTGCAGTGGGCAACTTACCGTGATGCATCAGATCAATGCAGTTTGTCTCGAATTTGGGGCGGAATTCATCCGCCAGTTGACGATATTCCAGGCCGATTAATTGGCGAAAAAATAGGGGTAAGAGCTTTCGATTATGCTGATAAATATATGGATGTAAAGCAGCCATCTGTTTCGTCTATTTCAGTAAATTTAGATACTATTAGTTTAATAGATGTCGGAGTTTCAACTTTTGTGTTAACCACTGTATTCGACGAAATAATGGATACTACCCAGTCGCCAGTATATATTTTTCCGAATCAAAACCCTTTTAATACAATTACTCCAAATAGTTTAGCAAGCAGTTGGTTAAATGACTCAACATATATTGCAGCTTACAATGTTAATAGCTCTTCTGAGGTAGTTATTAATATTAATGTTGATATTGATAGTGCTTTTGACTGCGTGGGAAATATCCAAGTCATGCATCAAGCACAATCCGTTTTTAATATTGATACTGAAATTCCAAGTCAACTGCAATTAACTGCTAATTTAGATACAATTAACCTCAGTAATGTTGGCCTATCAACTTTTTCATTGACATCTGTTTTTGATGAAGTTATGGATACTTTAGTTGATCCAACAATTTCTTTTCCGGTTGAAAATCCATCAGGTAGTATTTCGTTTAATACACTTTCAAGCCATTGGCTGAATGATTCTACTTTTTTAGGGTTTTATAACGTAAACAGCTTATCTTTAATTCTTCCGAATATTGATGTTGAAGTCACTGGTGCTACCGATAAAATTGGAAATATCCAAAACGGATTTCAAGAAATTGACCTGTTTAATATCTACAAAAAATACCCAAAACTTCTCACAGTAATTCCAAGCGTAGATACCATTACATACGCTGATACGGGAGTAAGTAATTTCAGTTTGGATTTGTTTTTTGATGAATTGATGGACACGTTGAATAGTCCCCTGATTAGTTTTCCCTCAGACAATCCGCTAGTAAAAACATTGGTACTAAATAATTCAACAAGTTATTGGGCTAATCAATCTAAATTTATAGCATTTTATGACGTTTTGCCTGCAGTTGACACTTTGTACAGCATTAGCGTTAGTGTATCATCAGTTGAAAATTTGGTTGGTGTTGATGTTTTGGGAAATATTCATATTAATCTATTTCATATTGATAAAAAACTGAAAGTGTTAGAAATTGATAATTTTCAGAATTTTGGAACAATGGTTTACCCAAACCCAATTGGAGAAGACGGAGATTTTACAGTATCGTTTGATGAAACTATAAATAGTTTGAAAGCCACCATAACGGACATTACTGGTAGAGTAATTCTTTCTGAAACATTTAATGATACTCAATCGTTGGATTTAAAGCTTCAGGAATCGTCTGGTGTTTACATTTTGATCATTGAATCAATTGATCATAAATCTATTATCAGGTTGGTCAAAAGGTGAGTTTAGCCCATTTGAAAAGGGCTTAGAATGTAGCAAAAGCTCAGAATAATTCTCCAAATTATATAGTTAGCGAGTTTTTTAGAGTTGTATAGAATTTGGCAAATTTTGAAGGAATGCAGTTTATTATCTGTAGCTTTTAAAATACCTTCATCAAAAAAATATCATGATGAAAAGCAAAACTTTAATTTTAACTGTTTTATTAAGTGTCCAAACTATCATTTTTTCGCAAAACTATACAGTTGAACATAGTGAAAGCACATATCTACCGTTATCAAATGCTAATTTAGTAGATGAAACTAACGCAGGTGTTGATGGCTCGGGAAGTGAGCTTTATCAAGCGATTCCAATTGGATTCGATTTTGTTTATCACAACAATAGTTTTAATTCACTTAAAGTAGGACAAAACGGATATGTCATTTTTGAGCAAAATGGCGTGTTTAAGAGTTTTATTAATATTTTCGAATGTAATCAAAAGAATTTTCAGGACAATCCTTTATTGTCTCCCATTTATTATGAAGTAAGCGGAGAGCCTGGCAATCAAATCTTCAAGCTTGAATTTGTAAAATCAGGTTTTGTAGCTGACTCTGAAGAAAATGATTTCATTAATTATCAGTTGTGGATTTATGAATATTGTAATGTTTTCGAATTCCATTTTGGTGAAAAATCTATAGATTCTCTAGAGTTTGATTTATTTTATAATGGTTCTCCAGCTCCTTTTATAGGTTATGGCAACAATAATCCATATATTTTTTATGTTTTAGATGGAAGTTTAACTTTTCCCTCATTGAGCACAAATGCTGCTCATTCACTTGACTCTGTCCCCAACATTAACAGTGTTTATACTTTTAGAAATTGTTACCTTGATGTAATTGAAAACGAATCAAATTCTGTCAAAATTTATCCAAACCCAGTTTCTGATCAAATCAATTTTTCAATTGATGATGGAGGTGAAGAAGCCAAATTGTCAATTATGAATTTAAATGGTCAAATCGTTTTAAATGAGGAGATTTACTCAGATAGTTCATTTGATGTCAGTTTTTTAAGTCAGGGTGTTTATATAGTAAATGTTGTTTCATATTCTAAAACTTATTCAACCAAATTTGTGAAGTTGTAAATGCTGCTGTTTCTTCGTTGAAAAAAGTAATTCTATATCCCTTTGAAATTAATTCTTTGATTTTTTCTTTGGAAAAACTTCTATTGTACACAGTGAAATCCGTATGGTACATAGCTTCAATATGATGAGGAAATGATAAAATAATAGTTTCTTTTGGTAAGTCTAGCTTCTTCATTTTTTCAATGTGGGTCATCCAATTTGGGGTTTCAAAATTTGAATCTAATGGCTTAACCCTTTCGAAACTATATAAAAGTGGAAAGGCAAAAAGGCTAAATATGAATAAGCTTAAGACAAATTTTACAACTTTTTTAGAATAGATGTTTCGATATTTTAATAGATATGAAGCAACATAACCTATTATTATAAACACAGATGGTGCAGCAATTAATAGGTAAGTTGCTCTTTTAGTTTCTGCAAAAGAGAAAATTAGAACTGGAATTAGCCACCACAGATTGAGGAACATGAATTGCCAATTCCTCCTTATTGCTGTAGTTATTAGTGAAATAATTAAAATAATCGCGCTAGTTTCACCGAAAACAACACCAATTTTATTAATGTAATACCACCATGGAGCTTCATGATTGTCAACAGTATTACTATATGCAGACACAAATTTTTTCATTACCCATGCAAATTCTTCTGGATAAAAAGAAGACATAAGGATAACAAAAGGACTGACAATAGCAATGATTCCAAGTACAGCAAAAAAGCCGTATTTTAGTAGGCTTTGAAAAGGTTTGTTTTCTTTTTTTAATACTAATACAAAGAATATAGGCAGTGGAAGCAAGGCAGGTGCCCATTTTGTTATAAGTCCGAGGCCTATAATTAAACCAAATAACAAAGATATTAGCGTTTTGTTTCTTTTGCTTTCGAAAAAGATAAGCATCACGTAAAATGACAGTTGAACTAAAAAAATGAAAAGTGTTTCAACATGGTCGGATGATATTCTGCCAACATTTAATTCAACAATTAATCCATTTATGGCGTGCAGAAAAGCGGCAAAATAGGCCGTTTGTAAATTGAATAATTGCCTTGAAATTAAAAATGTGAGGAAGATTGAAAGCGTGCCTATTATAATGGATGGAATTCTGACCGGAAACGGATGGTAGCCAAATAATTTAGTGGAGTAACCTATAAAAGAAAGAGGAATAGGACCTTTTTCCAACCAAATATGATTTTCCGTCCATTTCCGAATATCATACTCATGGACTGGTTTAGCATACAAAACAGGTTTTTTTATTCCTGAGGTTAAGTTTTTTCCAACCAATGCGTGATACTTTTCATCCCACTGGTGTAAATACGGGTCTAGTGAACCAAATATTCTGACGGCTAGACCAATTGCAATAATACAGGAAATGATGATACGTGAACGTTTATTTTTGTTCCGAGCTAGAAAAAAAGCAGTTACAACAATGAGTGCAATAGCTGCAAATAATATCATTCCCTCTTTTACACTGGTCACCAAGAAAGTAGTTTTCTAATCATTTATCCCCTTTATAAAGTACCTTGACCCATTGAGAAAAATTTGTGTGTTTGATTTTTCTTTCATTGTCAAATATTGACTGCTTACATTGCCATTAGAGTACTGAAATTCAATGTATATTCCCGTTTTATCTTCTTTAATTTTCCATGTTCCCGAAGCGTCACTTGAAGAAGCAGATGAATAATCATTATAAGTGTCTGAGCTGGCATAAGAAGAAGAACTGTAGTATAAAAACTGCTTATTAGTGTATAATGTATAACTTGTTTTTTCTGTTGAATTACTTCCTGTGTTGTAATAAACAATTTTTTTATTTATGAGTTTGTTTTCCCATTGTGTGACTAGTTCGCTTACAATTGGTTTCGAAAATTTTACAGCGTTTGCTATTTTTTTTGCTATTTCAACATAAGATAAATTAAAGTCTTTTTTATGGCTATATACCATCACTGTTATTCCTCCTCCATGCGGCGAAAATAATGATACAATTGCCGCTTTTGAATTCACTCCTTCAATCCAACCCGAAAAAGTGCCTAATATACCATTGGTTCCGAAGTCTTTTATTGGTTCACTTGTAAATAGAATCGTATTTTCTTCTTGAATGCCTTCTGATTCAGCTACTGCTTTAACTTGCTTGCGGTCAGAATAAGCGTGCTCGAGAATGACGATAGAACTTATTTTATCAATTGATTGATAATAATGGACACCATTTTCTATCAACTGATAACTCCAACCAATGGGAGCTTTAAATTGATAGCCTTTATTTGGGTATGAAAGAAACTCTTTATTGAGCTGAACGTTCAACCGTTTACTATTGCTGCTTAATTTTGCTGAATTTTTTATTGTTGTATCCGCTTTTGAAGCTAGATTATTTTTCCCTTCATATCGTAGTTTTAATTTTATACCTTCTGACTTTATAAAATATCTTGTGCCATCAAGTAAAATTAAAAATGTAGCTTCTTCACCTTCGTATTCATAGCTACAACTAAGGTGATTGTCATTAATTAACTCAGCAGTTACAGCATAATTTTGATCTAAAAGGGAATATGTTCCGGAGTAATCTTCGTTGATTGAAATCGTAAGTCCGGTAAACATATTTGTGTAGTTGCCAACGAATAATTGATGCTGACAAAATATGTATCTGGATGCAAATGACATCACAACAGCTATCCCAAATTTTATAGCCAAAACTCTCATCTATATTTTTTTAATCGGGTGCTAAAAACAGCCAAATTCTGAAAATTTACCAGTCAGTGTTTCTAAATGTACTTATAATTTTAAACTAAAACTAGTGAGATCTCCAATATTAGCTTGCCCCAAACAATTCTGAGCGGCATCAGTCAATTGCAATACCCTCGCATAACCGCCAGTAGTCTGCGCATCTCTTCCCAAGATAATCAATTGCCCAGATGGCGTTAATTGCACCGTGCCGGGCAGAACCGGAGCAGTTATAATTTCTTGGGCAGATAAAGTATATTCTCCAATCAATCTGCATCCCATTCGGTTACTTTGGTTCGAGACTGTAAATGCTGAATTGAGGAGCTTGTCTTGCATATCTGATAACAGCAAATCAAATTCTGGCCCTTTGAAAACATTGATTATTGGATGATCTAGTACTGTTGGCATTACTTCATTAAAATCAGTTTTTATATTCAATAATTTGGCCTCTTTTCTAAAAAATAAGCGATCACCTTTTTTTAAGTGGCTTTGTTTTGTCAAATTAGAATAAAAACTAGCGCTTCCCATCACCATTTCTGAATCAAATCCACTTGCAATGGCCAAATAGGCTCGCATGCCTTTTTTAGCGGCACCAAATTTTAGAATGCTGCCTTTTTCAATGCTAATAACTGCATTGTTTTGCAAGACAGAATCGTTTAGGGTTGGCTCAAATTCAGCGCCAGTAATCGCTATCTCGCAAGCTTCAGTAAATGTTAAAGTTGGTCCTATTAAAGTGACTTCAAGTAGTGCTGCATTTTCAGAATTCCCTAAAATTTGATTCGCCAACTTTGCTGAGTTTTGATCCATAGCACCAGACACTGGGACACCATATTTTCGGTAACCAAATCGGCCTAAATCTTGAATGGAAGTATAAAGACCTGGCTGGATGACTTCAATCATTTAGTGCCTCCTTTCTGATTTTATAGGTGCCTTTTAGAATGGCAGCTTCAATTGTTTTAAATGCTTGGAGTGAAATGCTTTCAAATTGAATTTCATCACCCGGTTGGCAAAGCGTGGGCTGTTTATTGTCTTTATTAAAGAGCAAAAGTGGTGTTTTCCCAATAATTCGCCAGCCGCCGGGACTATTTTGAGGGTAAATGCCGGTTTGTTCGCCACCAATTCCTACACTGCCTTTTGGAATTTCTAGTCGTGGTTTTGATAGGCGTGAAGCGTGCAGTTTCGGATTCAGTCCACCCAAATATAAAAAACCAGGCAAAAATCCTGTGAAATAGACTTTGTAAATTTGGCTGGTATGTAAGGCTATAATCTCTTGAATGGTGAGATTTTTTTCTTGAGCTAATGTTGCCAGATCTAGTCCGAAACTAATATCGTAGCAAACAGGCACGGTATAGAGGTAATTGCTGTTTTCAGTTCTTGTTAAATGGGCTACAGAAATGTCTTCTATCATTGAAATTAATGGAGGCAAATCAATTTCATTTTTGATTAGTACTAGCAGAGACTGATAGCCAATATTCGTCTCTTGAATTAAATCACCATGCTCCTTTTCAATCCAGTTTTGATAGGCTAAAACGGCGGTGTGAATAGCATCATCAATTCGGTTATCCCAAGTTAAAAGCAAGCCTTTTTCTCCAAACTGACTGATTTTCGGCTTCAACATCTATTTAATCCTTAAATTATTTTTGTGAAGTTGATTGTAAATATAGCCCATCATTTCAACCGCTTTGTCTTGGTCGCCATGAATGCAAAAAGTATCTGCTAAAATCGTAATTTTTTCGCCTTGAATAGAAGTGATTTCTTGATGTTTAATTATTTGATACAACTGTTTCCATCCTTGTTCTGGACTGGTAATTAAGGCATTTTTTTCAGATCTATTTACTAAGCTTAAGTCGGCATTGTAAGACCGATCAATAAAAGCTTCGTGGCAAGTTTCAAATTGATTTTGTTTGATTTTTGAGAGTTCAGACTGATAAGGCACATACAGTTTGCAATGAAGACCTGTTTGAGCGAATGTTTCCATCATCAATTGAGCCATGTCGGCAGAATTAGCGGCTAAATTATACAGAGCCCCGTGCAGTTTAATGTGATTTAATTCAACATTTTCTTCATCACAAAGCTGCTTAAAATTCATGATTTGATGGTGGATGGACTTTTGCAACTCACGGTCACTAATCGTCATTAGTTTTCTACCAAAATTTTCACGGTCTGGAAAAGAAGGATGCGCCCCTACTTTAACATGGTGCTTTTTTGCTAATCCAATCGTGTCAGTTATGGTTTGTTTACCTCCAAAATGGCCACCGCAAGCAATGTTGCAGGACGAGAGATAGGGCATGAGTTGAGCATCATTGCCAGCACCTTCTCCAAGATCACAATTTATGTCAATCAGTTTTGCCATCAGAAAAAGACTTTATAAAATGTTTTAGCGCTAATTAACAAGGTTGCGAGGACAATTGCAGCTGTGAAAATATTTTGCATAAGTGAGTTTTTATATTGGCCCATTACTTCTTTTTTGTTTAAGATATACCATAAGAATATGGCCACAATGGGTAATAAAATGCCATTTGCAATTTGGGCAAACTGTATAATTTCAACTGATTTAAAATTTAAGGAGGCCGTAATAATGCCCACGAATAGCACAAACATCCAAGTCAGTCTAAAATTCCTTGATTGAATACCGCCTTGCCATCCAAAGCATTCTTTAGCTACATAAGCGGCTGCCATAGGAGCTGTAATGGCAGATGTGATTCCTGCCGCAAATAGACCCGCTCCTAAAAAATATTTAGCATTTAATCCAAATAGCGGTTCTAGCCCTTTGGCTAAATCGGCACCACTAGAAATATTAGAATTACTCACTGCAGCAGCTGCTATCACAATCGCCATAGAAACAAGTCCTCCTAAAATAATAGAGATAATGGTATCGTTCTGCGCTTTTTTTAAGTCCGTGTTACTGTTCCATTTTTCGCGTACCAATGCCGAATGTAAAAACAAATTATAAGGCACAACGGTAGTGCCAACCAATCCAATAATGGTTAATAAGCTGCCATCTGGCTGTTTTGGAATAAAAAGGCCTTGCAATACAGCGAACCAATTAGGGTTTGTTAAAATGGCTGCCGTTATAAACGATAAACTCATAAGCAACACCAATCCGACTAACACCTTTTCTAGTACCTTATAATTACCAATAAACAAAATGATAAAGGCTATCGCGCCCAATATTAATACCAAAGCATTGATGGTAACATTGCCTATCATAAAATCAGTATTTGGCCAAATAATCTCCAAGCCTAAAACACCACCGCTAATATTGCCAGCTTCATACGCCGAATTACCTATCAAAACAGCCGACAACATTAAAGCAATCACTAACCACCTGAGCCATTCATTCGTTACTTGCGATTTTACAGCCTCCGCCAATCCTTTCCCTGAAATCAACCCCAGTCTGGCCGACATTTCTTGCAAAATAATGGTAGCAATAATAGATAGCAGCAATGCCCAAAGTAAAGTAAACCCAAAAGAGGCACCAGAAATAGAGCAAACCGTCACTGTCCCTGGCCCAATAAAAGCCGCAGCAACCAATGTGCCCGGCCCAATATTTTTGAATAATGACCATTTTTTCATGAGTGACTAAAGTAGGTAATAATTTTAGTTTTCTTTAAAGCACAAAATAAAGAAATATCATTTTTTTGAGAAGTGAATTAGGGTAGTGGTTCAACAAATCCCTATCTTTATAATCTAGATACACATTCCAATCGCAAAGAGACCTAACACCATTGACAAAGACCGAAATTAATATTGTTTGGCTAAAGCGCGATTTGCGATTAACAGACCATGAGCCTCTAGATAAGGCGGAAAGAGCAGGTTTGCCATACATCATTATCTATGCTTTTGAACCGAGTCTTTTAAAGCATCCCGATACCAGTTTACGACATCTTCAGTTTATTTATCACTCTATTTTATCCATGAATATAGATCTGAAACCGTTTGAACGGCAGGTTGAAATGTGTTATGGTGAATTCATGGATGTGTTCACGCATTTTTCAGAGGAGTACGACATTCAATCGCTTTTTAGTTACCAAGAAAGTGGTGTAGCAAAAACTTGGCGACGAGACATTGAAGTGGCAAAGTTTTGCAGATCGAATAAAATCAGCTGGGAAGAAAGTCAACAAAATGGTGTTTTAAGAGGGATTACTTCAAGAACAGATTGGGCCAAAGATTGGAATATAGTCATGCATAAGGCCTATATCGAAAATCAATACCGAGTGAGTACTTTGGGGGAAATTACGCATCCATTTCCTTTACCAGAAAAACTATTAGAAAAAGTAGTAGACTATCCTGAACAGTATCAACCTGCGGGCGAGCATCAAGCATGGCGATATTTGAATTCCTTTGCCAATAAACGCGGATTTAGGTACCATTCCCATATTTCAAGACCACATGAAAGTAGAATGTCATGTACACGACTTTCTCCCTATTTGGCTTGGGGAAATATTACCATCAGGCAAGCGTATCGGTTTTTAATGACGCACTCTAATAAAGAAAGGTATAACCGTGCGTTTTCTGGAGCAATTACCCGTTTGCATTGGCATTGTCATTTTGTACAAAAGTTTGAAGCCGAATGCCGTTACGAAACCCATTGCGTGAATAGTGGCTATGAATTATTAGAGCATATTAAAAATGAGGAGTACATTAAGGCATGGAAAACTGGGCAAACTGGCTATCCGTTAATTGATGCGTGCATGCGCGCCGTGAATGAAACTGGCTGGATTAATTTTAGAATGCGTGCCATGTTGGTGTCATTCTTAACGCTGAATTTAGACCAAGACTGGCGCAGTGGTGTGTACCATTTGGCACAGCAATTTTTAGATTACGATCCTGGTATTCATTACCCGCAATTTCAGATGCAAGCAGGTACAACGGGCATTAATACCGTAAGGTTGTATAACCCGGTTAAAAACTCTATTGAGCATGATTCTGAAGGTATATTCATTAAAAAATGGATTCCAGAATTGGCAGCTGTTCCAACCGAATTTATTCATGAGCCTTGGCTTATGACGCAAATGGAGCAAACATTTTGTGGTGTAACCATTGGTGAGGATTATCCTTTACCAATTATTGATTTAAAGTCGAGTGCCAAAGCCGCCAGAGATAAAATTTGGGGACATAAAAAGCATCCTGCCGTGCAAGGTGAAGTAGGAAGGATTTTGAAATTGCATGTGAAGCCGAAAAAGTAATCAGTCCTTCAACATTAAACTTTTCCCTTTCAACCATTTTAATCAGCATTTCTTCAATTAGTTTTTATGGGATGCATATTTCTTTTGTAATTTAGTCTTCCATCAAATTACAAAACATAAAAACCGGATTACCATGATCAAAAGAATTCTTATTCTCAGTTTACTAATTATAACGTCAAGTGCTTTCGCGCAGAAAAAAAATGGAAAGGGTAGCGAAGAGGAAAAATCAATCTTAAATAGTGGATTATTGTCAACTTTAAAATTCAGAAATATTGGTCCAGCTTTAATTTCAGGTAGAATATCTGATATGGCAGTGAACCCCAATAATCATAGCGAATATTATTTGACTGTTGCTTCTGGTGGCGTATGGAAAACAATGAACAGTGGAACTACATTTACCCCAATTTTTGATAATGAAGGATCTTATTCAATTGGATGTGTGACTTTAGATCCCAATAATTCAAATGTAGTTTGGATTGGAACAGGCGAGAATAACAATCAGAGGTCAGTGGCCTACGGTGATGGCGTTTATAAGTCGGAAGATGGCGGAAAATCATGGAAGAATGTTGGTTTAAAAGCTTCTGAACATATTTCTAAAATAATTGTTGATCCTAGAAATTCGAACCATGTTTATGCGGCTGCTTATGGACCATTATGGTCAGAAGGTGGAGAACGTGGAATTTATGAAAGTATGGACGGTGGAGAGAAATGGGAGCGCATTCTGCATGTGTCTGACAACACCGGTATGGCTGATTTAATTATGGATCCTTCCGATCCTGATGTACTGTATGCGGCAGCTCATCAAAGAAGAAGACATGTATTCACCTATATTGGAGGAGGAGAAGAATCAGGAATTCATAAGTCAACTGACGGTGGAAAAACATGGAAAGAATTAAAGTCTGGCTTGCCAGTAAACAAAATGGGGAGAGTTGGATTAGCAATTTCACCAATAGACAATAATGTTGTTTTTGCTATTATTGAAGCTGAGGAAGGAAAATCAGGGTTTTTTAGATCGACAAATAGAGGGGCAAGTTGGGAGAAAAGAAGTAGCAGAGTTACTAGTGGTAATTACTACCAAGAAATTATTTGTGATCCGTTTGATGTAGATAAGGTGTACAGCATGGACACTTGGTTGCACCATACCGAGGATGGCGGAAAAACATTTAAAAGGACAGGAGAAAAAAACAAGCATGTTGATAATCATTGTATATGGATTGACCCAACCGATAAAAATCACTGGAGAGTAGGCTGTGATGGAGGATTATATGAAACATGGGATCATGCTCAAAATTGGTCTTGGGTATCTTATTTACCTTTGGTTCAGTTTTATAAAGTAGCAGTTGATAATGATGCGCCGTTTTACAATGTTTATGGTGGTACACAAGATAATAATTCAGTAGGTGGTCCTTCTGCCACAACTAATAATGCTGGAATCAGAAATTCTGACTGGTATATCACAAATGGCGGAGATGGTTTTGAGTCTCAAGTAGATCCTGAAGATCCGAACATTGTGTACGCACAAGCGCAGTACGGTTGGTTGGTGCGTTACGACCGGCAGTCTGGGGAGAAAATTGGAATTCAGCCACAACCTATAAAAGGAGAGGCTGCTTTTCGTTGGAATTGGGATGCTCCCCTTGTGATTTCTAATCATAATCATAAACGATTGTACTTTGCAGCTAACAAAGTGTTTAAAAGTGATGATAGAGGAAATACTTGGGTAGTCATTTCAGATGATTTAACTCGTCAATTAGATCGGAACACTGCTAAAGTGATGGGTGAAGTGCAACGACCAGAAGTGGTGATGAAAAACAAATCGACTACAATTTTCGGAAATATAGTAGCCATGGACGAATCGCCAAAAAATGCTGATTTATTATATGTTGGCACTGATGACGGATTGATCCAAGTTACAAAAGATGGTGGTGCTAATTGGGTTCAAAAAGGAAGTTTTTCGGGTGTACCAGAAATGACTTATGTGAACATGGTAGTGGCTTCACAGCACAACGAAAACGACGCCTACGCAGTATTCAACAACCATAAGAAAGGTGATTTTAAGCCTTATATCTTTAAGACAACTAATCAAGGAGAAAGTTGGACTTCAATAAGTGGTGATTTGCCAGAAAGAGGTTCTGTTTATGCTATAGCAGAAGATCATGACAATCCGGATTTATTGTTTGCAGGAACTGAATTCGGTGTTTTTACTAGTATTAACGGAGGTAAAAACTGGATTCAATTAAAAGGCGGATTGCCAACAATTGCTGTTAGAGACATTGCTATTCAAAAAAGAGAAAATGATTTGGTGTTAGCTACATTCGGGAGGGGCTTTTATATTTTAGATAATTATTCTATTTTAAAAACTTTAACAGAAGATAAATTGAAAGAAGAGGGAGCAACTATTTTCCCAATAAAAACAGCTCTTGAGTATATTCCAAATAATCCACAAGGTGGCAGAGGTAAAGGGCATGGAGGCGAAGGTGTTTATCTAGGAAAAAATCCTGCCTATGGAGCAACAATTAGATATTATGTGAAAGATGTGCCAAAAGGACCAAAAGCGTTACGAAAAGAAGCACAGAAAAAAGCAAAAAAGGACAATACAGATATAATCTATCCTTCCAATGATGAATTTTTAATTGAAGACAATTATGAGAAACCTTACTTTGTATTTGTTGTTAAAAACGCAAAAGGGGAAGAGGTTAATAGGCTAACAAAGCCAGCTAGTAAAGGTTTAAATGAAGTGAATTGGAATTTACGTTACCCTACTACCAAAGCGATTAGATTAAAAACGAAGGCACCAGGCAGATACAGCTATCCGGACGAGGGTCCATTAGTTGTGCCTGGCATGTATTCTGTTGAGTTATTAATGGTTGAAAATGGCGAATCTAAATTATTAACAAGTTCAGAACCATTTAAAGTGAAAGCCCTTGAAAATTCATCACTGGCGAGACAAACTGAATCTAGCATTGTTTTTAAAAACGAAGTAGCTGAATTGAGAAGGCAGGTGATGGGTGCAAATTCTAAAGTGAATAGCTATTCAAAACGACTGAAGTATATAAAAGCAGCCGTTAAAGCTTATCCTTCGGCAAGTTTTGAATGGTTAAAAGAAGTAAAATTACTTGATGACGAAATTCAAAATATCGAGTTTGCTATGTGGGGTAAATCATACTTATCAAAAAGAGATGTGGAAACACTACCCGGAATTGGTGGTAGGATAGAAACTATGGTTTACCAGATGTGGTATTCAACTTCTGATCCTACCAACACTCAAAAGGAGCAGTATACTATTGCAAGCGAAGATTTTTCAGTTTTGAAGCCTAAAATTGAAGCTATTAAAAGTAGATTAGAAGCTCTTGAAGAGAAACTGAATGTTGAGGGTATTCCTTATACTCCAAACAGAAGTGACTTCAGAGAGGATTAAAAGAAAGTTCAGTTGTTTGTGAGTGTGAATAGGCCTAACAGCGTATGCTTAGCATAAGGCATTAATCGACTGTTTCTCCGTCTTCGTCATCAATCTCTTCAAATTCTTCAATAATGTTTTGCATTTTTGATGAAGAGTAGCCTTTGTAGTACTCCGCATGATTGTCGATATAGGCTTTTTTACGGTTAAGTAATTTGGAGTCTGGATTAAGATCAAGGGCTTTACTGATCCAGTAATTGGCTTGCTCTATTTTTATCTCCCTAAAGTAAAATGAAGCCATGTCGCCGTAGGCATAAGATAGCGCTGAAGACACATCTTTTTCTTCTAAGTATTTTTTTTGATCGATAAGTGATTGAATTTTGGCCAAATAGAATTTACCTAATTCTTCGTCATCTACAAAGAATGCATCAGAAATCAAGTAGCTAAAACAAATTACTCTAAAACTTTGAAAGATAAATGATTCTGCCAAAAAAGGAAATTCCATTATTTTTGAATCAAAAATAGAATCTAACTCATCTTCTTCTGGTTCGTTTTCATAAATTTCATCAGCAATAAAATATGAAATTAGTTTTTCAAACTGTTTATTAGAACCGTCAAGTTTGTAACCTTTTAGAGCACTTTTATAAGCAGCTGTTCTCTGACCTTGCCGCATGAGCCATTCCGACCGCTGTAGTTCAATAGCACTAATAAATTCATCACGATCTTCCTTTACTGTTAAATTACTATTGATGAGTTCGATACTTTTTTTGATAAAAACTGTGTCGTCACGTTCTTTTATTGCTTCATAGATGCTGAATTCAAACGAGCGTTTCACTTTTTCTCTTTCCACATCCTTTTTTTCGACATTGTAATACTTGGTCAAATAATCAATGACTTCAATTTTATCAGATTTTGTCTCTCCTAGTAAGTCTACAAGAATACTGGCATAAATTAGCTGTGTCTGCTGGCTTTCATCAAATGTTAAAGCTTTTTCAATAAAAGTGAGGGCTTTTTTGTTGATACTGATTTTATTCAGTTCAAGCGCTCGGTTAATAAAGTGAATGCCAACCAAATTTTTGAAAGTAAGTTCTGAACTGACGTAAAAATAACGGTCGATAATAATATCAGCAGAATTTTGACGGACATCACTTTCAGATATTTTTTCTGTTCTCAATAGATAGTTTATGGCCATCCTTTTACTATAATCGTTCCATTGGAATACCCCATCTTTATTTTTGGTTGATTCTACACCAATTTTATGTGTTTTTGGGTAAGCGATTAAATAGACATGACTTGGAACCTTAACAATTGAGTAAGGAATTTGTAATTCATCAAATATAATAGCAATTAATGCTGTTCCAGTCACACAATTGTAAACTCCGCTAATAAATAAGTCGGGAAAGAATACCAAGTACCTATAATTAGTCAAGTACTTTTTTTTGACATCAGCAAAAACCTTTTTCACTTTCGATTTTTCAGATAACTTGTCGTACTTTTTTAAGTAAACACAATAGTTTTTGATGGATTCTATGGCTTCCTTTTCTGCATAGTCACTTGACTTGACGTCAAATAATAATTGAATTTTTTCTTCAAGAGTTAGCTCTTCATTGCATTTTGCAGAGAATACAGAGAAGAAAAATAAAAGAAACAAAATGAAACGCATCATGCTACTAATTCTTCCGTTTTGTTTTAGCACTTCTAGTTTTTGGCTTACTATATTTCGCCTTTATTTTCCGCTTGTACGAACCACCTTGATTGGTTTTGCTATTCTTTGCACTTTTTTCTTGGAAAGCACCTTTTGATCTACTAATTTTAGCTTCTTTTAAATAATGTTTATCTGCTAAATTTGGAATTTCATCATCCGTAAATACAGCAGATATTTCAACTTCTTTCGGAATTTCAACTTTCGGAATCTCTTGCCCCATCAATTCCTCAATTAGCTCCATTGAAGGCACTTCTACTTCGTTCACAAATGTTATGGCACCTCCTTTTTTGTCAGCTCTACCTGTTCGTCCAATTCGGTGAATATAGTTTTCAGGTATGTCGGGTGTATCAAAATTAATAACATGGCTGACATCTAAAATATCTAGTCCACGAGCAATAATTTCAGTAGCAATTAGAATTCTATGTTCCCCATTTTCGAATTTCTTAATGGCATTTAATCTGTAATTCTGTGATTTATTAGAATGCATCACGCCAATGACTTCATTGTATTTTGAATCCAAGTGGTCCGCCATTCTATCCGCCAGCTTCTTACTATCTACAAAAATGAGGACCTTTTCTAAGTTTTTATCCTCTAAAATATGATTCAGTAAATTAATTTTAGTGTAGAAGTTTGGTACTAAATAAGCTGATTGGTTAATTAATTCTAAAGGTGTGCCAACTGGTACCACTTCAATTTTTTCTGGTTGGTAGAAAAAGTCATTGATTAGTTTTTCAACATCTTCAGTTAGGGTGGCTGAAAACATTAAGTTTTGTCTTTTTTGCGGCAGTAAGTCAAGTATATTAGTCAATTGAGTTCTAAATCCTAAATTGAGCATTTCATCAACTTCATCAATCACCAGCTGTTTAATGTGTTTCAGTCTTAAGTTTCCAGACAAGGCTAAATCTAAAAGTCGTCCAGGGGTAGCTACTAAAATATCTACACCATCATATACCAATTGTTTTTGAGTATTTATGTTTGTTCCTCCATAAACACCAACAACTCTTGTATTAATATATTCTGTTAATTTTTCTACCTCTTCAACAACTTGCACAACAAGCTCTCGTGTCGGTACCATGATGAGAACCCTCGGGTGCTTTTGTTCTGAAAATTTTAATTGCTTTAAAATTGGAAGTAAATAGGCAAAAGTTTTACCTGTTCCTGTTTGTGCAACACCTACCACATCTTTTCCCGATAAAACAATAGGTAAAGCTTGAACTTGGATAGGGGTAGGGTAAATATACTCTAAATCAGTCAAGGCATTTTGCAATGGTGTATTTAGGTTTAAATCTTCAAAAGTCATGATAAACAGATTTTTTGAGCTACAAAGGTAATCTAATTTTGTTTAGCTTTTATTTTGTGTGGTCTGAGAATACAGTGTTCAATTTTAATGTAAATAAAAAAGGAAGCCATTAAGACTTCCTTTTGTACTCAAGAATTTCTTGTAAATTACAATTCAGTGATATCTTCTATGATATCTTCGTAAGTGGTTGGGTCTAATGTAATGGTATTAGAGTATCCGTTACTCACTGTTATTGGAATAAATTTGGATTTATAATCTCCATCAATTTCTGAAACAAATACAAGCTCAACGGAAGTTCCCACTGGAATTCGGCCATTAGAAACAAAGTTATTGCCGTCAAAGAAACCAGCCATCACGGACTGAATACCATTAAAGTGAATAAAAAACATTGTATTGGCATTGTTGTGCTCATCAGGTAGGCCTACCATTAATTCTGTTTTTGTGCCCGGTACGTCATAGAAATAATCGCAATTAATCCAGTTAGCACTTGTGCTATTCATCACAAATGAATAGTAACCTTGAATAACTCCATTTACAAGGGTGTCGGTTACAACGGTTGTTGTTAATGGCATTCCTATGCTATCTAACCCCGGAGCCCAATTTACAAAACCAGTGGCATCTTCGGTCCCATTAAAAACTCTCATATTTGGATCTGAAATATCTGTTGGAACTTTAACATACAACACAGTGTCTTCACTAATATATACTGGATTATCATTTGAAGTGAAAGTCGCTTTGAATTGTCCACCTGTAACTAAAGGATCTCCATCCGCAGTTGTTGTTTTTATCATCAAAATCATATCAGATGGCGAAAGAATTTCAATTAATTCAACATCTACTTTTCCTAATACTGTATCTCCGTTCGCATCTTTAAATGCATAATTAGGAACAGTAAATTGAATACCATCCTCTGAAACAAATTGTCCACCAGCTGTTGCGTTAAAGCTAAAGTTCTGACGATTTTCATTGTACATAAATTGAAAAGAGTCTCTAATAGAACTAAATGGTGTTGGAGGTGGAATAACTTGGTATTTCTTTTTACAAGAATAAAATCCAACACTTGCTATTAAGGCTAAGGCTAAGATTAAAAGTTGTTTTTTCATATTAGTTTTTTTCTTTATTACCCCTACTGTTTATAAAGGTTGCCCAAAGATAAAAAAAAAATTATGTTTTTCTTTTTTTCTTTTTGGCTGCTGGAAACAAGATATTGTTTAAGATTAACCGATATCCAGGTGAGTTAGGGTGGAGATTTAGATCAGTAGGAGGATCACCTACCATATGTCTATAGTCTTCAGGATCATGCCCACCATAAAAGGTCCAAGTTCCCATTCCTAATTCGCCATGAATGTATCTGGCTGTTTTGAGTGCTTTATTTTCACCCATTATTAAAACTTCTGGTTTAATATGCTCGGTTCTAAAATCGGTAGTCTGACCCATAAAACCATCAATGACTTGGGTGTGGTTTTGGCATAGCATAGTGGGTACAATATCCCATTTTGCTGAAAAATCAAACAGAAAGAATTTGTCTTGCCCTTCAGGAATTCTATGATCGGTTGTGGCATCAATATTTGAATATTCGTATACCATTGGATCTTTTTCGATAGTAAAATCCTTAAAAGCAAAGGTTTGGTTATAATCGAGTTTACTTTGATAGTTGGGCTCAGATGGGTCGTGATCATACATTTGCTCACAAATATCTGTGTTTTGAGCAGCTAAAGCAATGTCAAAGCTATCTGTTCCTGAGCACATTGTAAATAAGAAGCCTCCTCCTATTACAAAGTTTTTGATGTTTTGAGCAACGGCTAACTTTAAGTCGGAAACCTTTGTATACCCTAATTTTTCAGCCATAGCTTCATTGGCTCTAACTTGCTGTTGATACCAAGGGGCACTTCGGTATGCTCTGTAAAATTTACCATATTGTCCGGTAAAATCCTCGTGATGGAGATGTAGCCAATCATATTCAGCCAGTCCGCCACGAACAATTGTAGAGTCATATATTTCGGTATAATTAATTTCTGCATAAGTTAATACTAGCGTCACTGCATCATCCCAAGGTTGTTTACCTTTTGGCGTATACACAGCTATTTTCGGCGCCGTTTCCAGTTGTACAACTTCCATATTAACTTCTGGATCGGCAATTTTTGCCTTAATTTGTTGAACTTTTATATCTGGAAGTACTCGATAGGTGATTCCTTTTATGATCAATTGTTCTTCAATTAATTTATTGTAGGGAAATAGAAAGCTTCCACCTTGATAATTCAAAAGCCATTCCATGACCACCTTGTTTTCAAGCGCCCAAAAAGAAACACCATATGCTTTTAAATGGTTTTTTTGGCTAATGTCCATAGGGACTAAAATTGCGTTCGCTTTTGCTGAACTTAACGCAATTATAAAAAACAAAGTAAATATAAATTTAAAACGGTACATCATCATCTAATATTGATCCTCCTGAAAGATTATCTTCATTCATCTTACTCCCTACAGTATACGTGCCAGAATTGCCTGATTCTTGATCGAATTCGTTATTTTGAGTGAATTTTGACCCGTAATCAACTTCAGCAAAAGAGTCTATATTATCAAATCGAATTAATTCTTTAATAAATCTCAAGCGCACATTATCTAACGAACCGTTTCTGTGTTTAGCAACAATTATTTCGCCAGTGCCTTCTGTAGGCATTCCATTCTCATCTTCAACTAAGCCATAGTATTCTGGTCGATAAATAAAACATACCATATCGGCATCTTGCTCAATGGCACCAGATTCTCTCAAATCTGACAGCATAGGCCTTTTATCTCCTCCTCTGGTTTCAACCGATCTACTTAATTGTGACAGGGCAATAATGGGAACACTTAATTCTTTGGCAATTTCTTTGATTGAACGAGAAATCATAGATATTTCTTGTTCTCTATTTCCACTCTTAATTCCTGCCGTCATCAATTGTAAATAATCAATTATGACCAGTTGAATATCGTGCTGCATTTTTAATCTTCGGCACTTTGCTCTTAATTCAAAAATGGATAGAGCAGGGGTATCATCTATAAAAATAGGCGCCTCCGCCAAATTTGTGATATTTTCGTGCAGCTGATTCCAATCTTTTTCAGCAGTAAAACCTTTTTTTAGTTTTTCTGATGAAATTCCAGTTTCCATTGACATTAAACGCTTGGTCAATTGAACACTCGACATCTCTAATGAGAATATGGCAACCCCTTGGTTAAATTGCACTGCCGTGTTTCTTGCAAGCGAAAGTACAAAAGCTGTTTTACCCATACCTGGACGGGCAGCTAAAACAATCATATCGGATTTTTGCCAACCCGAAGTTAACCGATCTAAGTCCGTAAATCCAGAAGGTACTCCACTAACACCGTCTTTATTTTTGCTCGCCTTTTCTATTTCTTCTATGGCTTCAGAAACTAATTCTTTGACTCCTGAGTAGCTTTTCTTTAGGTTACCTTCGGTAATTTTAAACAACCCTTCTTCGGCTTCATTTAAAACTTCAAAAACATCTTTGGTCTCGTCATAAGAGTTTTTTATGACCTCAGACGATATTCCAATTAAGGACCGAAGAATAAATTTTTCAGCAATTATTCTGGCATGGTACTCAACATGTGCAGTTGAAGCCACCCTATTTGTTAATTTTGCTACACCAGCCGGACCTCCTACTAAATCAAGATCCCCGTTTTTTCTTAAACGTTCAGTTACACTTAAAATATCAATGGTTTCAGAATTACCAAATAGGTGTAATATGGCACTAAATATTTTTTGATTTTCTGCTTTGTAAAAACTATCAGGCGATAAAATATCAATGGCATCATTAACGGCTTGTTGGCCTAATAACATGGCTCCCAATACCGCTTCTTCCACATCATTCGAGTGAGGTGGAATTTTACCAACCTCATTTGCCGGCACTATTCGATTTGTGCTCAATGAACGCCTTGGTTTAGTATTGGTGGTGTTAGTTTCCATTACTTCAAAATTAGGTAAACTTTAAATGGCAAGCACTAAGGCTTGCCATTTATTATAAACATTTTGTTTCGTTTGGTTTCAATTAATTGTTAATAACCAAAAAATTAATTTAAACCACCTGTAAATATTGCGCTTGGCGCTTTTTTTGCCATTGTCACCTTTTTTAGTGTCATATTAATGACCATCCCATTATTATTAACCACTTGTTTTTTTGAAAATAACATGGCTTTTTTACCTTTTCCATAGGCTTGATAGTCGCTAAGTTTCACAGTCACTTCCGAAGTATTATCATCTGGTAAAGAAACCACAGTTTCAGTTTTCTCTAACAAACCTGTTTTCACATTATAATATTCGTAAGAAGTGCTTTTGGCTAAATTATTTTTTACTTCGATTTTATAAAAGGAGCGATCATCCATTTTATCTATACCTAGCAACGATACTGAATAGGCTGTTTCTTTAAAATAATGAACTTGATCAAAAGGAAAATTTGCAATAGATTTTGATTTTATTTCGTCATCTGTCAAATCCTTAGACCCTTGCATAGAAACTGATTTTCCGGTAGTGCCATCAAAGTACTCTTGCTGCATGGTCATACCATTAGCCTGCATTAGAGTAGCTGATTTATTAGGGCTTGCATTTGCTGTTTTTAATTCAAATGCCATTCCCATTGCAGGTAAACTGCCATCATATTCTGTTAATATAAATCCTGTTTTCTTATTCTTTTTATCAATAGCCGACTGATTATCTGTCATGTAAATCTTTGATAAGTAATTCTTAATCACTTTTTCAGCAGTTACACCTTCTGGAATTGCACCAAGTTTCACTTCTTTGTTACCAAAGCCATCTCTGAAGTCTAATTTTCCTTCGCTATCTAGGACAGTTAGTTTATCAGCAATTTCTTCATTTCCCACAACCACAATGTTAAGTTTTTTTGGTTGGAGGTATTTTTTTGCAACATTCAGCACATCTGCCTTTGTCACGGCTTCTAAATTCTTCAGATAATTTGTGTAGTAATCTGCAGGTAAATTGTAACGTGCTGTATTTAGAGCAAAACGTGCTACGGTTTGAGGGTTTTCTAATGACCGTGCAAAAGCCCCAGTTTTTGATTTAATGACTAAGTCTAATTCAGCATCAGTAATTTCAGAAGTAGCAATTCTTTCTATTTCAGCTAATATTTGTACAATTGCGCTGTCAGTTACTTCGTTTCTAAAACTGCCACCGGCTCTAAATTCGCCAATTAATGGGTCGGAGTCAACAGATGAATAGCATCCGTAAGTATAGGCTTTATCTTCTCTTAAATTCGACATTAATCTTGCCGAAAAACTTCCTCCACCTAAAATTGAATTTAACACGCTAAGTTTAATTGCATCAGGTGAATTCGGCTTAAGATCTAACGTATGTGTGATGTTAATGACGCTTTGAACAGCTCCTGCTTTTTTTACGAATACAACATTGGAATTATTTACTTTTTCTGAACTAAAATTTTTGCTTTCAAACGATTCGGGTGATTTTTCCCAATCGTTAAAAAACTCTCTAACTTTTCCTTTGGCTTCATCAGGTGTTATATCACCGACAATTACTAAGTAAGCATTGTTTGGTCTAAAATAAGTTTTGTAATAGTTTCTAATATCGTCAATCGTGATGTTTGCCAATGTTTTTTCTGTTAAAACTTCCCCATAAGGATGATTTTTACCGTAGTTGACCACATTACTTGCATTTGTAGACATGCTTTTAGCATCAGATTTGTTGGCTTCCAGGCCTGAGAGCAATTTTGTTTTCACTTTCTCAAATTCTTCTTCATCCAGAGCAGGTTGTGTAATTACACTTTTAAGAAGTGCCAATAATTTATCAGAATGTTTAGTTAAAGATGATGCGTAGAATCCTTTGCTGTTTGGATAAAAAGAAGCTCCCATGAAATCAATCATTTCATTAAATTGATCTTTTGGAATATCTTTTGTACCCGCCCCCAGTAGTTCGCCAAAAATATCAGCAGTCCCTACTTTCGAACCTTCCATCATTGGCGGATTATCGATATATAGTTGATATGAGATTTTCGGTAAATTATGATTTTCAACAATGATGATTTTCAAACCATTCCCAAGCTGTGTTTCAGCCGGAGTTGGAATATTAACTTCCGGATTCGGCTGTGGTTTTGGTGCCTTTGATCGATCGATTTGCCCCCAGCTAATTGCTGAAATTAAAACCGCGCAGATTAAAATTAAATGCTTCATTTTATATCGTATTTTTAAAATTATTGTTTAGGTAAAAAGTGAAGAACGACTCTGTTCGACGGTTTGAAATAAGTGTTAGCCACTCGTTTAATGTCTTCCGGAGTAACAGCCAAATACTTGTCTATTTCAGTATTGATTAAATTGGTTTGGCCCTTATAGTAGGTGTAATACTGTGCTAAGTTTTCTGCTATTCCTGCCATGTTTGAAAAGGAAGAAATAACATCATTTTCAATTTGATTTTGAATTTTCTGTAGTTCTTCAGCTGAAACCAATTCATTTTGCATTTTCTCTATTTCTATATCAAACGACTTTTGTAAATCGGTTATCTCTATTCCTTTCTGAGCAATTCCTATTGTCAAAGCAATTCCTGGATCTTCTAAATCAAATGGAAATATAAAAGCTTGAATAGCTTGTTGTTTTTTCTCCACCACATTTTTTGTAATTCGAGATGATTTTCCACCTGATAAAATGTTGGTCATCATTTCAACTGCATAATGGTCGGGATGATTTAATTCTGGCGTTCTATAGGCCATAAATAAGCCCGGTAATTGTATATTATCATAAATTGTATCAATAACCTGAGCTTTCATCAGCGGTTCTTTCACTGCTGGTCTTGGTATGTTGTGCGGTTTTTCTGAGGCATTTGGAAAGTAGGTAGCGATAAAACTTTCAGTACTCATATCACCATTAAAAGCGTCTAAAAATGCTTTAGTAGCAACTTTTTCACCTAAGTCTTTGCTATATTTTTTAGAAAATTTTTCGAAAGATAAAAATTCTTTATCTCTGTAAATGTTCAATTTATCTCCGTTAGGTATGGTGCCGAAATAATCTGCAATCCATTTTTTTGTTTGCTCAACATCAATATCTCCAGCAATTGATAAAGTTAAGTTGTGTGGTACATAAAATGTTCTGTAAAAATTAACATAATCCGCTTCTTCGGCTGCATTTAAATCATCCATGCTTCCAATTACTGTCCACTTGTATGGATGTGTTGAGTAAGCGCGTTTGAAAATGTTTTCTTGCCAGCTACCGTACGGTTGATTGTCCATTCTTTGTCGCTTTTCTTCTTTTACCACCTCTCGCTGTGTTTCAATACCAATGTTTTCAACTTTGGCATGTAATAGTCTTTCAGATTCCAACCACAAGCCCAGTTCAACTTGATTTGAAGGCAATAATTCGTAGTAAAAAGTTCTATCTTGAGACGTATTTGCATTTAAAGTACCACCTGCTTTTTCAACATACTTGTCATACTGGTGTCTATCGATATTTTCAGTTCCTTCAAACATTAAATGCTCAAAAAAGTGAGCAAAGCCTGTTCGTCCTTCTTTTTCATTTTTAGAACCTACATGATACATTAATGTAACTGCCGCCACGGGTGTACTATGATTTTCGTGGAGAATGACATGAATGCCATTCGGTAAATCATATTCTATGAATTCAATTTTTTTTGTTTGTCCAATACACAAACCCGTCATTAAAAGCGCGCCAAAGACACTAAGATATTTTTTTAACATGATACAATCAATTTGAGCAAATGTAAGAACTGTTTTTAAAAATTGGCTACTTTTAAGGATTGAAGGTTGTTAATTTATTTTAAAGGTATGTACATTAAAAGTCTGTTAATTATTGGCATAAGCGTAGTGATTTTCTGCAGCTGTGAATCCAAACCAAATGTGAAAGAATTAGATGCTAAAATGAACCAATGGCATAGTGATGTGGCTCATTTTAAATTGGATGCTTATTTTGATTTTATGGCTGACGATTTTATTTTTCTGGGTACGGCACCTGGTGAACGGTGGACAAAAGCTGAATTTTATAAATTCTCGGAGCCATATTTTGATCAAAAATCAACCTGGGATTTTAAAACAATTGACAGGCATTGGTATTATTCTGAAAATGGAAAAATAGCTTGGTTTGAGGAAGATTTGGATACTTGGATGGAAGACTGTCGTGGGAGTGGGGTATTGATTTTTGTTTATAATCAATGGCAAATAGCACATTATAATTTAACTGTTTTGATAGAAAATGAAAAAGTACAGGAATTCATCTCTCTTCGGAAAAAGTAAATAGAAAATATTATCTTCGTCTTAAAACAAATCTACTATGCTAAAAATAGATTCTCATACTCATATATTGCCAAATGAAATGCCTAATTGGACCAATAAATTTGGTTATGGTGATTTTATTTGGATGAAGGATTCTCCTGCTGGAAAAGGAAGAGCTGATATGATGAAAGGGAATCAGTTTTTTAGAACAGTGGAAGAGAACTGTTGGAATGAAGATATAAGAATTCCAGATTATGAAAAGTTTAATACTCAGGTTCAAGTAGTATGTACCGTTCCTGTTATGTTTTCATACTGGGCAAAAGCAAAAGACACCTTAGAGCTTAGTCGATTCTTAAATGATCACATTGCCAATTTACAAGTTAAATACCCCAAGAATTATGTTGGTTTGGGTACAATTCCAATGCAGGATGCTGATTTGGCCATCCGTGAAATGGAAAGATTGAAACACGAATTGAATATTCCTGGAATACAAATTGGATCGAATATCAACGATAAAAATTTAAGTGAAGCAGAATATTACCCAATTTTTGAAGCTGCTGATCGATTAGGAATGTCGGTTATGATTCATCCATGGGAAATGATGGGTTTCGACAGCATGGAAAAATATTGGCTGCCTTGGCTAGTAGGAATGCCAGCTGAAACGTCAAGAGCTATGGCGTCACTCATTTTTAGTGGTGTTTTAGAGAAGCTGCCAAACTTAAGATTTATGTTGTCGCATGCCGGTGGTTCGTTTATTCCAACTATTGGAAGACTGGAACATGGCTTTAATTGCCGTCCAGATTTGGTTCAAGTTGACAATACAGTGAATCCGCGAGAGTATTTAGGTAGGTTTTGGGTAGATTGCATTACGCATGATATTGACATGCTAAAGTATATTGTAGATAGAGTTGGATCTGAAAAAGTTTGTTTAGGAACCGATTATCCTTTTCCTTTAGGCGATTTGGAAATTGGTAAGTTTATAGAAGATAGTGATTTGCCTCATGAAGTCATCTCCAATATTTTTTCAAAATCAACACTAGACTGGTTAAATCTCCCAGCATCAAAATTTATATGAAACATTTTTTTTTAGGAGTTTTCACTTTAATTAGTGCCTTAACTATTGCCCAGACAGGAAGCCATTATTGCGCTAAGCACAAGGCTGCATCAAGCTTATTCACTCAGGATCGATCAAACACATTAAATGTGAGTCAAATTGCCACCACTGAGCTTTATGATGTCCATTTTTATAAATTAGATTTAAATGTAGAACGCACAACAACGGATATTTCAGGCGAAGTTGAAATTCATGCCACCGTGTTGGCTTCAAGTCTTAACTTGTTTTTGTTTGAGCTTCATGAAGATTTGACTATTAACTCTATTTTTGTTAATGGAATAAATTCAACCTTTATTCGAAATGGCTCAGCGGTGGAAGTACCTGTTAATTTTGCTCAAAACGATAATGTTGAAGTTGCTGTTAATTATGGAGGTTTACCACCCAATCAAGCTACAAACCCACTAGCAGGTGGAGGAATTAACAATGGTTTTTCTAATTCATGGGGAAACCAAGTGACTTGGACCTTGAGTGAGCCCTTTTCAGCATATGAATGGTGGCCGTGTAAACAATCGTTAACCGATAAGGCGGATTCAGTTTATGTATACTTAACAACAGATTCAATCAACAAGGCAGGTTCAAATGGCGTTTTAAAACAGGTGATAGATTTGGGGAATGGGAAGCACCGTTACGAGTGGGAATCATTATATCCGATTAACTATTATTTGATATCACTTTCAGTAGCTAAATATGTTGACTATTCTGTCTATGCTAATCCTGCTGGAGCAATCAACCCAGTTTTAATCCAAAATTATATTTATGACAATCCGGCAACACTGCCAAATTTTCAAAATGAGATTGACAATACAGTAGATTTTTTAGAACACTTTTCAACCTTGTTTGGCCTTTATCCTTTTTATGAAGAAAAATACGGGCACTGTATGGCGCCATTTGGTGGAGGAATGGAACACCAAACTATGACAACTCAAGGATGGTTTGAAGACGGCTTGACAGCACATGAATTAGGACATCAATGGTTCGGAGATAATGTAACATGCGCTACTTGGGCGGATATTTGGTTAAATGAAGGCTTTGCCTCGTATACTGAATATTTAATGGAAGAACAATTTAATCCCGGAGACGAAGATGCATTTATGCAAAACGTTCACAATAACGTGATGAGTCAGCCCGGCGGCTCTGTTTGGGTTGAAGATTCGCTAAATACAGGACGAATATTTAACGGCAGATTAACCTATGATAAAGGGAATGCTATTGTTCATACACTTCGATTTTTAGTTAATAATGATGCAGTTTTTTTTGATATTCTTAAAGCATACCAAACGCAATATGGAGGAGGAACGGCAAGAGTAGAAGACTTTAAAATTATCGCTGAAAATTTATCAGGCTTAGATTTGACTAATTATTTTAATGAATGGTATTACGGTGAAGGTTTTCCTACTTATTCCATAAAATATGTTGGTACTGGTTCGGAAACTATTGTACAGGTTTCGCAAACTACAAGCAGTCCAGGGAAAACTCCATATTTCACTAATGATTTGCAGATTCAACTACAAGCGTCAAATGGGTCATTAGGTACATATATTTTACCTATCACGGGCCCTGTTTCAAACCATGCTTTGCCATTTTCTTCAACTGTTTCAAATATTGTCATTGATCCAAATAACTGGATTATTAATCAGAATGGAAGTATTGTTGAAGAGCAAAGCATTTTAGCAATTAAGGCATCTGAAGTTGATGTAATGACAGTTTATCCTAATCCTACGAACGAGTATATTTGGGTTGTGTTACCTAAAGCAAGTCCAATCATTATTTTTGACGCAACCGGTAAAGTAGTGATAAATGAAAATGGATTCATTGGAGCTCAGAAAATTGACCTATCTAATTTTAAACCAGGGAAATATTTAGTTAAAAGTAACGGAGAAACTAAAACTTTCATCATCTACTAATCTTATTCAAGCTTTTTCGTATTCTTAAGCATATTGATTGAAAATATTGCAAGCAGTAGAATGATTCCCGAGAGCAATAAGTACATCCATGCTGAATTGACAAAAAGTGGTTCTGTTTTAGCTTCTTCTTTTTGGTTAATTTTTTGAATGGGAGCCAATTCAACTGCTGCTAATTCTTTCGGAATCTTTTCTGTAAAATAAGAAATATCATAATTTGGGAAGCCAGCGTTAGTATTTCCATAAGTTAAAAAATACTGAGCGGGAATATTAAAGCGAGCTGTTAAGAAAAAACGATTCCCTTTGGCTTTAGCTGAATTAACTTTTAAAGGCAAATTATCCTGGTTTTCTATTTCTAATTTAAAGTGCGAAGCTACAGCCGTATTAAATTGAATAACTGTCGGTTCAAATGAATGGATTGTTCCGCTTTTTAATTGTTTGTAGTTTTTTAAATATCCCTTTTCAGTTTCTACACTGTCGGTTAAGTACAAAAGGCTGTATCTTCTGTAATAATCTGTTGCATTGGAAACGTTCAACTGTATTTCAGAAACAGGCATTTTGTCTTGTAATGAAAATTCAACAGTTGTTTTTTTAAGATTTTTGTTTTCAGCTTGTCGTAAAGTTGAGACTTCAAATTCTTCCTGTTGAGCAGCTCTAGATTCTTCTAAGCTTATGCTTGCTGAAGAAAAATAAGGGTCAGTATCTGTTTTTAACTGCAATCTGAAGTATTTATATTCCGACTGCTTAAACTTTACCTTTGTAAAACTAAAATCGATAAAATTATTTCGAACGGCAATCAGTTGATAATTATCAATGATAGTGTACCAATTATTTTTAACGTTACTTCCTTCAAGTTTTATTTTGAAGTCAAAATTTTGACGGTTAAAATTTAAAAGAATTTGATTAATTGATTTTACATCATCCATGACGAATGTGTAGAAATAACCATCTGAATTATGTGATTGATTAATCACTTTAAAATTTGCATTTTTTAATTCACGCTTAGCTTGCGCTTCTTCAAAGATGTATGGTGCTTCAATGGTATCATTTTCAGTAATCCCATAAATTCTGATATCTGAATAGTTAGCCTTTAAGTTTTTTATGGTATTGGATGGTATTTGGATGCTATGCCATTCACTTTCAATTTCTATAATTTCTTGCTTGAAAGAATAATTTTCCATTTGCGCCAGTAAAGTAGTGGAAAACGCTATGCTGAGTGTTAAAATAAATACATTTTTAATCATTAGAATTAATTTTATGTTTGAATTTGTTGTACAAAAATGAGACGATTAGCAGCAAGATTCCGAGTGCTACAAATACTATTGTTTTAGAAATAGTAGTTAAATGAGCAATATCATACATAAACAGTTTAATTAATGTGACTGTAAAAAGGGAAATCCCCATTATTCTGAGGTAAGATTGCTCCTTCCAAATACCAATTGATACTAAAAATAAAGAATATACTCCCCAAAGAATACTCAAGCTCAGTTTATAAGCAATGGATGATTTTGCCATAGATATTAAGTGGATTAATTCGCTACTGAGAATCCATAATATACACCCATAAACAAAAACACTAAGCACCACTTTTGCTGCTTTTTGATCTGTAATTTTCAAAAATGCAGATTTAAGCAGCATGATAGCACAAGCAACTGTGGCAATACCCAGATATCGAATACCTATATTAAACCAAGTAATTTGAAAGTATAAATTTTGATCCCTTACTAAATAATTTTCTCTTAATTCACTCATACTATAAAGCCCAGCAGATAAAAAGTGAACAATTGCAAAACCCAAAACTCCAACTGTAACGTATGACAGAATTTTATTTTTAAACCACTTATTTGAAATAAATTGAAAAGCAATGGCAAACAAGAGTGTGTAAATTGCAAACCAGGCTGTTTTTAAATCTAAAATGTTCTCATTATATGAACTAAACTGCAACGATTCATTCGAAATTAATGATTGGTTATAAAGTCTGTCGAAATAATTAATCAGTTCTAAACGCCCTACGTTGAATGTGGCAAAAATTAGTAAAAATGGCATTGCAAAAGACGCTCCTGAAATTAATAAATTGGATTTCTTTTCCTCATCAATATATTTCTTTTTGTAAATGAAGAAAGTAATTATGGCCATAGCGCCAATAAAAATTAGAGATGATAAAAAACTGACGTTGAGTATTGGGTTTACGAATTCTTGATTCCATGAAGAGTAGTTAGTGTTCCAATCGTTTAGTAAACTTGTAAATGCGATTACTACCACAGGGTAAGCCAACCATTCAAACTCTCTGATTTGTTGTGCCCGAGCTATCCAGAATAGGATGACTGCCATGCCGGACCAAGCCATGGTTACTACATGACCATCAAATTGAACAGGAATAGCAATTGTTATGAAAACCAAAACCAAACCAATGGTGAATAAAAGAAGGTTTTTATCAGCTGATTTTTTAATGTAAAATAAGTAACTAACCCCAAAATTGATGATGGCCAAAATTACCGTAAATAAACCTAAATAATACTGTCCGCTTTCGTGCTCACTTAAAAGTCCGTAACCAATAAAATAGTAAATAAATGTGTTTAAAATAATGACGATAACATCTGGAATAGAAAACTTTTCAGACTTAATAATCTTGTTTAAAATAAATGTTAGATAAAAGATGATGAAAAAGATACTAGAAAATAACAATGCTAGACCAAAGTGTTGATATTCATAGTTAAATCCAAGCCAAGCCAAAAAGATTATCCATGTAAAGCCAAACGCTGTGTAATTAAGCCATTTCCAATATTTAGCAATTGATACGGTTAGAATTCCTGTGTTAACAATAGTGATAAAAGAGAAAAAGATATCGTAGCGTCCGTCTCCCGAACTCAACAAAAAGGGGATAGCATATGCACCAACAAGCCCATAAATAGCAATGATTTGTTTATTGTACTGTATGGCTGCTAAAACTGTGAAAACCGTAAATACCAGCAGTAAAACAAAGGCCATGGTTTGTGGCATGAGTTCGTACAAACTATAAGCTAAAAATGTAATGATATAAAAAATGGCTACTGCACCGCTTAAAATTACTGCGCTAAAGTTCTCGTACTTCTTTTTCAAGTAAAAGGCCGTTGCCAGTAATCCTGCTCCTAAAATATATCCAAGCATAATTCTAGTTAAAGGACTAATTAGTTCATTTTCAATCGCATATTTTGCGCCAATACCAACGCCAATCACTAAAATGATAATTCCAATTTTACTAATGAGATTCTCACCAATAAACTTTTCAAGAGCTGATTTTTCTGTTGACAACCCTTGTTGTCTTTTGGCAGGTTGTGTGGATTCTTTTACAATTCTCGAATCTACCTTAGGCTCTATTTTTTTAGACGGTTTATAATCTTCTTCAGTAGCATTTACTTCCTTTTGTTTTTTAGAAGCAAATAGGTTTGGCGCATTTGCAGATTCATTTTTGAGCGCTTTTATAGAAGCTTGGAGCTTATGAAGATTAGAGTTTAAAGTGCTCTGACGTTTCATAGCGATCTCCAACTGCTCTTCTAAATATTTTATTTTGTCTGCTCTATTTTCCATTGCTTCCTGTAAATAAGACTGTAATTTATACTTTTTTGCGCTAACTCAGATGTTTGTGGACAGAGTTTAGACATTTGTCACAAAAAAGCCTTGCCGGTTTTACCAGCAAGGCTTACATCATATTTATTTGTGATTACGCTACTTAACGCCGTGCATTAACTTTTTAATGAATGGTCCTAATAGTAGAATTAATAGACCGGCAACAGCAGGGACTATTGTAAAAATTAAGAAAAAATAAGATAGAGAGTATTGCTCCGTTATATTTTCAATTTGACCACCTAAAACAGCTGCTAGTTTGTTTCCAATGGCAATAGCCAAATACCACATCCCAAACATAAATGCAATCATCCTTGCTGGCACTAATTTACTAACATACGAAAGTCCAACGGGCGATAAACACAATTCACCTAGAGTATGGAATAAATAAGCCAATATTAACCATACCATACTAACTTTAACTCCTTCTTGAATACCATATGAACCGAATGCAAGTAAACCAAATCCAATTGCCATAATGATTAAGCCGAGCGCATATTTTCCAGTAGCAGAAGGATTGTATTTAGATTCCCACCATTTAGAAAACATAGAAGCAAAGGCAATGATAAAGAAAGAGTTTAAAATACTAAACCAGCTTACTGTTATTTCTACTTCATTCTCTTTTACTTTAATAATTTTAGCTATAACTACACCATTGTCCTGGTTCTCTTCAATTCCGTTTTTTCTAGCCTTTTCTAGCCCTAGATTGTCTAGGTATCCGTATTCTGTTTTTTCATTGTTTTTTGTGATGATACTGACCTCATCATTTATACTGAGCGTCACTTGATCAGCAATACCAACTGTATCTAAAACAATTTGTGCTCCAGCTGGAACAACCATGCTTTCAGTAATTGCGATATGTTTGTAAACCAAGCTACCATCTTCAGCAATTTTTTGTTTACCTGTGTCTTCATCAATTTCTTCAACAACATAGCTACTGTATTGCGCATCATAAGCAATCGTATTTAAATCGCGATTAATCATCCAAAGTGCAACTGCCCATACACCGGCAAAACAAATGGCTAATACAATATTTGATCCCGGAATTTTCTTAAACGTTCTTTTCCAAAGAAGAATAAGTACCCATGTAATAATAGCGAGCGGTACAATGGTAAGAAGCGCATTTATTATGTTATAGGCAATGGCTCCATTACCCATTAAATTTCTCTGAACTGAATCTCTTGCAAATAAAACTAGTGATGAAGCTCCTTGCTCAAAACTCATCCAGAAAAACACTGTGAAAAAGGCAAATATGATAAACGCAAACATCCTGTCTCTCGTGACTCTCTCGTATCGCATAATTCTGCTTCCTACCATGTATAAGAAAAGAGCCAAACCAATCAATACAACAACGTATTGTCCATCTAAACTACCCACTTTGAATGGAAACAGATTAATTCCTCCAATTTTTGAAAGTGGATCATTGATTAAGTATCCTACACCAATTACTGCAGTGATTGCAATTAGGACTTTATCTATTAATGTAAAAGGATTTCGTTTTTCAGAAGCTTTCTTTTCAGGTACTTCATCAATTAAATCGGCTGACGTTTTAGATTTTTGAACAGTAACCTCTACCTCACCTTTATCTCTTTTTGGAACCTCACCTATGGTACCAAATAATGGTTTTGCTAACCAAAATTGCAAAGTTCCTAACAACATAAAAATTCCTGCCAAACCGAATCCCCAGCTCCAGCCAACACGCTCAGCTAAGTACCCACACAACATCATTCCAAAAAAAGCTCCTGCGTTTACACCCATGTAAAAAATGGTATAGGCTCCATCTTTCTTTTCAGGAACATCTTTATACATTTCTGAAATAATTGAAGTCATATTTGGTTTAAAGAAACCTGTACCAATCACTAATAATGCTAGTCCTAAATACAATGATAATTCTGTTTCAAGTGCCATGGCTGCATGTCCTGCTGTCATAATTAATGATCCAATAACAACTGCCCAGCGGTACCCAATGAATTTATCGGCAATTAAACCTCCTACGATAGGGGTTAAATACAGTAAACCTGCGTATGTTCCGAAAAGTGCACCAGCATTTTCTGCTGACCATTCCCAACCTGGATTGTAGCCTATAACGGCCATGGTTAAAAAATTAATTAAAAGTACTCGCATTCCGTAAAACGAAAAACGCTCCCACATTTCAGTGAAAAAAAGCACGAAAAGTCCAGCGGGATGCCCTAAAACTTTAGAACTGAAAAAATCGTCTTGTTGTGTTGTTCCTTGCATGATTATTATTTAAAATTAAATATTTATTGATCAGCTAATTCAAAGCCTTCTGTTTCTTCATTGGCTGTGCCTTCCATATCTTCAGCCCCATGAGTTAATCGTTTTAATTTCTTTAAGAATAGGATAAGTAGTAGACCAAATATTACTGTATAAATTACAATCCACATGAATATTTTATACTCTTGTTTGTTCTGAGTTTCCTCCATTATAAAACTCAGTTCATAATTTTTTCCATCACCTTTATTTTCTTCAATTTTTACCGCTTCAGCATCTTTTTCATAAAGAAGTTTTGCGTGCATTGCATTATCTTTTGTGGCACCAAAATCAGTTAATTCGGCAATTAATCTTTCTGAGTTTTCTTCGTCGAATGCAACTGTATTAGTCAAATTGGTTCCTTCGTCATAATCCTCAATAATAACGTTTCCACTTTCTAAATAAATTTTAGACTTAAAAGAAACATTCCAATCTTGATTTACAGGGTGGTCTATGGTTTTGTTTTCAACACCATTTAATACATATTTAACGGTATCAATTGCTGTAACAGAATTCATTTCTTCTGTTGTGGCTACCATTTCTGCTTTATATTTTTCAAGTTGCGAAGCTTCACCAATTGAACCTGCTAATTTGTTGCCAAATCCAGTTGCTGCAAAATATAACCCCATCATAATGGAAGCATATTTTAATGGAGCCAATTTGGTTATGAATGACAATGATACTGGAGAGGCACATAACTCACCTATTGTATGAAAGAAATACGCCAGTACTATCCAAATCATTGCTGCTTTACCGAAAGTTTCAGATGAAGCTTCCTTTGACGCAAACATCATAAAAATAAAGCCTATGCCCATAATAATAGTACCTAATGCCATCTTAAAAAGAGATGAAGACTCTTTACCTCGGGTTTTCCAGAGTGCCCAGAAGCCAGCAACTAACATTCCAAAAATTATAATAAATCCGGCATTTAAACTTTGAAATACTGCTGCTGGAATTTCCCAACTACCAATAAATCGGTCTACTTTAACATCAGTATACAAATTCATTAAACCGCCTGCCTGCTCAAAAGCAGACCAAAAAACAATTATAATTAAGAATGATAGAACAAGAACAATCACTCTGTCTTTTTCTATTTTACTCAGTGGTTTCTTTGAAGCCTCAATAACTTTAGGGTCTTCAGATTTACCGATAAAATTACCAACATGTTTCAAATGTTTTTGACCTGCCATATATACAATTTGTCCTAAAACCATTCCAATTCCCGCCAAGCCAAAGCCAGCATGCCAACCGTAATAATATGCCACTAAGCCAACTGTGATTGAAGCTAAAAAAGCGCCAATATTTATTCCGATATAAAAAATTGTAAACCCTTTATCTCTTCTGCTATCTCCCTGAGGATAAAGTCCGCCAACCATTGTTGAAATATTAGGTTTCAAACATCCAACGCCTAAAATAATTAGTACTAGACCTGTAAAAAAAGCTGTCTCAGATGGAATTGCTAATGTACCATGACCTACACACAGTAGGAGCCCGCCAATCATTACTGTTTTTTTCTGTCCAAGCCATTTATCAGCAATAATACCTCCAGGTATTGACATAACGTAAACCAGCATTGTATACCATCCGTATATCCACAATGCATCTCCTCCATTCCAGCCTAAACCAGGCCCTTCATTTATCATAGAAGTCGCTGAACGAGCAATGTAAATAGTTAGAAGCCCACGCATTCCGTAATATGAGAAGCGTTCCCACATCTCTGTAAAAAATAAGATGAAAAGGCCAATTGGGTGTCCAAATAGTTCTTTTTTACTATCAATTGTAGCTTGCTTGCTCATAAAATATTGTTAAAATATAGAACGTGAAAGTAAGAAAAAAAATATAAAAATATCATCTTGTGTGGACTTATTGTATGAGTGGTTTTAAAACTGTGTGATTGTGAAAATTAACAGAATTCGTTTCTTTTGTGAAATTATCGCTATTTTTCGGGCATGAATAATTTGAATAGAAATGCCTACTTTTTTTTGGTTGCTTTGGTAATGCTAATAGCGTTCAGTTGTGGCCAGTCTGAAAACACTGATGCAATTGTTGAAGCTAAAAAAGTAGCTAAAAAAGAAGTGGTTGATCATCATACTTTGTCAAATTATAATCAAGTGCGAACCACCCATTTGCACTTAGATTTAAAAGTAGATTTTGACAATCAGATTTTGAAAGGGAACGTGACGCATAATATTCAGAATTTAAAGGGTGCCACTGAAATGATTTTTGATGTTAAAAGCATTGCAGTAAAAAAAGTGGAGGTAGATGATGATGAGGTTGAGTTTGTTATTGAAGAGAAAAATGATTTGTTAGGAAGTGCATTGAGTGTTCCAATTAATGAAAATGCAGAACAGGTTACTATTTACTATGAAACATTAAAAGACGCTGAGGCGTTAATGTGGTTAAACCCTGAGCAAACAGCAGGAAAAAAGACTCCGTTTGTGTTTACACAAGGTCAAGCAATTTTAACAAGATCATGGATTCCATGCCAAGATACGCCAGCAAACAGAATTACATATTCGGCTGAAATTGCATGTGATTCTAACTTAATGGTTGTGATGAGTGCGAATAATCCGAAAGAAAAAAATGATCAGGGCTTTTACCAATTCGAAATGCCACAAAGCATTCCAACCTATTTAATAGCAATGGGAGTAGGTGATTTGCATTACAAGGCAATTAGCAATAGGGCAGGAGTATATGCTGAACCAGTTTTATTGGAATTAGCCACCTCTGAATTTGCAGATGTTGAAAAGATGATTGTTACGGCAGAAGAATTATACGGGACATACACTTGGGATCAGTTTGATGTATTAGTGCTACCACCAGCTTTTCCTTTTGGTGGAATGGAAAATCCTAGGTTAACATTTGCTACACCGACAATACTGGCTGGTGATCGATCTTTAGTATCATTAATTGCACATGAATTGGCTCATTCTTGGTCTGGTAACTTAGTGACGAATGCCACTTGGAATGACTTTTGGCTCAATGAGGGTTTTACGGTTTATTTCGAAAATAGAATAATGGAGGCGCTATATGGTAAAGAACGAGCAGACATGTTAATGGCTATTGAGGTTCAGGAATTAAATCTTGAAAATGCTGAAATTCTTGCAGGTCCGCATCCAGAGGATACAAAGTTAAAGTTGGACCTAAAAGGGCGAAATCCAGACGAGGGAATGTCGGCGATCGCTTATGTGAAAGGGGCACTTTTTCTTCAAACCCTTGAAGAGAAAGTGGGGCGCGAAAAATTTGATGAATTTATTAAAACGTATTTTGAGTCTCATAAATTTCAAACCTTAACCACTGAGTCTTTTATTTCCTACCTAAATTATTTTTTATTGGAACCAAATAATATCACTTTCAATACCATGGAATGGATTTATGAAAAAAATATTCCTACAAATGCGCGTACTGTTACATCAGGTAATTTTTTAGCAATCGATAAGATAGTTAGTCGTATTGATTCCAGTACTATAGTTTTTGAATTAAATCTGGATACTTTGGGATGGAC
>JBGCGA010000076.1:0-50385 GCA_045110285.1 Crocinitomicaceae bacterium | reverse complement strand
TGCAATCCAATAGGTAAATACAAGTTATGCTGATAAAAATTTCCCTCACTCCAAAAAAAGGCATCCATAATTCCGAAGTAGGGCGTTATTCCACCTAAAAACTTAGCACCGACATGATATTTTGCCCCTAAAAACATAGAGGCTGGGCTTAAATCATTTGTCTGAAAACCCACTCCTAACCCGGCTTCTAAATCAATTTTCGAATCTACAAAATAGTCAATTGACGCAAAGCCCCAACCTGTTGGTCCTAACATTCCGAAATTAACTCCTAATGGATGTTTTCGTCGGCGGTTTTTTAAAAAGTCTTCCTCCGAATTATCAATCAATTGAAACGTATGTATTTTATCAGATGCATGCAGGAGGAAAACAGAAGACAAGCAAAGAAATATTAAAACAATTTTTACCATAGCATTATAAGTCATTAACACCTATTAGTAACAAATGAAGAGTTTATCAAAATCTCCACGACAAAGCTAAACTCGGCATTATAGGCAATTGATACACTTTTTCGGCACTTATTCTATTGATGTAAAAAATATTTCTTCGGCTGTATGCATTTGTGACTCCACCAACAATTTCCCACGACATGTTCTTATACTTTTTTGATTCAATTTTCTTTTTAATATTGATATCAAGGCGGTGGTAAGTCGGTAATCGTCCAGTATTTAAGTCTTCATATAATAAAGTTAAATCTGAATTATTTGCGTTCACATAATCTTCACCTACTGAATTAATAACCGGAATTTCACCAACTCCAGTTGTTCTTTTAAATGGTAATCCGGATCCTAAATTCCATCTTACGCTTGCTTCCCAAGAATCGTCATTACCGAATGAATAGGTTGAAATAATATTAATGTTATGTCTTCTATCAAAAACAGGGAAATAGGTGTCAAACCCATTCCAACGCGTTACTTTACCAATAGAATAAGCCGACCAAAAGTAGAATTTTTTAGTGTTGTATTTTAAAACAATATCAGCTCCCATTGCTTGGCCGCTTTCAATAATAAAGTCTTTTTTAAGAAAGTCAGCTATGCCTTGATTTTCGAAAACATCCTCAAAAACTTTATCTGGATTGAGGTTTGTTAACTGATTAAACCACTTGTAGTATCCTTCAATATTTAAAGATATTTTTTTTGAAAGATCGTACTCTGTACCAATAATAGCGTGGTAAGCTTTTTGCAAACCATTTCTAATTTCTGTTATATCTCCGTTTTGTTGAGTAAAATCAGACGGAACTTGTGATGGACCTGGTGAATTCAAGAAGCCGTAAAATAAATTTACTACATCTCTATCCGAAGTTGTACTCACATAATTTTGAGTAAAATATCCAGTTGCAAATTTAATTCTCCAATCTTCAGTTAAATTATATTTCCCCCCTAATCTAGGCTCTGGAGATATTACACCTCCTTCAGGATAAATCTGCAATCGGAAGCTAGGCTCTAATACCAATCGGCCAGAGACTTTTTTATAACTTATATATAAGCCTGCCTCTGGCTCATTATTTCTTTGTTCAATTACTTTGTTTTCACTATTGGAAGTAATGTATTGCGTATCAAAGAAGTTAAACTGAAAACCAAAATCAACTTGACTTTTCGCTTTTAAAAAGTAAGTGAAGTCAAATGCCATTTCAAATCCCTTTATTCCAGACGAACGTGCGGGCAAATCTTTTTCTTCTAGAGTAATGTCATACTGTGAGTAGTTTACTCTTCCTTTTAAATACAAGGGAGATGATTGTGGAACAAAAGCAAAATTAGTTCCTAATCCAAATGATTTCCAGTTCAAATCACTAATTGCTTGGTATTTTACATTATCATTGAATGAAAACCCAAACACATTAAACTGACTTCCTGAATTACCTGCAAATGAAATTTTACCATACAAATCAGTAAAGTTAAAAGGCAAACCTTCTCCGTCGTTAACATACGGGTAGATAGCTCGAGAAGTTTGTTCCAAAACTGAAACTTTGGAAGATAATATAAAGGAAATATTATCTTTTTTTGACAAAGGTCCTTCTAACAAAAACTTAGAACTAAAAGGAGATAATCCTACCAGTCCTGACATTCTTTTTCTGTTTCCATCACGGTATTTCACATCCATTATTGATGAAATCCTTCCACCATACTTTGCATTAAATCCACCTGTGTAAATGTCTGCAGTTTTTATTAAATCGGTTTCAAATACTGAGAAAAATCCAATACTGTGGAACGGATTATAAATGGTCATACCGTCCAGTAAAATTTTGTTTTGAATAGGTGTTCCTCCTCTTACATAAACTTGTCCACCTTGGTCACCAGTTGATACAACTCCAGGAACAGTTTGAAAATATGTAGCTATATCTGCATCTCCACCAGTTGTAGGTACTCTTAAAATGTCTTTTTGAGAGATTTTTATTACTGAGGTTTGCACTTCTGTTTTCTTTTCTTTAGCTAAACCATCTACCTCAACCACATCCAAGAATTTACCCTTATCCATATCAATGTTTAAGGTAAAAATTTGGTTACTTTTTATTGTAATTTCTTTCTCAAAAGTAACATACTCGACATTTGTTGCAGTAATTGTATAGGTTCCCACAGGAATTTTTGGAATAGAATAAAATCCATTGAAATCAGTATTTGCACCAGTTTTCAGTTCTGGAATATAAACCCGAACAAAGGGAATAGCGTTGCCATCCTCATTACTTTTAATAAAACCACGGATTGTACCTTCTTGTGAAAAAGCAAAAAGCGAACTAACTATAAATAAGAGGGTAACTACTGTTTTATTCATCTTTCAAATTAAAAGTCAAATATAACATTTAAAGTAGACAAGAGAAAAAAACAAAGCTACTACTTAGCCAACGGTACGATAATATAATTTAACGGTTGATATAGGGAGATAATTGCTAATTTTGCCACAAACATCAAAGATTTCAAGTGTTGGAAAAACTAGAGCAATTAGACAGATCGTTATTTTTAGCCATTAACAGTTTTCACTCTCCAATAGCAGATACTGTCATGTGGTATATCAGCACAATTATTCTGTGGATACCGCTGTTTATTTTCTTTTTTATATATGCCTTTAAAAAAGGAAAAATTCCTTTGCTATTTACTATTTTTCTAGGAATAGCATTATGCATATTGGTGGCAGACAGAATTTCCGTAGAAGCGTTTAAAGAAGTTTTTCAAAGATATAGGCCGTCGCACAATCTAGAAATCAAAAGTCTTGTTCATTCAGTTGAAAAAAGTCAGGGAAATCCATACTTAGGTGGTATGTATGGCTTTGTATCGTCACATGCTGCTAACTTTTTTGCCATTGCAACGTTCTTAATCGCAGTTTTTAGGCGGTTCTCTAAAAAATGGTATTGGCTATTTGCATGGGCTGCTATTATTGCCTACAGTAGGATTTATTTAGGAGTTCATTACCCAGCGGACGTTTTTGTGGGCGGTCTTTTAGGTTTTACAATTGGATTAGCAGTTTATCAGCCTGCAAAACTCATTATTAAAAAATATGGAATTTTTAAAGATTAGTGCTTTTGTATTTTTAGGAGGTGGCTTCGGCAGTCTTGCACGATTAGCTTTATCTCATTTTCAATCTCAATGGATTCCTGATAAATTTCCTATCGGCACTTTGCTGGCTAACCTTTTTGCCTGCTTTATTTTAGGATTAGTATTATTTTTATCCAAGGACAGAATGGCGGGTAATCTATGGATTAAATATTTTTTAGCTGTAGGATTTTGTGGTGGTTTCTCAACATTTTCCACCTTTGGATTGGAAACCGTTCAGTTAATAAAAAGTGGATTTATTGTCTTTGCCACAGCCAATATATTAATTAGCTTAAGCTTAGGATTCATGATCCTATGGCTATTTATTAAGGCTTAGAAATTTTCTTAATCCTATCTTTCATTAGCCTCATTAATAGATTGGCTTCCTTTTCCGGCACCTTCTTAGCAAAACCTACATCTTTACCGTTAACTGTAAAAATTAAGCTGTCCGCGCCCTGTCGCCAAAAGGCATTTTCATAATCAAAACCAAAAGAAAAAGACTTGTGTTGTACGACATCAAAATTTGAAATATTGTCTGTAAAGAATTTGCGTGCTTTGCCATACGTGAAAATCGACTGCTTTATTCTCAACTCATCTGGGGTTATTTTGACCAGTTCTTTTCCGCTTGATAACCATAAAAAGCCTTTGACCACTTTAAATTCAAAGTACGCCCAAAAAGCAATGAATACTATTAAATATATCTTTTGATTTCTTAATGTCTCTGCAGGGTCTCCATCAATTCCAGAATTATCTATGGTGTCCATGCCAAAAAACAATAAATAAATCATGTAAAAACCAACAAAACTGTAGGCTAGCAGCCAAGCAAATAAAATGGCTTCCTTCCAGCGAACTCGCTCTGGTGAAATGACAATGCTGCACGATTTTTTTTCATCAACATAACTAATTCTAGAACCTATGGTTTTTTCCATATTGCAAAAATAAAAAAAGGAAGACTCTCATCTTCCTTTTTAACATAGATTTTTTTTGAAGTTACTTTTGAATAATTATCGAGCCATTAAACTCATACCTCTGATCGGTTTCTACGTCTTTGGTATCTATTGCCCAAACGTATGTACCACTGAGAACAGTTGAGCCGACATTACCATATGTACCATCCCAACTTGCTTCAGGGTCAAATGATTCGAATACTAACTCTCCCCACCTATTGTAAATGGTTAAATGGTAGTCATAGATTTCGATTCCTGTAATAAACACTCTCCAACCATCATTATAGCCATCTCCATCAGGAGTGAAAATATTCGGCGCAAATACATTAACATCATTACTTATAATTAATGTTCGCTTCACAGAATCTGTACAATCATTGGCGTCCCAAACTTTTAAATCCACTTCATAAGTACCCGGTTTTCCTTCTTGATATTTTACCAAAGGATTTTGAATAGTTGACACATCCGGGCTTGGTGCTCCTTGGAACTCCCAAAGCCACTGCACCGGATCTCCAGTGGTTAAATCTATAAAGTCAGCTTCAGTGGAAAACATTGTTAAACTATTTGGCGTAAAAGCAAAATCAGCATTTGGTCTATCCAATACATCAATAATTCCAGAAAGATAAGTTACATATTCACACCCTTCGTAACTGGTAGTTATCACTTCTACATCATATATTCCAGCATTTTGAATTGTATGAGTAAGTGAGTCCAATCCTTTTGAGGCAAGCGTTTTATCACCAATGATATTCCATGTGGTTGTTGACAGTTCAACATCAGTTGCTGGACTTAAAACATTGCCATTTCCATCAAAAATGGTTGTACTTGTACTGATGTTTTCAATAGAAAAACTATGTGGGTAACAACCAGCTGTTGTTTTAGCAGTAGGATCCCCATCAAAGTAATAGTCAAAATTAATGTCAGCTGGCACTGTAATATCGACACATTCTGTTACTGAGGGCGATCCACATGCTTCGCTAAGGGTTAAGCATATGGTGCTTGAAGCTGTTGGTTCGTAATTAATCAGTTGTCCTGCTCCAATTCCATTGTCCCATGTAAAAGTATAATTTGAACTTCCTCCTAAACCAAGGGCGGTTAAGTTTATATTATCTCCTGGGCAAACAGTTTTATCTTGCACCATTGATGTGATTTGTAATGGATCAGGTTCAACAATTGTTACCGTGGTATCAACTAAACATTCAGTTCCGTTTGGACCGCTTGATAAAACAACGTTATAAACGCCAGCTGGTAGAGCATTGAATAAATTTGGTGCTTGCCAATTTGCCCCACCGTTGATAGAGTATGCCACTGCAGATGGAGACGAAACATTTATTGTTCCGTCTGCTATTGTGTGACATGTGGCATCTGTTAAAGACAAAGTAATTGGCAATTGCACAATGTTAACCGTTAAAAATGCAGACAAACTACAGTCCATGCTGTCAATTCTATACTCATACACCCCAGGTGCGAAAGTGCTCGGATCTACAGGCATGGTATAAGTCCCACCTGTTGCATCAATCCACAATCCACCTGTTTGCGGGGTTCCTCCTAAATAATCAATTAAATCAACTGGAGGTCCGCCAAAGCAAAGATTGCCTGTTGAATCAACTCCAGGATCAATATCTGGACCTAAAAGGACATCAACATCATCAGTTGAAACGCATAGCGGATGACCGGTAGGATATGAGGACAATGTGTATGTGGTGGCGACACCAGGTTGTACAGTTGGATTTTGATCGTTAGGGCTAGTTAAAATTGTACCTACTGGCGTCCAGTCAAAGGTATAGCCGACAAAGCAATTGGCAACAATTGTCTGAGGCGCATTGCTTGGTGCTAAAAAACCAGCTCCATCTTGATACACAAGATTTCCATCTCCATCAAATATTTGAATTTCACATTCTCCGGCTCCAAATCCAACGGAGTTAAAATCAATCGTAACAGTTTCTCCGTTAATGACTGGCAATGTTATCCATAAAGAATCGGTTGCTGGACCATTAGAACTAGTTGTACCAGCACTGGTTGTAAAATCAACATTGTGTGACCCCCATCCGTCACCCCACGAATCGGTTAATAAAATATTGTAATCACATGCGCCTCCAGTTGTCGCATCTGGACCAATTTGTACTGGTAAGTTTCCACATAGCACAACATCTGGACCAGCACTAATAGGTTCTAAAGGATCTACTTGAATTGTAATAGTACTATCAAATGCACATCCAAAATCATTAATTGCGTAGTAAGTGTAATCAAATGTTCCCGCATTTAATGGCGTAACAACAATAGTATCATAATCTGGACTGTTTGATGTTATAAATTGATCTGACAAATCCCAATAAGATGAATCAGTCCCTCCTCCAATGTTTGGAGTAAAAACAGTTACTGGCGGATACAATGGTGGTGCAAAATTGATGGTGAACCCAGGTAGTGAACCATCATCAGCTCCCCACAAGTCGGTAAATAATAAATTCCATGTTCCGTTAATTGGGCAACCATCTAAATTAGAAAACGGATCGATTGGTGCATAAGTCCCAGGTACTATTGAATTCCCTCCTCCGCTATTTGGTGTTAAAAATCCACTACCAGGTGTCCCCGCTGCAGCCCATGTCGTAGTTGCTGCATCATCAAAACAGTAGGTCCACGGTACTCCAAAAGTGGCTGGATCATTGCAGTCAATGATGCCTTGTGCAGTAGTTGTAACATCACCTAAATTCGCAAACCCCCCACCTTGTTGGTGCAGTGTCATGGTTTGCCCTGTTGGACATTGGATTTGTAATACAAAATCACCTACATAAGAGTGCTCAATGTCAACACATATACTTGTTATATCACCATTAGAAGCATCTAAAGTATGGTTAGAATCAAATCCTGTAATCGGTAAAGGTGTTGGCTGAGAGATTCCTGTTAAATCTTCCATACAATTTGTAGGGTCTTGAACTGTCACTGGAAAGCCCGTCCAAGTTTGGTCGTAATTTGTTGGGTGCGCCGCCAATTCAATACTTTCACCAATACACAAGGAAGTATCACCGGGAAACGGTATGAATGTGGGATAGGTACTCACAAAAACTCTAATATCTGTTGCATTTGTATTAACACAATCATTATCATCAACGACAATTAGTTGAACGGTGTATTGGCCTGGTTGGCTATAATTATGGTTAACTGAAGCTCCACTTAATAATGTATCATTATCTGAACCATCTCCCCATGACCACACCCATTTTTCTATGGCAAAAAGTCCGCTTGGACCGGGCGTTGAACCGTTGTCTTGAAAGGTAATTTGTTCATTTACACAAACTGCAATAGAATCTCCTTGAGGATTGTCGGCATTCACAATTATTCCTGCCGCTGTTGGCGGATCACAAGGAGTTTCACAACTTAATTGTGCATTAAAATCTCCAGTTCCTGTTCCGTTAGAATTAAAAACAATCGTTAAGCATCCAGTTGGATTTCCTGAAGTAGCACCAAATAAATCTCCTGGTGTTAAATCTCCAGAATAATATGTTCCTAGAGTTGGTGCTGTTGCATCATCACCATCATAAATTGTAATATTATCAGCGTTTGTGGTGTTTGGAACTACACTTGTATTGGTTGGATCTAAATTAAAAACAGTCCAGGATAAAGTCATAAAGTCTCCTGGCACATTTGGACATACAGTGATGGTGAATGACTCATTGTTTTGGTATGGCCCACCAACTCCGCTTCCACCAGAATCATACAATCCACCTAAACAAGTACTCACCGTAGTATTATTCGATCCCGCATTCATTATGACATCAGTACTCTGAGAAACAGCAAGAAACGAAATAAAAAAAAGTATAAAAAAGTTAATTTTTAAAGTCATGGTTTTAATCTTATAAGAACGAAAATACGCATTTAAATCGAAACGCAAGTATCACAGCTTGGGTTGCCTAGAAAAGCATTTATTTTACCACGAAATAAACTGTAAGTCGTATTTGTAATATCTGACAATACAAGTTGCCTTATTTTCTTTGCCATTACCAGATTCATAATCAATGAATTTAAAATTATTCTGCACTAAATTTACTGCGTGTTTATCTAAAAACTGAGAATAATTTACACCATACAAGTACATAGCACTTAAAAAGTAATAACCTACATCAAACCCTTGAACACCTGAAACGTCAGGGTCGACTCCATAAGTTGAGCGGTAATGTTTGAAAAATGAATTCGTTGTTGGCTGGTTAAAATCTAAGAATCTATATGAGGCATAATGCTGTTGGGTTCTAACTCTATGTTTTATATCAATATCTTCAATTCGATTCCAGTCTTCTAAACCAAATACAATTACTTTCATATTTTTTGAGTAGGTGTTAATATTTAATACATTATTCACTCTTGTAAAGACGGAGGTTACGAATTTCACATCATTTGACGGTACCACAATAATATTGACTGTATCTTTTTTCAATTTATAGTTCCAGTCTCTTCCACTTGAAGAGCCGAGAGTTAACTCTACAATGTTGGTTGTATATGCGCTTGGTTTTGCTGAAGAATTGTATCTATCTCTTGCTCTATCATACAATGCTTTGTCATCAGATGAGGAAGGCTTCACTAAACAAATATTATAGTTTGAATAATCAGACACTAGAAAATCCACCATTCCATCCATTTGTGTCATTGTTGAAGCAGTTGTTTTCAAAACAAATGGGTTTCGATATAGTACAGAAGTATTAGAGTTGACTGGCAAAACCATAGGGATTTTATTGGCCTTACAATACTTGGCCACATAATCAATTTCTTTCTGAAAAAAGGGGCCAACAATCATATCTATCTCTGAAAAATCGTTTTTCTTAAAAATAGAAGCTATTGTATTGGTATCCCTCCTTGTATCGTAAATATACACCTCCGCATTCAAACCTGCTTTCACTAGTGAGTCTGCTGCCATTTTAAAACCGCGATAAAAATCAGAAGACACTGCAGTAACAGGATGTAGTTTTTGTATTTCACCTAATCTCACTGGCTTATTCATCACAGATTTGTTTGCAGAATACATGAGTGGTAACAAAAGGGCAATTTTATATACTGGTTTTTTCACTATTAACTTAGCATTTGCTGAGCTTTTGGGACTGTAAACAAAACTGGAGTCTAATGAGTTTTCAAAAATAGCATAATCAACCGCCTTTACAGGCACTACTATAACGTCTCCTACTTTAATTCCACTAGCCGACAATTTGTTTCTCTTCCTGATGTCATCAGGCGTCACCATGTAGCGTTTAGCAATTGAATACAATGTTTCATGCGCTAAAACGGTATGCTTTATCAACGTATCTTTTTGAGACGGAATCGGCTCACTTTCTGTCTTTTCAATCTTATGAATAACGGTGTCATCAATAATTTGATCGGAAGGCGTATTGGAAACATTTAAACTGCTCTTAGGAACCACAATTATCTGATTTATTTGAATATCAGACTCCGCTAATTCCGGATTGATGATTTTAAGTTCGGCTACAGATGTCTTGTATAGCTTTGAAATTGCATATAATGTTTCCCCTTTTTTTACAGTATGTTTTTGATAATAATCAGTGTTTGAAAAACTAATTGGAATTAACAATTCTTGGCCAACTTTAAGTCCACCTTCAATATTTTGATTCGCATTAGATATATCGTTTATTTTTACTCCATATTCCTTATGAATACCATAAAGTGTTTGTTTTTTTTCAACAATGTGAACAAAGTATTTCTGTCCATCAATTGTTCGCACCTTAGATTGAGCGAAAGCACTCAATGAAATCAATACACTTAATACTACTAATAATTTTCTCATTCCCATTCAATAGTTGCTGGTGGCTTGGAACTTATGTCATAAGTTACTCTATTTATTCCTTTCACACCATTAATAATTTTATTCGATATTTCAGCTAAAAAATCATATGGTAAATGACACCAATCCGCTGTCATTCCATCAGTTGACTCAACTGCTCTTAATGCAACTGCATTTTCATAGGTTCTTTCGTCACCCATTACACCAACCGATTGCACGGGTAATAGAATAGCACCTGCTTGCCAAACTGAATCATATAATCCCCATCTTTTTAAACCGGAAATAAAGATATGATCAACCTCTTGCAAAATCCGTACCTTTTCTTCAGTAATGTCTCCTAAAATTCTAATGCCTAGTCCCGGACCAGGAAAAGGGTGCCTTCCAATAATGTGTTCTGGAATCTCTAATGACCTTCCCACTCGGCGCACCTCATCTTTGAATAGTAACCTTAATGGTTCCACAACTTCTAATTTCATATAGTCTGGCAAACCACCTACATTATGATGCGATTTAATAGTTGCAGATGGCCCTCCTGTTGCTGAAACTGATTCAATCACATCAGGATATATTGTGCCTTGTCCAAGCCATTTTGCTCCGTCTACTTTTTGAGATTCTTCGTCAAAAACTTCAATAAACATTCCGCCAATAATCTTCCTCTTCCCTTCGGGGTCGGACTCTCCGGCCATAGCTTCATAAAACCTCTCAGACGCATCCACACCTTTTACATTTAAACCAAGCCCTTTATATGACTCTAAAACAGATTCAAACTCGTTTTTTCTAAGTAAACCATTGTCGACAAAAATACAATGTAAATTTGACCCTATGGCTTTGTTAAGCAGGTAGGCTGCTACCGAGGAGTCAACTCCTCCTGATAGTCCCATAATCACCTTATCATTTCCTAATTTAGCTTTTAAAGCAGCAACAGTTGAATCAACAAAAGCATCTGGCGTCCAGTTTTGCGAACACTCACATATGTCAACAATAAAGTTTCCTAATAATTGTTTTCCGTCAGTACTGTGATAAACTTCTGGATGGAACTGAATTCCATACGTTTTTTCATCTTTGACTCTAAAACCTGCAAATTCCACATCATTTGTGCTGCAAATTTTCTCAAAGTGAGATGGTATCGATTGAATAGTATCACCGTGGCTCATCCACACTTGGGAACCAATTTCTACTCCTTTCATTAACTGGCAGTCTCGGTCAACAAATCCTAAATTTGCTCTGCCGTACTCTCTTATTTTTGATGGTAAAACTTGTCCACCAAAATTTTGAGCTAAAAATTGAGCTCCAAAGCAAACCCCTAAAAGTGGTACTTTGCCTTTATATTTTTCAACAGGAGGCTTGGGCGACTTTTCGTCACGAACTGAGAACGGACTTCCTGAAAAAATCACACCTTTTATGTCAGAAGACAAATCTGGTGCTTTATCCCAAGGATGAATTTCACAATAAACATTAAGTTCCCGTAAACGTCTTGCAATTAATTGCGTGTATTGAGAGCCAAAATCAAGGATTAGAATTGTTTCTTTCATTAGGCAAAGATAAAATAACTATGATATTCAAGATAGCTATTCATCCTAAAAATAATAAAGGTTTATTAACAAATAATAAATGGTTCTTTAGGTTAAATATCAAATTCAGACTCTAACCAAGTTGTCACGTTTTCCTTCTGAGGTTTCCCGTAAAAGTTATTTAGATAGGCTGTAATCTCTCTGATTTTACCTTCTTTCGTGTTTTCACTTGATTCTGCTAAAATAATTAGTATTTCGGACTTTAGATTTTCAAGGTCTGGGAAAACCGGATTAAATTTAGCTAATTTCTCACCGGAATTGCTTCCTCCGTCCATATAGTACAATGACATTTCAACATCCTGAACAGGCACTGGTTGGTTGTCTACCATGAAAATTTCACTTCTATCTAGTATCATTTTGTTTCCTTGGAATGGTATTTTCTTTCTTATTAACTCACCTTCATCTTCAGGATTTTTTTTGTACTGATATGCTAAATAAAAAAAGTTTTTCTCATTTTGAACATATTTTGCTGCACTTACCTCAACCATCATTTTTCCAATCACTAAGTAGTTTTCAGAAAAGTGATTCATGATATCAATCTTGTTAATGAGAGCACCCGATCTTGAATTGATATTGTTTGCTGCTGGAAGCACAATTGGCTTCCCTTTTTTTGAAGGCTGGAGAATACTTCTTCCTTTCACCTTATTAATAATTGCAGCTCTATCTTTATCCGTACTGAAATTAATCCCTGTTCCAACTACATAATTATCTCCCTGTTTCATACTTGACTTTGTTTTCACAAATTCAATTTTACCATTCACTCGGATTACTTTGTAGCTATCAGAAGCTAAATCTTTATATGCTTCATTAGTGTCAAGCATCATTGACAAACCGCCTACCACAAGCAAGGCGATTGCACTCAAGTTAATTACATTTTTCATATTAGTCATCATTTAAAATTAGTTTCTTTTTCTATCCCTAAATCAAAGGTTTTTAGAAGCCAATCATTTAGGTTTTCTTTTTGAGTTTTTCCGTAAAAACCGGTAATGTACGACGCTATTTCGTCCAATTTTTTATCGGTCGGTATTTCTCCTAACCCTTCTAATAAAACAGACACTTCACGCTCTAAACCTTTTGAATTGGGAAATACAGGATAAAACGTACTCATCTTCTTAGGCATATCTTCCTGCATATAATATAAAGTCATTTCAGTGTTTAATGTTGGGATAGGTTTTCCATCTACTTCAAATAGTTTCGATTCACTCATTAATAATTCTTGTCCTTCGTACAATAATTTCTTCGCAATCTTTTCGTTGTTATACATATAGGTCACATAGAAAAAATTATCTTCATTTAAAGGAAAAGCTTCCTTTCCCATGGTTACTCGTACATCCCCTATCAAAACTATACTGTCACTAAAATAATTCTTAACATCTAATAGGTTTAACAAGGCACTACCTGTTCTGGCATCAACATTACTAGTAGCCTGCAATACAATCGCTTTACCTTTCTGGTTTGGTTGTAAGATATACCGACCTTTGATTTTGTTTATAATTGCAGCTCTATCCCTATTTGATGCAAATGATAGTGGCGTACCATCAATATAAGAATCGCCAGTTTTTAAACCTTGACCTGTTTTAACAAACAGTATTTTTCCATTTACCCTTATCACTTTGTATAAATTGTTTTTGGTTACTTTCAGGGATTTTCCGTCACAAAAACTATACAGCAATAACCCAATCACTAAAACAGATATAACATTCAATAATTTTACTTTCATATTGCTATCTTTTTACAAACACCGTTCCAACTATATTTTTAGCGCCACTAATTGTAATTTAATTTTTTCTAGCTTTTCCATCACATTTAAAATTACAACTGGCACATCTGCTTTTCTACTTAGTTCTTTTTTCGCTCCTTCCAGAGTAAAGCCTTGCACCTTAACTAATTGAAATATTTTTTCGAAATTCTCAATGTCAGAAGCGGTAAACATTCTATTGCCTTTTTTATTCTTTTTTGGTTTGATAATAGAAAACTCTTTTTCCCAAAATCTTATCAAAGATGAGTTTACGTCAAACATACTGGCTACCTCTCCGATTGAATAGTAAAGCTTTGTCAGTTCTTTTGCTTCAATTTGCATAGGATAAAGATACAAAATTTGGCGCAAATAACCTTTAATCACCCATATTTTGTTACCCCAATTGCTGAATCTGTAGTTTTGTCTTTTATGAAATACTCTGAAACCGATTATCGGTCAAACAAAAAAATGTGAACAAATTAGGTTTATTTAAACTATGCAACAAGCAGATTTCAGTACCTTTGTCAGTACACGTTAATACTTGCATGGCTACGTATAAATTTAGAATACTTTTAGACAATTCTGACAACGAAGAAATCTTCAGAGACATTGAAATTGATGGGAATCATTCCTTTGAAGATTTTTATCGCATTATCATTGCTGCTTTCTTTTTTCAAGGAGATCAAATGGCTTCATTTTATTGCAGTAATGCTGATTGGGATAAAGGAGAGGAAATTGCTCTTTTTGATATGGGAGATGATGCCTCCACTAGTCAGTTGCGGACCATGGCGGATTCAAGAATAAAAGATTTTGTCGAATCAGAAGACGAAAGATTTATTTTAGTCTACGACTTTTTAAAAATGTGGTGCTTTTTAATTGAATTGATCCAAGTAACGCCATTGTCTATCGACAATCCAGAAATAGTTTTATCTATAGGGATTGCCCCAAGAGAAGATTCCAGAGAAATTGAATTTGACATACCATTTGATGGCGGAGCCGACTTAGGAAATGAATTTGATGATATTTTTTCTGAATTTGAAGACGAAGATGATTTTGGTGGTTATGAAAATATTGATGATTTTGATATTTAATGAGCTTTGAAAAAGACCCATTAGGATTTGCCATTTCCGATTTTATAAACAAAGAGGAAACACCTGACATTATTGTTCACTCAGATCTGTGTGATGATGACACTATGCCAGTACCCTACTTATTTCGAACTTTTGAAAACATGCCACCCATTGAAAAGAAAGCACTATCGCTTTGTAAAGGCTTAGTTTTAGACGTTGGGGCGGGAGCAGGATGCCATACACTACACTTAAAAAATCAAAACTTTGCCGTAAAAGCAATTGACACTTCCCATGGCGTAATTGAATATTTAAAGTCAACAAAAATTGACTGTGACTGCATTGATTTCCTCAGCTATAAGAGTAGCAAATTCGACACCATATTAATGTTAATGAATGGAATTGGAATTGCAGGAGATTTGGAGTCGTTAGAACCATTTTTGCACCATGCCAAAAGCTTGATGAAACCTGGCGGCCAGATTCTCTGCGACAGCACTGACATCAGCTATATGTATATTGATGATGAAGGGGCTAAATGGATGGATTTAGCGAGTAATTATTATGGAGAAATGCAATTTCAAATGACGTATAAAACAGCTAAAACCGATTGGTTCCCTTGGCTATATATTGACTTTAAAACCTTAGAAACCAAAGCAAAAAATGTTGGTCTAAAAGCTGAAATGATAGTTGATTCGGAAAACGACCAGTTTTTGGCAAAACTCACAGAAATATGATTTTTAGAACTTGTGTATTAATACTGAGTTTAGTGCTTTTTCTAGGTGCTACAAATGGTTGTCAAAACCAATTTAAACCAGAAATTGTAAGTCATAACAACTCATTACTGTGGCAAATTTCAAAAAAAGGTAGTCCAACCAGTTACATGTATGGCACCATGCACATGATTAATAAAGAATACTATAACTTATCAGACAACTTGAAAAGTATAATTAATTCAAGCGAAACTGTAATTATGGAGCTTGGCGGCATGCCTAACCCGATTCAAGCCATGCTATTAATGACCAATAAAAGCGGCTCTCTCAAAGATCTATTTTCACCAGATGAATGGCAAGTAATTCTTGATTTTTACAAGAAAGAATTTAATATGGGAGAAAACCAATTTATAAGAACTTATAATAGTTTTAAACCATTTTTCCTATTTCAATCACTGACTCAGGCTTATTTCGAAGCTGATGCTGAATCATACGATATGAATATTATGCAGATAGCAAAAGAGCAAAACAAATCATTAGTAGGCCTAGAAACAATTGCACAACAAATCCGTTTTTTTGATACAATTCCTGATTCTGAAATGGCGAAATTAATTTTAGAGAGTATTAAAAATTATGAGCAGGACAAAATAGATTTTTCGAAATTAGAACAGCTGTACAGTGCAGAAAAAATTGACGAACTAATTCCGTTAATGAAAGAGCAGTCGCCAGAATTTTTGAAATACGAAGACATCTTTTTAACAAACCGCAACAAAGTTTGGATTCCAAAACTAAAAAGTTTGCTTTCTGAAAAAACTTGCTTTGTAGCTGTTGGTGCTGCCCATTTATATAATAATGAAGGGCTTATTTCTCTCCTTAAACAAGAAGGCTACACATTGGTTCCATTAAAAAAATAAAACTTTAAAAGAGGTTTTTTCTTTATCACCGGAGCATTCAAACCGAAAAATCAACCGACTCACTGTTTTGAAAAATTAGTTTTGGAATGAAACTGATGATAATCATATTTTCAGGTGTGGTTTTTTCACTTTTTGATTTCAATTGAGCAATTAAATTTGCTTCCAAATAAATGTTTCTATGCAAATCATTTTTGTACTTATAGCTGTTAGTATTTCCTTGGCGCTTTTTTTTCTAATATCATTTATATTAGCCAACAAAGGAGGCCAATTTGAAGATACGTACGGTCCTGCTTACAGAATGCTATTTGACGACGAAATAGAACCAAAAAAGAAAAAATAATGGAAGCAGAAAAATTTTATTATGACAATAAAATTGTCAAGTACTTTTTAATTGCCACTGCAACGTGGGGGCTAATTGGCATGATAGTGGGGCTTACAGCTGCACTTCAATTAGTTTGGCCGGAATTAAACTTAACAAGTTGGTTATCTTTTGGACGTATTCGTCCATTACATACCAACGCTGTTATTTTTGCTTTTGTTGGAAATGGTCTCTTCACAGGTATTTATTACTCAATGCAAAGGCTATTAAAAACCAGAATGTTTTCGGACAAGTTGAGTTATATTAATTTCTGGGGTTGGCAATTAATTATTTTGTCAGCAGTAGTAACCTTGCCTTTAGGAATAAGTACATCAAATGAATATGCTGAGCTGGAGTGGCCAATTGATCTGGCTATAACCCTGCTTTGGGTAGTGTTTGGCATCAATATGTTTGGTACTATTCTCAAACGAAGAGTAAAACATATGTATGTTGCCATTTGGTTTTACATAGCAACCTTTGTAACTGTGGCAGTACTTCACATTTTTAGGTCTTTCGAAATGCCGTATTCATGGATCAATTCATATCCTGCTTTTGCTGGGGTACAAGACGCATTAGTGCAATGGTGGTATGGCCATAATGCTGTAGCATTCTTTTTAACTACGCCATACTTAGGATTAATGTATTACTTTGTTCCGAAAGCAGCAAACAGACCTGTATATTCGTACAGACTGTCAATTATTCACTTTTGGTCATTAATATTCATTTACATTTGGGCAGGACCACATCATTTACTATATACAGCGCTTCCAGACTGGGCTCAGTCATTAGGTGTTGTATTTTCTTTAATGCTTATTTTCCCTTCGTGGGGTGGAATGCTAAACGGACTTTTAACGTTAAGAGGTGTTTGGGACAAAGTACGAGATGATGCTGTTCTGAAATTTATGGTAGTTGCCATTACTTGCTATGGCATGGCTACGTTTGAAGGTCCATTATTATCACTTAAAAATGTAAGTTGGATTGCCCACTATACTGATTGGATTCCTGCACATGTTCACATTGGTGGACTGGGATGGAATGGAATGTTAACATTTGGGATGATGTATTGGTTAGTTCCAAAAATGTGGAAAACAAATCTACACTCAAAATCATTAGCAAATACGCACTTTTGGATTGCGACTCTAGGAATTTTACTTTGGGCAATCCCTATGTACTGGGCAGGTTTTACACAAAGTTTAATGTGGAAAGAAATTAATCCTGATGGAACTTTAGCTTATCCTAACTTTTTGGATACTGTTAGTAAGCTACGTCCATTTTTTATGATGAGAGCTTTAGGCGGACTACTATACATTACTGGAGTTGTTATCATGATTGTGAATTTGATTAAAACCGCGAAAGCTGGAAAATTCATGGCGCAAGAAGAAGACGCAGCCCCAGCCTTAGTAAATCCCCAAAAGGGACATAAAGGTGAACATTGGCATTCTTGGATTGAAAGAAGACCAATTAAATTCTTATTACTCAGTTTAGTTGCCATATTAATAGGAGGAATTGTTGAAATAATCCCTACCATGATGGTGAGTGAAAATGTACCAACCATATCAACTGTAACACCTTATACTCCGCTTGAACTTGAAGGTCAAGACATTTATATACGTGAAGGTTGTAATAACTGTCACTCACAAATGGTTCGTCCTTTTAGAGATGAAGTATTAAGATATGGTGGAGCTGAAGGGGAACCTTCAAAAGGTGGTGAATATGTTTTTGCACATCCACACCTATGGGGCTCGAAACGAACTGGGCCCGACTTAGGGAAATCTGGTAAAGGAAATGCTTATCACAGAGGTGAATCGTGGCACTATAAACATATGATTGCTCCAAGGGCTGTGTCCGAAGGCTCAATTATGCCAGCCTATCCGCATCTAATGAATACGCTTGATTACTCTTTAATCAAATCTAAAATAGGAGCACTAAGAAGTGTAGGTGTTCCGTATGAAGTTGGATTTGAGGATAAAGCAGAAACGCTTTTACAAGAGCAAGCGGATGAAATATATAACGCAATTATTACTCAAGATCCAGAGATAAAATATGCAAAAGCAGACATGGAAGTTATTGCATTGATTGCATATTTAGAAAGATTAGGATCAGACGCAACCAAAGAGGTAGCTGAAAATATAGAAAACTAAGAATTATGTTGAAATATATAAAAGGACACATGACTTCAATAGATGGTATTGAAATCTATCCAATCATATCACTAGTGATTTTTGTTACATTTTTTGTAGGTGTAATATGGTATCTGGTAAAAGCTGATAAAAAAAAGATAAACGCATTAAAACAAATGCCTCTTGATGAGGACTAAAACGTATACTATGAAAAGATTAAAATCTATCAAACCAAGTTTAGGGTTGTTTTTTGCTCTTGCGTACTCGTCGCTAGGCATTGCTCAAGAGTCTGAAATCGCTCTTGAAATAAACAGACCTATATATGAAGAATTGGGCATGTCGTCAACCGCTCTTTTCACCATTATGTTATTATTTACTGTAGGTTTAGTTTTGGCTTTAATTGCCATCATTAACTCAACAAAAAATGTGTCCGGATTTAACAGAAATAAAAATGTTACAAAAATTGGATTAGTTTTATTAGCAATGGGAGCCAGTTCTTCTGCTCAAGCCCAAGTAGTCTTAAGTGCTAATGACGCGCTAATCTCATTCCCTGATTCCGCATTTTGGACATTTATGATATTTGATGTCATTTTAATAATGTTAATGCTTTACTTTATCGGGTTAATGAGAGGTTTTTTAACGCAATATTCACCAGAGAAAAAGCCAAAAACTGTTTTATCCACTTGGAATAAAGCCTTAACAAATGCCGTTGAAATTGAAGATGAAGACTCCATTTTACTCGATCATGATTATGATGGTATAAAAGAGTTAGACAATGATTTGCCACCATGGTGGAAATACGGATTTTATGTTACGATTGTTTGGGCAGTTGTCTACATTGCAGTTTTCCATGTTTTTAAAACAGCTCCACTGCAGGAAGAAGAATACTCAATTGCTGTTGCAGAAGCTAAGCTTGAAAAAGCTCAATTCTTAGAGTCTGATCCTAATGTAGTCACAGAGGAAACTGTTCAATTATTAACTGATGCAGGAGTTTTAGCTAAAGGAAAAAAACTCTTTGAATCGCAATGTAAATCATGTCATAAAGTTGATGGCGGCGGACTAGTTGGACCAAATCTAACAGACAATTACTGGATGTACGGTAGTGACATTAAAGGGATATATCACACAATTTCGGAGGGAGCAAATAATGGAATGGCAGCTTGGAAAGCAACTTTAAGTGGTGAAAAAATTCAAGCAATTGCAAATTACATTTTAACCATGCCTGAAGCAGCTGGTGGAAAAGAACCTCAAGGTGAACTTGTGGAAGAGTAATTAAAACATAATTTTTATCATATGAAAGAGTGTGCTTTGTCACACTCTTTTTTGTTTTAAATAGTGAAATTTGTAGTCATATTAATTAAGTATGAGTCAGTCAGAGAAACCGATTAACGAAAGATTTAGAGATTCCATTTCAACCATTGATGAGGATGGAAAACGAGTTTGGGTTTTTGCAAAAAAAATATCGGGAAAATGGTTCAATAAACGCCTTGTAGTTGCGTATAGCCTTTTAGCAGTTCTATTTATTGCACCATTTATCCGAATAGGAGGCGAACCGCTATTAATGTTTAATATCATTAAACGAAAGTTTGTCATTTTCGGCAAAGTATTTTGGCCAGAAGATTCTTACTTGTTTGCTATTGCAATGATTGCATTTGTAGTCCTTATCATAGTTTTTACCGTTGTTTTTGGCCGACTGTTTTGCGGTTGGGCTTGTCCACAAACCATTTTTTTAGAAACCATTTTCAGAAGAATTGAGTTTTGGATTGATGGTGACTGGAATCAGCAAAAAAAGCTGGACAAAATGCCCTGGACAGGCCTAAAATTGAGAAAAAGACTTTTTAAGTGGTTAATTTTTTGGCTAATATCCTTTGCTATTGCAAATGTTTTTCTGGCATATGTCATAGGTTCTGACGAGTTAATTAGCATTATGACAGATCCTCCTCGCGAACATTTAGGAGGCTTATTTGCAATATTTGCATTTACGTCCGTATTTTTTGCTGTTTTTACTTGGTTCAGAGAACAAGTTTGTATAGCAGTTTGCCCATATGGGAGATTACAGGGCGTATTGCTCGATCAGAACTCCATTGTAGTTGCTTATGATTACAAAAGAGGCGAAAGAGAAAATGGAAGAGCCAAATTCAAAAAAAATGAAGACAGAGAAGAACTTGGAAAAGGCGATTGTATTGATTGCGGACAATGTGTTCACGTTTGTCCAACAGGTATCGACATAAGAAACGGAACGCAATTAGAATGCGTGAATTGCACCGCTTGTATGGATGCCTGCGATTTTATGATGGAGAGTGTAGGACTTGAAAAAAACCTAATTCGATACGATTCAGAAGCTGGAATAAAAACTGGTAATAAATGGTCATTGTCAGGAAGAGCAAAAGCATATATAGTATTGATGTTTGTTTTACTAGGAGTACTTGTCACTTTGCTGGCAAGTCGATCAGATGTGGAAGCTACTATTTTACGAGAGAGGGGAACATCATACCAAAGGCTAGATGACAGTACTTACTCTAATATTTATACGGTTCAGTTAATTAATAAAACGGCAGAAATCATTCCTGTTAAGCTAAATATAGAGGATAATAAAGCAACAATTGAAGTTATTGGAGGAATAGAAAATTTGCAGCCAGCTGAAACACTAAAACGAAAAATTCTGGTTAAAATGAGATTTAATAGTTTGGAAGGGCCAAAAACACCTTTAAAAATAAATGTATATTCGGGCGAAGTATTAATTGAGAGTGTAAAGCTTAATTTTAGCGGACCAGGATTTTAAATAAATTATATGAAGTTTAATTGGGGACATGGAATCACAATAGCAATTATTGCATTTATATCTTTTATCGTATACATAGTAATACAAACATTTAGTTTAAATGCTGACTTAATTCAAGACGACTTTTATGAGGAAGAAATTCGGACGAATGAAAAAAAATTAATGGGTCAGAATTATGATAAGCTTTCTAACAAAATTCAAATCAAAAAAGCGGAAGAAGGAGTACTCATCCTGTTTCCAACTGAATTAAAAAATGCTAGCGGTAAAATTCAATTTTATAGGAGAGATGACAAAAGGCTGGATAAGTTTTTTTCAATTCAAATGGATAGTTTGAATATACAACAGTTAAAATATGACGAGTTTTTAAAAGGTAGCTATGACATTAAAATAGAATGTGAAAAAGATAAGACCAAGTATTTACATCAAACAACAATTTTATTTTAATTGCTTTGGTCGGCTTTCATATTAGGTTTGGCTGGAAGCCTGCACTGTGTTGGCATGTGTGGCCCAATCGCTTTAATGATTCCAAGCGGAAATAATCAAAAATCTAAGTGGCTATCTATCCTGCTATATCAGTTAGGTAAATTAATTACTTATATTTTAATTGGTGCTTTTTTTGGTTTAATTGTAGCTGGGCTTTATACCTTTAACATTCAAGCCATTTTAACGATTGTCAGTGGGGCACTTCTGTTAGTTTTTGCTTTTATTCCTAAGGTATTAAATTACGTTGAAAAAAACGGCTACCAAATCTTTAATGGAGTCATTCAATTTAAAAATAAACTCAGCCTGGCGTTAAACAAAAACAAAACTGAATATAGTTTTTACATTGGCTTCTTGAATGGATTTATTCCTTGCGCCATGGTTTATGCGGCAGCGATAATAGCCCTTTCCCAAAAATCTTTTACAAACAGTACTGTATTTATGTTATTTTTCGGTTTTGGTACTATTCCACTGATGACGCTTTTTTATTTTACAGCCAGTCGACTTAAAAATAAATTAAGCAAATACGCTACAAATTTTAGAATGTGGTCGTTTATAATAGTTGGAATATTTCTTTTGTGGCGTGGGTTTTCATTCTTTAACTCAGAAATACCTCAACAGAAAGAAGGGGCTCAATTTGAACTTTGCTTGCCTTTCTAAGTGCAACCACAAGCATCATTTCCACATGCCTTTTTACTTTTCTTTTTCCCAAAAAAGTGAAACCCTAAATAAACGAGAGCACCAACAAATAATATGTAAACTAAAACAGTTTGCATCAGGCTAAAAGTTGATAAACGATTAGTGCTGCAAAGTAAGCTAAAACACCCATATATAAAAATTGAATAGCCGTCCATTTTATAGACTTAGTCTCTTTATATGTTACTGCAACTGTACTGAAACATTGCAAAGCAAAAGCATAAAACATCAAGAGACTAATTCCTGTCGCAAGCCCAAAAGTCAGCTCACCAGAACTTCCATTAATCTCCTTCTTCATTTTTTCCTTTATGGTCATGGGTTCATCAGAATTAATGTTATAAATAATAGCCATTGTCCCTACAAAAACTTCTCTAGCAGCCAAGGAGGAAATTAATGCAATTCCTATTTTCCAGTCATAGCCCAACGGCTTAATGGCTGGTTCAATAGACTTACCTATCATTCCTAAGTAGGAATTTTCTAGCTGATGGTTGGCGATTTTGCTTTCAAGCTCATTTTCAGTAAAACCAGCATAATTCTCGGAATAAAAATGATCAGTTTCACTAAATTCATTTCCTCCGTTGGTTGCCAGCACAAACAAAATTATAGAAGTTGCTATAATAATTTTCCCGGCATTTGTAACAAATGCCAAGGAATTCGTCCACACACTCACACCAATATTTCGGATGCTCGGCACTAAATAACGAGGCATTTCCAGCATTAAATAACTCTTAACATCACGTTTTACAAACAATTTAAAAACCCAGCCCGAAAGCAAAGCCGAAAATATGCCAAGCAAATACATGCCAAGCATTACTATTCCTTGAAGTCCTACTGGACCAAAGTAAGTATTAGGAATAACTAATGCAATTAGAATAACATAGACCGGAATTCTTGCCGAACAAGTTAAAAGTGGTACAACAAGAATCGTTATTAATCGTTCTTTTCTATTTTCTATTGTTCTAGTTGCCATAATTGCCGGGATTGCACAAGCCATACCTGAAATTAAAGGCACAACACTTTTTCCTGACATACCAAATTTTTGCATCATTTTGTCCATCAAAAACACAATCCTAGTCATATAACCCGTTTCTTCCAGAATTGAAAAGAAAAAAAAGAGGATTGCAATTTGAGGAATAAATATTAACACCCCTCCGATTCCAGGAATCAGTCCATCAGTAGTCAAATCATTTAAATACCCAGCAGGTAGAATATTTTTTAATAATTCAGCCGTAATAGTTGTTCCATGATCTATCCAGTCCATTGGAATTGATGCTAATGTAAAAATAGATTGAAAAACTAAAAACATGATGCCAAGAAACATGACGTACCCCCAGAATGGATGCATCAATAATCCATCAAGCTTTGACGATAAATCTGTTGCTTTAGTTTTCGACTCTGAGTAAACATTTTCATAATAGCCATGTATTTGTTTGTATCTTAAGATGGATTCATTGACCCGTAATTGCCTCACGGTCTTTTTATTTTCAGATAACTGCTCAACTAATTTAGAATTCTTGTTAAATATGATATTAAGAAAAAACTCATAGGGCTTTTTATACCCAAACTCAACACTTGTTTTCTTGAAAATTTCCTTGTCTATATCGACTAAATAATTTCTAATTTCTGACGAAGTCCTAGGGCCCTCGGAAGTTAACATATCTTTCAATTCTTCAATGCCTTCGCCAGTTTTTGCCGAGACAGCTAAAACCGGACATTCAACCACTTTCTGAAGCTCCCCAACATCTATTTCAATGCCTCGTTTTCTTCCAGCGTCTATCATATTCACTACCAAAATTAGCGGGAGTTGCAAGTCTTTTAACTGGTGAAATAAATATAAATTTCGCTTGAAATTTAATGCGGAAACTACCACTAATGCTTTGTCAGGCATTTTTTTTGAATCCTTTTGAGTTAAGTAATTAAATACTACTTTTTCATCTTCAGATTCAGGATACAAACTATTGACACCCGGCAGATCAATGATTTCAATTTCCTTTGTTTGATGCTTAAAACTGCCGTGTACTTGATCGACCGTTACCCCAGGATAATTACCAGTTTTTTGATTTAAGCCACATAGTACATTAAACAAGGTCGTTTTACCAATATTAGGATTCCCAAGGAGTGCTATTTTGATAGGATTAGAACGCATGCTACAATGTTTCCACAAGGATAGATTTCGCCTCGTTTTTTCTGATAATAATTTTTGTCCCATTTACTAAAAGAGACAAAGGTCCATTGAAAGGCGCTTTGTTTTGAACAGATAATTCAACTCCTGGCATTACTCCCATTTCTGCGAGCTTAATTAGTAGGTCTTCGTTTTCGACCCTAGAAATTTTTACTTGAATTTGCACTTGCAGTTGCGAAAGCGGCATCATCATTATTCTTATTTAGAACAAATATAAATAATAATTACACAGCAGTGGTTTTATAAATGATGATATTTATCAATTGTAGTTGAATAATTTTTTAAGCAAAAAAATGCCATTCTTCAACATAAGAATGGCATTAAAATAACCTTGGTTTTAATCACACAGTAGCCCCTTGCCAGGCCATCATTCCACCTTCTAAATTGTAGAGGTTTTCAAACCCGGCTCCCATCATTTGCATGCATGCTTGTCCACTTCTAGCACCACTTCTGCATACCATTACATATGTTTTTGCTTTATCAAATGCTTCAATTTTATCCATAAATTCAGGATTAAAAACATCAATATGATGAGCATTTTGAATCATTCCTTCCGCTACTTCTTCATCTGTCCTTACATCAATAATTGTAATTTCTTCATTTTCGGAAATCATTTTTTCTAGTGTGTTTGATTTTAATATTTGCATCATTTTTTTATCATTTATTTTTTTCTCCTGCAAAAATCAGGACATTTTTTAAAACTTTAAGTAATTATTATCACCCAATTTAAATTGAAGCAGCTGAAGTTGGAAATTGTCGATCTACTTTTTTAAATAACCCTTGTAAAACTCTTCCAGGACCTACCTCAACTACCTCGGCACAACCATCAGCAATCATCTGATGCATAGTTTGAGTCCACCTTACTGGTGCAGTTAATTGAGAAATTAAATTTTCTTTTATTTCAGATTTATCCGTTACAGCATTGGCAGTCACGTTTTGATAAATAGGACAAATTGGATCTTTAAATTCAGTATTTTCTATTGCTGCCGCAAGTTCAGCTCTGGCTGGTTCCATTAGTGGTGAATGGAATGCACCCCCAACAGGCAACTTCAATGCCCGTTTCGCTCCTTTCTCGCTTAGCGCTTCGCAGGCAGCATCAACAGCTTCATTACTTCCTGATATTACTAATTGACCAGGACAGTTGTAATTTGCAGCAACAACAATTCCGTCAATTCCGTTGCAAACCTCTTCAACTACAGTATCTTCCAAGCCTAAAATAGCGGCCATGGTAGAAGGTTGAGCTTCGCATGCCTTTTGCATAGCTTGCGCCCTTTTTGACACCAGCTTCAGTCCATCTTCAAAATTTAAAACCCCGTTAGCAACTAAAGCTGATAATTCTCCTAAAGAATGGCCTGCAACCATTTCAGGTTTGAAGTCACCCCCCAGTACTTTTGCTAAAATTACAGAGTGCAAAAAAATAGCTGGTTGTGTTACTTTTGTTTCCTTTAATTCCTCATCAGTACCGCTAAACATAATGTCGGTAATTTTGAATCCTAAAATTTCATTTGCTTGCTCAAACATTGATTTTGCCAGATCAGAATTATCATATAAATCCTTCCCCATTCCAATAAATTGAGCCCCTTGACCGGGAAAAACGTACGCTTTCATATTCTTATTTTTGAAACACAAAAGTAATATAATTTACAAATCAGTAATCTGCACTTTTTACTCTTTTCAAATATCAGGAAATAATATATTTTATCTAACTTTAAGGAAAATAAAGAAAATTATGGCACAGGAAGATTTAGTAATGTATGTTGTTGGAGGGCTAGTTTTAGCCGTTTTAATATTTAAAGCTGTTATTTTAGTTGACGAAAGAACTTATTATGTGATTCAAAGACTGGGTAAATTTCAGAAGATGGCAGGACCAGGCTTGGGTTTTATTATACCCTTTATTGATTCAAAAGCGGGTGTGATTAACATGAGAGTGCAACAACTTGATGTTGATGTAGAAACAAAAACTTCTGATGATGTATTTGTTCAGCTAAGAATATCCGTTCAGTTTAAAGTGATGCAAAATAAATTATGGGATGCATTCTATTCACTAGACAATCCAAGACATCAGATTGCTTCGTACATATTTGATGATGTTAGAGCGGAAGTTCCGAAGATGGAATTAGACAACGTTTTTGCTAAAAAAGATGACATTGCTAATGCCGTGCGTCAAAACTTAGCAGATTCAATGGATGAATATGGCTATAATATTGTAAAAACTCTAATTACTGACATTGATCCAGATGCCCGAGTAAAAGATTCAATGAATAGAATTAATGCTGCTAAAAGAGACAAAGAGGCAACAGTAGAAGAAGCTGAAGCAGGTAAAATTAGAGTCGTTAAAGCAGCTGAAGCAGATGCAGAATCGAAAAGGTTGTCAGGTGAAGGAATAGCACAACAGCGTTTAGAAATAGTCAGAGGTTTCAAAGAATCTGTTGAAGATTTCCAAAAATCATTGAAATCGATTACCCATGAGGAAGTCATGCAATTTGTATTATTGACTCAATACTTTGACACCCTTAACAATATAGGTGCTAATGGGAAAAACAGTTCAATACTTATTCCTCATTCCCCAAGTGCAATGCAGGATTTTCAGCAGCAAATTGTAAACGGCACACTTGTTGGAGCAAAATTAAAAGATGCCTCTGAAGACAATTCAAATACCCCGTCAACGCCAGATCACTAAGACAATGACTTCTGTTTATAAATACTGCCTGACAATATATTTATGTCAGGCATTTTTTGTTTTAAGCCAAAATCCGCAAATAGACACTTCTGGAATTAGAATTATGTTCTACAACGTAGAAAATCTTTTTCATCCGAGTAATGACTCGCTAAAGAATGATGATGAATTTGCTGAGGGAGGAATAAGGTATTGGAACTGGTCCAAGTATGAGCGTAAACTAATCCATATTGCTCAGAATATAATTGCTATAGGAGAGTGGGAACCTCCTGCTATTGTTGGTTTATGTGAAGTTGAAAACCTTCAGTGTTTAATTGACCTTCTCAGAGATACACCCTTGAGAGAATTTGGTTATGAAATTCTGCACCAAGAAAGTGGAGATAGGAGAGGCATTGATGTTGCCTATATATATCGTCCAAACTTTTTTAATTTAGTTGATTACAAATCGTTTGTCTTAAATTTTCCCGGGTCTACTCGCCCAAGTAGGGACATATTATACATGAAGGGGTTAAGTGGAAATGACACTTTGCACTGCTTTGTAAACCACTGGCCTTCAAGATACGGAGGAGAGCTAGCAACAAAGTCTAAGAGAAATTTTGCTGCATCTGTGCTAAAGGCAAAATTCGATTCAATTCAAAAAGTGAACCCAAAAGCTAAAATTCTCGCTATGGGAGATTTTAATGATTATCCTCAAGATGAAAGTATGAACTCAATATTGTCAGCAAAAAAAGATAGTATTGATATAGGAGCTTCTGATCTGATCAATTTAATTTGGCAATATGAAAAGCAGATTGGAACCAATAAGTATCAAGGAGAATGGCATATTCTCGATCAATTTATTATTAATCAAAATCTACTAACAGACACAAAAGGATTACGCACAAAATTTAGCTTGGCGCAAATATTTGTTAGACCTTGGTTGATGACCAAAGAGACCTCAGGATTTGGTGAAAAACCATTCAGAACATATAATGGATTCAAATACATTGGAGGATATTCTGACCATTTACCTATTTATGTTGATATTCTCTTTAACAAATGAAGTTTTTTTTTAACTTCGTACTCTATACGGAATGTTTTTTGGCACTGTTGTTGTCAAAAGGCTTCTTTACAATAATTAAAAATACACTATGAAAAAAATTACACTTTGCTTTTCAATGATTTTTTTGTCTTTAGGAGTTGCCGTAGCGCAAACTAGCGAGAAAAAAATTGGATTGAATGCCAACATTGGCCTCTCTGATTACTATGGTGATTGGGATGCGTCGTTTTTTAACACAGGAAAAGCGTTTAGAACTCAAGTGGGTTTAACTGGATCTTACAGTTTATCTCCAATGTTCAATGTTGCTTTGGCAGCTAATTACGGTTCTTTCGGTTATCACGTTCCTGGAATACCGCTTTCCGCAGATAATGATGTAACTGTTCCTGCAGCTGGTTTTACATCAGCATTGTTTTCTAGCTCTGCCCAGTTAAGATTTAAATTTAACAATGGAATGATGCTCGAAGAGAACAGTATGTTTAGACCATATATTTTTGGAGGAGTTGGTGTTGCTGATATTTCAAAAAATTATAATGCGCAAGGTTTGGCAGGTCCAAAAGGTATTGATTTACTTTTAGCCGCTGGAGCAGGTTTTGACATTATGTTCACAGATAATTTAGGTTTAAACTATAATTTAACTTATGGGCATACCAGCAGTGATGATAGAGATTTTAAGATCAACCATAAAGTAGGTAACGACCAGTTTATGTTACACAGCGTTGGTGTTTTGTATTTACTAGGTAAAACTGCTGATGCTGATAATGATGGTGTTTCTGACAAGAATGACAAATGCCCAGATACTCCTGTTGGGGTGAAAGTTGATGGAGACGGATGTGCAATGGATAGTGATAAAGATGGAATACCAGACCATGAAGATTCTTGTCCAAAAGTAGCGGGTGTTGCTCAATTTAAGGGCTGTCCTGACACTGATGGTGATGGAATTCAAGATTCTGAGGACGCTTGTCCTGAAGTAAAAGGAGTAGCTTCGGCAAAAGGTTGCCCTGATGCTGATGGTGACGGGATTGTAGATTCTGAAGATGCATGTGTTGATGTTGCTGGAATCATTGAATTTAAAGGATGTCCTGACACTGACGGTGATGGAATTATAGATTCTGAAGACACTTGCCCAACTGTTAAAGGTTCGGTTGCTAATAATGGTTGTCCTGATACTGACAGTGACGGTATATTAGACAAAGATGATAAATGTCCAACAATTGCTGGTGTTGCTTCAAATAATGGTTGTCCTGAAATTAAAGAGGAAACTAAAGAAGTTTTCAGACAAGCCTTAAAAGGAATTCAATTTGAGTCTGGGAAAGATGTAATTAAATCTCAATCATACGGCATACTTCATAATGTTGCTACAATCATGAAAGAGAACCCAAGCTATAAATTAAAAATAGATGGTCATACGGATTCTCAAGGTGATGATGCTAAAAATATGCAATTGTCCAAAGACCGTGCTTCTGCAGTAATGAAGTACCTAATTGAAGACGGTGTAGAAGCTAGTAGATTAAGCGCATTCGGATTCGGTGAAACTGTGCCAAAAGCAACTAACGATACTGCAGCCGGAAGAGCTGAAAACAGAAGAGTAGAGTTCACAGTAGAATTCTAAGACTTTTATTATAATACTGAAAACCCGTTAGTAAATACTAACGGGTTTTTTTTGTGCCTAATTTTTCAAAGACTAAAAAATAGATGATATTTCATTAACTTTAGAGAATTAGCAAACAAGCTTTCAATTTAGCAAGAGTTAAACTCATGAAAATTGTATTCAAGTATTTACTTTCAGTTAGTGTTTTCTACGCAGTATATTCATGTACTGAACAGAAGAATGAACTTAAAGAACACTGCACAGAATTAGGTGTTTTCCCTCAAATCAACATTGTTATTGAAGATTCTACCATTACAAAAAGCAAATACAGCATAGGTAGTCTCACTTCAATAAATACGGCAGAATGTTCAACAACCGAATTAGAAATCAATATAAAAGGTAGAGGTAATACTTCATGGTCGTTTCCTAAACAATCTTATCAAATAAAACTTTCAAGACCTTCTCCTCTCCTTAATTTACCTGCATCTAAAAAGTTTATTTTAATTGCAAATTACTCTGACAAATCAATGCTTAGAAATGAGCTCGCTTTTTCATTGAGCAGGATGAGTAAATTAGATTGGACGCCAACAAGTCAGTTCTTCGAACTAACAATAAACCAGCAATACCTAGGTGTATACCAATTGGTTCAAAAAATAGAAATTTCTGACAATAGCTTAAATACTGATGTATTGGTAGAAATAGATCACAAAGAGCGTTTACATAATGATGATGTCTTTTTTGAAACTAAAAATCATCTGTACTGCTTTAAAGACTTCGCAAACGATTCAAATCACCATTCTTTCGGAGCTAAAAACTACATCACCAAAGCTGAAACTAGTATATTAACTGGTGAAAATTACAAACAATATTATGATGCTACAGCACTTGCAGACTGGTATATCATCAATGAAATTGCTAAAAACAATGATGCTCTCTTTAATAGTAGCGTGTACTTCCACTTTAAATATGAACAGCAAATTCAAATGGGACCAGTTTGGGATTATGACATTTCTTTTGGGAACATAAACTACAATGGTAATGACAGCACTGACGGCTTCTTCATTAAGAATGCAACTTTCTTCAAGCAGCTCTTTAAGAATGACAATTTTATTGTTTTGGTCAAAAAACGGTTTCAATATTTTTACAGTCAAAAAAAATCAATTCTACAAGAAATAGATAATAATGCCAAAATGATAAAAGATGCTGCGAAAAGAAACTTTGCTAAATGGCCTATTCTTGGAAAGTATGTTTGGCCAAACAATTATGTTGGAAACTCCTATCAAGAAGAGGTTGATTACTTGAAATTTTGGCTCAATGCTAGAATGGATTGGCTAAACGAAGCCTACTCATTAATGTAGACTGAAAATTAAGTATATTTGCTTGAATATAATTATATTAAACAATAGTGAAATGAAAAAAACTTTAAGCTTAGTGGTAGTGACTTGTTGCCTTTTGTTCAATTTACAAGGCTTTTCACAATCGGACTCCGTCTATTATTTTCAAAATTTCAAATTAGCTTCAGACATACAAATCATTAGAATTAGTGATAAAATTGGTTTTAGAGAAAACTACACACATTTTAAGCACGCATACTGGCTAGTGAGTATTGATACTGTTTTACTAGCAGACCTAAACAGTGCTGCAAAAAACAAGAGAAATCGTGGAGTTTACGAAACATATCACGAGTGCGATTCAATAATAAATCATATTAGGAATAGAGCAACTTTTCACGCTTCTTCTTCAAGGATAAACGATTATGCAAATAAAGAAATTGGAGATAATAATATTGACTTTAAAAGTTTTAAAAAGCAAGAAGACGCAAAGCTTCAAAACCTTTCAGAATACTGTTCTGACAATTTTAATGAGTTGATTGAAAACGCAGAGAGCTTGCAAAAAAAAATCATTGAAGAACTAAAAAATAATAAAGTTGAATTCTATAATTATTTAGAATCAAATAAAAACTCAATTCAAGCAGATGTTATTTCCGACTTTCTTTTAACCTTTAATGAATGTGGGACTGATTTTAAAAGTATTGAACTGATTATATTAAATAATCCGCAAGCTTTTGTGAAGCTTGTGAATCAAATGACAGAAAAGTCTTTTAACGACCTTGTTTCTAAACTAGACTTCCTTCCGACTTACATTGACGATAAGTCGATAAAAAAATTGTTGAAAAAAACGGGGGAACAAACGCTTAGAACAAAAACCCTCCGAAAGACAATAAAAAGTAGGAAGTGGATTGACTAGCAAAACTTTTGCTGTCTGATTAAATCTGCAGTACAATTGTATTGACTAATTATTTCACCATCCTTCAACCCTATATAGTAAGCCTTTGCAATATCAGCTTGTTGTTCAAAATTGAATTCTTTAAGCTCGGAATTTAACCAACTTTTCTCATACCTATAACCGCCATTCCTTTGAGCTCGTAACGCTTTTACTATGTAAATAATACCGAGTTTTTGATATTGAGAAACATGGGTAGCTTCATGCACAAGCCATGCCATATCAGTTCTACTAACATCTGTTTGAAGATTTCTAGAAAAATGAACCGTGTTTAAAAACACGAAGCCAAGGTGGCTTGTCTTAATATATTTCGCTCCAACTTTAGCCCAAGTAGATTTTTCTCGGATTCTGATTTTTGAATAATCTACTGAATTAGCAAACACTAGTTTTAATTCAGTGATTTCGAATTCGGATAACCTTCTCTTTTTAAGACCAAACAGATTTACTACTCCAAACAAACCTGCTAATTGAAGAACTAAAAAAGGAATTAAGACAATCCAAAGTAAAAAGGAAATAAGCCCATAATGCCATTTAAAAATGGGTTTATTGTGACCATTTCTATTTACGTCGAATAGTTGTAATCCAAGAAGCCTTGTAACTGCACTCATCACTTAGTAAAAGCTAATATCAAAAAAAAGAGCGACACAAAGTCGCTCTTTTCAATTTTATTTAATTGTCAATTAATTTTGTTGACTTTTAATTAAGTTTAAAGCTGAACCGTATTTAAACCATTCAATTTGTGAATCGTTATAAGTATGATTTACCAAAATTGTATCTTTTGACCCATTTGCATGCTCAATCTCAACAGTTAATTGCTTGCCTGGTGCAAATTCAGATAAATCTACAAAATTAAATTTATCGTCTTCTTGAATTAAGTCATAGTCCGCTTCGTTAGCAAAAGTTAACCCTAACATTCCTTGTTTTTTCAAGTTAGTTTCGTGAATTCTAGCAAAAGACTTTACGATAACTGCAATGACATTCAAAAAACGCGGTTCCATTGCTGCATGCTCTCTTGAAGAACCTTCACCGTAGTTATGATCTCCTATTACTATACTTTGAATTCCGGCAGCTTTATATGCTCTAGCTGTAGCTGGTACTTCACCAAACTCTCCAGTTAATTGGTTTTTCACTTTATTAGTGGCTTTACCAAAAGCATTAACGGCTCCAATTAAGCAATTATTTGAAATATTATCTAAATGACCTCTGTACTTCAACCAAGGTCCAGCCATAGAAATATGATCAGTTGTACATTTACCATATGCTTTGATTAATAATGGTGCCCCCACTATATTCTTGCCATCCCAAGGTTCAAAAGGAGTTAAAAGTTGAATTCTGTCTGAACTTGGATCAACTGAAATAGTCATACTTGAACCATCAGCAACTGGTGCTTCAAATCCATTATCCTCTACGTCAAAGCCTTTGTTTGGCAATTCCCATCCAGTTGGTTCATCTAATTTTACTTGCTCACCTTTGTCATTTGTTAAAGTATCGGTAATTGGATTAAAATCTAACCGACCTGATATGGCTATTGCCGCCACCATTTCTGGAGAAGTTACAAAAGCATGAGTGTTCGGGTTACCGTCTGCTCTCTTTGAGAAGTTTCTATTAAATGAATGCACAATACTATTTTTCGGTGCATTCTTCGGATCACTATATCTTGCCCATTGGCCGATACATGGCCCGCATGCATTGGTGAAAATAGTTGCATCTAAATCTTCAAATACTTTAATTATACCATCTCTTGCTGCTGTATAACGAACTGTTTCAGAACCAGGATTAATTCCAAATTCCGCTTTCGTTTTCAAACCTTTATCAATCGCTTGTTTTGCGATAGAAGCTGCACGCGATAAATCTTCGTATGATGAATTGGTACAAGAACCAATTAATCCCCATTCAACGTCCAAAGGCCAATCATTTTTAGTGGCAATTGCATTCATTTCACCAACCGGTGTAGCTAAATCTGGCGTAAAAGGACCATTAACGTGAGGTTTTAACTCAGAAAGATTTATTTCTATTACTTGATCAAAATACTGCTCAGGATTTGCATACACTTCATCATCACCTGTTAGATAATCTTTTACCTCATTGGCTGCATCAGCAACATCTGCTCTATCTGTTGCTCTTAAATAACGCTCCATTGATTCATCATAACCAAAAGTAGAAGTAGTTGCTCCTATCTCAGCCCCCATGTTACAGATGGTTCCTTTACCAGTACAAGACATAGATTTAGCTCCTTCGCCAAAGTATTCAACAATAGCACCTGTTCCACCTTTCACAGTTAAGATACCAGCAACCTTCAGAATGACATCTTTTGGAGCTGTCCAACCAGATAACTTACCAGTTAACTTGACCCCTATTAATTTTGGAAACTTTAGTTCCCAAGCCATTCCAGCCATCACATCCACAGCATCTGCTCCACCTACTCCAATGGCAACCATTCCTAAGCCACCCGCATTTACAGTATGCGAATCCGTTCCGATCATCATTCCACCTGGGAAGGCATAATTTTCAAGAACTACTTGATGGATAATACCTGCACCAGGCTTCCAAAAGCCAATTCCATATTTGTTTGATACCGAACCCAAGAAATCAAATACTTCACTTGAGGTATCTAAGGCACTTTTTAAATCTGTTTCTGCTCCCGATTTAGCTTGAATTAAATGATCGCAATGAACTGTTGTTGGCACAGCTACTTTATTTTTACCAGCTTGCATAAATTGCAGTAACGCCATTTGTGCTGTCGCATCTTGACATGCAATTCTATCTGGAGCAAAATCAACATAATCTTTACCTCTTTTAAACGCAGTTTCCGGGCTACCGTCCCAGAGATGCGAGTATAATATTTTTTCAGAAAGTGTTAGTGGTTTCCCAGTAACCTCTCTTGCTTTATCAACACGTTCTGCAACGTTTTGATAAACTTTTTTGATCATGTCGATATCAAATGCCATAAAAATTTGTTTTCAGATTTGTCGCGAATTTACGCATTTATTCGCTTTTTTAGAAGAATTTTGAATGGTAAGTTTTGCGAAATTTTCAATTTTTTCACAATTAATACCAATCCACAACTATTGATGATAGCCGGTAATTTTGAGATTGGTAAAAGTTTAGTCTTAGATTTATTTTGCCAGATTCGGTAACATATTCAAGTGTTCGCACCTCAGTCTCGACATTATCCGTAGTCAAATTATCTAAATACGGGCGTCCCATAATATCAATAATTTGAATTGGTGTTTTACCAAGAAGAATGGAGTGACAGGTATTTTTAAAATACTTTTTTGATGCTTTTTCTATGTCAGTATCAAAGTTTTTATTTAAACCCAACACTTCTATGGTTACGGTCTGCACTTTTCCTGTTTCTGCATTAACATAGACGCTAATTGGTATACGTTTTAGGCTTTCATACTTGTATATAAAAACAAGTCTATCATCAGTAAAACTACCACCACTTGCTTTTCCTAAAATTTTTTTTAGGTCACTTTCTTTAGTTTTTGCAGCAACGTTTAAAAAATTCGAAAAACTATTTACACTTACAGATTCACATGACTGAACTTTGTCATAAGTCTGATTTTCCACACATGAAATTAAGACAATGAGCAAAAATCCGATTACTACATTTCGCATAGCATAAAAATTAAATCAGAGCAATAATACCTGAAATTCCGGAAGAAACAAATTTTGGACTGTACTTGATTTTAACGAAATTATGAACAGTATTTTACAAACAACCCACAAATCAGAGTTTATAAGCTTTTAAGATCCCTAGTTCATCTGTACTAAATAATCAATAATATTAACAGGTAAGGTATAAATCCATTTTCGGCATCAATTTTGAATTACCTTAAAACAAAACTAAGTGTTATGCTAAATTTAAATTCAACACGTACAAAAAAGGAAAAGAACTTAAAAGGGTTCGATCTTGGACTATTAATGATAGGCTACAAATTTCTTGCTCCTATTAAAAAGGGAAAAAAGTCGGCTTAGTTCAGCGGCGTTTTTAAGCCCATTTTGTCAGCAAAATGCAAGCAGTAATCGCGCAAGTCTTCCGACATGTTTTTTTCACCTGTGGCTCTTTCAAGGGTATCGGCCATGGTCATTAAAGTTTGATGAAAAAATTGCTTCATCTCTTCAACGGACATTTGATCATTCCACAAATCAATTCGCATAGCATTTTGTTCAGTTTTATCCCATAATGCTAAAATCATAGCTTTTGCTTCTGCATTCTCTACCCCACCATCTTCAGCAGACCAATTAATGGCCGTTGGGACATTATTTTCGTTAGTGGTTATATTTATTTTTATTTCCGACTTTTTACTCATTACTCTGTAGGTTTGTACGCTTTAAGTATTTTACTTTGATTTTTTTCTGCAATTAATTCCCTAATTGACACACCTGGGTTTTTTCTCATGTATGAAGACACAATTTTATAGCCTAAATACTGACCTAATCTATCTGGAGAACCATCAAATCCGACAGTGCTGGGCGCAGGTTTAAAATACCTCAGCATAGTTTTCATTTTTGTATCGTATACTAAGTTTTGATGCACGATATACTGCCAAACCGCGTATTCATTTTCAGTAGCCCATTGCAAACCTTTTTCGCTATACCTTAAAATGTAGTTAATTTTTATTTTTGGGCGCATTGCCTTCACAGTATACAATAATTTTCCATAATAAATTAAATTAGCAACAAACGAATCTTCAGTAGCGCCTTCCAAAACATTGGACTCCAACCAACTCTGAGCCATATCACACAACATATATTTAGGATTCATTTTAGCCTTAAAATATTCAGGAAATGGAACCTGCTTTACAATATCATCCTGTGGACCCAAATACATTTCTAAACCTACACCAATATAATTAGGCGTAGATACAATACCGTTTGTAAAAGTTGAATTGTAAGTTAACACTCTCAAGGGAAGCATTGCTTCCGGTAAATGATATTTCAAATGCTTGAACATATTTGTAATTTCATCCATTTGCAATTTAAAATCACCAAATTCGTTAATTAATTTTTCATTAACAAGCTTCATTGTAGAATCCATCAAAAATTTCTGCAAAAACACCGGCGTTGAATCTTCTAAAGGCATTCCAACCCTTAACATTTCAGCAGTGTAAAATTCGTACAATTCTGTTGTTTGATCATTGAGATTTTTATTAACTTCTTTTAGTCCTTGAAGATCACCTGCGCTGTTATATGCTTGCACTACATTCTCATGTTCAATACTGAAATCTATTTTGGAGACATCAACAATTAGTTCATCAGAAGTACAGCTAATCCCTGCTAACATTATAATTGGGAAATAGAAAAATCTATTTTTCATATTATGTTTATTGACTTTAAAGTGCTATTATTGTAAATGCAAATATAAACGACATATACTATGAAAAAGTTATTTTCAATTATTTTAATTTTAGCAATTTCTGTTTCAGCTTTTGGACAAGATAAAAAGTTAAGAGCAGGACTTGTAACCGGAATGACAACTAACTGGGTAAAAATACAAACTAATAAAATTGAAAGAAATGGCATAGGTGCAGGGTTCACCATTGGAATGGTTGCTGACTATAAAATCAACGACAATATTGCATTGGCAACAGGTTTACAATTTGATTTGGAATCTTTCAAGCTAGACTATGGAAGTGCAACCAATGCCGATTTAGGTACTGTTTTTTATGGTTTTAATGATACAGAAATATATAAATATGATGACGGAATTGTTGAAGGTTACACTGACTCTGCTGCGTTTCAACTTTTGACTAGAAAATTTAGAGGAAAATATGTGACTCTGCCAATATTTTTAAAATTTCAGACCAATATGATTGGGTCATTTAGCTATTATGGAAAATTTGGTCTGAGAACCAGTTTTTTGGCAGGTGTACGAATGGATGATTCAGGATATGAAGCAAAGTACAGGTTGTCTAGTGATCCAAATTCTTCAACTTTCGAATCTAGTACTATAGAAACTACAAATGAAAACATGAAACCAGAATCTTTAAAAAAGGGGTTATCGTTAGCTAGAATGGGAGTTGGAATATATGGTGGTTCGCAATGGAATTTTACAGGAAACACATTCTTATTCGCGGAACTTGGATTTGTTTATGGTTTTACGCCAATAATTTATCAGAAATCTGAACATCTAGTTGATAAAATTCAGGACGGGACAGGTTTTAGATATGAAAATTTAGATGTTAAAAGTAATCCTCAACATATGTTTGAGTTGAAAGTAGGCCTTTTATTTTAAAATGCTGGTAGACAAAGTTGCAGAACATATAATAAATTGGCTAAAAACATATGCTGAAAAAGCTAATGTAAGCGGATTTATTGTTGGAATAAGCGGGGGAATAGACTCTGCTGTAACATCAACTCTTTGCGCAAAAACTGGCCTCAAAGTCATTTGTGTTGAAATGGGTATTCATCAAAATGAAAATGAAGTGAACCGTGGATTGGAACACATTTCATGGTTAGAATCTGAGCATTCAAACGTGACGCATTTCAGAATAAATTTAACAGACACGTTCGAAACTATTAAATCATGTTTTCCTGACGGCGTGTCTGATCATGGTCTTTCTATGGCTAATACTAGAGCAAGACTGCGAATGACCACTTTATATGCTGTTGGTCAAGCCAATAGTGCATTGGTAGCTGGAACAGGAAATAAAGTAGAAGATTTTGGTGTTGGCTTTTACACAAAGTACGGTGATGGCGGCGTAGATTTGAGTCCTATTGCAGACCTTTACAAAACTGAAGTATTTGCGCTAGCAAAATTTCTAGGCGTACCTGAGTCCATTCAAAATGCTGCGCCAACGGATGGTTTGTGGGATGACGAAAGAACAGACGAAGGTCAAATTGGAGCTACATACCCAGAATTAGAATGGGCTATGGAGTATCAAGGTGATGGGGCAGATTTGACTGAACGACAAAAAGAAGTTCGGGAAACCTACAGAAGGCTGCACACTGCCAATAAGCACAAAATGGTTCCGATTCCGGTGTGTTTAATTCCTGAAAGCTGCAGGTAATTATTTAATTCCACATAAAAGCACTACCCTTTAAACCTAATTTTTATCTCAGCACCATTGCTGTTTCCAATAAAAACTTCACCATCAATCTGCTCGGATAGTATATTAATTAAATCTAACCCCATTTTATCCGTAGTATTCTGTAAAATATCAGGCGGTATTCCAACCCCATCATCTTTCATTAATAACTCAAACTGACTTGGTCCTATTTCTTTTAATTGAATAATTATTTGTCCATTATCTATTTCATCAAAAGCGTGTTTGATCGAATTTGTAATTCCTTCATTTAAAATTAAAGCAATAGGTACTGCTTTATCTAATTTGAAATAAATAGACTCCGATAAAACTTTTATCCTAATGTTTTCGGCCAATTGTCCATAGGAATCCTTGATTGATGAGAGAAGCTCCAAAACATATGCTGAGAAGTCTATCGCCTCAACATTGTTACTGCGATATAACATTTCATGGACAATCGACATAGATTTAATTCGTCCTTTAAACACGCTCAGCACGGTTTTTATTCTTTCGCCTGATTCTAAACGTTCTTGAAGATTTATTAGACTTGAAGTGATTTGGAAGTTATTCTTAACTCGGTGATGAACTTCTTTCAATAGAACTTCTTTCTGCTTTATTAGACCTAAAAGTTCAGCATTCATTTTATTTTTTCTTTTGTAGGCACGATAAATCAGTATAATTATCAGTGAAAGTGAAAAAACAGTGACTCCCATAAATAAATAGACCCACCATTTTTTTTCCGCTTCGCTATTCATTAATAATTTCATTTTTTTTCGTTCCTGCTCGAACTGAAATGATTTAAATTTACCATCAAAATAAGCCCTCTGCTTGTCGTGAAATGAAAGAAAGTCTACAATTGAGTTTTGACTTCTATCAATTAATATCTTTCTTTGTTTCTTAATAATCAATTTACTATACTCCAGAGCCTTATCGTAATTAAGTCGTGCCAAGTAAAAATCACTGTACACTTTTAACAATTCGACTTTTAATAGTTGATCTACTTTTAACACTGCATCAGTATCTAATTTTTTTAGAAGCGCCTCTGCTTGACTGTACTTTCGTTGCAGCACAAAGCATTTAGCTCTATATAAATCAGCTTCGTAAATACCTGAGGACTTATTATCCTTTTTAAATCCAATTTTCGCCTGTTCCAAATGCCTTATCGCTTTTTCAAAATTTTTCAGATTGTACTCAATTTTTCCCATTGTTAAATATGAAAAAGACAAAGAATTAATCATTTTCATTTCTTTTTTCAACGAAATACCTCTGAAAGCATAATGTTTAGCTTTTTCAATATCATTTAAATCTAGAAAGCCGTTTGCCATATTTGCAAAATTGATTGCTTTCAATCTCTTAGCCTCCTTACTTTCTATTTTGTCAATAATATTTAAAGACTGAAGATAACTATCAATAGATCCTTGGTAGTCCTCTACACTTGCTTTTGCTGATGCTAAACTAGAGTGATTATATGCCAATGAAAGTTCTATTACATCAGGATATCGAGAGGCCAACGACTGGAAATTGTCGTTAATAATATCAATTACAAGTTCAAAGTAGGACAAACCTCTGACGTAATTATTTTCCATCAAATGCAAATTCCCTATGTTATAGTATTCAACGAATAGATTTAAAGAATCAGGGTAATTTTTGAAAATTTTGATACTCTTTTCTTCATATAAAATTGCTGAGTCAAGCTCAAAATAAACTAAACTTCGAGCTTTTAAACTGTGTGCTAAACCCAAATAATAACTCGAATTAATTTTAGATGCGAAATAATAGCAAGAATCGTTATAACTTGAAGCAAGGTCGCTATCACTCCACATTTTTTCTACGCCAGACGCATAGGCTCTGTTAAAATTATCTATTAACTTTTTTTGACTTTCGATTTTCGTTTGCCCATTGCACGTGATGTCACAAATTATCAAAAATATCAAAACAATTTTTCTACTCATCATACAAAAGCTTACAGAAGTTAAGATAGCATATTTTTTTATTTTGGTAGCTCAATAAAACTACAAAGACTCACCGGAAGAAAAAAGCAGAACTCTTCCAGTATATGTCTTCGGGTAAAAAAGGGATATCAATTACCCTCCGGTGCTAACCTTAAAGTAATACCGTCAATTTCTTCTGTGATCTGAATCTGGCATCCTAGTCGGCTATTGTCTTCCACAAAAAAAGCTTCATCAAGCATATCCAGTTCCATATCCGACTGCTCTGGTAAATCTGTTTCGGACTCCAAATAGCATTGGCAAGTCGCACACATAGCCATGCCACCACAGCGACCTTCAACTGGAAGTTCATAGGAACGACACACTTCCATGATATTCATATTCATATCCGTTGGTGCTTTCAGGTCATGCTTTGTGCCTTCTCTATCTATAATTTTTATTGTAATTGTATTTTCTGCCATGACTTTTTGTATTCAAAAACTACTCCAAACTTAAAAACCGTTTACGCCGTTTACTGTTGTATACTTCAAAACATTCTTTTTATCAGGATGAATTCTAGCAAATGCAGATTGCACAGCAATGGTTCCTTCGTGGAAACCACATAGAATTAGTTTGAGCTTTCCTTCATAGGTATTAACATCACCAATGGCATAGATACCTGGACGGTTTGTTGAATAATCAACAGTATCAACCGTAATGGCGTTCTTTTCTATGTTCAAGCCCCAATCTCCAATAGGACCTAATGACGGTTTTAATCCAAACAACGGCACAAAATGGTCGGCTTCTTTTATAATTTCCCCCTGCGTTTTGTGTTTTATTGTTACGTTTTGAACATGATTTTCACCGTCAATACCCACTACTTCAGCTTCAGTAATTAAGTTAATTTTTCCAGCTTCTGCTAAGTCCATTACTTTCTGAACAGAATCTAAATGACCTCTGAAAGAATTTCTTCGGTGAACCAATGATAGTTCAGAAGCAATTTTATTTTCAATTAAATAAATAGACCAGTCAAGAGCAGAATCTCCTCCTCCGGCTACAACTACTTTTTTACCTCTGTAGAATTCTGGATCTTTAATAATGTATTCAACTCCTTTGTCTTCGTATTTCTCTAAATTTTCTACCGGTGGTTTACGGGGTTCAAAAACGCCTAAGCCACCTGCAATCATTACAATTGGCGCAATATGTTTTGTTCCTCTATTGGTGGTCACTACAAACTTATTTCCCTCAACTTCTTCAATAGTCATGGCTGATTCACCAAGTGTAAATTCAGGTTTGAATGGTTCAATTTGAGCCATTAAATTGTCAATTAATTCACCAGCATCTACCGTTGGGTAGCCAGGTATATCGTAGATAGGTTTTTTTGGATATATTTCAGTTAACTGCCCTCCAGGTTGTGGCAAAGAATCAATTAGATGGCATCTTAACTTTAGCAAGCCCGCTTCAAAAACTGTAAAAAGACCAACTGGTCCTGCACCAATAATTATTATATCTGTTTCTATCATTTTAGAATTTGAATTATTTTACGGTGCAAAAATAGTCAATAATCTTGATTTCATTCTTTTGAAAAAACTTATAATTCTTAAATCTAATATTGAATTGTAGCCTGATTAGGATTTCAATTAATATTTTTGGAATTGAATTATTAACACTGTAATCAAGGACCATATGCAAATAATAGATTTATATAGAGTGATTATCAGAATTTTTGCCATCTATTTGCTTGTTAAATTCATCACATTTTTTGTTCCACTCATTAGTAGTTTGGTATATGACTTATCTGAGAACTCGCTTGCAATAGGTCTAATTATTGTGCTTTTAGTATTGTTGACTTTTGTAATAATATTGATTTACAAAACAGACAGTATAATACACTTTTTGAAGCTTGAAAAAATTCATAACGCAACAGAAATTCAACCCATCCCATTTAATGACTATAAAATCATAAATTTAGCAGTTTGCTTGATCGGAATATCACTGTTTATCAATCATATAACACCTTTTCTCTACCAGAGTTTTACATTCTTTCAAAGTAGCAAACACGAATACAGTGGTCATTTGGAAAACCTAGGAGTGGCAATTTATTTCGACTTTCATGAGTGGATTCTGGCCATTTCTAATATTGTTATTGGGTACTTAATGATTTCCAACAATGACTTGATCTCAAATTTTTTGGATAAAAAAGTAGTGGAAAAGTCAGATTCGATTGACGACAACTTATAATTTAGCAGCTAAAACACCTACCAATTTATAGCGCTTTACATTGCCGCTTAAATCAAAAACAGTAACCCCAACAATGTAGGTTCCTACATTGGCTTTTGTACCATTATCAGTAGTACCGTCCCACACAATAACACCCTTATTACCAGGATAAAAATTATCTTTAAGTTCTTTAATCGGTTGCCCAAAAGCATTATATACTGTTATGTCCATTACATTGTCCGGATTATCGAATTGGTAGGTTAATTCTAAAACATCTTGATATCCATCACTATCTGGCGAAAAAATGGGCTGGCTTAATTGCACATCTTTATCAAATACAGGAATAGTAGTTTGAGAGTTTAGATAGCCTGGTGTACCCCAACCGACAGCTTCAGAAGCCGTATGCCAATTATCACTAGCTTCGGCTGTCTGGGAAAATGACAATCTCTCTAAGGCTTTACCATTTAAATCATCAATTAATGCAAAATGTAATTCTTCGGTATATGAAAACTTGTCAATTAAATCTACACCATTTTTATGCAGTAAAATAACTGTTCCCGAATCATTATTGTATGACGGCAAATCAATCTCGAACAATGTACCCGCTTTGTAATTTGGAAAAGTTTCTATAACTGCAAGCGTATCCTCTGTTAATAATTTATATTCTCCCGGAAAAAATAGAATCTGCTTTTCCGCTACAAGCTTAATATTGTCAATAACACCATCATCAATATTTGCGATTTGAAGATCGTTTAAGGCAATTACTTTTTCTGATGTGTTAACTATTTCAACATAATCAGACCCACCAATTTCAGGATTAAAAAGGACCTCATTAATCAGCACATCACCACTTTCAATACTTTTAGGAATAGCAAAAAGATACATGAAGTCATTCATTTCATTTCCCCAGCAATCTTTAAATCCTGAAACTGTTAGCTCATAAGTGATTTCCGCATTAATATTTGATAGAGAAACGATTAGTTCATTTCCTTGAACATCCAAAAAAATGTTAGGTATAGGGTTTATTGTTACACTCCCTCCTTCAATATTCTTATCAAAAACAAAGTGAATAGCACTATTTGACACAACAAAAGCTTCTACTACTCTTGGTTTTTCAGTATTTGGACTATCGGTAGCAATAGAATTTTCGTAACCTGGGGTTCCTCCTGAAACATCCTCTGAGGCACTCCAATTATTAGGATCGTGACATGGGCTTTCTAAATTTTTTAATTCCAAACTCCACCCTCCAGTAGCTTTACTAATGCTATTATACCAACCTACTTTATACGCAACAGAATCTACTACCATTCCGTTATTATCCCTTAAAATAATAACATCTGCCAAGTTGTTTAATGAGGGCAAATTGGTTTCAATGGTATTAAAAATGCCGTAATTGACACCTTGCCCGGGATCATAGCATAAAAGGTAGGTCTTTGAAAAAAATGAATAGTCCGATAATGTTACGGTGGTAGAGCCATCTGAAATGGTCCAATTCTCGAGCGATATAGTTTGGTTGGTATTATTGAAAATTTCAATGTATTCACTTTCTGGCTGCCCCAACACTGGAGTAGGGTCGGCCATCAATTCAGAAATAACAACATCTTTATAATTCGCAAAGTATGGCTCGTTATACATAAAATGAACGGTTGAATTTGGCATCACATTACTAGAATCGTCCTCTACATTTTCAACCGACAATGTATAATCTACTCCATTTTGAAATGGGCTGGAATACGTTAGTTCCACTATTTGTCCGTTGGTTGAAAGCGGTTGGGCTTGACTTGGGGAGCCTAAACCATTATTTGCTGAATAATTACTGGGATTAGAAGCTGTTGCAACATCCACGTTTTCAGTAAACGAAAGATGTAATATTTGATCAGAAACAACATCAACACCTGTAATTTGTGGAGGTATAGTATCGAAAAACTCTAATGGTTCTACCTTAAAATCATCAAAATAAAACTTATCAGACCTTGTGCTTGTGTATTTGCAAAACACACCGAAATAAGTAGCCGAAGTGTGTGTTATATCAGTTACTGTTCCTTGGTTCACAAAATTTAAATTTCCAGTATTATCAACCTGCAAAGTCCATTCACCTGCTGCAGTCCTTGTTACTTTGACTCTTACTAGAACAGGATCAGAATCAACCACATCATCAGTACCATCAATAATTTCAGTGATAGCCGTCCCAGTTTGTTTGTATAACGAAACTTCATCTGTAGTATTTCCAATTTGAACAAAATATCCGTTTAGTCCTTGTTCCAAACTGTTTTGATCGGACATCAAATAAATTCTTGCCAAATTTGAGCTTGAAGGATTAAAATCAAGATTAACCAAAAATGACCATTCTGCATTATCAACCAAAGTACTAGAAGTTACTAAAAACATGGTGTCAGTAACCGCTGGAGCTATTAAATGTAACATGCCATTTCCATCTACCTCAAAACTTGGACTTTCACCTGTCCACAATGGATTTGATGAAAAGTCTCCGTCTGAAAAATCGTCAACTAACTGCGCATAATTAAAAAATGTAACAGATAATAGGTAGGCTGTTAATATATATCGCATAGTAAAATTAATTCTCGTAAATATAGTAATTTTGGCCCCAAGTAGGAAATAAGGAATTTATGAAATTAGCAATTGTAGGGGTAACTGGAATGGTTGGTCAAGAAATGATAAAAGTTTTACAGGAATTCAATTTTCAAGTGAGTGATTTTATACCAGTCGCTTCTGAAAAATCAATTGGCCAATCCTTATTATTCAATAAAAAAGAGTACAAATGCGTGTCACTTCAAGACGCTATTTCCTTAAATCCTGACATTGCCATATTTTCTGCTGGAGGATCCGTTTCACTGGAATGGGCGCCTAAATTTGCTGAAGCAGGGACTACAGTGATTGACAATTCAAGTGCTTGGCGAATGGATCCAGCAAAGAAATTAGTTGTCCCTGAAATAAACGCACATCTATTGACCAGAGATGATAAAATAATAGCAAATCCTAATTGCTCTACTATTCAATTAGTTCTAACTATGGCACCATTACATGAAAAGTATGGCATCAAACGAGCTGTTGTTTCCACTTATCAATCTATTACCGGAACAGGAGTAAAAGCTGTAAAACAATTATCAGATGAAATGCTAGGCAGTGAGGTAGAAATGGTATACCCTTACCCTATTCATAAAAACTGCTTGCCGCATTGTGATGATTTTACAGAGAATGGCTACACAAAAGAGGAAATGAAATTAACCAATGAAACTAAAAAAATTTTAGATTCTTCAATTAACGTAACTGCTACAGCTGTTAGAGTGCCGGTAGTTGGTGGTCACTCTGAATCTGTTAATATTGAATTTAATAATTCGCCAAATATTTCTGAAATAAGACAGATTTTACATCAGACAGCAGGCATTACATTAAAAGACAATCCGGATACAAATACTTACCCAATGCCGATATACGCCGAAGGGAAAAATGATGTTTTTGTCGGTAGAATTAGGCTAGACGAAAGTCAACCGAATACAATTAATTTGTGGATTGTTGCCGATAATATTAGAAAAGGAGCAGCAACAAATGCGGTTCAGATTGCGCAGTATCTAGTTACCAATAAGTTCATATGAGTTTTGCACTCAACTAAACCTTTAATAAAAATAGTGGCTTTTTTGTGTGAAGCGCCATTTTATTAGTGACGCTTTTATGAACAATTCTTTCAATAAAGGAATAACTCTTTTTCAGGATAACAATCAAATCTGAGTCATGACTTTCGCTGTACTCTACAATGCCGTCTACAATATTCTCATTTTGTTCAGTCCGAAATTGATAGTGCCATCCGTTTAGATTTTTGATCAGGTTTGTGTGATCAATAGCTTCCGCATTAACTTCGTTCTCAACCGCTAAAATATCAATTTCAATATTTTCTATATCAATGATGTTGCTCAATGCAGCAACTGCAGTTTGCACGTTATTGTCAATATTAGACGCTAATATAATATGATTCCAACCCTTATATTCAACTTCATTTGGAATTACGACTAAAGGTATGCTTGTTTTCTTAATAACATCCACCGTATTGCTTCCAAGTAATTTATTTTTAACGGTACTGGCCCCAGTTGTGCCCATTACAATTAAATCAATGGTACGATTTTTTGTGGTGATATCCATTGCTTCCGTCAAATATCCATAACAACTTATCCCTTCGTAATTCACTTTTTTAAATGCATCCTGTGTTGTCATTTTCACAATCAAGTCGTGAAGTGCATCTTTCGAATCTTTTTCAATAATATCTGAAAAATTGATCATCAGATTTGAAGTGCCTGCCGGTATTTGGTAAGCATTTAAGAGTAGAACTTTAGCTCCAATCTCAATGGCTAAATAGCTAGCATATTCAAGTGCCTTTAATGCATTATCTGAAAAATCAGTAGGCACCAAAATAGTCTTAGAATTTGAGGTAATGGACTTCACTCTCCAAAAATAAAGTAAATAGAAATCGTTTAGTTGTAACTAGATCAATTTAGAACCTGATTTATGTCAGGTTTAGAATGAAGGCGCGGAAATGGTTCGAAATTTTTTTACCGCAATCTTTTTGTCTTTTGGATACTTAACAGTAAATGAAATCTTATATATTTTTTGTTCTCCGGGTTTTAATTTTACATTCCAAATTAAGATACCAGTTTCGTCACTCATAGAAGCATTTGATATCTCATCAACATTCACTGTCACGTCACTCTCTTGTGAGATAGGAACCTGATCGAATAAATCCATTGACATTGAAGTCGTCATGTTATTCTTAACAATAATCTCGTAGGTGTAAGTATCTTTTCTGTTCGACCCTATGGTACTAGTATTAGAAAACTCTTCTGATAACTTTTTATCTACAATCACTTTTTTATCTCTACCAAACGACAGCATTAACGTATCATCAACATTAGTTGTATTAATATAAGACTCACCTACATAGGTATCTTGATAATACACGTAAGTTGGTCCAGAAATTAAATTTAATTGTTCCCAGCCCACAATGCTAGCCATTAAAAAGGCATCTCGATCGAGCTTTGGAACTGCTTTATGAGAAAATGTAGCAGGTAACTCAAAATTGTCAATCTCCACCAAATATGGTTTAGAATTTGAAGGGATACTGTATGGCCGATTGATGATAAACTCAGCTGACAGCTGAGGAACTTCAATACTTGTAAATCGTACAGCAGGTTGGTTAGCAACATCTTTTCTCCCAAAACCACTCAAGTTTTGACTAATTTCAGGCACACTGGCATTTTGATGCCATTGGCTGTACCCTCTGTTTTGAGGAACAATCACTGTTTTTCCTTTTTTAAACGATTGACGAACGGTGTTTGAGTTCAAAAACCAAGCATCCAAAACAGGTGCAGTTGCAGATAAACTTGGATTTGCGGTAGAAAGTTTGAGGTTAATATTTGACCAATCGTTTCCAGTATTATTGAAAACCTTCGCTTTATACTTTAAATTTATTTTACCAGAAATATCCCTTGCCGATAAATCATAGTTTGCTTGCCAGCCACAGTTGGAAATAATATACTTGAGTTCAGTTTCAGTTGAAAAATTTCTATCAGAGTCAACAACTACAATTACCTGGTTGCTGTGCGTTTTTTCTTTATAATTTATTTCTTGAAGTTGGCTGTTTATTGCAATAATTGATTGATTTACAATTTGCATGTCATTATTATACTTCGAAATTACTTTGTTTAACTCGCTGATTCTTGTTCTATGAAAGTCTGCCATAGCTTTTAGTTCAGCAGCAGATAAGCTCGTATTATTTCCTTTAATTGAAATATTAGATTTGATTAGTTGTAACTCGGCGTGATAACCTGATAATTCGTCTTTGAGATTTTGGTATTGCAATTGCCAAAAAGTGGCCGAATCACTTAATGACTTCGCACGGGGATTATTATTGGTAAACTTCAAATAATCCAACTCAGTGCTAACAGATACTATTTCCAATTTGTCTTCAGATTTAAATTGAATACTCTTGGAATCAACAACAGAACTTATTCCAGTATAAACTAGAACGTTTCTACCTGTTTTTAGGTTTACTTTAGCCTGTCGAGTTATTTCTCCTCCCGTAATGAAAACGGTTACATTTTTAATTTTACTTGGAATAGACTGTTCTAGGTCCTTTTGAGAAAAAATAAAATTCCCACTTAGAATGCATCCGATAATTAATAGAACGGTTTTCATACTCTTGTATTTTTATGCAAGATAAAGCTTTTTCTATTTTACGATTTTAAAAGACGAATTAATTCCTATTAAGAAATAAGTTCCCTTTGCAAGAGAAGACGGAATAGCAAGATTTGTGTGTTCTGAGCCTGAATTAATCTCATACTCTTGAATCATCTTTCCATTTAAATCATAAAGGGTATATAATTGCTCCAATTCGCCCTGCAATAACACTCTATTCTCATCAGCAAAATAAATAAACTCTGTTTCAGCTATAACTTCATCAATTGCCAATACTGATAATAGGTCGAATGATTTTGAAGTTTCACAACCATTTGTATCTGTTATTAAAACTGTATAATTTCCTGCTGAAAGATTCATGATTAATGAATCAACACTGCCGTTAGACCATAAGTATGAATAATCAGGCGTTCCACCAATCGCTTGAACGGAAATACTTCCATCTTGCCCTGCAGCTTCCGGAGTCATAACAGATTGCATAATTAATTCACTTGGCTCTTCAACTACGATATCAAATTGATTTGTTTGGCAGATATTGTTCAAGCCG
>JBGCGA010000075.1:0-5044 GCA_045110285.1 Crocinitomicaceae bacterium | reverse complement strand
TGCAATAGTTTTGGCCTCTGATTAATGATGTCAGCACCAAATATGATGGAGTAAATATGAGAAAAGCTCATAACAAAACCTAAATTTCATTGCTGTTTCCTACCTTACTGCAATAAAACTTAGCCAAACGTTATAAGCAATAGCTCATCCATTTTTCTGCAATAAACAGCTTTACCTAAATTGCACGACTGCCTTAAACCATTCCATAACAAAGAGTTTCAAGCGTGTTATGTAAACACAACCTATGGTGCAGTAACGAAAATTTAACCAAGCAGCGGCAAACATTTATTATTCTTTCAATATTTTAAAGCAAGCCTCTCCTTCACTTGTGGCGATTTTTATGTAATAAAGCCCTGGTACAATATTTAAATTTAACTGATAGTTATTTGTGTTGATAGCTTTATCCGTCATAACCACTTGTCCCATTGCGTTCATCACATGGATAGTAGCATTCTTTAACGAACCAAAGTCAATATTTACAAGTCCTTTAGTAGGGTTGGGGTAAATGGTAATGTTTTGTTTTATTTCATTTTTATCTATACCCACTCCAGAGCCGGCCAATGAAAAAAGCTCTATCCCATTTGTTCCGTCATCAGCTTGAAAGTAAAGATTTGTCCCTAAAACTGTTAATTCAATTGGACTAGAAGATGCTCCACCAGGGTTAATGTCTTGAACTAAACTGGCAGTAATTCCATCATACTTCCAAAGTTCAATTCCATTTGTTCCGTCATAAGCTTTGAAGTACAAATCCATACCTAATTTGGTTAATTCAGTTGGGCTAGAAGATATCACTCCTGGATAAATGTCTTGAACTAAACTGGCAGTAATTCCATCATACTTCCAAAGTTCAACTCCATTTGTTCCATCATCAGCAGAAAAATAAAGATCCGTTCCAAAAACTGTTAATTCATTCGGGCTAGAGTTAACTCCTCCCGGATTAATGTCCTCCACTAAAGTAGCGTTAATTCCATCATACTTCCAAAGTTCGCGTCCGTTGGTACCGTCATTTGCAGAAAAATAGAGTTCTGAACCTACCACCGTTAAATTAATTGGTAAAGAACCAGAACCTGTTGCAGGGTTAATGTCTTGTACCAATGAAGCAGTATTTCCATCATACTTCCAAAGTTCAAAACCACTTGTTCCGTTATTAGCATTAAAATAAACATCTGTACCTAATGCTATTAATTCACTAGGTTCAGAGCTACCCGCAGGGTTAATGTCTACTAAAGAAGCAACAACTCCATCATACTTCCAAAGTTCAATTCCATTTGTTCCATCATCAGCAGAAAAATAAAGAATACCACCAACGCCTGCCAACCCACTTGGGTTAGAGTTGCCACTTGGGTTAATGTCTTGTACCAATGAAGCAGTATTTCCATTATATTTCCAGAGTTCGACGCCATGTATGCCATCATCAGCTTGAAAGTAAACATCTGTTCCTAAAACAGTAATGTTTTTTGGGCTAGAATAATTTGATCCTGGATTAATGTCTTGTACCATTGAAGTAGTAGCGCCATCATACTTCCAAAGTTCACGTCCATTAATGCCATCATTTGCAGAGAAATAAAGTACTGTAGTTCCAGCTGTTAAAAAAATAGGGAACGAACCAACGCCTGACATTGGGTTAATATCAGCTACTACAGAAGCTGTAACTCCATCATATTGCCAAACTTCTGTTCCAGTTGTTCCGTCATCCGCCTGAAAATAAAGGTCTGTTCCTAAGGCTGTTAATCTAGATGGATTAGACCCTCCTGCTGTGTTTATGTCAATTACATTTATTTGACCAGCGGCGCTATTCATTATTAAATTAGTGATAAGAAGGAACACTAAAGATGCTGATTTTTTTTTCATAAAGAAATAGATTATGTACAACCCTGATTATTTTAAGCAATCTGAAATGCACTGTTTTTAATTAAATTTTTGTTTGTGTTTAAAGACGACAAATAAAAGCGCTTAAACCTGATTATTTACAACAGAAAATCAGTTTTGTGACGAAAGACGGCTAAATAGTGACAAAAGGAAGTTGCACCATAACCCTTAGTCAAAAAGAGCTAGGCAGCCGTATAAAGTATTTCACTGTTTATTAGTCGCTGAAATCAACAAATAAATATTTCTTTGAAATATTGGGATAGAAATGTACTTTAATATATTAAATTGCTGTTTCTAATTTAGGTTCCCTTGCGGAAAAAGAGATTAACTAATAGATGAAATATATAAACGTCATTTTCCTTTTAATTATAATTGGCTCCTCGTCTGTAAACGCTCAAGATCTCAGTTTTGTCAATTACTCTACAAAAGAGGGAATGTCTAGCGCACAGGTCTACCAGATATTTCAAGATGTAAACGGAGACATGCTGTTTGCAACCGATAGAGGTATTACAAAGTATGATGGATACGAATTTGAAACATTTGATTTAGTTGATGGCTTGACGAACACCACCGTTTTCAACTTCTTTCCTCAATCAAATGGAGACATATGGTGCTCTACAATTAATAACAGTTGGTTTTTATTCGAAAATGGTACAACTGAGTTTAAAGCTTGTAGCTTAAACTCTTTAATTCAGAAGGCTAGCAAAGGTGCACAAGTAGAAGACTTTTGGATTGATATTAATGGAGATATGTATTTTGGTTTCCAAAACCATTCAGGTTTTTTAAAAATTAGCGGAAAGTCAAAAACAGTAGAACATAGTCTTGTTGAATTGCCACAAGACTATGACAGTATTACAGCTAATTTCATTAAAAACACCGATTGGTTCACGTTTTACGAAACAGAAAGTAATCCCTCCTACCTAAAGGGTAAAGAAAAAGTTACTATAAAAAAAGCCAGAATTCAAATCCGATACAAAAAAATAAAATTTGTTAATCAGCACTTCCTTTTTTCCGCTGACAAAAACCTGACGGTTGTGGATAATGAAATGAATAGATTGGAGCTGGAATTTAACTCAACAATATTAGGTATAGGCAAGTTTGACGATTCTCATTTTTGGTTAGGTCTTTCAGACGGTGGAGTTAAAATAATTGACATGCACGGCAAGGAGTCTAAACATTGGCTTAAAAGCACTTCTCCAACATCTCTTTTGATCGATTCTAACGGTGATATTTGGGTTTCGACACTCAATAATGGTGTTTTTTACGCCCAGTCGGATAAATTAGTTCTTTATAATTCCATAAGCAATAACTACATATATTCTATCTCACCTGGAGTGAATAAGAATCCTCTTGTTACTACACTTAGCAGTTATTATCAATATAATGGTAAGTCGCTAGAACCTATTACCTTTTCTAAGCAAGGCAAATTTGAGCCAGTTAGGCAAAAATCTGCGTACAATTCCCAAACTAAAAAGTATAGATATTTTGTTGGATCGAATGAAATTACAGATAACACGTCGCTAAATTCAGAATATGATATATTGGATTTTTCTGAAAACACTGAGCGTCCTATGCTAATAGCTGCACCTTACGCCATTTTGAAGCGTAAAGGGGATCATTTTATTAAATACAAAAGTTCAGTTCGAATAACTGCAATTGAATATGCTAACAATGGATTTCTAGTTGGTGGGTACAATGGTTTGCAACTTTTTAATTCTTCAACTTCAGAATATGAAAAAACAAAACACGAGGAACTAAGTGGAAGAATAACTGACATTAAGCAGAAAGAAAAAATTCATTTTATTGGCACTAATGGTGCAGGATTGATAAAATATAATCAGAAAGAAGACAAGATTAATCAAATTTTGAAAAAGGATGGTCTGGCAAGTAATCTGATTAACGAAGTCTTCGCTGAATTCGAATCTGTAGTATGGGTCGCCACCAATGCAGGGCTTGACCGAGTTACTTTTCATGCTACAGAATATTCTATTAAACATTTTGGAGTTGAACATGGCCTTATTGACAATGATGTTACAGATGTATATGTAAACAACAATACTATTTGGATTGGTACACGAACAGGGTTGTGTAGTATTTCAAAAAAAGAATTTGAAGCAACAACTATCCCAAATTCAATCCATTTATTTTGGAAAAACATTGTTGCGGAGAATCAGACATTGTCCTCTTTTTCAAATATTATCCTTGCTCACGATCAAAACAACATAGAATTGAACTTTCACAGTGCATTTTATGGTGGAAGTAGCCGTGTAAAATACCGCTATAAACTATCAGAAGGAGATGATAAATGGCATCAAGTAAAAAACCGAATAATAATTTTGAATAGTCTTCCTCCCGGCAAATACCATGTTATTCTCCAAGCTAACATTGATAATACAAACTGGAGTAACAATCAATTAGAAGCTAACTTCATTATACTGCCTCCATTTTACATAACTTGGTGGTTCAGGTTGTTAATTTTCGCTCTAATCACTTTAATTATTTATCTGTTTTTCAGATTTAGAGTTCTTATCTACAATCGCTCCTTGGCAAAAGAAATATTGCGTTTAATCATTCGTAAAATCAATCCGCAAATAAAATCATTTGTGATTCAAGAACAGGGTAAGGACCATAGAATTAATTCTATGGATGTATTTTATTTGAAATCTGATGGAAATTATCTAACAATTCAGTTGAAAGATAACAGATTTACCGTAAGACATAAAATAGGTGAGTTTGCCGAGTTGGTTCCAGATAGGTTGGAATATTTGCGTGTTCATAAATCTTATGTGGTACGAAAAGATAAAATATCGGGCAAAAATATCGATAGAATTTATTTAAACGATTTTGAGATTCCTATTGGGAAGATTTATAAAAAGGCTTTGAAAGATTTAGTAATTTAAAGGATAATTCTAAATGAAAGTAAACAAGTGGTTGATTTTATATAAGTTACTATCTTCAAAATTAAAAAAAGCACAGAACAAAATGCAAATTTCATTACTGTTTCGTACCTTACAGCAACGAAAATTTGCACAACCGTTAGCAACCATAAATAACTACAGAATGAAAAAACTATTACTATTGATTGTATTGATAACAAGTATTTACTCATATTCGCAACTGAATTACAATATTGTTAATGGATTTTGGGCTCCCACAGGCAGCGCTGGAGACCTTA
>JBGCGA010000074.1:0-7706 GCA_045110285.1 Crocinitomicaceae bacterium | reverse complement strand
TTTTAAGAACGGGCTATAATCAACATGCTGCTGAAGCTGGAATTTCGATTGGAAGAGGTTGGGACCGATCATTTATATACGGAGGATTAGGATATAGAGTAAGAACAAACATTTCTAACCAGGTTTTGGTCGAATTTGAATTTGGTCGCAAATATTTAATTGCAAAAAAACAGAGACCGCTTTACTTAATATTTCGTGTTGATGGAATGTTTAATACATCCGATACCGAAGATTTAGAATCTGGCATAGCAAAATTATACCATAATAATGGAGAGTTTTTATCACCTGCCTTAAAGTTTTCCTTTAATATCTTTAATAACTTTTGGATAAATGGAGGTGTTCATAGTGCGGTTATTGTCAGAAATTTTGGTGCTTCGTCTACCTTTAATTTGGGCTTGGCTTATGATTTGAAGAAATAATACGTTCTGTGATACGGATTTTTATCTGTTAAGCTTTGTTGGCACTTTTTTTTCTGTCCTTTATTCCTTCCAGATCATTGCCGAACGTTACTATTGCTCCATTTATGTTCATTCCCTGCATTCCAATACAAAACCCTCCGAATTTTGAATCATCTAAATGTTTTATTTTAAGTATTTTATATTTAAAAAATGAAAGCAAGAGTTATAGCTCCAAAAATTAAACTTTTTGTGACAATAAAACAGAAATTCTGATACGGAATAAATATATCTTTAAATAGAAAGAATTGTAGTCTAAACACCTATTATTAATATGGTTTAAGGAGTATTGGGGTTATAAGTGATTTACCACGGCCCTGTTCTAGTTATATTAACGAATGTACCATTTTCTAATCTATAAGCACCTCCAAATCCAACAAACCAAAGTCTATTAGATTGGTCTTTATATATTTGAAAAACTACTGGACCTTTATTATTTTCTGATTGTTGAAATTCTATGAGTTCATTTCCATCATAAGTATATAAGTAGTGTTGGTTTGAAACAAACCACATATTACCCTCTTCGTCTTCTGCTATACTTCCTATTCCTTTTCCTGTTTCAATTTTCCCTAAAGTAATATTTTCAGCCTTACCATTGATTAAACTATAAAGTCCATTTTTTGTTGACACCCATAATCCATCATTTTTATCGTTAAAAACTTCATTGATAAAATTCGTTTCAAATCCTGCTTTTTCAGAAATATTTATAAGTGAATCATTAGCATGTGAAAACAAACCTGCATTTGAGCTAAACCATAATGTGCCCCTACTATCTTCTAATATATTATGAACCATTTGTGTGCTAGAAATACCTACAGTAGAATCCATTTTTCCTTCAGGGAGGTCAAATTTTTTAAATGCTTGACCATCAAAAACACAAATTCCTTCAATGGTTCCAATCCATACTCTACCTTTTCTATCTGTTGTAATACACCAAATATCATTACTGATAAGACCATCAGATTCGTAATAATTTGTCACTTTTTCTCCATCAATGCTGCTAAGACCATCTGTATGACCAAGCCAAACTACCCCATTTTTATCTTCTGTTATGTCTTTTATGGTCACATTTTGTCCAGATTCGCCTCTGATACTATCAACATGAATTAATGAATCGCCAGCAAGCTTAAATGCTCCACCTTCTCCTCCAAACCAAAGGTAGCCTTTACTATCTTGAAAAATTGTTCTTACAACTTGACTAATTTGATTGTTATTACTTGAATATAAAAAAGACGGGGTAGTTTTGTAGATATTTGGCTTATTAACTTCTATTATATTTTCTGAACTTATAGATTGTTCTATCTCTGCACTGCTCTTTTGTAAATTGCAGGAATGTAAAATAAACCACAGGACTATTACAGGAAATAATTTGTTACTCATCATCAGTATTTATTAATTAATTACGGACATACCACAAATTACCTGAAAATCTACTTTAATGTTTTGTACGCTTTGTTGCATTCAATTTCTTAATTATTTTTTCTCTCAACATTTTTGCACTCCCATTTTCATTGTTTGATAAAACAAATATCATTAATTGATTTGATTCATAAATTCGAATGTATGATTCAAAACCGCTACTTTTTCCTGCATGTGCTCTGAACTTGCCTATAGAGTCTTCAGAGAAGAACCAGCCAAAACCATATCTCCAACCATTATTTTTCCAAGGAGAGGACCAATTATAAGCTTGCTTAGCAAAGTCAAGAACTTTTGCCTGATTCCGAAAAAAATTAATAAGGTCAGCTGTTTTTAGATAGATTCCAGCATCACCAGTTGTTACTGATAGTTTAACGGATGGTGTATGATGAATATAACCTTTCAGCACACCTGATACATCAGGATTCAGTTGAGCATTGTTAATCTCAAAAATAGACAATATTTCCTTGTCCAAATAGTCATTGTAAGCCATTTGTGAAACCCTCTCAACTAACTCACTTAAAAGTACATAACCAGAGTTTGTATATCCCCATTTCAGTCCTGGTTCATACACAGTTGAATGTAGTCCATATATAAGTTTTAAAGCTTGCTCATTTGTGACTTCAAAAGGTTCATTAATCATTGAGAAATAGTCGTGTATTGCACAGGTATGATTGGCTAATTGCTGAATCGTAATTTTTTTAAGATTAGAATCAAGTTCTGGAAAATATGGTCCAATTTGATCATCAAATTTTAAGTTGTAATCTTTCATCATTTTTAATGTCGCCAAACCTGTAAAGAGTTTGCTATTACTTGCTAAATAAAAGTAATCAGTAGAGTCAAGCAGAATTTTTTTATGAATTGGTGACTGATAGCCGTGATAAAAAATGATCGGTTTCTTATTCTGTTGTAGAATACCCAAGACACCGTTAAAAGGCAGTATAGAATCCGTTTCTACAATAATACTATTTATCTCTTCTTGGTCTATTAAAATCTCTTTCTGACCATGTACATAAAGTTGGCAGAATATTGCAAAAAGTAATAGTAATCGTAATCTGGTCATTTGAACAGTTTAAGTATAATATTTTTAAATATCTGGCATTTATGCCGCACAGCTTCGCTGTGAATTTTTGTTTGCTGTTGCAGTGTTATTCAATTTTTTGTGCCGACAATAATAGTTAATAATTCCTTGATAATTGGATATATGTACTATTACCTACTGATCTGTTCTTAGTATTCTAGTCATTTTTCTACCCAATTACCACGCTTTAAATTGACACCTTTATAGCCTTCCAAAAACTCTATAGCCGTAGATTCCATACCGTTAATATTAGGTATCAAAACATTGAAATGCAGGTGTTCAATATCTGTACGACCAGTTTTTCCAGATAAACCTATCTCTTGGTTAGATTGCACATAGTCCCCAACTTCGACAAAACTGCCTTTATATGCAAGGTGAACATATTGGGTATATAAATTCATTTCTGGATGAAAAATGGTTATGTAATTTGCGTAAGGTGACCATCTTTTTGACTTTCCCCCTTCAGCATAACCTTCTATTACTCCTACCACATATCCCTCTTTAGAAGCACAAATTGTATCTCCTTCTTTCAAATTAAAATCAATTGCATATCTCGAATACTCAGTATCGTGAGAAAAGCTGCCATTATAACCTTGGACGACTTGGTATTTATTCCCTTCCTTAAATGGAAGCGTAATTTCCCTTTTTAAAACGCTATCGTCAGAATCCCCCATCATAGCAGAGAAACTAATCGATACTTCTTCTAAGGGAATCTCAGTCAGATAGGTAATGAGAGTATCTTGTTTGGGTTCAATTGTAATGGGAAAACCGCTTTCTATAATATCCTGCACCTCAGAATTCGAAGTTTGTGCAGATATTCTCAATGGACAGTGCAATGGATTCTCAAATTTGAATATCAATGAGTCATTTAAAACTTCATAGCCAATTTCAGTTATTGATGCCTGCGAGAGACTACTGGGCAATGAGCGACAACTACTCAATATGGAAATGATAACAACTATTAAAACAAGGTTTGATTTCATTTTTTTCTCTTTTATTGCATAAAACATTTCCATAAAAATAGACATTTATGCCGAACTGCTTCGCTGTGAATTTTGCTTGACGTTGGCATGTCGTTATTTTATTTTTTCTTCCAAATTACTTTTCACTAAAGTTTTAAATTCTTCTTCTGACAGTTTTAAATCATTATTTTCATACAAATCAAAATGCCCAATGCCTTCATGTTTTTCAGCGAGTTCGTGCGCAAAAGAAATTTTTCTCATTTTAGATAAAGAAGTACATAATTTTTGATGTTTAATTTTTCTATTTATCCTATAGTGTTTATCAATTAGTTTGATTTTGTCATCATAGACCGTTATTGCCAATGAGTCATTCCCTTCATTGAACTTATCTAATTCCTTAATTGGAATTGTTAATTCTCGGTTTAGTGCATAAGAAGAACTATACCAATGATTATAAAGTTGATAATGAATACTGTTACTATCAACGGTAATCACTACATGTAAGTGTCCTGGGAAAAATTTTGACCCCTTTCTTGCCGTATAAGTTTCTTGTGAAAAACTATTTAATGCAAAAAACAGGCTTACTAGTACGCTACAAATTAATTTCATATTTTTTATTTTCGTTCTGACAACACCTCATTGTACTGACTTTAAGCTATTTAATTTTAGTGTACAATTACAATCTCCTTAAAACTCAATACATTTATTAATGAATGCATACCACCGGTTGGGTAAAAAGTCGTTTTTAAATGCTTTTGCTCTTTTTTTTGGTGCTTTTTTTATTTGCGAATAAGTTTGAAAGTATTGGTTTTATAAATTCAAGTATTTTTTGATCTTTCTCTGGTTCTGAAAGTATGAGTTATCGAATTCTTCTCCAAATCATGCTCAGTTTTATTGCTTGAACTGCAAGTACTTGCAGACAAGGTTACATAGCGTTTTTAACTTGTTTAGTTTTTAATAAATTTCTTCGTTACTATTTCTGAATTGAGGTGGATACGCATGAAGTAGATTCCGTTCGCCAAATTTGATAAGTCTATAATTGCGTCATCTGTTAAGATCTTCGTTATTACTTTTCCACAACTATCTATTATAGTGACAGACTCAATATTTTTATCAGTATCTATATGTACTTGAGATTTAACCGGATTAGGGTAAATAGTAATGTTTTTTGATGATTCAAGATCATTTACACTTAAACTTCCACAAGTTAAGCTAAAAGTTGCTATGGTATCAATACCTGTCCAATTTGTACTACTGTAAGCCACATCATCTACCTTTATACAGGTTAAATCTGGATTATTCTGTGCAAAAAAACCAATAAAATTCAAGTTATTACCATTGGCTACATCTAAATTTGTTAAAGCATTATGTGAGCAACCAAGTAGTTCAATACTAGGATTATTTGATATGTCAATTGAAGTTAAGTCATTGTCTGGACAGACTAAACGTATTAAATTTACATTTTGCGATATATCTAAGCTGGTTAGAGAATTAACTGCGACTTGCAAAAACATTAATGCTGTATTTTGAGTTAAGCTCAGAGAAGTCAAATTGTTATCATTACATTTTAAATCTGTTAATGAAGTAAATGCTTCAATTCCTGTGAGGTCAGATATGTTTAGAAGTGAACAATTTATTTCTCCTGTAAAAGCATTAGCTTCACTTATCTGAATTTCTGTATCACCATTCGTATTAATTGCTAAATTCCCAACCAAATATGCTTTAAAATTGGAATCTGGAATATTTACGTTTTGGCCAAATAATGCCAAATTGGTTACGAATAATCCTAAGGTAAAAAGTAAAATGTTTTTCATTAGCTTATATTTTTATTTGTCTGAGTTTCTCAAAGATTCTAGCTGTATTTCTGTTTGCATTTAGGAGAGCAATGAAATAAAAAACTAATTGTATTGATCTAAATTATGAAAAATAATTGACTACCTAAGTACCAAAGACATAAAATAGATACTGTCAATGTATATTTGTCATGCTTCAGTTAATATTCGTGTATATTCTGAGTAACGTTTTTATAATCAACTGTCAATAAGCTGATTGTATTCTACTCATTCTAACATCTAAATTAGCAATTTGTTTCTGAAGTTTGCGAACTTTTCGTTTTCTTTTCTGATCTAAATATTCATAAACTGTTGGAGGACTGTATTGTTCGTTTTTGTAGAGCATATTCCAAAGTATTGTTGCAATTTTTCTTGCAGTAGCAGATACAGCAACAGACCTACCTTTTCTATAAGCAATTCGATTAAAGAAGTTTGAAAGGTGATTATCTTTTAAATTTCCAATTGCATTTGCTGCTTGTCTAAGGGCTATTTTTAATCTATTACTGCCTTTTGGTGTTCTACTACTCAAAATTCTACCGCCTGATATTTTATTGTTGGGTGCCAGCCTTAGCCATGAGGTAAAGTGTTGTGCATTTTGAAATTTCAATATTCCTTTCTCACCAAGTTCGCTCATTAATGTAAGCACAGTGCCATGGCTAAAACCTTCAATTGCGTATAAATCTATTCCATCAAAATATTGGTAGGCAATTAGGTTTAAATCTATGTTCTTGGGTGTGTTTTTATTGATTCTTTTATGAATTTTCTTATCAATATATAATGACTTTTTTACGTGGTCTTTATCAATGAACTCATCCAAAATCTTCTTGATTTCAACATCACATTCCAATATTAATTGTTGCGCTTCCTTGTACTTTTGGAGTTCTTGTTTTAAAACAAATAAGTAATCTTGGCGGTTATTACTTTGGAGTGCTTTTGCAATTTCTTCTTCCGATTTCCTACAATTTCCATGTCGTAATTTAGCAAGTTGTTCTCCGCTTGTTTCACCATTACAAATTTCATTTATAATTCTTAAACCAGTTAATCCAACAATATCTTTAACTACTACATCTAATCTAAGATTCATCAGTCTCATGTTTTGAGACATTCTTTTAGATGCTTTTGAAGTAGTCTCAATCAAATTACCTCGGTGGCGAACTAAAGTTCTTAGATGCTCTGTTTGCAAATCAGGCAAAAAACTACCACTTAAAAGCCCTAGAGTATGCAATTTTTGAATCCACATACAATCCAAAACATCTGTTTTTTTTCCTTTGATGTTTTTTGTGAATTTGCCATTGGTTAGTATCACTTCAATACTAGAGTTTTGTAATTCAGTGTACAAATTTTGCCAATAAGAACCTGTAGATTCCATAGCAACTGTTTTTACATCATTTTCAAGCAGCCAATCAAGCAATTCTTTCATGTCTTGGGCATAAACTCCAAACTCTCTTACATCTGAGTGTTCTTGATTAATGGCTACAAAATGTGAACGACTTCCAATATCAATTCCTGCTGCATTAGGATTAATGATATCCATTTTTACTTTTGTTTTTGTCATTTTTTTCGGTTTAAATGAATAAAAATGCTCAAAGAGAATGTATATTGCAATCAAGAAAATATTCTGAACGAGATATCCATCAAGGATTCATCAGTGTAATTACCACAAGCCTTTGATACGACAATATCAAAGGCTTTTTACATTCCAACCAGAATTGCGCTCGAGCTTGTATAGCATCAATTAGCAGACGGCCTTGCAATGAGCCTTAGCAAGATACAAAAACGTTACCTTAAAGTAATTATTTTTTTTCGGGAAAAGGGAGGAATTGCTTATAACGTTTGGCTAAGTTTTATTGCAGTAAGGTAGGAAACAGCAATGAAATTTAGGTTTTGTTATGAGCTTTTCTCATATTTACTCCATCATATTTGGTGCTGACATCATTAATCAGAGGCCAAAACTATTGCA
>JBGCGA010000073.1:0-33791 GCA_045110285.1 Crocinitomicaceae bacterium | reverse complement strand
CCCCCCAGTTCAATGTTTCATTTGCTATTGAGGAGGCTGAAACAGGCGAAATGACTTTAGTTTTTGAAATTACAACAGATTCTGGCTATTATTTTGTGTCGCCACATTCCGAAGGTTTGCTCCAACGCTTAATATTTTCTACGGCAAATACAGAATATTTGTCGTTAACCGGTGAATTAGTTGAGAGGCCATTAACTTGGCAAGAAGTAGACGGGAGGTCAGGTAAAAAAGGGCGGTTTGTGAGGAAACAAACGACATATTACCAAAGCATTAATGTTAAAACTGAAACCAATTTTAATGTAGCTGGTTTGATTTGGCTTGAAATATTGCCTAGTAATCAGCCTTACGAAGTTGGTTTTTTGGTCAGTAAACAGGCTGGCAAATTAACCGTGGAGAAAATAAGCATTCAAGAATCAAGCTATCCAACATTTTCGGATAAAAAAAGGCTTGATGTTCCGGTAAAGTAGTGCTAGTTGAAATATTACTTACATTTATCTATCGGATCGTAATTTAATAGCTGCATGAAAATTTCATTATTAACCCTCCATACGCTTCAATATCTTATAGCACTTCTAATGACAATAGTAACATGCTCGTGTAATCAAGCTAATGAAAAAACCATTAAGAATTCCCTTCAATTAACTACAGATAATTTGGTAGACAATTTGGCACAATTAACTGAAAAGGAAAGTGTCGAGCCTCATTTTCTATTTAAGGAACTGGATTTTACCACAAATTTAGTCAGCCATGATTCTAAGCAAATGAATTATGAATTCATAGCAGATTCGGTAGAACTAGCACTTGATATTGATTTGCAAACAGAAGTCTGTTTATTAAACATTAATGATAAAACAGCACAGACGGAGTTTAATTATTTTTACGACACATCACTTGAATTATCGATCGAGGAGATTAAAATCTTAAAACAATTCGGAGGGGAGGACGTGGTTGTACTAATGCCAACATTCACAGAAGAGTTCTTGGCTTTTGAATTAATAAAGTTTAAAATGGATTCCGACACCGTTCAAAAAGGTTTTTTTGAAATCAACACCCATGAGATTAGAGATGTCCGTAATTTTTACCTTAAAAACAGCTTGACATTGGTTCAGGAAAAAGATAGCTTTAAAATTGCATTGGGTGATTTTGAGTATGAAAATGTATTTACTGATTAAGTATATTTAAAAATTAAACCATGGATAAAGCATTACAAACAATGATAGATAATATGCCTGCCAAAACAGGTAAGTCTTTAGCGGAGTGGAAGATCGTGTTAAATACACAGTCTTTTTCTAAACATTCAGAAGCTGTAAATTATTTAAAAAAGGAACATAATGTTACTCATGGCTTTGCAAATACAATTGTGGCACTGTCAAAACAGGATGATGAGGCACCTGTTGACCTAGTTGATGCGCAATATCAAGGAAAAAAGAGCTTAATTCCAATATACGACCAGTTATTAGCCATGGTTAAATCGTTTGGAAATGATGTGATTATTACTCCCAAAAAAACTACAGTAAGCATTATTAGAAAAAAGCAATTCGCTTTAATTAAGCCAGCCACAAAAAGCCGAATAGATTTAGGGGTAAAGTTAAAAGGTAAACCAACAAGTGGTCGGCTCGAAAACTCAGGGCCGTTTGGAACCATGTGTACGCACAGGGTGAAAATTACGGACCCAAAAGAAGTAAATGATGAATTGAAAGCATGGCTGTTGGAGGCTTACGAGAATGCATGGTAGGTTTTGAACTGAGAAAAAAATCAGGAATTATTTGTGGAATATTTATACCCATAGCATCTAAATATAAAAACAGACATTTTTGCTTAGTAAAGACTGCATAGGCTTTACAAATTGATTTATGAAAGAATCTATTTTCCTTATTTCCGTTCTTCTCAGTCTGCCTTTATGGGGAAATAGTTTTTTTAAAAAATCTAATCCTCAAACCTTTCACATTAATATTAAAACTACCGTGTTTCATAAGGGTGCTGGTTTATCAAAAACAGACCTGTTTTTGGCTTGTTTTACTGGAAATGAATATCAAAAATGTATAAAACGTGTCGTTGACAGTCAAGCAAAAATTGTTAACCTAGGTAGCGCAGGTGATTCTTGTACCTACTACAATTTAGCTCTCGGAAAAAAAGCTGAATTAGGGAAGAAAGTAATTTTACAAAATAAATTTACAGTTCAGGTTTTTGATGTTTCTATTAACTTAAAAGCCATAGATTCCATTTACTCTTATAACAAAACCGATCCAAATTATAAAAATTACATAGGTTCAAACTTCCCATTTATAAACGTGGAGCAAAAACAATTAATGCAGATCTCCGACTTGATATGGGAAAGCAGTGAAGGTGTGATTGACTACGCCAGAAATTGCTATTTGTATGTGGCAAAAACTTTTAAATATGGCTTGCCATTGTCGGGCTTTAAAAGTTTAGTATTTACACTTAAAAATCGGGTGGGCGATTGTGGCAATTTAAGTAGTGTATTTATTACTTTATTGAGAATGAAGGGCATTCCAGCACGACATTTAATGGGGTTTAGACCTGATGGTTCCTTACATGTTTGGGCAGATTTTTATTTAGCCAATTATGGGTGGATTCCTATTGATGTGACATACAAACACGATTATCCGCAAGGTGACTATTTTGGAAATATAAAGTTTAAAAACAGTGGTTTTATTGTTCAACGCGGCATTGGTCACGAAGTATCTGTATTGAATAAACCAATTAGAATAACTGGTTTACAAACTTATTCATATCAAGCTAAATATTCTATTCCACAAAAGGCCAATGTAATAATAGATAGGTTAGTCACTTGTCAAATTAAAAACTAACTAGTCAAATTAATCTCTTTAATAACTCCTCACCAAAACCCTTAAATTAATAGCTCCAAATCAAAATCAATAACCATTGTCCGTAATCTAGACTGGAATTAATCCTCCAAATCAACAAAAGGCTTTGGGAAATTGACTAAATACACCTTCTCTTTGGCTCGTGTAATTACAGTATATAACCACCGCATCATAGATTCGTCCCACATGTCTTCTACAAAATATCCCATATCAATAAATGCGCAGTCCCATTGTCCGCCCTGCGATTTATGGCCTGTAATGGCATATCCAAATTTAACTTGCAATGCTTGGAAGTAGGGATGCTGCATTAATAATCGGTTTCTAATTTTTTTATTCCGCTCTAGTGGATATTCTTCTGCGGCAATTCTGTAAAACAACCCACTCATTTCGTCTCGCGTCAAAGACGGCCCTTCCGACCGAATGGCGTTAATGTTAATTTTAAATTCCTGTGGCAACATATTTGGGTAATCAATTAATCGAGCTTCAATGTCGGCAAACTCAAATCCAAATAATTCTTCTCTCCTAATAATTTTTAACACTTCAATTAATTCTCCATTGGCTAAAAAACCAGCTTCTGATTTTTGATCGAGCCAGAAGTAATTGTTTTTAGTAACCATTAGTACATCACCAGCATTAAGGTCTTCTTCTTGCCACAAAATTCTGTGTCTAATTTGCTGATTGAACAAATTGGCTCGCTTATTAGATCGTGTAATCACCATTACTTCATCTCTGCCATAAAAACCTAAGGCAGAATCTAAAGCATCTTCTAAATCCACACCAGTAACGGCAATAACTTCGTTTTGGTCGTGATATAATTCGGGAATTTCCTCTGTAAATGTGCGTAATTGAGTCGCTAAATTCAGTATGCCCGACATTTCTTCTTGTCTTAAAATTTCAGTGAGGTGCGCCTCAACCACGTCAAAAGAAAAGGTGTCGGTAAGCGCTTTTTTACTTAATGCAGGACTTTCAGAGGAACCAACAGGCGGTAACTGGCCAACATCACCAACAAATATCAATTTACAATTCACTCCAGAATACACGTACTCTACTAAATCATACAATAAATCTCTGCTTCCAAAGTCGCCTTTTTGCGCAGCTGAAATCATAGAAGCTTCATCAATAATAAAAATGGTATTTCGGTGTAAATTTTTACCCAATGTAAAACCACCTCCAGTATCAATGTTTTGATCCGAAAAATATATTTTTCGGTGAATAGTAGCTGTTTTAGTAGTGCTATAATTGGCTAATACTTTTGCAGCACGTCCTGTTGGTGCTAGATTCACCGTTTTTCTTCCAAAAGACGTTAAAGCATTAATAAATGCAGAAATTAACGTGGTTTTACCTGTTCCGGCATAGCCCGTCAAAATAAAAATTTCCAACTCGTTGAGGTTGGTTACAAATTCGGATAATAGAGCCATGGCATTGGCTTGATCGTTTGACGGCATAAATTGAAATGCCTCCGCAAAAGCTCTTTTAAAGTCGGTATTTGTCAAGTTTTTTTGCAAGGTATTATCTATTGAGTAAAATATGGAAAAAAAATATTGACTGACATAAGATGGTTTAAAAAAAATTGTAGTTTTGTTCTAATACTGCAAAACTAAGATTTAATTAAGTTTACTATGGAACCAATGAACAATATAAAGTATCAATTAGGCCGATTTATTGCACCTGCTATTACCATAATAGTTGGATTGTATTTGTACATAAAAGCAGTTACGCCTACTGTAGTTTCTCAATTTAATCCAAACGGAGAACCATATTTGCATCCAGCTTATACGCAAGGGCAAGGGTTTAAAATTGCAGCATTGTTTTTTATTGTTGTTGGCGTGATTTGGATTTTATACCTTTTAAATGTTTTAAAATCGTTTGTTGGCATAGCAGTGGGTTTAATTACTTTAGGAATTGCAGGCTGGTTATTATACAAGGATTATTCAATTATTAAAAAAGATGTAGACTATTTAGCCCGAAAAGAATTGGTTTATAAGGTGATTAAAAATAGGTTAACCGATTTAAAAATAGCACAAACAGAATTCAAAGGCGAGTATGGAAAGTATACCGATAATATGGATTCTTTAATAGACTATTTGAATAACGGAAAAACCATTCAGTACAAAAGAGCTGGAATTTTACCAAATAGACCGTTAACGAGAGAGGAAGCTGATTTTATTTACGGAAAACGAGCTAACAAAGCATTAGATTTTAATATTACAGATTCAGAAGCAAAAGCCCTATTGAAAATGAATCCTGTGCCAGAGGATATAGTTGGTATAGTAAGAGATACAATTTATGTCCCAGTTTTAACTTCAGTATTTCAAGAACCTTCGTATTTGGAGCAAAGAAAAAAGAAAGGAATCGATTATTCATTTCACCCGGATTCTTTGAGAATGATTCCATTCACTAATAATCCAGTTTTATTAGACACTAGTTCAGTTTCAAGAGGCGAGATAAAAGTACCAACTCTACTGATTAGAATGCCGCATCCTATAAATCCTTTAGATACGCTAAAGATTGGTGATACAACGGATAATTCTCTAAAGGATAGCTGGTCACTTTCAAGATAGGAAACAATACAAATGATGATACCTTCCGAAGCGGATGCCTATAAATATGCCTTATGCATTGAATTATTGGAAGATGGGTTTAAATGCGCTATTATTGAACCAAAAACTAAAGTAGTCATTTTTTATAATGCTTTAGAATTCGATTCAATTGATGAAGCAGGCTTAAAAGAAATTTTAAGCGAACCGTATTTCAAACACAATTATAAAACGGTTTCAATTTCTGTGTCGAGCTCAAGGCATACCATTGTGCCAGATGCTATTTTTAACGCCTCCACAGCAACAGATTTGTTTAATTTAAATCATTTGTCACCCATAGATAATTTAGATTACAGAAGACTCCCTGAATTGGGTTTGGTTAGTATTTACGAACTGCCCTTATGGATCAAGTCGGTTTTTATCAAGCATTTTTTGAGAGCCAAAGTGAATCATCATTCTACAGTATTACTTAAAGGTATTTTTTCAACTAGCAATTATAAGCCGCAAGCATATGTCTTAAAATTGTCGAATCTGTTTTATTTGGCTATGACCGATAAAAATAAATTAGTGTTTTTTAATGCCTTTGAATCCGCGGCGGTTGAAGATTTGGTATATTATTTTTTATCTACTGCTGAACAAAAAGGATTTGATCCGGCAGAATTGCCCTTAACCGTATTTGGTTTAGGTGAAGGCGATCAATCATTTAAAGCACTGAAAGATTTATTGGCTAATCCGGTTAAAATACCGGAATCAGATCGTTTGCAGAAACAGTTCATTCTAACAAATTCACTGTTATGCGTGTAATTAGAGGAAAATATAGAAGTAGACGTTTTTCGCCTCCTAAAAATTTTCCTTCTCGGCCAACCACCGATTATGCAAAAGAAAGTTTGTTTAATATTTTAGAAAACAGAATTGAAATTGAAGGGTTAGATGTTTTAGATCTCTTTGCCGGAACAGGCAATATCAGTTTAGAATTTTTGTCGAGAGGCGCCGAAGCAGTCACAAGTATCGACCAAAATTATGCGGCATATAAATATATGAAAACCACCCAACATGAGCTGGAAGAAAAGGGATGGACTATTTTAAAGCAAGATGTGTTTAAAATGATAAAAAAAATAGAGGTCTCATATGCTCTCATTTTTGCAGATCCACCTTATGGATTGAAAGGTGTTAAAGGCCTTCCATCTGCCATTCTAGAAAATAATTTACTGAAACCAGACGGCGATTTAATTATTGAACATGGGCAAGAAACTGATTTTACAAACCACCCAAACTTTATTGAAGAACGCAAGTATGGTGGTGTAAACTTTAGTTTTTTTAACTTAGCGTAAATTTAAAAACCAAGTGTCATGGATAAGATAGGTGTTTTTCCTGGGTCGTTTGACCCCTTTACGAAGGGGCATGAAAATATTGTCAATCGTTTTTTACCGTTATTTGATCAACTAATTATCGGAGTAGGAGGGAATACATCTAAAAAGTACATGTACACGCTTGAGAGTAGGTTAGATCACATTAAATCAATTTATATAAATGAGCCTAAAATTGTTATTGAATGTTATGACGGACTAACGGTTGATTTCTGTAAATCAAAAAAGGCGCAGTATTTGCTACGTGGACTACGTAATACAACTGACTTTAATTACGAAAAGTCAATTGCGCTAATGAATAAAGAACTACAAGATATAGAAACACTGTTTTTAATGACGGATGCTGAACTATCGCACCTGAGCTCAACAATCATTCGCGAAATTGCAAAAACAAACGGAGAAATTACTGCCTTTGTAACAAATAACGACCGATTGATTATACAGTAGATGATTCAAAAAATTGTTTTTCTTTTTCTGATCCTTATTGGGTCTTTTACTTTACAAGCCAGTAAAATTATTGGTTTTGCACCTGATTTTATTGGGAAAAAAGTCATTTTGTATACTTACAGCGACTATTTAACACTTACTAAAATCAAATTGGCAGAAGCGATTGTTAGCTCAAGTGACTCAACGTTTATTCTTGAATCGGACGTTAAGCAAGTTATTAAGGTAATTCTCGAAATTGAAAATACAAATGCCGAAATTTATTTGGGGCCTAAAACAGATTATGAAATTTACTTTAAGCCTGATCGAAATATGGCACAATCGTTCGCTACCCACAAGGCTACAACTTATTTTAAAAATCTCGATACAGCAGATGTCAACTATAAAATCTTACAATATCAAAACTGGTTTGATGAGTATTTGTACGTCAATCAAGCTGGAGTATTATCCAAAGGCATTGCACCATATATCGACACTTTTAAACGGTATGCGTACGAGGCATATGCCAAAGAAGCCAATCCGTACTTTGTAAATTTTGTGCGATACAATGTTGCTACACTTGAAAAATTGAAAGTAAGCGCAAAGTATCGAAAACCGAAGATAGCTCTATACATGGAGTATATCAAACCTTTTCCAGTATACGCTTTTAATGATCAGTATATGAATTACATTAAAAGTTTTTACGGAAATGATTTTAAAAGCTTTGCGAATCAAATTCAATCGGATATTGTTTTGGCAATCAAACATGCTAGCCCAAGTCGACTAATGGCAGCCATGCACCGTGATATATTTTTTGAGAAAGATGAAATTAGAGAGTTAATGATGGTCAATATGCTTGGAAATGCTTACTACGGTAATGAATATGCTAAAGGTAATATTAAAGTAATGCTGGATTCTGTTAGCAAGTTTGCAAAATTCAAAAGTAGCGGATTAGCAGCCAATAATATCTTAAACGAAGTCACCACCATTGCACCAGGTTATCCAGCTCCTAATTTTAAGTTTGAACTATCAGAAAATGAAAATATTGAATTATCAAAACTGACTGGCCAATTTGTGTATGTTAACTTTTTTGCCAATTGGAATACAAATTCAGTGAAAGAAATGAAATTATTAGAAGAATTAGTAGCCGAATATGGAGATTATGTTTCCTTTATTTCATTCTGTACTGATGAAGATAAATCAGCTTATGAAGCTTTTAAAACTGCCTATCCAACCATTCAATGGCCTGTCATTTACCTCGGAAAAAATCATCCAATCATAAAAAATTATCAAGCTGCCTCAATTCCATATTATGTACTAATTGACCAAAGCGGATTTATTGCTTCAGCTCCTGCTTTGGGTCCATCTCCAAATGGTGTAGGACTATCTATTGCTGATACATTTCTCCTAATTAAAAGAGCGATTGAAAAGGAGAAAATGAAGAATGAGTGATAACCTAATGTCTAGAAAATAATTTTTGAACACGCTTTACAAAGATTACCTGTACTTTTGTCGATAGTTTTAATGGTCTCATTGGCATCATTCATTAAACACTTGCTGTTTGGGCAATGTCTGAGCCCTAAAACATGTCCTATTTCATGATTGCAAATTCGTGTCAACCTTTTTAAGTATTTCTTATGACTGGCACCTTTTTTTAGTCGATAATTTGAAATCACGCAGGAAACGCCGTTTATTCTGCCGAGGCCAAATATGGCCCAGTCGGTGTATGTACTAATCGGTTTTTTGATTTTGCCCGTTTCTTTGTTTATTTTGGTGATGGCAATATCTGTTGAAGTTAACCCAACCATTATGTCAATTGAATCGGGTTGCAGTCTGTCAAGTAAATTCAATAGAGAATCTGCACGAAATCTGAATGACTTGATTTTAGTGACCATTTCCAAAGGTACTTCAACAATTGGCAGAATTTTAACGGAGCAGTGATAGGTTTTAGAAATTGAATCTTTTACGGCTGATGATTCTTCAGATGAAAAACTGTTGAACAATTGTATTCCAATTGTTTTATCCTTAATTGGTTGAGCGCAAGCCAATAAAAAACTAAATACTAAAAGGGAAAGACTAAGCTTCAACTGCAAGGAATGTATTCATGAGTAGTGAGGCAATGGTCATTGGACCAACACCACCTGGTACTGGTGTGATATAAGATGCCTTTTCAGAGACTTCATCAAACTTTACATCACCAAGTAACCTAAAGCCAGATTTTCGCGACTGGTCATCCACACGCGTAATGCCAACATCAACGACTACAACACCATCTTTAACCATGTCGCCTGTAATAAATTCTGTTTTTCCGAGCGCTACAATTAGAATATCAGCAGATCTTGTTATTTCCGATAAATTTTGAGTTCTAGAGTGGGTAAGCGTTACCGTGCTATTTCCTACTTTATTATTTCTCGACATTAAAATACTCATAGGCGATCCAACAATATGGCTGCGTCCAACTACAACACAATGTTTTCCTGAGGTTTCTATATTATACCTGTCTAATAACTGAACAATCCCATATGGCGTTGCAGGTAAAAATGCTGGCAGATCTAATACCATTTTTCCAATGTTTTCGGGGTGAAAACCATCTACATCTTTTGACGGATGAATGGCCTGGGTCACTTTCAATTCATCAATATGCTTTGGTAATGGCAATTGTACAATATAACCGTCAATGGATTTGCTATCGTTCAACTCTGCAATTTTATCGAGCAAATCTACTTCACTAATGTCCGCTGGAAGTTTTATTAATGACGATTCAAATCCAACATAGTCACAAGCTTTTACTTTGGCATTAACGTAAGTTAAACTTGCTCCATTATCACCCACTAAAACAGCTGCTAAATGTGGTTTTTTAAGTCCGTTTGCCAGCCTTTTGCTTACTTTGACTTTAATTTCGTCCTTAATATCTTGTGATGTCTTTTTACCGTCTAATAGAATCATGAATCGTTTGATTTTTCAATTTCAAAGATAAGAAAAAAAGGAGAGGCCTAAACCTCTCTCATTTCTACAAACAATTTATTTTTAAATCTAGCTAGCGTTTTTCTGCGTCACCACATCTTCCATTGTTACTTCGCCTCCGTCATTTCCCCAGCTATTCAGAATATAGTTGATAACATCTTTAACCTCTTTATCAGTAATTTCTTGAGCGGGCATGATTCCAGTGTAAATCATACCATTGACAGTAATTTCACCTTCCGAGCCATGAATAACTTGTTTAATGGCTCTTGCTTTATCTTGCAATAAATAGTCTGATCCAGCAAGAGGAGGAAATGCGCCTTCCATACCTTTTCCATCTGCTTGATGACATGTCACGCAAGTTTTCTTATAAACAGCTTCACCTGCTGCATATTTAGGTTCTTCAACTTTTTTTTCTCTACGCGATTTAGCAAAGTCCTCAACTGGATGCTCTTCTCCACCGCACGATTGAAACGTTAATGTTAATAATCCAATTCCGATTAATCCAATTCCATATTTCATATCTATGATTTTAAGTCAAAGGTAAGGCTGACTGCGGACACAAATTATGATATGAATTATAGAGATTGATGTCAATAGTCAGTTTATTTTTTATTGAATTTATAAACAAAGAATAACCCTGCATTTTGACTGATATTAATAGAATTTGTCAGCAAATAATCATTATCAATCGCTTGAATTCCCAAAGCGAAAGCAGGAACCATCTCAGCGCCAACAGCAAAGCTTTTATTGATGTGATATTGAAAGCCTACAATGTATCCTAATGAAAACCCAAGCTCTGGATACACTCCACCGTTTGATGCTGCTATTCGAAAGGTAAAGCCAGGATTAAACCCTCGAATAAAGTCTACTTTTTCGGTTAACTCTTTCCTCTTTTCAAAACCAATACTTCCCCCAAACCTTGTTTGGCTAGTGGTCAAAAGTCCAAAAGTAGATTGAGAAGAAAGAAAGGCAGAATACCTTCTGAATTTGCCCAATTCCTTTTCTTTTTTAAATAAAAAAGTAGCAGAATTAAAACTAAATGTTCGAATTCCTATTTCTCGATAGTCCTGTGCTTGAGACAGATGAGAAATTGATACTATTGCTAATACGGTAATTAAAATTTTCATAATGACTTTTATTGATTAATTTGCTGTGTTAACAATCAATAACTAAGCCATAATTTCACTGATTTACAATGTGGTATAGTTTCCGAGAGACAAGGTCCAGTCGTATGATCCAAATGAAAGATTAATTTTTTTTAAGTCTGGGTGTATAATGCCAAATTTTTGCAAAAAATCTTTTTTTATTCCTTTTTTACCTCCAAAGTCAGCCCGGAACCAACTCATTAAAGGCGTTATCGTAATATTTGATCCATCAATTTTTGTAGTTCTTTTCAAATATTGCTTGCTGATTTTATCTAATTCATTTTCAATTTTATCAGCATGAAAAGTAGCGATAGGAGGGCAGCTTTTCGCGCCACAATTTAAAGCAAAATGAACTCTTCCGTCAGGTTTCTTAGTTCTTAGCAATCTGATGAATTTTGGAACAAACGGATCACGTAAATATCCAAGTGACAATTTCCACCGTGATGAGCGAATAATGCCGTGCTCTATGTCATCAAAACTCATCAGTATGCCTGCAATATTAACTTGCTTATTTCCAAAAAACTTGCCTCTATCATCAAAAAGTGACTGATTGGCAAGTAATATTTGCTGAACAAAAGCATTGTAAGTATTGATCCAAAATGCTTTTTTTTCGGTTTCATTGTCAATTAGTTTTGCCAATTCTTCAAGGTCTAGGTTACTGTATGTTTTTACAATGTCCGCAGTGTTTTCTTTATTTTGAAGGTGCTCTAAAAAACTGTAAGATAAATTGAGTAAATCTTCCTGCGTGCTGCCTAAGCTAATAAACGGAAGTATTATTAAAAAGAAGCCGATAATTATTTTCATATTTGCGTTTTGTTTAAACCTATTTTATTTGGGTCGAATTCTGAAGGTAAACATTACAAATTAAAAATGGCAAAAAATCAACTGAGTATTATTATTCCTGTATTTAACGAAAGGGAAAAAATAACTGTTCTAATCGACTTTTTACTCAATCATGAATCTTATAGGTTGCTGGAAATAATTGTTGTAGATGCAAAAAAGTCGACTGATAATTTAGATGAATTGAAGTTAAATGAAAAAGTAAAACTGATTAGCTCGTCTGAAACCTGCAGGGCTGCTCAATTGCAAATAGGAGCAGAGGCTAGTAAAGGAGATGTATTGTACTTTTTACATGCCGACACATTTCCACCATCAGACTATATTAGTAGACTATATAGTTGTTTATTGGAAAAAGATTTTGGAATGTTCAGCTATCACTTCGATCGAAAAGAGTGGAATTTTAGATTTAATGCTTGGATGACTCAATGGAAAGCATTTTATACAGGCGGCGGCGATCAGGGATTGTTTTTATCAAAAGGAATTTTTGAACAAGTAGGTGGATTTGACACTAATTTGTCAGTGATGGAGGACTATGACTTGTTTTGGCGTCTTAAAAAACACAAAATGAAATATCAAATTGTAAAAAGTCCTGCCACTGTATCTGCTCGAAAATACGAGAAAAATAGTGGCTTCAAGATAAATATGGTTAATTTGATAACTTTACTTGGGTTTAAATGGTGGGGAAATAATGAGAAGTGGGCTAAATTTTATAAAAAGCATATCCAATAAACCTCTTATTTCGCTTTGCTCTGAAAGTCTTGCCAAACAACTTCCTGGGGTACCGGTGCAATAATTTTTAAATTTTCTTTGGTTACCGGGTGTTCGAATTCAATTGCTCTCGCATGCAAATGAATCGATCCATCTTTATTTGGTCGTTTGGCACCATATTTCAAATCTCCTTTAATAATGCAATTTATATTTGATAATTGCACTCTGATTTGATGATGTCTGCCAGTTAAAGGTTTTACTTCTAGGTAGTGATACCTGTCGCCATGGGATATGTATTGATAGGATAGTACAGCTCTTTTACTGCCATTTATCTCTTTTTGGTGAGGATAACTTTTATTTTGCTTTTCATTTTTCTTTAAAAAATCAATCAATTCACCTGCTTGTTTATTGGGTGCTTTTTCAGTTGCTGCCCAGTATGTTTTTTGAATGGTTTTTGTTTGAAATAACTTATTCATTCGCGTCAAAGCCTTACTTGTTTTGGCAAAAATAACAAGTCCAGAAGTTGGTCGGTCTAATCTATGGATTGTTCCAAGATAAACATTCCCCGGTTTTTTGTATTTTACTTTAATGTAGTCTTTCAATAATTCGTTTAATGGGCGGTCTCCAGTTTTATCACCTTGCACAATGTCGCCACTTTTTTTATTGACAATCAACAAATGATTGTCTTCAAATAATATTTCTGGTTTGTATGCTGAAGCCATAGTACAAAAGTGGGTATTTTTTTAAAGTTTGAGGCAATAAAAAACCCATCAGTCCGAGACTGATGGGTTTTCATATAATCTAATTTATAATTAGTTTACTTTTCCTGATAAGTCAGCACCTGCTTTAAACTTAACAACGTTTTTAGCAGCGATTTGGATTTCTTTCCCTGTTTGTGGGTTTCTTCCAGTTCTTGCAGCTCTGTTAGATACTGAGAAAGAACCAAAACCTACTAAAGAGATTTTGTCACCTTTTTTAAGTGCACCTTCTGTTGCTGAGATAAATCCTTCTAAAGCTCTTTTTGAGTCTGCTTTTGATAATCCTGAGTTGTCAGCGATTGCATCTACTAATTCTGATTTGTTCATTTTTTTGTTTTTTTTATTTGGTTAATAATTTACTTGAGACGAATATAGATTAAAAATCCTTATCTATCAATGGTTTCAGCGTTTTTTTCTCATTTTTTGTTAATAAAAGACATTGATTGTTAATAACCACCCCTAAAAACGCCTATTTCACCTGTGTTTCTTTATTAATGCGCTATTCAGGATGCCATTCTAAAATATCAAACCCTTTTAAAAAATCTTGACAATTCATTCTTTTTTTACCCTCGAGCTGCAATTCATGAATAATGATCCATCCATTGTTTGTACCTATATATAATAGGTCATCATTTACTTTCAGTTTTCCTGTGCAATTTTGTGTATCTAGTGTATAGTCTACTTTAAATAATTTAATTGTTTTTGCAATATCATTACTCTTTATAGTAGTATACGCGGTAGGGTATGGCGACAGTCCTCTAATTTTATTGAAAATTGAAATTGTTTCTCCCGTCCAATCAATTTTGCAATCAGGTTTAAATATTTTTGGAGCATGTGTGGCCAATTCATCAGGTTGGGGCTTAGGCCTAGTCGTTCCATTAAATATTTTACCGACGGTTTCAGCCAATAATTTAGCGCCTATCACCATCAGTTTGTCATGAATACTGCCGGCTGTATCCACTGTCTTAATTTTTATACTTGCCGAATCTATGATTTGCCCTGTATCAATTTGCTTTTCAATAAAAAAAGTTGTGACGCCAGTTTCAGTGTCTCCATTTATTACGGCCCAATTTATCGGTGCAGCACCTCTATACTTAGGTAATAAAGAACCATGTAAATTAATTGTACCAAGCGGCGGCATTTGCCATACAACATCAGGTAACATTCTAAAGGCTACAACTACAAATAGATCAGCGTTAATACTTTTTAGATTTTTAATAAAATCATCTGCTTTCAATTTCTCTGGCTGAAGCACAATGATACCTTTTGAAACCGCGTATTTTTTCACAGCTGACTGTTGCAGTTTTTGTCCTCGACCAGCAGGTCTGTCAGGTGCTGTAACAACTGCAGCGACTTCTATATTGTATTCAATCAACTTTTCTAAAGATGCCACCGCAAAATCAGGTGTTCCCATGAATATAATTTTTTTAGCTCTCATATGAGTGTTTGATTTTTTTTTGGTAGTATTTGAGATATATAAAAGATAAAGCACCTGTGATTCCAAAATATAGAAATTCTACACTCCAAACTGCGAGTATGCTCACATTCCACTTTATTATTAATAGATAGGCAAAAATAAGATAAATAAAAATTGAAGCCAATTCAATATATAGCGATTGCAATGTTTTACCAATTGCTGCAACAGTTTGGTAAAGTACTGACACTATAGAAAACAGTAACATAGATCCGAATACCATTTTAAGTAAGTTAACTCCCTCATCAATGACTTCTGGCGAGCTTGATATGAGTCCTAGTAGGAATTTTGGATAAAATAAAGCACCATGAAAGAATAACAGAAAACCAGCTATGCTCAGGATTATAATTTTTTTAATTACAAGAATGGTCATCTGGTTATCACCTTTAGCATAATAGTAAGAAACATAGGTCCGAGCGGTAGCAGCAAAGCCAAATATGGGGATGAAGGCAATAAAGAATAAGTTCCTGACTACATGCGAGACTTCAAGATCAAATGCATTTCGTTGCTCTATGAGGGAAAAGAACACGTACCAAGTTGCAATTGACAGAAAACCGCTCAGCATTAATGGGTAACTTAGTTTTAATAGTTTTTGGAATTTGCGTTTAGAAAATTGCTTAGGCCAACTGTATTCGAACCCCTTTAAAAACTTACTTTTAATCAATAGGAGCGCAAGAACTATAGCTGTGACGGCTTCGGATATCGTCGAGGCTAGGCCAGCGCCGCCAACACCCATTTTTGGAAATCCAAAATATCCATATATTAAGCCCACATCTAAAAAAATATTTAAAACAGCCAATAAAACAGATGATAACATGATGATTTTAGTTTTTCCAATACCAATAAAAAATGCCATTGCTGAAATTTGAATGCTGGCAAACAGCAGCCCCCACATTCGGTAATGTAAAAATTCTTTCATGGCATTTCCAGTGGATTCATCTTTAACAAAGTTATTGGTGAAAATTGGCAGTGAAACATATAAAAATGCCGTCAGAATGATGGCCAAAAATAATTGTACAACAAAGGCATGATTTAAGGAGAAATTAATTGCAGCTGGTTGTTTTAGTCCATACTCCTTGGCAATTTGAATTTGAGTGCCATCCCCAAAGCCTTTTATTAACATAAAAAACACAACATATAATAAGCCAGCATTATTGGCCGCATTAAAAGAGGCAGTTCCTAATTTTTCTACTAAAACTGCATCTGTAATCATTACTATGTTTTGCACAAAGGTGCCAATCATGATAGGAGCAGCTACTTTAAGTATAGATTTGTTGGTAAGGGATAGCATTTAATAATTTGTTCTCTGCTTGAAGGATTAGGTTACTATTTAATGCAATAGTGGGTGAAGTTGACCATCTTAAAAATCTATATCTAATCCAAATAGTTTTCGGAATTTTTCAAGGCTTTGATTTTCATTACTTAACTCTTTAAAAACTGACTTACTATCTGTAAAACTAGCCTTAGGAGCATCTAGCCAACTGTATTCTAGCTTTATATTGCTGTTATTTAGTTTTTTACGTAAAAAACCTAATAAATCAGGTTTAATTAAATTAATTTGTTCTTCTTGATTGCTATTGTTAATGTCAATTGTGATTACTAGATCGGAGTCCAATCTATGATTGGCGCTATTTAGCGTTGAGAATAAACTACTTTTTTTCTCTCTTTGTAATTTTAAACAATACGATTTCCATGCATGATCTAATGCTTCAGCATCAACTTGTTGATTTTCCGAAATCGTATTGATTTGTGATTCATGGGTTTCCTCTTTCTTTTCTTTTGGATTAAGAATACTCTTTATTCCAATGTTTGAAGACATCAATTTCCCAGTAGGTTTTACTAATTTTTTTGGTCTAGGAATTTGATTGCCTACTGTTGTAGTTTTTTCAACTTTAGGAGTCTGTGATGGTTTTTCTACTGCTTGTTTTATTTCTGTTTGAGCAGTAAAACCAATGATTTCAATTTCTCTGAAGTCAACTAGATTTTTTTTTTTTCTAAATTGTCTTGAATTGACGACAATTTCATGAGGGCTACTTCAACGTGGAGTCGCTTATTTTTTGCACCTTTTAAGTTGAATTCAGTATCTTTCAATAAATCTAAACCAATTAATATAAATTGGGTAGGGCAGTTCTTTGATTGTGTTTTGTAAGCCTCTTTAATATCGACTGGTACCTCTAATAACTTCAGCGATTGCTCATTCTTACATACCAATAAATTTCGAAGGTGCTCAGCCAGTCCAACAATAAACTGCGACCCATCAAATCCTTTTTCAAGTATATCGTTATAAATTAATAAATTCTCGTTGATTTGAGAACCTATTGCAAAGTCAACTATTTTAAAATAATAATCATAATCTAATACATTTAAGTTTTCAATAACTGAATCGTAAGTAATATTTCCACTGGTAAAAGAAACAATTTGGTCGAAAATTGAGAGCGCATCTCTTAGTGCACCATCAGCCTTCTGCCCAATAATGTGTAGTGCTTTTTCATCAGCCTTTACTTTTTCTTTGGTGCTAATATCTTGCAAATGAGCAACAATATCGTCTACATTAATTCTATGAAAATCGAATATTTGACACCTAGACAAAATAGTAGGTAATATTTTATGTTTTTCAGTGGTTGCTAAAATAAATATAGCATGTTCAGGTGGTTCTTCTAAAGTTTTAAGAAAAGCATTGAATGCCGCGGAGGATAGCATGTGCACTTCATCAATGATAAAGATTTTATATTTTCCAACTTGTGGCGCAATTCTAACCTGATCAATTAAATTTCGGATGTCTTCAACTGAGTTGTTTGAAGCGGCATCAAGCTCTAGTATATTAAATGAGTGGCCTTCATTAAACGAAGTGCAGGATTCACAATTATTACAGGGCTCTGCTTTATCGTCTAAATTAAAACAATTGATGGTTTTAGCCAATATTCTAGCGGTGGTTGTTTTACCAACTCCACGCGATCCACAAAACAAAAAAGCCTGAGCTAAATGCTGCTTAGTAATGGCGTTTTTTAAAGTAGTGGTAATCGAGTTTTGCCCCACAACAGTATTGAATGTCTGTGGGCGGTACTTGCGGGCTGAAACAACGAAATTACTCATAACTGATTGGTGCAAATATAATTTTTCTTGGTGTAATTTTTTTACTTTAGCGGGAAATTATAGTTATTGTTGATAACTATTGATTTTTCAGAATAAAAAGTTATCTTTGCACTCAATTTAAAACAAAATAATATGAACAAGTACGAAACTGTTTTCATTTTAACTCCCGTTTTGTCTGAAGACCAGGCAAAGGAAGCAGTAAAAGTCTTTGAAGCTTATATTACTAAAAATGGAGGTAAAATAACGCACAAAGAATTCTGGGGTATGAAGAAAATGGCATACTCTATCCAGAAGAAGTCAACTGGATTTTACAATTTAATTCAATTTGAAGCTGCCGGAGAATTAATCCAGAAGTTAGAAGTCGAGTATAAGCGTGATGAGCGTATTATGAGATTTTTAACTATTAAAATGGAGAAGCATCACCAAGCGTTTGCTGAAAAATTTAATAAAAAAGCAACAGCTTAATTAGTAATTAATTAAAAGTAAAAGAATTATGGCATCAGATATTAGATATTTAAATCCAATCAGTATTGAAATTAAAAAAGAGAAATACTGTAGATTCAAAAAGAGTGGTATTAAATACGTGGATTATAAGGATCCTGACTATTTATTAAAGTTTATTAACGAGCAAGGTAAAATTTTACCTCGTCGTTTAACAGGTACATCTCAAAAATACCAAAAAAAGGTAAACAAAGCGGTAAAAAGAGCTAGACACCTAGCAATTTTGCCATACGTAGCAGATTTAATGAAGTAATTCATTAAGTACTGTATTTGTTAAACACATTAAAAACTTATCATGGAAGTTATATTAAAGAAAAACGTAGATAAATTAGGATATAAAGACGACGTTGTATCAGTGAAACCTGGTTACGGTAGAAACTTTTTAATTCCTCAAGGTTATGCAATTTTAGCCACTGTTTCTGAAAAGAAAGCACATGCTGAAGTAATGAAGCAAAAGTCGCACAAAGACTCTAAAATAAAAGAGGATGCTCAAGCAGTTGCAGCTAAATTAGATGGCTTAACTGTTAAAATTATTGCAAAAGTTGGCGAGAATGGCAAAATATTCGGATCAGTGAATTCAATCTTAATTGCAGAAGCTTTAAAGGCGGAAGGTGTAGAAGTTGATAGAAAATCAATTAAAATTGTTGATGAACCAATTAGAGAAGTTGGTACTTATGACGCATCTGCAAATTTACACAAGGAAGTAAAGCAAGATTTTAAATTTGAAGTGGTTGGTGAATAACTAGCAATTCAATTTACAATATTGAAAAGCTCTGGCATTTTATGGTCGGAGCTTTTTTTTGTGCTGAAAATTAATTTCTTTTTAACTTAGAACCTCGTATGAATTCTTCACTATTAACACGACTCATTAAATGCTGCAATTAGCTAAATATTTACCTTTTCAATTCTATTTGAAAGCAGTATTTCTCTTGGTAGTTGTTCTAAATGTGCAATTTGCGTTTTGTAGTGAATCTTCATACTCTAGTAGTGGAAAGGAGTATAATAGTCAACTATTTTTAGGGTTGCAGTCTGCTGGTTACTTGCACAGTCCATACTCTACATTGATTGAAGATTTAAATAGATCATATACTGTCAATTTAGGAAAACATAAAAAATATGGTTTCAGCAAAAAGTTCTATAACCTAAAAAATGGACAGTTTGTCTGTGCCTCAGTTGAAATTAAGTCTGAAACTGGAGTCGGTGTTTTTGTATGTGCCGTAAAGCAAGCAGACTCTAAATTTTCTATCAGAAAAATGCCAAAGAAAGGTACTGATAATTGGGAAACACTTGTTATTGAACAGTATATTAATTCTGATGATACAGAACTTAGCTTTTATGCATTTGCAAATCGCGATTCAATTGTATTTAGAAATTTGCGTATTACTGTACATCAATCAGTTCCTAGGTTAAAAGAGATGGATCTTGAACTACCTGGTTTGAATATTTTTATTCCAGCTGCAGCTAAAAGAAATCTGGAAAGTTATGCTAAATCAGCCATTGATAAAGGAGTCATTGGAAAAGAAGAAAAACAATCAGAATTGGGGTATCTACTATACGGAAATGATTCAGCCAAAGTAGATATAAGGCTGAAAGGAGATTGGACCGATCATTTATCCTCTGGTAAAGAATCGTACCGAATAAAAATTAAGGATGAACATGCTTTTAATGGTATGCGTACTTTTTCTATTCATCACCCCAAAACAAGAAATTATATGCACGAATGGTTGATGCACCAACTCTGTTTTAAGGAAAATTTACTGGCAACTAAATACGAATTCATTCCTGTAACTATTAATGGTGTTTATAAAGGTATTTATGCGATAGAAGAGCACTTTGAAAAGCATCTAATTGAGTCGAAACAAAGGCGAGAATCACCAATTCTTAAGTATGATGAGAGCGGAACTTGGGCTTTGACTGTTGTTCAAAACAAACACTCAAATAAAATTAGCTTACCTGTGTTTGAATCAAGTATTATTTCACTCTTCAAGAAAAAGAAAACGCTAGCTTCAAAATCACTCAAAAACCTTTTTGTTCAGGGTAGTAAATTAATGCAACTGCATAAAGACTTGACAAAAAGTGCCGCATCTATTACAAATCTTGCACATACAGCCCAGTATTATGCTTTAATGGAGTTGGGGAATGTTGAGCATGGCCATCAGTGGCATAATAAACGGTTTTATTATAATCCAATTTGCCAAAAGCTAGAAAATATAGGTTTTGATATGAATCCCGGACATAATGCCCTAGATAAATTATATGTTTTGAAGAAGTTAACAGCAAGAACAGGTCCAAAGTCTTGGCAATTAATTCAACCGTTTTTACAAAATAGGACTTTTAAAATGTATTATTTACATTATTTAAAAGCCTTTTCGAACGAAGCTTATCTGCTATCAAGATTTAATGAATTAGACGAAAGTATAACAGAAAACGAAAATACTTTAGCTGCCGAAATAGAAGACTTTGATTTTGATAAATCTTTTTATTTTAAAAGAGCGGCTTATATTCGTTCGAAATTAGAAGAGGTAGATTCCGTATGGGAACAAAGGTTACTTAAGAACAAACCAGTAGACAGTTTTTATGAAAAAAGAACTTATACAAGACAAGATAGTTTACCCTATTTAACAGAGGTATCAGTAAATGCCTTTGTGAGTGAAGTTGCTGAGAAAGGATATGAAATAGAGATTTGCAACTATTTGTTAAAACCTATTTTAGTGACAGGTTTTATTGACGTGGATGGGAACTCAGTTGATTTTGAAAATGCCATTAAAATGAAGCATTATACTGGTGTTGTTGCATGTAAAAAAATGATTCTTAAAGAAAAGCCCTCTAAAATACTGTTTAAGGAAATATCAAAATTTGGAAAATTGAAAAAGAGGACAGTATTGCAGTGGCCTAAACCAACCGGTGAAACTGCAAGAATTATACTAGAAAATCAATTTAAAATAAAGTCACCATACTATACCATCTCAGACTCTGACCTTGTGTTTAAATCAGGAGAAATCAAATTAAATGAATTGATTTATATTCCTGAAAATTATAAGGTGATAATTAATAAAGGAACAAATATTGAATTAAAAGGAGAAGGTGGCATAATCTGTGCCGGATCTTTATCAATAAATGGCACTTCTTCCCATAAAGTAAAAATATATTCTTCTGATGCCACAAACAACGGGCTGACCGTTTTAAATGGTAAGAAAGTTATTTTTAAAAATGTTGAATTCGAAAATATGAGGTCGCTCAATTACAAAGGTTGGGTATTGTCTGGTGGAGTAAATATTTACGACTCGAATGTTGAAACTAACAATTGTAAAATTAGCAATTCAAAAGCCGAAGATGCCATTAATTTTATCAGTTGCACATTTGAAATATCGCAATTGAAAATTGAAAATGTTTCATCCGACGGGCTTGATAGTGATTTTTGTTCAGGAAAAATAAGCGACAGTGAGTTTAAAAATATTGGAAATGATGGACTTGATTTTTCAGGTTCTTATGCTGGAATTTCTAATGTTTTAATTGATAACGCGGGCGATAAAGGCATATCATGTGGCGAAAAATCAACAATTGATGTTCATGATTCAACAATTAAAAATTGCAAGGTTGGGCTAGCTGTGAAAGATGGCAGCAAAGTGGTCACTAATAACTGCTCATGGTTAGATCTTAATATTGGATTTGCTCTTTTTCAAAAGAAACCAGAATATCTACAACCAAAACTGCTGATAAAATGTATTGATAAATTAGAGTCTAGAAGGAATGTTTATTCTGATCACGCTATGTTGAAATTTTATAATTTCATAATGCTTGATTCTATGAATTAATATGTGTAAAAATTTGACAGGGATATTATTTTAACGTCTAGGATTCATTCTATTACGCATTAACTTTTCTTTTACTTTATCTCGTATATCGATATTAAAACCTAATTCAATAGCGTTGAGTGCTTTGATAGCTTTGCTGTATTTTAAAAATTCATACATGAGAATCGTTTCCTCAGTATCAGTATATAGTGTGATATCGTAAGTTTTGGAGCGCGTAATACCTTTTTTGCCCATGAGGTAGGATTGGTTGGTTTTGGCTCTTTCAATTGATAATATCAAAGTAGCAGAAACTATATTTTTAATGGGTTTCCATTCACCCAGCTTATAGCCTAAAATATTACTGTATTTTCTGTAACGGTTATTTTTCTTGTCGATCATTAAGCCATTTGAACTCATAAATAGTGCAACGGCAAAAACTACAAAAGGGACATAGAATAAAAAACTAAAGTAGGCAAGAGGGGCTGTAAACACTAATAAAGCAACACCATGCACGAGATAATTATTGGTTAATCCTTCATTTATATCTGTCATATTAAAATAGTAGAAGCCCGAAAGTAAAAATAATGAAGCCTATCACCATTAAAATTAGGGTAAATGGTATAATTTCTTTTGGTTTCAACCCAGTAATTCCCAGTAGCGGTAAAGCCCAAAAAGGCTGGAGCATATTGGTCAGCTGATCGCCATAGGCAATAGCCATAATACTTTTTGATAAAGACAGGTTTAACTGATTGGCTGCCTCAAGAATAATAGGGCCTTGCACAGCCCATTGGCCGCCGCCGCTTGGAACAAATATATTAACAACACTTGCCGACAGTAAGGTATTTATTGAAAAAGTGGAATCATTGGAAATTTCGACAAAAAATGAAGATAGATCAGCCATTAAACCACTGTATTTCATAATTCCTAAAATACCAAAGTAAAATGGAAACTGGATGAGAATGCCGGATGCACTGCTAATCGCATGGTCTAAACTTTTCAAAAAACTAAAAATGTTTTGATGAAAAGTAAAAGCGAGAGCTAATAAAGCGAGGTTGATAAAATCGGGTGTTAAAAATGTAAGCGAGATTCTTTCTGGAAGGATAAAAGCCTTGTAAATTGCATACAGTAATATGAGTCCGCCCATAATTTTCAAGAAAATAGGAGAGTGGTCTATTTTTTCTGCACCAATAATATTTGATTTATTTGGTGGGACGGTGTGATTTGGTTTAATATTAAGCAAACTACCCCCAGTTTTTCTACCTATGAAATACAATGAAATTGGAAGAATAGTTAACAGTAGGAAGCTGACGGTTAAATTCATGCTTGAAAAGACCGTTTGATCGAGTGTAATTTCTGAAAGACCAAGTGTAGAATTTGGGACTAATTGATCTAAAGCACCTGCCTCAGCCGCTTTGATTGGAGCTGATCCTGATAGGCCGCCATGCCAAGTCATCATCCCTGAATAGCCTGCTGCGCCAATGAGGCCATAATGTAATTTGAATTGTTGTCTAGAAGCAAATTCTGCTACTTTTCGAGCGAAAATGGCGCCAAAAACAAGGCCTAATCCCCAATTAAATAGACTAACCAATATGGTTAAGAATGAAATGATAGCAGCAGCTTTAGCCGTATTTGTGCAATGTCTTGTCAATTTATTAACAAGCCAATTAAAGGGCTTACTCATGGCTAAAACATAACCTAATACTAGCATGAGCATCATTTGTACCAAAAATGGCAGTTGCCAGCTTCGCCTCCAAATCCCTTCAACTAAATCCATTCCCCAAAGACCTTTTTCCCAATATGTAGCTATTTCTACAAGGCTATTTGCTTCCTTATTTCCAAAAAAGATTGCTAAAGTAAAAGTGAAAACTGTTAGCAAAAGTGCAATGCTTAATGGGCTGGGAAGTATGGCTTTAAATGCTTTTGTAAATTTATCTTTAAACACTGTTTATCTGTTTTATTAAATGAAAAGCATAATTAAATTAATGTTTATCATTAATTAAATAATGTTTTTGTTTATATTTGTCAAAAAAAAAGTAATTATGAAAAATCAAAGTAAAGCTATAAAAAATATAATTGCCAGCGTGGTGATGTTAGCAATTGCCGTTTTGGGTATTAAATATATGAACAACAGTAACCTTAAATATTTCATTATGGTTCCAGTTATCATTTTTGGTTTTAATTTTCTGGTGAGGAGTATACCATCATTTAAACCGTATTTTATTAGTCCATTAAATTTTTTATCTGGAAAAACATTAATTGAAAAGCAGTTAGACTTGCCAAAAGGTATTTTAGTTGAAAAGTTTAGCGAAGTATTATCTAGTGCTGGGTTTAAATTAATAGATATTAATAAGGATGATGGGACTTTGTTTGCTACATCAGGACCAACATGGAAATCGTGGGGAGATAATATTTACATTGAATTTGATGATAACGGCGCTGGCAGATTTTATTCCGTATCAGTTCTGGGGGTTTATTCTTGGGGAAATAATGACTGTAATTTAAGAAGATTAGCTAATTCATTTGAATCATCATTAACCATATAAGCCATGGCTATCATAGTAAACTTAGACGTGATGCTTGCTAAACGTAAAATGAAATTAAAAGATCTTTCTGACGCAGTAGGCATTTCGGTTGTAAATCTCTCTATTTTAAAGCAGGGTAAAGGCAAAGCCATGCGATTTACGACCCTTGATGCCATTTGTGAAGCATTAGATTGTCAACCAGGTGATATTTTGGAGTACAAGAAAAATAAAGAATAGGATAGATTTAAAAACCATCAGAGTATGACTGATGGTTTTTAAATCTGATTTTATAGTATAGTTAATAGAAGCTGGTTTTGGCCGTATTGCACCAACTCATAACTCATAACCCTCTACCAATAAATAACTACATTAACATTCCACCGCAAACGTTAATCGTTTGTCCAGAAACATAGGCTGACATATCTGACGCTAAAAATACTGTTGCATTGGCAACATCTAACGGAGTTCCACCTCTTTTTAGCGGAATGCCGTCTCTCCAACCTTGCACTATTTTTTCGTCCAAAGCATCCGTCATTTCAGTTTCTATAAATCCTGGTGCAATGGCATTGCATCTAATGTTTCTTGATCCTAATTCCTGAGCAATTGATTTAGTGAAACCAATCATACCTGCTTTTGATGCGGCGTAATTAGATTGACCAGCATTTCCTGAAACACCAACAACCGAACTCATGTTTATAATTGAGCCAGATCTGGCTTTTAGCATTGGCCTTAGAACGGCTTTTGTTAAATTGAAGGAAGACTTTAAGTTGGTATTCATTACTTCGTCCCAGTGCTCCTCAGTCATTCTCATTAATAAATTATCTCTCGTAATTCCAGCATTATTTACTAGGATGTCAATTTTTTCAAACTCAGCCATCACATCATCTGCCAATTTTTGAGCAGAATCGAATTCGGAAGCATTAGATTTAAATCCCTTAATTGTTCCACCATCAGCTGATAATTCAACCTCCAATGCTTTTGCTTTTTCATCAGACGATAAATAAGTAAACGCAACGCTAGCGCCTTGTTTTATAAATTCTTTAGCAATTTCTTTACCAATGCCTCTTGATGCACCAGTAATAATAGCAACTTTGCCATCTAATAAACCCATAGTATTTTTTTGTTTAGGTCAAATATAGAAAAATTTCGACATAAAAAAACCCTGACCATACATGTCAGGGTTTATCGTATTTTTATTCAATTTTACTTTTGAACTGGTGGCTCAATTAAGATTCTACCACAGTGCTCGCAAACAATAATTTCTTTTCTTGCTTGGATATCTAACTGTCTTTGTGGTGGAATTTCGTTAAAGCATCCGCCGCAAGAGTTTCTTTCAACAGAAACAACAGCTAAACCATTAATTGCATTATTTCTTAATCTTTCATAAGCAGCAACTAGTCTTGGCTCTATACCCTTCTTAGCCTTGTCAGATTTTTTAATTAATTTTTCTTCATCCGCTTCAGTTTCTTCAATAATGGCTTGAAGTTCTTTTTGCTTGATTTCTAAATCACTTTTTCTTTCAGTTAATCTGCCATTCGCTTCTTCAATTGCTTCTTTTTTAGATTCAATTTTAAATTTCGCTTCTTTAATCTTTTTTTCAGCCAATTCAATCTCTAATCCTTGAAACTCGATTTCTTTAGATAGTGAATCGTACTCTCTGTTATTTCTAACATTTTTTTGCTGTTCAGAATATTTTTTAATGGCCGCTTGAGACTCAGTAATTTCATTTTTCTTGTCTGAAATCTCAGTTTCTAAATCCTTCAATTCATTTTCAAGATTTTCAGCTCGTGTTGCTAAACCTTCTACTTCGCTTTCTAATTCTTCTACTTCTAAAGGTAATTCACCTCTAACAGTTCTAATTTTATCGATTGAAGAATCAATTACTTGTAAGTTGTATAGTGCGTTTAACTTTTCTGTAACTACGCTTTCAGTATTTTTTTTCGCCATGTTATTCTTAAAAATAGTTTACCGGATTTGTATTTCGCTCCGTTAAATAGGGTGCAAATTTAATAAATTTTTTCGAAATTAAGTCACCAATTAAGTCAATTGTGTACTGTTCACTTTCGTAATGCCCAATGTCGGCAATAATTATCTGATTTTCGGCATCAAAAAACTCATGATATTTAAAGTCACCTGTTATAAAAATATCAGCATTTACGCCCTTAGCCGACCTCAGAAGAAAGCTTCCAGAACCACCGCACCAAGCCACAGTTTTTATTGTTTTTTTATGAATATTTGTATGACGAATATTTGAACAATTAAATTGCTTTTTCAAAAGCTTCAAAAAATCTAAAGTATTCATTTCAGTTTGCAATTCGCCATACATTCCTGCGCCTTCATCTCTATTCTTATTTAGCATGGGAATAATATTGTAAGCAGGTGTTTCATATGGGTGACTATTAATTAAAGCAGCTACTACGGCCGCTCTTTTGTGCGCAGAAATAACCATTTCTACTCTAACTTCTTTCTCAAAATGCTGCTCATTGACCTTTCCAGCAAATGGATTGGCTTCCGAATTTGCTTTAAAACTTCCTTCTCCTTTGGCAGAAAAGCTACAATTTGTGTAATTTTCAATACTGCCAGCGCCGGCATTAAAAAGACTGTCTTTTACAATGTTTTCATAAGTTTCAGGTACAAACACAGCTAGTTTTTCAAGTGAAGAATGAGAAGGCGACAAAATTGCAGGATTTTTTATTCCAATTAATTCTCCTATTTTTTTATTAACTCCACCTTTATAATTGTCTAAATTGGTGTGACAAGCATAGATGGCAATATCGTTTTTAATGGCTTTTATCACTGTTCGTTCTATGTAGTTTTTGCCTGTTAACGATTTCAATCCTTTAAAAACGATAGGGTGATGCGCAATAATTAAGTTACATCCTTTTTCTATCGCCTCATCAACGGTCTCTTCAATACAATCTAGCGTTATTAAAGTATTGGTTAAATCCGCATTCCTGTCACCTGTAATATATCCTGAATTATCGTATGATTCCTGACTAGAAATTGGCGCTAACGTCTCCAAATAATTGGTAATATCTTTTAATTGCATAGCACCAAAAATAGAAGATTTTTTGAAGATGAGAATTAAAGAAGGTTTTAAAAAATGTAGTTAGAAACAATTATATTTGCAACACCTCAAGCAAACCATCAAAAATTACATGGCTGAAACATCAATTTCGCAAGAAGAATACATAGAGATATACGGCGCAAGAGTCCATAATTTAAAAAATATTGATCTTAAAATTCCGCGAAATAAATTGGTGGTTTTTACTGGGTTGAGCGGAAGTGGAAAGTCTTCACTGGCGTTTGACACCATATTTGCCGAAGGACAAAGAAGATATTTAGAAACCTTTTCGGCTTATGCCCGACAGTTTTTAGGAGGATTAGAACGGCCAGATGTAGATGAGATTTTAGGGCTAAGTCCGGTAATTTCAATTGAACAAAAAACGGTTAACCGCAGTCCGCGGTCAACAGTTGGAACGGTGACAGAAATCTATGATTTTTTAAGATTACTTTTTGCCAGAGTCGGTGAAGCTTATTCGTACAATACTGGCGAGAAAATGGTAAAATATACCGATCCGCAAATTGTGGATGTGATTATTGAGAAATTTGAAGGAAGAAAAGTGGTCTTACTTTCTCCAAAAGTAAAAGGAAGAAAAGGACATTATAGAGAGCTGTTTGAGCAGATTTCAAAAATAGGATACTCGAAGGTGAGAGTTGATGGCCAAATTGTAGATATTACGCCTGGAATGCGACTCGATCGGTATAAAATTCATGATATCGAAATTGTAATCGATAGAATTGTGGTTTCAAAGGACAATTCTGGTAGAATATCTGATGCAGTGCAATTAGCGCTTAAGTACGGTAGTGATGTCATGCAATTAATTGATTTTGAAACTGGCGAACTGGCTCAGTTTAGTCGGTTTTTAATGTGTCCTACAACCGGAATATCTTATGTAGAGCCTGAGCCAAATCTTTTTTCTTTTAATTCGCCATATGGTGCTTGTAAAAAATGTAATGGGCTTGGAACTGTGTCAGAAGTTGACATTAGAAAAGTAATTCCAAATTCAAAAAAAAGCATCAAAGAAGGCGGAATTATTCCATTAGGAAAATTAAAGAATGACTGGATAGGAAATCAAGTCGTTACAATTTTAGAAGCATACGGTCATAAACCAACCGATAAGATTGATGATATAAATGAGGCAGTGATTCAAAAACTATTGTATGGATTTGAGGAAGTGTTAACCATAGGAGAGGAAACGAAAACTGTTAATTTTGAAGGTATCACTAATTTTATTTTAAGACATGCCGAAGAGAATCCGTCAGCTGGTGTAAAACGTTGGGCTGATAGTTTTACCAATCAAATTATCTGTGGAACCTGCGAAGGGACTAGGTTGAATAAAGAATCTGGCTATTTTAAAATTGATGGAAAAAGTATAGGTGAATTAGCTAATTGGGATATTGTGGAACTACACGAATGGTTTCAGAATATTGCTGAACGATTGGATGAACGCCAATTAAAGATTGGAAAAGAGATTTTAAAGGAAATCAAAAACCGTCTTCAATTCTTAATTGACGTTGGTCTATATTATTTGAACTTAAATAGGTCTTCCAAAACTTTAAGTGGAGGCGAGGCACAGAGAATAAGGCTGGCTACTCAAATAGGTTCTGAATTAATCAACGTTCTTTACATTTTAGATGAGCCCAGTATTGGATTGCATCAAAGAGATAATTCAAGGCTAATTAATTCTTTAAAAAGGCTAAGAGATGTTGGTAATTCAATTATTGTGGTTGAGCACGATAAGGAAATGATGGAAGAGTCAGACTTTATTGTTGATATTGGTCCAAAAGCAGGTATGAATGGCGGTCAAATTACGCAAGCATCTACAATCTCGAAATTAAAGTCGAGTGGTAGTACAACAGCCGCCTACTTAAATGGCGATCTACAAATTGAACTGCCTAAAAAACGCCGCAAAGGAAATGGCAAGAAACTGGAATTGATAGGCGCCACGGGGCACAATTTAAAAAATGTGGATTTAAAAATACAGTTGGGTACATTTACCTGCGTAACTGGCGTATCTGGCAGCGGTAAGTCGTCTTTAATAAATCATACTTTGTATCCAATATTAAATGCACACATTTATAATGGAGTTAAAAAACCACTGCCTTATAAAAAGATAAAGGGACTAGAACATTTAGACAAGGTTATTGATATTGATCAAGCGCCAATTGGCAGAACGCCACGTTCAAATCCGGCAACTTACACTGGCATATTTGGCGATATTAGAAATTTATTTGCTGAAATTGGTGAATCTAAAATTAGAGGCTACAAAGCGGGGCGATTTAGTTTTAATGTGAAAGGTGGTAGATGTGAAACCTGCAGAGGTGGCGGACTGCGATTAATTGAAATGAATTTTTTACCAGATGTTTATGTTGAGTGCGAAGAATGCCAAGGCAAACGTTACAATAGAGAAACTCTAGAGGTAAGGTATAAAGGCAAAAACATAAATGATATTCTAGAAATGAATATTGAGGATGCCACAGTATTTTTTGAAGGCATACCAAAAATTAGAAAAAAATTAGAAACATTATTGTCGGTTGGACTAGGTTATATTAAAATTGGTCAGCCATCAACCACCATTAGTGGAGGAGAAGCGCAACGCATTAAATTAGCTTCGGAATTGTCAAAAAAGTCAACTGGAAATACCATCTATATTTTAGATGAACCGTCAACTGGTTTGCATTTTGAAGATATTAAAATGCTGTTAAGTGTACTTCAACGTCTAGCTGACGAAGGAAATACTGTGTTGGTAATTGAGCACAATATGGATATAGTTAAAGTGGCAGATTATATAATTGACATTGGACCAGAAGGTGGAAAGCACGGCGGAGAAATACTGATTCAAGGAACTCCAGAAAAGATTTGTGCCGATAAAAATACAAAAAGTGATACGGTTCATTATTTGAGGAAAGAGCTGAATTAATGCATCATTCTTATTCTTATCCCAAGCTCATAAAAAGGCTCTAACGTAAATCCTGTATTGTATTTTACCTTTGAAGCTAATGTTATTTTGTTGTATACCGACATTTTTGAATTCAACTTCAAACCAGTCTCAATATGCAATGAAGGCATAAAATAACTTCTACTCGTCATGTTTTTTTCAGTTATTTCGCCATTGTCATTAAAAATATAAGTGTCTGAAGGGTTAATTTGCATCACATAACCAAAGCCTGCACCATAAGAATAGTAGAATCGTTTGTCAACTTTTTCTGTTCTTTTGCTAAATTCAGCCTGAACTATTAAACCTGAATGATTTCCTGGATGCGTATAGAAGCCAATTTGAGGTGAAATTAAATATTGCTTCAATTTAATTCCTTTGTCATTTTTTCTTTCTTTTTCCCAGTTTTTAACTGAAAATTCTGTTCCTAGTTTAATCCCTGGATGCAATCCAAAATGGCCGAAATAAGACACTTGTAAAGGATTGTTTGACCAAAGTTTTTCTTGAGAGAATACTGAATAACTACATAATAATGCAATTGTAAAAAAGAGTATATTTTTCATGGTTTTTTATTTGTGGGCATCAATAAATGATTTAACATCATTCACAAAATCAGTAGGTTGATAACGCATTGATGAATGCCCAGATTGTTCGTAAATTTTAAGGTACTTATGTTCACTGCCTAGGTTTTCTAGCGCCTTTTCGCCAATAATACTTGGTACTTTAAAGTCGTATTTTCCCCAAAGCAAAAGGGTAGGGATGGTAATTTTTGAAAGTTGGTTTGTATAGCTCGATTCAATAATTTCTGTATAAAATTCTTCTGGTAGCCATGCTTTATTGATGTTTGCCAAATACGGATTGTTTGCCCCAATAAAACTGAGTTCTAATTCGCTTAATTCTGATTCTGTTCTGGGTGGTAAATCAATTAATTTTTCAGCTTGACCAGCATATGAGTTAAGTGTTGAAGTTTCTTCCCAACTGATATTTGAGCTGTCGATAGAATTACAATAGTCAAGTATTTCTTGCCATTTTTCGGTATTTAAACCTTTTGATAATTCGTCAATTGCTGCAGATTTTAGTCTTCCTAATACTGCAGTGTTCATGAGTTGAAAATCATGGGCTCCACCGCTTTCAATCCAACCGTTGACCTCCGTTTGGTAGTCATTTTTAAGTAAATAAGCGGTTCCTAATAAACCGCCCCAACTATGGCCTAATAAAAACAAATTGATGTTTTCGCCATACCTTTGCTTTAATGATTTAATCACCGCATGAGTGTCCTCAACCATTACGTCAATTCTAATGTCTTCATTATTCAAATGCCCATGCGAATTTCCTTGGTGTCTTTGATCCCAATAAGCGAGGACATAGTCTTTTTCAAGTAAGTTAGAAAAAGTATGATTTGCGTATTTTAGTCCGCCGTCTCCTGGTCCGCCATGCAAAATAAGAATAAAGGTGTTTGATGTTTTATTTCCTGAAACATGAACTGGCATATCGGCTCCGTTTTTCCGTACAAAAAATAAGTCGTTGTAAACTGAACTGTTTTGTTTTTTGTGACAAGAAGAAACTAACAATGTGCAAAAAATAAGAAGACCTAAGTACTTAATCATAATAGTTGTTTTTACTATGACGAACCAAAGACCGCTAACCCCTACACAAAAAAGTTATTGTTTTACGAAGTTTGCACTATTGCCATTAATGGTAATTATGTATAACCCACTGTTAATCTATTAAATCTTCTTGCTCCTGCAAAAAGTCAACTAAATACTGATGAATTTGATCAAGGTATTCTTTTCTAGCATGAAAATTAATTTCTAGCTTTTTACCCTTTTTGGTTTTAAAGTAAAAGTTATGCAGTCTGGTAAAGTTTGTCGGTCGGACAATATCATCAATTTCTGATTTTTGAATGCTTTTGTATTTACTTGAAAATAGTAAACTAACTAAATCGAAAATAACTAATTTACTGCCGTTTAAAAACCGTTTTTGTTTATATAAAACTTCATTTTCGAAAATAACAAGCATTGCTTTTTTTGACCGGGCATTTGTCCATACCAATCCACTAATTAGCCAAAAAACTAAACCAAGGTATTTTACTAAGCTAAAATATCCTGACATTGAAAATGAAAAGAGAATGAAGAGTGCCCCCAAGGCGAAAAATGTAACCGAAAATATAATGATTGATCTTGTTTCAAAACCAAAAATGGCCTTTGCATTAGGGAATTTATTTTTCAGTTCATCTGAAACTTCCGGCACATAATCTATTTCTATTTTCTGCCGAATTTGCACTTGATTAGCAATATTTCTTTCATTAAGTTCAAGGTTTAAAATAGTTAAAGCCTCCTCAGTTAAACTTTCGGGCTCACTTGCTAATTCAAGCAAGGTGGTGTCATTTAAACTGCTGTAGTTTTTTGCTATTTCCTCTGAATTAATCATCAAAACAAAGATAATTAATTTAAATAGAGGGAATAGTTAATGATAAGTCTAATTGTAAGACGACTGAATCCTTTAGCTATCTTCTGCCAATTCCTTCACCTTATCAGCCCAATTCTTTAAAATAACTTCCTGTTTTTCGTAGTTGCCAGCAAATGGCCCACAAGTTATTTTTAGAGTTGTTGTGTTGCCTGCTTCATTAGTAGTTAGCAAAAATTTTTCTGTATAATCTTTAGTATCATAATCGTTTTGAACGTAAAAATTACCAAATAAAATATCAGCATAGGCTGCATTTTTAATGCCAGCTTTATTGTAAATATAATTCAAGTTAGTGGTTTTTCTCCACGATTTATACATAGTCATCTTTGGGTCGAAAGTAGCTTGTAGCGC
>JBGCGA010000072.1:0-37093 GCA_045110285.1 Crocinitomicaceae bacterium | reverse complement strand
TCTGCTTTCGCAAAACCTTTTGTGGGCCCACCAGGGCTTACTTCGGTTCCGTTTCACTTCACTCAGCATAAACTTCTCGCCACTTTAGGGCACAAAAAAAGGCTCTGCTTTCGCAAAACCTTTTGTGGGCCCACCAGGGCTCGAACCTGGGACCCCTTGATTATGAGTCAAGTGCTCTAACCAACTGAGCTATAGGCCCGATATTTTTATGAGTTGGGTTCTCACCTTTCAACGGTGTACCATTGAGGGGTGCAAATGTATTTGTTTAAAATGTATATTCAAAATAATTAATGATAATTTTGAATGATGAAAATGAATTTTGAAGCCATCATATTTGATTTGGGAGGAGTGATCCTAAATATTGATTATCATAAAACAATTCAAGCGTTTAAGAATATTGGAATTAAGGAGTTTGATGACTTGTACAATCAGGCACAACAAAATCAACTATTTGATAATTTGGAAACTGGAAAAATTTCAGAATCTGATTTTTATTTAGAAATACAAAGGATTTCAAATGCGTCAATTTCAGTCAAACAAATTGAAATAGCGTGGAACGCCATGTTGCTTGATTTACCCAGTAAAAGAATCGATTTTTTAATAGAGTTGGCAAAAGCGACACCTATTTATTTGCTGAGTAATACCAATAGCATTCATTTAAAAGCTTTTCAAAACATTATTAATGAAAGTTTTGGAAAGAAAGAATTATTAGAGGATGTTTTTATTGAAACTTTTTATTCTCATAAAATTGGATTGCGTAAGCCCCATGCTGATGTATTTCAGCTAATATTGGACAAGCATCAATTAAACCCTACCAACACTCTATTTATTGATGATAGCATTCAACACATTGAGGGTGCAAAAAAAATTGGGTTAAAAACACATCATTTGGTCAACCAAGACATCATCACTTTATTTGACTAAGAAAGATTTTGATTGCTTATATTTGGGCAAACTTAAGCACATGAATTTAGATTTAACAGGAAAAACAGCCGTGGTTTGTGGTAGTACGCAAGGAATAGGAAAAGCTACTGCAGAGGAGTTAGCGCAAATGGGAGCTAATTTAATTTTGGTTTCAAGAAACGAAAGTAAATTACAATCTGTTATTGCTGAACTACCTGATTCTGTAAAGCATACCTATTTAGCTGTTGATTTTTCAAATCCAGCAGATTTGGAAACTAAATTCAATTCGTTTATTGCAGACAAAGCTGTTCATATTCTAATTAACAATACTGGAGGACCGGCAGGAGGGCCAGTAAATATTGCTGATACATCTGAGTTTTTAGCAGCTTTTAATCAGCACTTAATTTGCAATCATATTCTGGTACAAGCGGTCAGAGATAAAATGAAAGAGGCAGGTTATGGAAGAATTATTAATGTTATTTCTACCTCTGTAAAGCAACCACTTCCAAATTTAGGAGTTTCAAATACCGTGAGAGGAGCTGTTGCCAATTGGAGCAAGACATTGGCGAATGAGCTTGGAGAGTTTAACATTACAGTGAATAATGTTCTACCTGGAGCAACAAATACAGTTCGCTTAAGTTCTATTATTGAAAACAAATCGGCAAAAACCGGACAGTCTTGCGAGTCTATTTTAAGTGACATGTCAAATGCTTCGCCAATGAAGAGAATTGCTCAACCAGAAGAAGTGGCTAATGCTATTGCTTTTTTAGCTTCACCCGCGGCGAGTTATATCAATGGAATTAATGTTCCGGTAGACGGAGGTAGAACAAAGAGTTTATAATTTTCAGCATTAAACTTCAATACACATCACACAAACATCATCTACCTGTTCAAGGCCTTGGCGCCAGGTGTTAAAAGTCTCTGCAAGTATTTCTTCTTGTCTTTGAAGTGATTGATTTTGATTTTTTAAAATTAACTCTTTAAAAGGTTTGTATTTAAACTTTTTGCCTCCAGCAGCTATCGATTGATCAGTTGTTCCACCAAACTGATCGGCATAACCGTCGGTATATAAGTAGATAAACGTACCTTTTGGGAGCTCGCAAGATAACTGCGGAAATGGCACTCTTTTGTCAAAATCTCCTACAGGTTGCTTAATCCCCGCTAAAATATAGAGTTTGTGGCTTTCGGTTTCTATGTCTGGCTGTATCGCAATTCCGTTAACAACAGGTCCGTCTATATCTGCGGACATTACGATCCATGCTGAGTTATGAGCGCCAGAAAATGAAAATGTTGCTGCAAGTTTTGCTGGAGAATATTCTAAAAGCCCAAGCGCGATATCCATTCCATCTTTTATTATTGTTCCCGTTTCCTTATCAGTAAAGGCATCTAAAACAATTGCATTTGTTTTTTCAAGAATATCCTTTGGTTTTCTTAACTTATGTTCTAATATCGAACTGTTTAATGCTCGGGTACATATTACTGACACCATGGCGCCAGGCACTCCATGACCTGTACAATCTGCAACTGCAAAATAGATTTTTTTATTTTTGCTTTTTACTGGCTCTGCAGTCCAATAAAAGTCGCCGGAAATAATGTCTTTCGGCATATAAAGCACAAAATGATTCTCGAATGACGAACTCATTTTTTCAGAACTTGGCAGTAACGATCTTTGAATTCTTCGAGAGTAAACTATTGAATCGGTTATTTCTTTATTTTTTATCGATAATTCATCATGCTGTGCTTCAATTTCCGTATTCTTTTTTTCCAACTCAGTATTTTGCAGCACAATTTCTTGTGTCCGAACTGCAATGGTTTCCTCAAGGTTTCTTTGTTTAATTCTTAGCTTTTTTGTCCTGTAGTTTAAATACCAAAGTAAAAATCCGAAAATTGCTATAGCTGCAATTACTCTGAAGCCCCATGTTTGCCAAAAGGGCTTTTTTATAATGAAGCTAAATTCACTAATGTCATCAATAATTTGACCGTTCTCATTAGTGGTTTTTAACTGAAAAGTGTAGCGCCCTGGGGCTAAGTTTGTATAGTCGCAATTGCTTTGCGTTACCAAAGGTCTAAAGTCATTTTCAAAACCCTTTAGTCGCCATGTAAATTTTATTTTTTTTGGCATTACAAAGTTGATTCCTACAAAATCAAAAGATATTGTATTAATGTCGTATGGTAATTCTAAATCAACAGGCAAGTCGAAAATGCCTTCAATCCCTTTACAATATTCAGATTCAGTCCAATCAATGACTTGGCTATTAATTTTTACCGATTGAATATAGTTTATGGATTTTGATGTGTTCCTAGAAAGAATTTCTGAATTTTTATTCAAGCAAAACAATCCATTTACTGTACCAAACCATAAGTTATTTTTACTGTCAATATACGAGGCATTCATGTTGTTTTGCAAACCTAAAAATCCATTTTCAAGACCATAGGTTAGTGTTGATTTTGGAACTGAATCATTCTTTAACATCAATACATCAAGCCCTTTTTCGTGACCAATCCATAATTTGTTTTGGTGAATTAAAAGAGAAAAAACGGAATTTGATGTCAGACCTTGTTTGATTGAAAATTGATTCAATCGTATTTCTTGATTCTGATTGTTAAATGTACCGTAGAATAGACCTGCACTGCTTGTGCCTAACCAAGTTTTTCCAAAGTCGTCAAATTCAATGGAGGTAAACCTATTTATGTTTTTGTCGAGCTTTGGATTTATCAATTTTCCTTCATGAAGAATAGAAATTTGCCCATCAATAAATCCGATCCATATTCTACCTAGTTGATCTGCTTTTATAAATGATACAACATTACCTGCTAAACCAGCAGCTTTGTCAATTGGTCTAATTTTCGAATTTGTAAAGTCTTTGTCAAATTTAATTTCGTTTATGCCTAGTTCTGTGCCAATATAATAGGATTGTTCATGTTTGAAAATGGCTTTTACAGACTCACCTAATAGCCCGCTGATGGAATTTATGTCTGTCGTTTTATTTGGCTGAACAATCAATAGGCCAGTATCTGTTCCATAAAGGGTGGTTTGTTCTGTTTCTCTATAAATCGTATTTATTGAGCGCCCAATCAATTCAGGAACACTGCCTATCATATGCTGAGTTTGAAAGGTAGAATCTATTGTTTCTAGTATTGTAGCCCCCTCAAAAGATCCTATGATTAGCTCCTTATTTTTATTTTCTGCAATGGAGAGAATTTGGTTGGAAGGAAGTCCGTCTCGTGTGCTAAAGCTAATAAAATCGCGATAGTTGAATCTCATTATTCCACCAAAGTATGTTCCAATCCATATATTCCCAAAACTATCTTTTTGAATGCATCTTATTCTTTCATTCGACAATCCATTTTTTCCGTTGATATTTATAAACCGATTATTGTGTAATATGCTAATTCCCTTTTTTGTTCCAAACCACATTTGCCCGTTACTGTCCTCACAGATGGTTCTGATTCTGTTATTTATTAAACCATTTTCTACTGTCCAAGACTTGAAGTTTCCATTTTCATATCTTGAGAGGCCATTGTTAGTGCCAATCCATAAATTTGACTGCTTATCAATAAACAAGCTCAAAATAATGTTATCGGTTAAACCATCAGCTTTTGTGTAGACCGATAGTTTGCCGTCTTGAATTTTACAAAGTCCATTATCAGTGCCAATCCATACTTTATTTGAATCTGCTAAAAGTGAGCGTATTTTTTTGTGAGGTAAATTAAAATTGACTTTTAGTTTTGAACTAATTTCTTTTTCTGACGGATCAATAATAGAAATTCCTTGATCTGTACCTACCCATAAATTCCCATTATGGTCCTGAGTAATTGAGCGGACAAAATTATTACTTAAACCATCAACAGTGGTTAAGGTTTTAACCTCACCATATTCAAAAAAAGACAAGCCATTGTCTGTTCCAAACCAAAGCATGCCATTGCTATCCTCAAAAATAATCCGCACATGTTCTGATTTGAGACCCTCAGTAGTTCCGAAATTAGTAAATTGATGTCCATCAAATTTCGATACACCACCACCTTCAGTTCCAATCCATAAAAACCCCTTATTGTCTTGTAAAATATGGTAAACCCCTGATCGCGACAAACCCTCTTGAAGAGAGTATGTTTTAAAATAGTAATGCTGACCCAATCCAAAAAAGGAAAGAAAGCAAATTAAAAACAGCAATATTGACTTATACATTTCATACCAAAGATAAACTTATTTCCCTATTATGAGGGCTATCGAGAATGAAGGCTGAGGTTTTAAAAAAATGTTTTCTTTCAAAATGGAATGCGCAAAATAAATGATTAAATTTGCCAGCGACAAAATGACCCAGTTTCACATTTTTAAAATTTTTAGTAGAATGGCGAAACGGAAATGAATCTGTGGGAAGGTTCGCAATGGCCCCGTGGCGCAACTGAATAGCGCATCAGATTTCGGCTCTGAGGGTTACAGGTTTGAATCCTGTCGGGGTCACTAAAAAAGTAAAACGCCAGCAGAAGTTTCTGCTGGCGTTTTTATTTTGGACTTCGGAGCTCAACGGAAAACAAGCTATTCAAACCTGTTTCGTTTACTTGATTCTTCAATTGTTAATAGAGAGTTATTCCTGTAATTGACATGTTTTTTAGTTTTTTGTATTTCAGATCAACTTCTTTTTTCGATTCTAAATTGTAATTTAGGTATACCTTTGTAAAACAGCATTGTCTGTATATTGAAATTTGATCGATATTTAAAAAAACTCAGAATATAAAAAAACACCTTCCTCTTCTAAAGGAATTGAGACGAGTTTTAACAAATTAGTAAATCTCAAAAGATGAAAAATTTAAAATTCATCAGTGTGGTATTTGCCACACTGTTCTACACGACTTATGGCTTAAGTCAAGCGATAAATTGCCTTAGCTTTAACGGCACGAACGATTATGTTGAAGCTGATAATATATCGCTCAACAATATAGCCAATACCGATTTTACATTCGAAGCCATAGTCAGAGGTGACGAATCATTGCAAAGTCAACATCCACAAATATTTTCTAATCGACCAAATGCCGGTCAAGGAACCATGTTCTTTTTTCATGGTGTTTGTGGCGGATCAAACCACAAGTTGTTATGTGTTCAGTTAAACGGAGTTAATCACTTTATTATGAATAGCGGTACTTTTAACGCCAGTTTGCTTGACGGAAATTGCCACCATGTAGCCATTACAAGGCAAGGCAATGTTTTAACTTTTTATGCAGATGGTGTTGCCTTTGGTTCAAAAACCATTACAGGTTTGGCAACTACAGCATCAAGTGGCGATTTATGGATTGGTCAAGATGTGCCCACCAATAATACATTTGAAGGAAACGTATCGCAAGTACGAAATTGGGATGATGCTAGAACAGGCACTTACGTGTTTCATGTCGCAAGTAAAACTGACATAAAGGTAGTGAAGATCATGCGTGAATAGTATAATGCTAAAAGCATGAATGCGAAACAATCCAATTTTATCAAGAGACAGGTCTGGTGCTACATCTGCCTTTTTTTACTTTAACGCTAAGTAGAGTACTATTGTAATTGCAGTCAATGTTGAATTCAAATCATTGTTTTTCAATGGTTTTAAGTTTTTTCATTCTTCAATCTCAATTGTTAACATCTCTTCAAGTAAAACTTCTTGTTTGAATACAAGCAAGAGCAAGAAATCTTGTATTTATATAATATTCAAGCATTTATATTTTAGACATGAGTTCAAACCGCTAAGTATAAATTATTTTTATGTATTACATATGTAATATAAATGAAAATAAATGAAATAGAAGATGTTACTTTGTTCCAACAAAATTGTGATACATAAAAACAGAAGCAATGTTAGAAAAATTTGAATTAATAATATTCCTCCTCCCAACCCTTCTTTTATTTTTCACTGGTTTCTATTCAAGATTCGAGAAAGGAAGGCTACCTGGTAGAACTATTCTGTTAAGTAGACTTTCTATTTATATTGGCTTTGGACTGGCGGTTGCTGGTTCTTTTTTAGTGTTTTCAAAAGGGCAAATGGAATTAGATGTTTTTTCTATAGCGAATCTTGGGCTAACTATCAGAATAGACTCTTTAAGTATGGTAATGTATAGCATGATTGCTATTTTAGGATTTGTCGTTCTTCGTTACAGTTATAATTATCTAAGCGGAGATAACCGACACGCTATTTTTATTGGAAGAATGGCTGCAACAATAGGAGCTGTTCAATTACTGGTGCTATCAGGAAACTTGTTGGCGTTGTTTTTCGCATGGATGATAGCCAGTATTGCTCTTCATAAATTAATCTTATTCTTTTCTGGTAGAGTAAAAGCGCAAAATGCGGCAAAAAAGAAATTCATAATTGCTAGGCTAAGTGACTTAACATTACTAACATCCTTTGTATTAATATATACCCAGTTCGGAACAGGTAATTTAAGTGAAATTTTCGCAGCCATAAAAAGTCAACAAGGTACTTCAACATTTATGCTAGAATGGTCGGCATTTTTCTTAGTGTTGGCAGCAATTTTCAAGTCTGCTCAATTTCCAACTCATGGCTGGTTAGTTGAAGTCATGGAAACGCCAACACCAGTATCTGCCTTGCTACATGCCGGACTGTTAAATGCCGGTCCTTTTATTATAGTAAGAATGGCATTTTTGATGGATGCCGTGTACATTGCTCCAATTGTATTAGTTGTTGTTGGTGCAATTTCAGCAATTTATGGCTCAATAGTTTACATTACTCAACCTTCTGTTAAAACTGCATTGAGTTATTCAAGTGTAGCACATATGGGCTTTACATTAATGACATGTGGATTTGGAGTGTACGCAGCGGCAATGTTGCACTTAACTGGTCATTCATTTTATAAAGCACACGCTTTCTTGTCCTCCGGCACAAATATAGAGAAGTCTGGAGCAAGTAAATTTCAATCAATTAAAAGATTCGGAAATATTGGTAAAATAGTTTTAGGCATTACAACTTCAATTGGCATTTATCTGGGTATTGCAGTCTTATGGGGCTTTGACTTTAATGCAGACTTCAAATTACTAATTGTAGGAGGTGTAATCGTTTTGGGATTAACTCAACTACTTGTACAAACATATGATTCTGACGCAAAAATAAAAGTATTATTTGGCATTATTGGAAGAACAATTATTTTAACACTGTCGTTCTTTACTTTTGAATCAGCAATGCATCACCTACTGGTATCGGAGCTACCGATTGCAACTCCGGTTAATGGCACTTATTTAGCGCTAATGACATTTGTTTTGGCAGCCTTTAGTATTGTCATATTAATTCAAGTGTTCGCTCCGCGAATTACTCAAAATAAATTGACTTCGAACCTAGGAGTTCATATCCGGAATGGATTCTATTTAAATGTCTATTTCGATAGATTAATTAACGCATATAAAAAATAACTAAGCATTAATAATTGATATTATGAGCAAAACTAATTTAGATAGACATTCAGATTACAGAGCAGTTATCAAAGCTACATGCGCTAAAATTGCACCATCTTGGTCTTTAGAAAATATGGTTGCCGTAAATCCATACATGGGAATGGCCGATCGTTCTTTTTCTAGTGCAGCAAACGCCTATCAGAAAATGGCTGACATTGACCTTTTGATGCCAGTAGCATTTTATGTGAAAGAAATTAAATCAGGAAAAATAGTAGATGCCGATATTGATAATGCTTTGCGCAAAAATGGTCATATAAATACAACGGTAACTGACTTTATTAAAGCCTTAGAAACTGAAACTGAAGACCCAGCTGTGGCAAAGGAATTTTCGGTAAAAACAGTAGCGCAAGTATTGCAAACAATCAATAATGAAAATTGGAGTAGTTTCATTCTCGATCGCATTTCGAGCTGGGCATCTTCATACTTCGATAAAGGACAAGCAGCTTGGAAGACAGCAAAACAACACGATAATATTTATGAAGCTTGGAGGGCAGATGCTTTAGTTGATCGCGCTCCAAAAATAATGGGATTGAAAGATTTCAACTCTGTTTTAAAATCAATGCCAAATAATCAAGCAGAAGCCATTGCCATTGCCATTGAAACTTTAGGTTTTACTGAAGAAAACTTATCAATTTATTTACATGCAATTTTACTGAAATTCGGAGGCTGGTCTTCATATATTGCAGGAATAGATTGGGATAACAATCTATATGGTGGAGATCAATCAAATTTGGAATCTTTTATTGCGGTACTTTTAACATGGGAAGTATGTTTGCTTAAAACCTGTAACGAACCTGAACTAGACAGCAAATGGAAGACTAAATTGACTAGAATTGCCAGTGCAAAAAACATGCAGCAATTTGATAGAAGATTGGCTATTAATTTGGTGCTGCAAGATGCATTGGATTTTTCAAGAGAGCGTGAATTAATTACCCAATTTGACACAAATATTTCTGCCGAAGTAGATCATAAACGTCCAAAGGCACAAGCGGTATTTTGTATTGATGTTCGGTCAGAAATTTACCGTCGTCAATTAGAGCAAACTGATAAGTTAATTGAAACGATTGGCTTTGCTGGATTTTTTGGCTTCCCTATTAACTATAAAAAAATTGGGCATGCACTGGGTAAAAATCAATGTCCTGCTTTAATTTCTGCCGGCCCAGTTGTGCAAGAAACCTTAGCGGACGAAAGTAGCCAAAACCAAGTGGCGGAAAAACGAAACAATCTGTTTCACATAGGTAAGAACTGGAAAAAATTTAAGACTGGAGCAATTTCAGGTTTTAGCTTTGTGAGCCCAATGGGACTTCTTTACATGTTTAAATTAATCTCCGATTCTTTTTCTATCACAAGACCCTCAGAAAATCCAAACGAAATGGGGTTAAGTAGAAAGCAAATTGCACAGAAAACAGTTGACTTAAGTAGTATAGATATAGAAGATCAGGCGGCAATGGCCAAAGGAGCTTTAACAGGAATGGGACTCACAAACAATTTTGCTCCATTAGTTTTAATAACTGGTCATGGTAGCGATACAGTAAATAATCCGCACGCTGCAGGGTTGGATTGTGGCGCTTGCGGAGGGCATTCTGGCGAAGGAAATGCAATGACTGCTGAAATTGTTTTGAATAATCCGAAAGTTAGAGACATACTTGCTGCAAGCGGAATAAAAATTCCCGTAGATACATATTTTGTAGCCGCTTTGCACAATACCACTACTGATAATATAACTATCTTAAGTGAACATTTGGTGCCAAGCACCCATAAATCGCAGCTTATAGAGCTAAAAAGAGATTTAGCAATTGCAAGTTCAGCAACAAGACACGAGCGTTCAATACGATTCGAAATTAAGAAAGATGCGAATAAAGATAAGGCAGTATTAGCAAGAAGTAAAGATTGGTCTACAGTTAGGCCTGAATGGGGGCTTGCAGGTTGCAGTGCATTTATAATTGCACCAAGAAATAGAACTGCAAATATGAGTTTACAAGGTAAATCTTTCTTGCACAATTACAACTGGAAAAACGATAAAGATTTTGGAGTTTTAGAGGCCATTATGACAGCCCCAATGGTTGTAACTAGCTGGATTAACTTACAATATTTTGCCAGCACAGTCGACAACAAAAACTTTGGATCGGGTAATAAAACTTTACATAATGTTACAGGTGGATTTGGTGTGCTAGAAGGAGGGTCTGGTGATTTGAGAATTGGATTACCAATGCAATCCATTCATGATGGCGAAAAATACCAACATAAGCCATACAGGTTAAACGTTCTGATTGAAGCACCAAAACAGGCTATCAATAAAATATTAACAAAACACCAAAATGTGAAAGCATTGTTTGATAATAATTGGATCAACTTACTGGCCTTAAATTCCGAAGGTAAAGTAGAGGAAAGATATAACTCAAACTTAAACTGGGAAACTGTTCAAACGGTTGAAAAGTCAAGTCAGGTTCTAACAAAGATAAAAAACAGAAAAATAAACGCTTAAAAACAAATAAAATGGAAGAAACAACAAAAAACATTAAGTACATCTTAGAGGATGGAAACTTATCGATTGAAGAGGCAAAAGTGGTAATTAATACGCTAATCGACAATAGAATTAATACATATAAGCTTAAATATTTGAGCGCTTGGGAAAAAGATCATACAATTTCCAATAAAGAAATTGTAAAGATTATTGCGCAGTTGAATGAGCGACGTACACTTTTAATTAATGATCTCGAAAAGAGGGAAAACGTAGAATTAGGTGTTTCAGTAAATGCAAGTTTTGTACTTGATATTGCAAGCTAACTTTACCTAATTTTAAAATGTATTGAAGTAAAAAGTGAGTTACAAATCTTTTTTTAAAGGGCGTGATTTAGCAATAGCAACTATGCATGGCAAAGAGTCGGTGATTGCACCTTTGTGCGAAAACGCTTTGGGAGTAACCTGTTTGGTGCCTGAAAATTTCGATACTGATCAGCTTGGAACATTTTCAAACGAGGTCGAAAGAACTGAAAATCCTATCGACTGTGCTAGAAATAAATGCGAGCGGGCAATGGAGTTAAGTGGTTGTGATATTGCAATTGCTAGTGAAGGATCTTTTGGCAATCATCCCAACTTTATTTTTTCAGCTGCAGATGACGAAATCGTAATGCTAGTTGATCAGAAGCATAACTTTGAAATAATCGGTAGAAAATTATCTATTGAAACTAATTTTGGTGGAGCACAAGCTCAGCATATATCAGAGGCTATTAGCTTGGCAAAACTATATAAGATAGGTACGCACGCAATGATTGTTCGTGACTGTAAAAATGGGGTAGATCCCATTTATAAAGGGCTTAATGATTTATCCGATTTTGAAGTTGCAGCTGCAGCAGTACTAGCGGACCATAATAGCGTCTGGGTAGAAACTGACATGAGGGCTATGTACAATCCAACACGGATGAGTGTGATTAAGGAAGCAACTCAAAACCTATTAGAAAAAGTTAAAAGTACATGTCCTGAATGCCATGCTCCTGGTTTTTCCATTAAAAAGGCAATACCTGGTCTACCTTGTAAAATTTGTAATCTTCCAACTAAATCTGCACTGAAGCATCAATATGAATGTCAGAAATGCAATTTTCAACAATACCAACAGTTTCCCAATACCATCACAACGGAATCGCCTCAGTTTTGTGATTTTTGTAATCCGTAACATGCTAAAAATTAACCGAAAAAGAATAAAAAATGAATCTAAGAAAAATTAAATGGATTTTTGGAATACTCTTCGTATTCCTATTGATTTTAGCCACAAACTTAATTGATCAAGGAAATTTTAATAAAATTCAAAAATCAATAAAAAATATATATGAAGACAGACTAACTGCTCATGATATAGTTTATAAAATGACAAGCCTAATGAATGAGAAAGATATGGCTAATGCCATGTCAGATACTATTTTCTACCGCAATAGAAATTCACAGCTCAATGCCGAATTAAAGCAGTTAATGGCCGACTATCAAGAAACAAATTTATCTCCTGAAGAGGTTGCCAGTTTTGCTGAATTGAAACAGCATGTGATGGCACTGAAAAGCGCAGAGTCTAAAAGTGTTGAAGCTGGAGAATATGAACCTCAAAATATTGAAAATAGTATAAAAGCCATTAAAGTAGATTTGGGTCTACTGGCAGATTTACAAATTGCCGAGGGATGGCGAGAGTTGAAATCAGGAAAAAAAGCGGCACGGTCAATTGAAATGTTTACTCAAATTGAAATCTATGTGCTGATTGTTTTAGCTATTATTTTTCAGGTTATCATTCTTTACAAACCGCGACAAGTAAAGGACGAATAAAAAAAATTACCTCAGAAATTGAGTTTTTAACTTTGACTGAAAGGCTGCGCCCACTGATTTCATTGGGTTAGAATTTAACTGGTTTAAAGTCTTATCCATGATTGGAAGATAAATGATAAGCAGTGGGAAAATGTGCTAGCCTGATCTCAAAACCAAATTTTTTGCAACAAATTAACTAACTAAGGGAATGCCTATTAGTTTTTTTGTAAACCAGAAGCTTGCTGAATCTGTTCTAGAAACTTTTGAATGGACGGGTTATTTCATTAAAAATACCTGCGGATAACTATTGTTAACTCCCAATATAAATCCTTTTCTTCCATTTATAGTAAATGGTACTATTGAGCGAATGTTATTCCAGGCGAAAAATCCAGATTGTTTTGGGGATAAAGAAGTAAACCCTCCAGAGCCATTTCCCAACAAAACACATCCTCTTCCTGCATCATAACGTGTAGTTTCTACTTCCGTTTCAAACAAATTACCTACACCAATAATATCTTTGTTTCCGTCGTTATTTATATCTAAAACAGCGAAATCCATTAAAGGGGAAAACTGTGCTTCTATTGGTAACGATTTCATCAAAAAATTTCCTTTTCCGTCATTGATAAAGATTGAAGAATTCAAATTTCGAGTTGTAAGATGTAAAGCTTTATTCAGTTCGTTACCATACAATTCTTCACTACTTGCTTGAGCAAAAGCTTTATATGTAGGATATTTTTCTGCTATAAAAGGCATTTGTTGAGAACTGCACTCTCTGCCTCTAACCGGATAATTAGTCTCTCCCTGAAAAGCACTCAAAACAATGTCAAAAGTTCCGTTCCCATCAAAATCTCTCCCATAAATATTGAATGGTTTTTTGAAAGAAGCTTTAAATTTTGAGTTTTTCCCGATATTTCCTCCAATAAAATCCATGTCTCCGTCGTTATCAATGTCCGTCATTTTTAGGCAAAACCATAATCCTTCAGACTGCTTCTCCACAGGCAGTAATTCCATACTATCCCCTTTATTTAAAAAACGAGTGAGACCCATCCATTCTCCTACAAGCACCAAGTCATTTTTTGCATCACCATTAATATCCGTGAATTCAGCACCTGTCACCATTCCTATCTGAGATAATTCTGGACAATAATTGCTAGTAGCATCTTTGAATTTCCCTCTATTATTCAGCAATAGAAAACTCTTCGGGGCAGTTGGGTACATTCCGGGCTCAACTCGTCCTCCTACAAATAAATCCAAATCGCCATCTGAATCAATATCCCCAGCTTGAACAATACCTGTACTGGTTATCATTTTAGGCAAGGCATCAATGGCAAATGTGAAATTTCCTAGGCCATCATTCAGATACAATCGGTCTTGCAATTCCATAGCGTTTGCATGAAAATCATTTCCACCACTTCCAATGTACAAATCTTGATCTCCATCTCCATCTGCATCAAAAAATAGTGCTGTCACATCCTCACTGTTTTGTGTTTTAATGAATGTATTTTCCTGCATTTTGAGAAATTCCCCATCCACATTTTGAACGAATACTGCGCCCGCTTGACCTTTAGCACCTCCAATAAAAACATCATCCAATCCGTCTGAATTTATATCAGCAGTGACTATACAGGGGCCAAGATGAGAAAATGCATGAGGCAATAATAGTTCTCGATCGAAATCATTGAAATCATTTTCAAGGTGTCGGTAATCTATCGGAATAGTAGTGGTAATATCTTTAAAGTACTGTTTAAGTGATTCTTTAGGTACTGTTTGAAAGTTGCTTTTTCCGTAGGTTACTACATGTTTTTTATTGATTTCTGGATGACTCAAAACGGTTGTTTGACCATCAGTCCATTGAATTTCCGCTTTCAAAATAGATTCTAATTCCCCAAGACCAAAATGTAACCGTGGATCAACAGAGGAAATGTATCCTTTTGTGACATGTAACTCTTGCATTTGAACTCCCTTTTTGGTATACACTTTCACTTTAGTTCCGTATGCAAACGTATTTTTTTTATGACCTTTAAAAGAAAATGAAATATAGTTTTGATGTCCTACCGTTGTGTTTTTATAAATGGTTGCTTTTTCGTCTAGATTATTCACTACAACATCTATCGTTCCGTCATTATTCAAATCAGCATAGGCAATTCCATTAGAATTAATTTTTTGATCAAAACCCCATTTTTTTGAAGTATTTTCAAAAGTTAGGTCTCCATTATTTTTGAAAACGAAGTTACTCTGTTGGCTTTTGGGGGCAAATTCAAAAATTTCATCTACTGAAAGTTGTCCTTCATCTTGGATTTTATTTTTCAACTTATTTTGAAAATCTCTGTCTTTCAAATCCCGGTGTTGGCCGTTAGTGATGATTAAATCCTTTTGTCCGTCGTTGTCAAAATCGGCAAATAATGCTCCCCAACTCCAGTCTGTTTTTGCAACTCCTGCTAATTGAGCAATATCGCTAAAAGTTCCATTTCCATTATTGATTTGAAGTGAATTTTTCATGTATTGGTAGTGGTTTCCATTTTTTACCATACTCCAAAACTTTTTTGTCGACATGCTTGCCATGTTTCGTTTAGACCTTTCATGAGTAGGAAATGCCATATCTAACTCCATAATATCTGCGTCACCGTCATTGTTGAAGTCTGCAATATCTACTCCCATTCCAAAATTAGAGGTATGTCTTGTGCGATTCCTAAGTTGTTCAACAAATTTCCCCTCCATGTTCATAAACAGGTAATCGCGTTCTTCATAGTCATTTGCCACGTATATATCTGTCCATCCATTATTATCAATATCTCCTAATGCTAATCCTAAACCAAATGCATGGTTGTTTATCCCCATTTCCAGAGATACATCCTCGAACTTTTCTTTATTATTCCTAAAGAAATGGTCAGAACTATTTTGCTTTGATTGAAATAGTTTTAGATATTCTTCTCTTGTGAAATTGAACAATTCATTGGGGACGTTCATTACATATGCATCTAAATCACCGTCGCGATCGTAATCAAAAAAGGCTGCTTGTGTGGAATTTAGCGAATCATTTAATCCGTAAATTGATGCTTGTTCAGTAAATGTTTCGTCCCTGTTGTTTATGTACAATAAGTTTGTTTGATCATTGTAATTTTTTGGATCTCCTCCACGGCACACATAAATATCTAAATATCCATCTGCATTTATATCTACCATTGAAACACCAGTATGCCAGCCTTCTTTCCCTGAATGAATTGCTTTTGAGGTGATGTCTTCAAATTTAAAATCTCCCCTATTGAGGTAGAGTTTGTCTTCCACCATATTCCCTGTAAAGTAAATATCGGATAGTCCATCATTATTGATGTCACCAATTGCTACTCCTCCTCCATTGTAGAAGTATTCATATTTGAATCCATTGTGGAGATCATTCTCACTAATTTTATTGGAAAACTGAATCCCAGTTTCCTCTCCCAGTAATTCAAAGAGTGGAACGTTAGATGATTCGTTTTTTTATTTGAGTCTGCTCCTCGCGTACAAGTGAAGAATGTCACTCCTAGAAATAGAATAAGGAATAATCGATTCATCACAGTATCATTACGGGGTCATAAAAATTTGGAGCTATCAAGCAATTAATATCCTTAAATTAAATCAATTTTTAGTGATTAAAATTCTTTCGGTTCGATATTTTTTATCCGACACAAGCTTCACCAAATATACTCCAGACTCGGCATTTTTCAGGTTAATTGATATGTTCGTTTCTCCTTCCTGCAGAGCTTCCGTAGTGGTTAGGATTAATCTTCCATTTAGATCTGTTACAATAATTTCTAAATTACCAGCTAAATGCTTATCTAAGACTATAGAAAAGATTCCATTCGAAGGGTTTGGTATAATATCAATTCCTTGCAATAGAAACTCCTCTTCAATCCCAATGGTATTTATTGTAAGGCATAAAGAAGTATCTACACATACTCCATTTGTTATAACCACTGCATAGTCTCCATTTGCTGAAGGCGTGAAAGACTGTCCTGTTTCGCCAACAATCGGTGAATTGTTAGCTCCACAATCTATCCATTGATAGGCAGCATTCATTTGGCTGGCTGTAATTTCTCCATTCGTTTCACTAATATTCAAGTCTACGACATCAATCGTCAGGTTAATTATTAACACAGAATCACACCCATTCACCGTTAAAAGTGTGTCATTATAAACTCCGCTTACAGTCCAACTATTGTTTCCAGAAGGAGAAATGTAAGAATCGCAACTCGTGACATTCAAATTTGTCTGTGTAGGGCTTCCTACTGTTAAATCTATTGTGAGTACCGAATCACATCCGTCTATTGTCGACAGTGTGTCGTTATATATTCCACTTACGGTATAAATATTATTTCCAGAAGGTGAGGTGTAGGAATCGCAACTAGTCACATTCAAATTTGTCTGCGTAGGATTTCCAATGGTTAAATTAATTGTGATTATTGAATCACATCCTTCAGCATTGATTATGGTGTCTTGATAGACCCCTGAAGATGTCCAAACAAAATTTCCTGAGGGGGATGAGTACGTTCCTCCACACACTAATTCCGTAATTGTGTCTGCTGTTGGGAGACAGGCGAAATTTGCTCTTAAAAGATACGTTACGTTAAAATTGAATGCTTCATTGTTTTGCCACGGATTTGAAACAAAACTTACCCATGTTTTGCCTAAGGTAAAAATCTCAGATGTAGTTCCTATTGTTAGGTTGGAATCAATTTCATTGGCTACAACAACATAATCTCCAGGAATTAACGAAAAATAACCTCCTGCAATCGGTAGGGTCCAAAAAATATTTTCTGTTGTATCAATTATTACTGTATCCGTAGTGATCAATTCATTAGTTGGTGTTCCATTTGCATCTGTTTCATATACAGTTGCCCACAATGGGCGTCCATTCATGCCTTGACCAGCATTAGTTAGGAAAACTGAAACAGAAGTAATTTCATCTGTATTAATAATTTCAAAAGTCTGTCCTAATTCACCTCCTGTCCCATTCCCAATTCCTAAAGAACCGGTAGAAATGCCATTGTCACGGGCATATACATCATCTGTCACTTCATAAGTATAGACCAATGTATCGTTGCTCATATCTCCGTCCTGTTCTGTAATATTACTAATTAACTCAATCGTATATATATCTGGTAAAACAGGTGTGAATCCAACATTCGTAACAGAACTAGATGCCCCAGGAGCTAAAGAAGTAATTACATTACTCATGCCTGAATATACAACAGTCTGCGTTCCATCATATACATTGATTGTCATACTTGCATTCGTTACAGTATCGGTTCCAATATTTGTTAAGAGTCCATCTATCCCTTGCGTCGTCACCTGTGGTAATGGAACCATTGTGTATTCGTTTGCGGATGTATCAGTTATTGAAACGTCAAATGCGATCAGCTCATTAATCACAATATCGTCAATCATTAAAATGAACTGATTATTTGAATTATTCCTCCAAGCGAGGTAAATATTTTGATTGAAATAACCTAATGCATCCAAATCAACTGTCTGGGTATTGCATAAACCACCGCTAGCTGAAAGAACTGATAGTAATGGTGGGTTTGCAAGGAATCCTGCAATGGTTGGAGTGGTTGTTGAAATTCGAAGTTCATACCCATCTGGATAGAGTGGATCTTGTGCTTTTTCTTCGAAGGTTAATTCATTGTTAGATGTCAGACTTATTTGAGGTGTAATGAGCCAATCATCTGATGTGGCAGGTGGAGAATACCACGACGTGCTCATGGCTACAGTGTCTGTAGTGTTATTAAAGTCTGCCGCTCCTATCCAAGCATTGGTAAATTGTGCAACATTTGGGTCCGGAACATTTCCGTCATTGTCAATGATTGTCTACGTTGCTGGAATTCCACTTTGAAAATCTTCTGAAAAGACTTGATTAAATCCCCATTGAGTCAATAAAATAGATATATTTTCATAAAAAACATTTTAGTCCCGTTAAAGATATCATTATTTTTTGATTGCGGAAACTTATAAAAACTGGTAGCACACCATTAAGCAAAGTTTGTAATTCAATTTAGTAAACAACCGAATTCAATTTGTTTGAAATTTAAAGGCATCTCAATTTTCAATAATTGATTACAAAAAATATATTTGGCGATTTAAGTTCACTTTTGTGATATTAATTACTATCATATCCCTGTAGTATTGTTTTCTTTGCTATTTTTTACAAGTTAAATGGAAATACTTGCAGGTTATTTTGGAGCGCTTTTAATAGGAGTTGTGTTAGGCTTAATAGGCGGAGGAGGCTCTATTCTTACAGTGCCTATTTTTGTTTATGTACTGGGGATATCACCAGTTTTAGCAACTGCTTATTCTCTATTTGTAGTTGGTAGTTCTGCTTTAGTTGGCGCTATCCGCAATGCACAAAAAGGCATGATTGATTATAAAACTGGAATTGTTTTTGCAGCACCTGCATTGGTCACTGTTTATCTGACTCGTAAATTTATTATCCCAATTATTCCTGACTCAATAGCTACTATCGGTTCTATTGAAATATCAAAAGATACAGGACTTATGGTGTTTTTTGCTCTCATCATGTTGTTTGCATCCTACTCCATGATAAGGGGAAGGAAAGAAAAATTGACTGATACTGAAGAATCGCTAAAATTTAATTTTCCTCTAATTATTATTGAAGGTGTTGTTGTTGGGTTTTTAACAGGAATTGTTGGTGCTGGAGGTGGTTTTTTAATCATCCCTGCTTTGGTTTTATTTGCAAAATTACCAATGAAAAAGGCAGTAGCAACTTCGCTCATGATTATTGCCATTAAATCTTTAATTGGGTTTATTGGTGATGTCGAAAACATAGAAATCGATTGGGTATTTTTATTATCGTTTACATCAGTTTCAATTCTTGGAATTTTTGTTGGAATTTACCTCAATAAATTTATTGATGGTCAAAAATTGAAGAAGGGGTTTGGGTGGTTTGTGCTCGTAATGGGCATATATATTGTTGTAAATGAAATACTAAAAAACTAAATTAATGAAAAAAATTACAGCATTACTATTAATCACTTTCTTGTTTTGTTATGCATCTTTTGCTCAAAATAATACTACTGAAAAAGATACTACTGAAAATACAATTCAGCGTGTATCAAAAGCAGAATTCGTTGCATATATGGCGGAAAATTCAGAGTTTATTTTGTTAGATGTTCGAACTCCTCTAGAATTTAATCGAGGAACAATTGATGGCGCTATAAATATTGACTTTACAGATTCTAATTTCAAATCAGAAATCAATAAACTCGATAAATCACAGCCTATTCTTTTGTTTTGCCAGAGTGGTGGACGGAGCAGTAGGGCATTAGTAATGCTAAAGTCAGTAGGTTTCAAATGTGTTTTGGAATTGGAAGGAGGCTATGGTCAATATTAGTTTTTAGTTAGCTATTTTGAGGGGGTTGATCACACTTAACAACATGTATTACTTACAATAATTGATTATATTTGGCAAATTGATTTTGAAACAAAAGTCAATGAAACGACATAATTAAAGATGACAAATAAAATTGCAAAAGCTCTGCTAGTTGATGACAATGAAACAACTAATTTTTACAACGAAGACGTTATAGAGGAAACAGATTTATTTGAAGAAATAGTGGTTCTTCCGAGCGGTACTGAAACAATAGAATATTTTGAAAACATCAAAGAAAAAAATCTTGAGCTTCCTAACTTAATGTTTTTAGACATTAATATGCCAGATTATGACGGATTTGAAGTGTTAGAAGCTTTAGAAGAATTATTTGAAGAAGACTTGGATGCAGTAAAAGTGTGCATGTTAACGACTTCGAATCATAAAAAGGATATTGAAAAATACGAAAAATTTGTAAATGCAGTGGATTACATTGCTAAGCCTCTTATGCCCGAGCGAATAGCTGAGGTTATTGAAAAGCATTTTTAACTGTTTTACATTTCTTTAGGGAAATAGAAAATAAAACTGGTTCCTTCGTTAATTACACTTTCTATTTTTATTTTTCCGTTGTAGGCTGATGTAATTTTTTTTATCAAATAAAGCCCAACACCTGTACCCTCTGCATCTGTATGACTTTGAATTTTTTCGAATGGCTTGAATAGTTTGTCTTTATTTGCTTCAACATCAATTCCTATACCATTATCAGTATATGTTATTTTTTTGTAGTCCCCTTCAATAGCTAAAGTAATATGTGTAATGGCCTTTGGATTATCGTTATACTTGATAGAATTTGTAAATAGATTCATAAAAATACTTTCCACTGCTTTTTTGTCAATTTTTAATTCCGTAAACCCTGAATTGTCAATCGAAATTTGCAATTTGTTGTCCATGAAATGAGTTTCTGCAATTTGGGAAATCTCCTGTTCCAAAAGTAAAACTTCGGCATTGTCCTTGTAAACAATTGAAGTTGCTTTTCCAAACTCTAAAAAACTTTTAATAGTTTCTCTCCCATTCCTTGCAGTGCTTAATAACCTCTCTAATATCGCTTCAACTTTTTTCTTATTGTCTTTTTCAACATATTTTTGAAGCATTAAAGTTAGAGATTCTGTATTACTAAGTACTGTTTTTAAATCATGTGAAACATGGTAATTAAAAGAATCCAACGATTCATTTGCATCATTTAAAATATCATTTTTTGCACGTAATTTTTGCACTAAATCATATTGTTTTTCAACATAGTAGCCAATCATATAAGCGGCTATTCCCAGAAAAAAAGGCGCAGATGCAACAATATAATGGATTGGATTATTATCAAGGTAGATTCCAACTTGATCAAAAGAGAAATCATTGTCATGAAATATACAGCAATCAACCAAAATTGAGACAATTGGGAAAATAAGTCCAAATAAAATTCCAGCAAGTAGGTACTTAATTTTTATTGACATTTTAGTGGCTTAGATTTTTATCAATTTGCTAATCTATTCAATATTGCTAGCAAATTGGTTACTTACTATTATAAAAAGTAAACATGCCTATTTTGATAACGTTTAGCTCAAATAAAAAATGATTGGGATTTCACTACTCCGGCACTAAGCTAATTTATTTGTATTGAATCAGAAACTGCCTCAGCTATGTCGATATTTTTTGCAAAATAACTGTGCTCATACATCTCAAATCTGCCACGTTTACTGTTTTAATTGGTTCTACCCACTGTAATTCATTTTTAGTCATGAGTTTTATTAATCGTTCAAATTCTAGCAAATATCTATATGAGTCGTCCGGCAGATATGCCGTACCATTTTCTTGCGTAATAAACGATTTTTCAATTGCTATGTTACTAGTCATTCTGATGAATAGTTGCCCGTTGGGCTTCAGTATTTTAGATAGTTTATTAAACATATTTTCAAAATGTTGGTGCGACTCTGCAAAATGGAAAACAGCATTTACAATGATATAATCGTACAAATTGTTCATTGCAAAATCTTCAATAGAGTTACATGATATATCTTTTACCAGTGATGGATGGTTATGTTTTAACTCCTCAATGGTTTCATTATTAGAATCAAATCCTGTGATGTCAAACCCCATTTTTTTTAGCACCACAATATTTCTCCCTGTGCCGCAACCAGCATCTAAAATGGTCATTCCAGTGTGTAGTCTACCTTTCAAAATTTGGTCAAGTAAGTATAAATCTAATCCTCTGATGCTTTCAATGGCCTCCATTTTGGTCATAACTCTTTTATTATAAGTGCTAATGTACTTTAATTTTAAGTCTTCTGAGCAAAGCTACCATCAATAAAACAAAGACTGAATTAAGACATAGAATTAATTTGAAAACGATAAATTTGCATCAAAATTATTACCATGGCAGCACAAGAGGATAAACTAAAAGATATTATAGGGCACGCAAAGGAATATGGCTTTGTGTTTCCAAGTTCTGAAATTTATGATGGCCTAAGTGCAACTTATGACTATGGACAATTGGGAGCAGAATTGAAAAACAACCTGAAGTCTTATTGGTGGAAAGCCATGGTGCAAATGAACGAAAATATTGTTGGTTTAGATGCTGCTATATTTATGGCCCCTGAAACATGGAAAGCTTCAGGCCATGTTGACGCCTTCAACGATCCTTTAATTGATAATAAAGACTCAAAAAAAAGATACAGAGCGGATGTTTTAATTGAAGATCATATTGAAAAAATTCGTCAGAAGATTAATAAGGATGTAGCTAAAGGGTTAAAGCGATTTGGAGATGATTTTAATGAAGAAGAATTTCGAAAAACAAATCCCAATGTGCTTAGACGCGAAACTGAAATAAAAGGCATTGAAGATAGAATGCGTGTTGGGTTAGAAAACGAGGATTTACCAGCTGTAAAACAATTAATTGAAGATTTAGCAATTGCTTGTCCGCTGAGTGGCTCAAAAAATTGGACAGATGTAAAGCAATTTAATTTAATGTTTGCAACTGAACTGGGCTCTGTATCGGGTGAATCGGCAAAAATTTATTTAAGACCAGAAACCGCACAAGGTATTTTTGTAAATTATTTAAATGTTCAAAAGTCTGGCGGAATGAAAATCCCATTCGGAATAGCGCAGATTGGAAAAGCGTTTAGAAATGAAATTGTAGCAAGGCAATTTATTTTTAGAATGCGTGAATTTGAGCAAATGGAAATGCAATTTTTTGTAAGGCCAGGAGAGGAAATGAAGTGGTATGATTACTGGAAAGATTACAGAATTAAATGGCACAAAGCGCTAGGATTTGATATGGAAAACTATCGATTTCATGATCATATAAAAATGGCACACTATGCCAATGCCGCGGCCGATATAGAATTTAATTTTCCAATGGGTTTTAAAGAATTAGAAGGGATTCATTCAAGAACCGACTTTGACTTAAAAAAACATGAAGAACATTCGGGAAAGAAATTGCGTTTTTTCGATCCGGAGATTAATGAATCATATGTGCCGTACGTTGTGGAAACATCAATTGGGTTAGATAGATTGTTTTTGGCTGTATTATCTGCGTCTTTCAAACAAGAAAAATTAGATGATGGTAGTGAGCGAGTTGTACTTGCTTTACCTGCTCCGTTAGCGCCATATAAGGTAGCGGTATTGCCTTTAACCAAAAAAGATGGCTTACCCGAGCAAGCTAGAGCTATTATTGATGAATTAAAATTAGAATTCAACTGTCAATACAATGAAAAAGATTCAATTGGTAAGCGCTACAGAAAAGCAGATGCTATTGGAACACCATTTTGTGTCACTGTTGATCACCAAACTTTACAAGATAATACTGTAACAATTCGAGATAGAGATACTATGATTCAAGATAGAGTAGCAGTAAAGGATTTACATCAAATTATCGACCAAAAGGTGAATATGCGACTGCTTTTGAAGGCTTAAAATTTATTTTTCCGGCAAAACAAATTCGAAAGGCATGGTGAATTTTGTAAAACCTGCTCCCGCTTGTGTGCCAGAATCTGGTTCCCATTGAGGAAGAGATTCAAGTAATCTAATAACTTCCTTTGATAAAAATTCTGAAGGAGATTGTTTGATCCTTATTCCAAAAACATTGCCCCATTCATCAACTTTAAATGAAGCTAGTACTCTTCCCTGATGCCCCATATCCATTGCCTTTTCAGGATAGCGAAGATTGCTCTTTACATACGTTTTTAACATTTGGTGACCCCCGATAAAAACAGGCGGTCTTATTCCCGAAGGAATGCTGTCAATTGTAATATTTTTTGTTTTCAGGTTTAATGAGTCAAGATCCATTACAACTTCAATTTTTGCGTATTTGGACACACAAATATGCATAGGATTTACGAAGTAACTGCCTTTGTATATCTTTGCAGCTATTAACAGTAGATTTATTTTTTCAACCAGTGCTGTGTTTTCTGTTGTGCTATAAAGTTTTTCTAAACGCACTCCTATTTGATTAGGTTTATAGCAATTCATTTCCCAGTAATTCATTTCATGAATGGTCAGATAAAGCAGTGTTATCAAATCGTTGCTTTGCACAGCACTGTTATAATCTAAAATAGAAAACAACTTCTTTTCTAGTGCAAGGACATTTTTGTGTGCTGCAACTCCAATGGCATGAAATTCTTGAAGCTCTCGTGTGTAATTTTTAGTGAACTCTTTTTCCTTCGACTTCATTTTATGTCCGGCATATTTCACAAATTCTTGGACATTATCAACCGCTTTGTAATTCTTTTTAGAATATGACAAAAGCTCTCCAGTTGCAAGAGAAACATCTATATTGTTTGCTGATATAATTGAATCTAAAAAAGCTTCAAGAATATCTTCATTCGCCTTTTGCGCAGTTAATGCAAAAGTCGGAAAAAGAAATATCAGTATAAAAAGACAGTGTCTCATTTTGTTAATCGTAGGTTATCGTTTCTACGTTACTTTATTCTTTAAGTTTCAAATCTAAAAGAAATATTATCGGTAACATTATTATTTTAACATACTAGAATCGTGCCTAACTTCTGCAATTGTTAGTATTTTCTGTTTTTAGAATTACTTTTTCTACTCGACGTTTTTTTTCGTTTGTCGGCTAGCCACTTAGGAACTTCCTTTTGTCCTCTTGTTTTAATTTTTCCGACTAATTTTTCGGCTAAATCTGGTCGACCAACACTTTGTAATTTGTCATTTATCCACTGCTTATTTTCCTGTTTATGCCAAAAGAAAAAACGGTGTTGGTCTGCTTTCGATTCCTTTGATTTGGGAACAAAAGTAGGTTTTAAAGTATAAGGATGAACCCCTGAATAATAGATTACTGTTGCAACAGTCATAGGAGTAGGAGTAAAATCATTCACTTGCTCTAACTGAAAACCCATTTCTTTTGTTTCAACAGCTAAATTTGCCATATCTGCCTCTTCAGTCCCTGGATGTGAGGAAATAAAATAGGGGATTAGAGGTTGATTTAAATCATGCTTTCGTTGAATTTTATCGTAGCGTTCTTTAAACTTATGAAAGTGCTTGAATGATGGCTTCCGCATAATCCTTAATGTTGCGTCTGCAGTATGCTCTGGAGCCACTTTTAGTCTGCCAGATACATGGCGGGTGATCACTTGTTCCATGTAGTCTTCAGCTGTTTTTTCATCTAACAATTTATTGTACTCTTTTACCAATAAATCATAACGAATGCCCGAACCTACAAAAGCTTTTTTAATTTTTGGATGGGAATCTACTTTTTTATAAATATCTGTTAAGGGCTGATGACTAGTATCTAAATTACTGCAAACTACAGGATGAATACATGAAGGACTTACACATTTTTCGCAAATGGCTTCGTCTATCCCTTTCATTTTATACATATTTGCAGATGGTCCACCTAAATCCGACAAATAGCCTTTAAATTCTGGGTGCTTTGTAATTTCATCTACTTCTTTTAATATTGACTCTTCACTTCTACTAGCAATAAATTTTCCTTGGTGAGCTGAAATGGTGCAGAAGCTACATCCGCCAAAACAGCCTCTGTGCATATTTACAGAGAATTTAATCATATCATAGGCAGGGATGGCTCCTCTTTTATGGTACTTGGGATGCGGCATTCTAGTATATGGCAAATCAAAAGATTGATCCATTTCCTTTTCGGTCATGGTTTTATATGGCGGATTAATAACAAGCGTTTTGTTGCCTACTTTTTGTAATATTCTCCTTGCTTTTAATTTATTCGACTCAACTTCAACTGTTTTAAAATTTGATGCATATTTAATTTTGTCATCTAAGCAAAGCTCATGACTACTTAATTCAACATCATCCCAATTTTTATTTTTTGGTAAACCTTCTTCGTTTGGAATTAGCCAGCAAGTTTGCGCAATGGTTTTTAAGGAATCAAACGGAACTCCTTTTTTCAACAGGGAAATCATATCTCGCAGCGGCTGTTCACCCATTCCGTAAACTAACATATCTGCTCCGCACGTTTCTAAAATGCTTGGCATTAATTGATCCGACCAATAATCATAGTGAGTCACTCGACGGAGCGAAGCTTCAATTCCGCCAATCACAACAGGCACGTCAGGAAATAATTCTTTTAAAATTTTAGTATATACAGTGGTAGCATAGTCTGGTCTAAAACCGGCTTGTCCACCTGGAGTATAAGAGTCGGTTGATCGTTTTCTTTTTGCCGCAGTATAATGATTCACCATTGAATCCATGCAGCCTGCTGTTACTCCAAAAAAGTATTTGGGCTTGCCAAATTTTTTGAAATCCCTTAAATCGTCTTGCCAGTTTGGTTGCGGAACTATGCCAACTCTTAATCCCTCACTTTCAATTATTCTGCCAATAGCTGCGGGTCCAAATGATGGATGATCAACGTACGCATCACCGGAAATCAAAACAACATCTAGTTCATCCCAACCATGAAGCTCAAGCTCTTTTTTGGTAATGGGTAACCAATCGTTTAACGGTCTACGATTATTAATCATAATGCAAAGGTACTACATAATATATCAAGAAATACGTTATGGATGCTAAACTGCTTAACGAACAATTGTCAATTTTTGAGTCACGGCAGGAGCATAGCAAGGCTGAAGTTTTAGATAATATATTCCTTCCATTAAATTCGATACGTCAATTTTATTACCCATCAATTTAGGACTAGTAATGTACTGACCAAGTTGGTTGTATATTGATACATCCACAAGCTCGTCGCTTTGTTCTATTGTTAAAATGTCGCTAGCAGGGTTTGGATAAATATTAAAGTTTTGTGCACCAAATTCGTTAATCGAAAGCCCTTGGCCATCTGCAATGATTTTAAAATCATCAAATGCAAATCCGTCTTCAGTCACAAAATTATCAGAAACTAAACGAAATTTAAATTTGACGTTACTGAGCCCAACATAGTCTGATAAATCAATTTGCTCTAATACCCAATCGGTCTGAAAATTGTCGTAGAGAGGCTCGTCTTCATCTTGATTTCCGGTTCCTAAATTTGTGTATTGTCCGCAAAGTGGAGTCCATGATGTGCCATTATTTGTTGAAGCCATAAATTGCACATAATCGTAGTCATTTTCTATTTCCCAACGGGCATAAAACTCTGCACTGGCATATGTCGATTGTGAAAAGTTATATGCATTACTTAATTCAAAACTGCTATTTTCAAAATTCGAGTAATTGCTGCCAGGACTATCTGTAATTGATGTTACAGGGCTAACAAAATAGGCATTGGTTAGGCCCCAGTTTCCACTCCAATTTGCAGTGGTATTGGCGTTGTCACTATAAGCAGTCAATCCAACACCAAATGTTTTTGTGATGGTGTCCATTCTCGACCAAGTAACAAAGTTCGTATATAAAACATATATCACTTCGTCACCAAAACTGAGCGTATTAGGTAGTATATAACTAATTGAATCGGAGTCAATGTCCATTAAATTAATATTGTGAGTGTTGTTATTACCAAGTGCTGTAATGTTTTGAATAGGTTGCATACTAACAGATACTGCGCCATTGGTTAATCCTAAACGTTGATAGTCATAATGAAAATAACCCGTTGTATTTTCAATGGTGGGCGGATCAGACTCTGTTGCCACACCAAAAATGTGTGGTAAATGGGCCGCAATAGTATTCTGCCAAACATTTTCTTTACAAAGGGGTAAAATTCTACTTTGAGCTGGCCAGAATCCATCATTAGCAGAACCAACCTCCGGAGTTAATGCATAAATTTTTGGTTTCGTGACTAAATCTCCATCATACATCCAATCGTCAGAATCACCAGCTGCTTCGTATAAGTTTGAAGCCTTAGTGGCGTTATAGTTATTGAAAATAACTTGATGGTTGGAAAAAGCCTGAAAATAATCGTTGTCTGGAACAAATGCATTGTCAGCCCAGCCAAAAGGAAAAAGCAATAAATTTCCGTAAGAATGAGCATTCATAGCAAAAGAAAAATCATGTGCTTCACAAAAGTATTTTATGGCTTGTGTTTCAGGTTCTGAAAAAGCGTTGGTGCCAGCGTAGGTGTCGTTATTTACATTGGGAGAGGTACCACTCACATTCCATTGATAATCGTAATTTCTATTTAGATCTACTCCTGGATTTGATGTACCAATATTCCGCTTATTTTTTCGGTGCATGCCCCCTCCATTAGGAAAATTTGTTTCATTTTCGAGGTATCCATCTGGGTTTAGCATTGGCACAAAATATAGTTCTGTTTCATTGATAACATGGTCAACTTCAGGGTTTGTTCCATAATTTTCCAACAAATACCACATATAAAAAATCAGTTGCGATAAACTGGCAGGTTCACGGGCATGATGAAGGGCTGTGTATAGCACTTCAGGTTCTGTTTCGTCAATAGTTGGATTATCAGAAATTCTCACCCAATAAATTGGTCGCAATTCATGTGTTAAAAATGTGTCGATAGGTTGCTTTACTGTAATCAGGTTTGGGTATGCAGAAGCCATTGCATCTAATTCATCTAAATATTCCTGATAGGTGAAAAAGCCAGCATAAGTTCCTAGTGAAAAATTAGTTGGTACAGTTGGATCAAATAGCGGGCCTGTTAAATTACAGTCAACGCGATCATCTTCTGGATTATCGCTTAAACTTCTTTCGATATAAAATGATTGCACATCTTCAATCAGCACTTCAAACTGAAAGTCGTTGTTGTTTAAAGCATCAATTTGTAATTCAGAAAGATCTGTTATTAACCAAGTGTTCTGTTTCCTTGAGCCATGGTCAGTTGGAATTCCAATATTTTCTAAAATACTCAATTGAGAATCGTTCGCAAATATTTTCACTTTCGAAAACTGATTTTGAGCAAATCCAGAGTTAATGATAAAAATTGAGAAAAATGCAATAAATAATTTCATGCGAATTTTTTTACCCTAAAAGTAAGCAATTTTCAATTTAGAAAATTAGAAATGAATTAAATCATCACTTTTTTTTCTGCTGAGATTTTTCAAGTTTATTGCTCATAAATCTTCTGAGTAATGCCATTAAGACTGCAAGAATAGGAACGATATAGTAAAAGGCCCAATTGCTCCAGCCTTCAGAAAAACAAAAGTAAGTTACGGCAATAAAAGAAATGATGGCCATTGCCCACCAAAACTTTTCTAAAAATTTATTTAAACTTGCTAAATTCATTGGTTGTATCGGTATAAATAAGTGAAAAATTTGTCATTGTGTATGTACTAAATGTTTCGTCTGCAATTAACCCTGTACCTTCCGCGGTGGTGTTTGGGCTTTCAACAAAAAAACGCTTAGTTGTTCTTATTTTTTTTAACCGCTGATCCCAGAATAACTCTTCTGTTTTCAACGTTTGCTGTTTTTCATGGTTGGTAAATATAACGTTATTTCTGGCAATAATAATGTTCTGTAAAGGCTTTAACTCGGCATATTCAGCCGACAAAGTTGAGATTAATTCGGACCCATTTGAATAGTATTTTACGGTTAAACCATTTTTAAAAATGGTTTTTTGATCGTCTTTACTGTAATCCTCCATTTTACTTGCTATAATTTCGTAGCGGACAATTCCTGAGTCGGAATAATAGGAGTGAAAGTCGGTTAAAATGCGGTCGGGTGTTTCTTCCGAAGCAGTTACAACTTTAACATTAGCCAAATCATTTTCACACGAAACAAACATTCCCGCCAAAATGATGGCAGGAATGTAATTTAATAGGTATGAAAATATGCTTTTCAAATTATCTAACGGTTGTGCTTTCTCCCCAACAACTTAGTCTAATTGAAGTACCCGCTGCCTTTCCAACTGCAAAGCACTCTTCTGTAGTTGGTGCTCTTTTAGCATAGGTAGATGAATAAGATTCACCAAGTGCTGATGCTTTTTTCATATAGTCGTCAGCTAACCAATTATTCGCTTTTCTGTCGAAGGTCGTTTCTCCACATGAATTTGCGGTAGCACCAATTGCTCTGGCAATGATAATGTATGCTTTTCCTTTGAATTCATCTCCATTTACTTTTTTGGCCATGCTGGCCGCAGCTCTATGGCTGTTTAATTTCGATAATGCATTTGCGTAATAGTAGTGATACTTGTCAATGTTTTCTCCTTCTGATCCTTCCATTTCTATAGCTTTTTCATAGTACTGCTTTGCCTTTGTAGACTTGTCTTTTTTCAAGTAGTAGTTAGCTTGAGAAAAGTAAGCGTCAGCTGTTGGTGCAATAGCCAGTGAGCTATCAGCTAATTGCCCATAAAGGTCAGAATTGTCACATCCCCTTCTTTCAAGAATACTAAGGAATGCCTGAATTTTAGCTAGTTTTTCATCTGTGTTAGTTGGGAAACTATTAACTTTTTTGCCTAACACTTCTGTTAACATCTCACAATCTTTTGCTAACTGTGTAAAGTAGTTGTCAAGGTAACCTTGAGCTTTTTCGTATCCTTTTACAGCTGTTTCGTTTCCTCTTTCTTTAAATGCTTTTTTAGCAATTGAAATATAATCTGACAATTTTAAATACTCCTCAATTGCATAATCTCTAGCTGCTTCTTTTTCATCTCCTTTTGCAATGTTGTATTTAGTCACTGTATGGTAGAAATAAAGAATCATTTCGTTGATAGATAAGCCCTCTTTTAAAGTGTGAATACTTTGTCCGAATAAGTCATCAATTTTGGCTTTGTCTTTACTTTGTGCTTTTACTAATTTTGCAGCATATTCTGCTGCCAAATCTGCGCTTGGATGATACTTCATTTCCATATCATAAGACCAGTAAATTGAATCCGTTAGTTCTTTCTGTCTTTGAGCAGCAGTATCTGTTTTCATTAAGCCCGTATAAATTGTTCTGGAATTTTTCCATTCTGCAGGAAGGAACACTTCAACACCACAAGAGCTTATTGCTTTGTTCCAAAAGTCTGTGGCATCACGGAACATACCTTGTTCCGCATATACTACCATATAACCTAAGTTGTCATTACATTCTGCTGTTAATTCTCTGTCTTGCGCGAAACTCGTTCCGCCAATGATTGTAAGTAAGCTTGCTAATAGTAAATTTTTCATATTCATTTGTTTCATTTTAATCGTACTTCCGTTTCATAAACCACCTGTCGTATACTCCTGGGCTAATTGATACTCCGAAACTTAATCCTAAATTGTTTTCTCGAATTAAATTGTTTTCAGTTGTACCGAAAGCGTTATAGGTAATACCAAGGTTAAGGTTTGTATTGGAATTTCCATTTAATACTGGTATACCTAAACCAAAACTTATGCCATAATTTTGTAATTGTGTATTTTCAATATTAATTTCACTAAGAGTATAGTTTGCACCAAATCTGTAGTGAAGCTTCGCCATATATGGCACTAGATTGTTATTTGATTTAGCACCAGCACTTGGTGTGTATTCAAAACCAAATTTGTATTGTTGCCTGTCCGTCAAGTTAGAATCTGCGTCACTACCATTAAAATTTGATTTAAAATTGGACCAATTTTGCTGATTATATTCACCTTTTAAGATGATTAAATAACTTAAGTTGGAACCAGGGCAAGGCTTAATTCTATATTCACCACCAATTTTAAAAGATAAAGGTATTGTTGCTTCACCTGCTATATCTGTTAAAAATAAGGCAGTATCAGAAATGGCTATTAATGAGCTGTAGTTTTGATAAAAGCTTTGAGAATAAGCGAATGCAACGCTTTCAGATGTGCCATCTATTGATGCAGATGGTGATATTGACCCACCTATTGAGTAACTGCTTCTATAGAGCTTTTGTTCATATAAGAAACCAAGATCAAATTTAAAATCGTTTAAAAAGGTCGTGTATTTCACACGGGAATGGTAGGCTTCAGAACTTCTGTATTCATATGACTGTATTCTCTCACTTTCTCCAAAAAGGTAATTAATATTGAATCCTATTGAAAGGCTTGTTTTTTTACCAATTTTGTGTTTGTATCCAACTCCTACATGAAAATTGCTCAGTGTCCCTTTGCCTTCATTTATTTTTTGGGCCACAGTATCAACTCCTTCTAATATTGAATTTGTAATCAAATACCCGGTAGATGAAAATGGCGTTAATCCGAAAGAAGCCCCAAAGTTTTTTCCAATTGGTAAACCAAGTTGAAACTGGTCTAGCCCAAAATGCCTGGTTTGAGCTGATGCATCACTTGTGTTTAGAGAACTGAACGCACCATTTAAACCGACTTGAAATATCGGTCGATTTCTCATTATCCCAGCATAAGAAGCAGGGTTAGATTGCGTTACAATTGTAGAATCTGTGTTCGCAATTTGTGCTCCTCCCAATGCATTAAAGTATGCATATTTACCAGATCTTAAGTCGCCTAATCCATATACGCTATAGGGTGATTGAGTGCCTTTTTGCGCATAACTGCTTCCTAAAAATAGAATAGCTGACAGAAAGAAAAGTGCTTTTTTGCAATTATGCATTATGCTTTAAAATTTCGTTTAACCCAATGAGGGTAAGATTTTGATGTGCAAAGATGCTTTTTTTATCTCTTTTATCAAAGTATTTTAAATCTCCTCCGGTCATAAAAATTGTTAATTGGCTGAACTCCTTATTGTAACGGTCAATAAATCCTTTTATTTCATGGTTAATACCATCCATAATTCCACACTGGATACTTGTTTCAGTATTAATGCCATGGGTCTGTTTTAATGATCTGTCTGGAGCCAATAAAGGCAGCTGAGAGGTGAAATGGTAGAGTGCTTTAAACCGCATTTGTAGGCCAGGAGCAATATTTCCACCTAAATAACTGCCGTTTTCAGATACTAAATCGTATTTTATGCAGGTTCCTAAATCAATTACCAAGCTGTTAGCCTTGTGATTAAGTTTCCAAGCACCTACCGCATTAGCAATCCTATCTAATCCTAAAGTTTCAGGCGTTTTATATTGATTTTGAATTGGAATGTTTGTTTGAGAAGTCAAAGTCATTAACTCTGCCCTTAAAAATTCAAAGTTTAACTTCTTTTCTACTACCGAAGACACAATAATTTTCTTGATATCAAAGCTCTTCAAGTTGAGCATTAATTCATCCGACTTTTCGTAATTGCATCTAAATGTTTCAATTAGATTGGAGTCATTAAAAATTCCAACCTTAAACTGAGTATTCCCTTGGTCAACCACTAAATTCATATTTCAAAAGTGCACAGAATTAAGGGAAAATTAAACTTTTACCAAAAAAAAGTAAAAAAGTTGGTTTTTGTTTAGATAAGATTTATACCTTTGCCCCCACAAATTAATGAGGTGATGTAGCTCAGTCGGTAGAGCAAAGGACTGAAAATCCTTGTGTCGGCGGTTCGATTCCGTCCATCACCACATACAAAGAGGGAGCCTTGTGCTCCCTCTTCTGTTTTTATGCTTTATTTATGATGGCAAATTAAGCGTTTATCTATTTAATGTTCAATGTTTTTTATAAATTTGTAGTCTATGCAAGACGTTGAGTTTGTAGATAGAAAAACAGGAAAAAAGATAGTTGAAAGAGTACCAGGCGGTGGCATGATGCGATTTTTGTACAGTCAAAATATTTTAGGCCGTTTTATATTATGGGCAATAGTCAAACGTCGCATACTTTCAGTGGTGATTGGCTGGTACATGCTCAACCCTTTGTCAGCCAAAACTGCTCGGAAGTTTGTGACAAAGCATAATCTAGATTTGTCGGATTACCAAGTGCCTGAAGGTGGTTTCAAACATTTTAACCGGTTTTTTTACAGGAAGATAAAGACAGGTTCAAGACCAATTGGTGATGGCATTATTTCACCCGCTGATGGTAAAATATTAGTTTTTCCAACCATAGATTCATCAAATGAGTTTTACATCAAAGGAGAAAAGTTTAACTTAAACAAATTTTTTCAAAGTGATGCAATGGCTGAAAAGTACAATGATGGGGCTATGGCAGTCATCAGATTAGCACCAACAGATTATCACAGATTTCATTTTCCTGTTTCTGGCTATGTATTGCAGAATCAAAGATTAGAAGGTATGTATTATTCTGTGTCGCCATTGGCCCTGAAAAGAAATATGCGAATCTTTTGGCAAAATAAAAGACATTTTGTGTCGGTTGAAACAGAGGATTTGGGAGAAGTTGCTATTGCTGAGGTTGGTGCAACCTTAACAGGCAGTATTGTGCAGTCACACTGGCCAAATATAGATGTTGAAAAAGGGGATGAAAAAGGATACTTTGCATTTGGTGGATCCACAGTTATTGTGTTTTTTGAAAAATCAGCAATGAAATTTAGTGATGATTTACTGGCTAACACTAATTTTGGTCTTGAAACCGCTGTGAAAATGGGAGAAACTATTGGTGAACCTTTAAACGGATAATACAGAATTGACTTCCGGAAACACGCTTTTTATTGATTCCTCTATGCCCGCTTTTAACGTCATTTTACTCATATCACAACTCACACATGCACCGAGTAATCTTACTTTAACTGTGTTATCCTCAGTTAACTCAACAAATTCTACATCACCGCCATCTTTCTGTAAATACGGACGAATCGATTTTAGTGCTACTTCAATTTTTTCCTGATCTGTCATGTCATTAAGCATTCACTGCTTTTACAAAGGTATGTACAAATTCATCAAAAACTTTGGAAGACGGTGTATTTTCTTGTAAAACTGCTGGTCTACCAACATCTCCAGACTCTCTGACGCTTTGTATTAGAGGGATTTGAGCTAGTAATGGCACTTTCATGCTCTCAGCTAGGTTTTTAGCTCCATCTCTTCCAAAAATATAGTATTTATTATCAGGCAGTTCTTCAGGAGTAAACCACGCCATGTTCTCTACAAGCCCTAGTACAGGTACTTTTAGTCCGTCCATTTGAAACATGTTTATTCCTTTTCGTGCATCAGCTAATGCCACTTCTTGCGGCGTACTCACAATAATGACACCTGTTAATGGTACATTTTGTACTAGAGATAAATGAATGTCGCCTGTTCCAGGAGGAAGATCAACAAGGAGGTAATCTAGCGCGCCCCATTCTGCATCTTTAAATAATTGTGTCAACGCTTTTGAGGCCATTGGCCCTCTCCATACTACGGCATTATCAGGGTCGCTAAAAAAACCGATCGACAATACTTTTACACCATGCGATTCAACAGGCTTAATTAATGTTTTGCCTTCTTTTTCAACACCCTCAGGACGTCTCCCAACTAAATCGAACATTGTAGGAGCAGAAGGTCCATAAATATCGGCATCAACTAAACCAACTTTATGTCCTTGTTTCGCAAGCCCAGCAGCTAAATTTGAGGTGATGGTCGATTTTCCAACACCGCCTTTACCGGATGCAATGGCAATAATATGCTTGACATTGGGTAATAGCTTTCGCATACTAGGATCACGGTCTTTTGGTAAAGCCTCAATTGTAATTTGCGCTTTCACATCTTTTCCAAAAGCTCGCTCTAATTGAAATTCACAAGCCTCTGTCATCCGTTTTTTGCTATGCATGGCCGGATTCGAAATTTGAACAGTGAAAGCAATCGCATGACCTTCAGTTTCAATTTTTGAAACCAATCCCAAAGAAATAATGTCCTTTTTTAAATCTGGTTCAATGACGTTAGCGAGTGCTGCCTGAATTTGTTCAATTGAAATGCTCATGGTATTTTATTTTGCTTTGCAAAGATAGTGATATAGTATTAAGACGAAAGTGTCAAGTATAAGGATGTTGTGAAGAAATGCAAAAAATAGTAGATTTAGAAGTAATTAGAAGGATGGCCACAGTAAAGATTAAAGATTTGATTTATTGTAGAGGTAAACTGTTTCATCCTATGAGAAACTTTTTTTATTTCAATCACCAACCAATAAGTCAATCACAGTAAGTACTCCAAACTTGCAGCCAGCTATTTATTACTAACTGCTCAATACTTATTTTTTCTTAAACGAATTAATTGCATTTTTAGTAAATTCAGAAAGAACTAATTGTCCACTCATAGCTGCTCTTTCCTTTAGCAATGTGTCCCAGTTTTCTGTTCCTTCCCAAAATACACGTTTTAGCATGGTCATAGCTTGAGGATTTGAATTGGCTAATTTTTCGGACAGTTTAACAATAGCGGCATCCATGTCTTCAGCTGTATCAAACAACTCTGTGTATAAACCTTTGTCTTTCGCCCATTGTGCACTTTGCCATTCAGTGGCATCAATAGCTAGTTGTGACATAGCGGATACACCAATTTTTCTTTCTACTGCAGGTCCTACAACAAATGGTCCTATTCCAACCGCTAATTCAGATAATTTAACTGATGCGTGTTTTGTAGCTAAGCAGTAATCCACTGCAGAAGCCACACCAACTCCACCACCAACAGCTTTACCTTGAACTCGACCAATAATTAACTTTGGACATTTTCGGCAAGCATTAATTACATTGGCGAAACCCGAGAAAAATACTTTTCCAGTTTCTATATTATTGATAGATATTAATTCGTCAAAACTAGCGCCAGCACAGAATGCTCGCTCTCCGCCCGACTTAAGAATAATTACTTTTACGGCTTCTTTTTGCCCTAGTTCTATTATAGTATTTGCAAGTTTATTTAAAATTCTTCCAGGTAAAGAGTTGGATAATGGGTGGCTAAATTCAATAGTAGCGATTCCTTTTCCGTCGATTTCAAATTGCACATGTCCTTCATTTACTGCGTTCATAGT
>JBGCGA010000071.1:0-24078 GCA_045110285.1 Crocinitomicaceae bacterium | reverse complement strand
GAAGAGAATAAATTGCTTAAAAATTGGCAACTAGAAAACCCAAAAGAATTTAATGCCATTCAACTAACCATGGCTACTAAACATGCCAGGTCTTACAATAAATTTGATTCCAGAAAGGGCTGGGATAAGATGTCACAAAGAATAGAAAAAGAGGTTGACACTAAAGAATTTTCACTCAAACCATTTTTAAGGTATGCTATTGCGGCATCAGTTGCCCTTGCAATTGGTGTTTTTGGTTTTCAGTTATTTACAACGGAATCTATTGAAATGCTAACTTTTAAAAACTCGACACCTAACTCTAAAAACTACACATTACCTGATGGTTCAACAATTCTGCTAGCTCAAAACTCGGCAGTAGAATATGCAAAAAATTTTACAGACAATCGGTCGTTAAAATTAACTGGAGCAGCATTTTTTGATGTGAAAAAAAATAAAGATAAACCTTTTAGCATAAGTACTAATCAAGGTTTAGTGAAAGTTTTAGGAACGTCATTTAACGTCAATTCAAGAAATGGCAAAACGCAGGTTGATGTCAAATCGGGTAAAGTATCATTGAGCAATAACAATCAAGAAGTAAAATTATCCAAAAATGAATCTGCTTGGTCTAACGGTAAAAGTATTTCTCAAAAATACGCCGTTAAGATAAATGATTTTGCTTGGGTCACTGGTGAATTTCAATTTGATAATACGCCATTTGAAGAAGTGATAAAGTTTTTAGAATTACATTATGGTGATGTAATTGATGTTAAGACAATAATCAATTGTTCATTTACTGGAACATTTGCAAATGAAAATATAGATGGAATTATTGAAGCCATTGTTTTAAGTTGTAATTTAGAATTCTCGAAGGAGAATAATCGAATTATCTTAGAATAAGGATGAGAAATATCATATTGATCTTTATCTGCTTGCTTTGCGCTACAACAATTGCGTATTCTCAAGAAAGTATTCTCAACAAAAAAATTGATTTAAATCTCAAGAACCTCACAATTTTTCAATCTTTAAAAAAGATTGAAAACTCTTCAGAAATAAGGTTTTCCTTTAATGCCTCGGAAATAAAAAAAGAAAAAAAAAGAATTAGGGAAACCTTTGTTCAAATGCCAATAAAGGAAATTCTTAATCGCATTTTATCTGAAACAGACTTTACATTTAAAGAAGTTGCCAATCAGATTACTATTTATAACAAACTATCCAACACCAATGGAAAGTACAATTTAAGCGGTTTTATATCAGATAAAGAATCAAAGGAAAAACTGATTGGCGCTAGACTCTATTTTCCTGAATTAAAAATTTGGTGTCATTCTAATTCTTACGGCTTTTACTCAATTGAGCTTCCGACTGGCACTCACAGGGTAATTGCTGATTATATTGGAATGAAAAAAAACATCCAAAATATAGCCGTTTCATCCAATTTAAAGCGAAATTTTGAATTAAATCAAGACACGTTAATACTGGAGGTAATTGATGTAGGTGATTCTCAGAAAGAAGCTGTAGTGAAAAAATCTGAAGTTGCTATTGGACTTGATAAGATTACAATAGATCCGCATTTACTGGAATTAATTCCGTCGTCTAATGGGCTGCCAGATGTTACCAAATACATTCAAAATATAGCCGGAATTCAACCAAGACAGGACGGTTCTTCCGCCTTTCAAGTCAGAGGCCTCTCAAATGGAAATAATCTTATTTTATTAGACGAAATACCAATCTATCATCCCAATCATTTACTAGGTATACACTCAATTATTAATGCAAATGCAGTAAAATCAATCAACCTGTATAAAGACTATATTCCAAGCAGCTTTGGGCTTCGAAATTCGTCAGTTTTGCAAATCTACACCAAAGAAGGAAACATGAATAAATTTCATGCTTCTGGTGGAATTGGAGCCAATTTACCACATCTAAATGTTGAAGGCCCAATAGTAAAAAACAAAGCATCTTTTTACATTTCTGGAAGAAGATCGTCATACGGAACAAGTGTTAGCCAAAGATTTTTTCCTTCCGATTTACCACTACCCATTTTTTACGATTTAACTGTTAAACTGAATTACAAAATTAATTACAACAATAGAATTTATTTAACGAGTTATATTGGAAATGACAAAATTGAAACCAGTGACGGGGCGTCATATTCATGGGGAAATAAGGCATTTGCATTTAGATGGAATAAGATTTTATCAGATAAAATGTTTACAAACCTATCCGTTATCAATAGTATATTTAATTATAATAGTGAACAAGGATTGAACTTTGGACAACGCATTTTTTCAAGCCAAGTAAAATATGATTTGTCGTACTTTAAATCGAATAAAACTAAAATAAATTTTGGGGCCTCCGTTTTAAATACAAGAACACAAAGTGACAAACAATTGCAGGAACAAATTTTCCTAAACAGAAATAGTTATGAAACTGGATTTTATGCTTCTGTAAGGCAAAAACTTTACCCTAAATTAACGTTAAATGCCGGGATCCGATTGCCACTCCATTATCATATTGGGCTACAGGATACTTCGAACTTTTTAAAACCAGACTTTAGCAATGAAACAGTCATTTATCAAAAAAACAGACTTTATGATTTTAAAGTATCAGTTGACCCAAGAGTTCTGCTAGCTTACCAACTCAATCCGTCGAATTCTTTTCAATTATCTGCAATTATAGCTACGCAATTCACACATATTTTAAACTACAATACAAGAGTATTGCCCGTTCAAATTTGGGTTAATCCATCACGTATTTTGCGACCTCAGCGGAACTATCAAACCTCTTTAGGCTGGCATACAAAATTCAAAAATTACAGCCTTTCATCAATAGGCTATCTGCGCCATGTGCGTAATATAATTGATTTTGCAAATGTAAATGCGGCTAATGTTTCAAGCATAGAAAGTAGATTGTTACAAGGAAACATGAATTCATTTGGTGGCGAATTCTCTTTACAATACCAAAAAACAAAAAAGTATTCCGCTAAAATGTCATATGCTTATAACAATAGTCTTCAAACCATTTCTGGAATTAACAACGGTGCACCATACGCACCCGACTATACTACACCGCATTATTTCTCTTTCAATCAATATTTTATTAAGAATAAAAAGTGGGAATTTGGATTTAACTTTACATTTCATTCAAAAACAACAATTACGCTTCCAACTAGCACGGCAGAGGTTAACGAAACTCAAATTCCAATATACAGCGGTAAAAAAAACAAAAGCTTTTTACCTTCACATGATAGATTAGATGTTTCAATGAAACGTACATTAGGGATAAAAAAACAGAAAAATCACGGCTATCTTCTATTTACCATTTCCAATTTTTACAACAGTCAAAACATATCCAATGCTTATCCCGAATACTTATTTGACAATAGTATATTCATTGCCCAACAGAACTTTATTCCGTTCACTGGGTTTTTATATTACACAATAAAATTTTGATGAGAACAATATTATTCACCATATCACTGATTTACTTAATATTTGTTGGCTGCCAAAAAAAGTACATAGAAAATGACTGGAACATAGATTTAAGAGTGTCAATTAATGCTGAATTTACCGATTCTAATGAACTGCAAACAGTAGCTATTAAAAAAAATGCACCTATTGACGACCCGCAATCTGCTGCACCAATTAATGGTGCTAAGGTTCAAATTAAGTACAATAATATAACATATCAATTTAATGAAACCACTCCAGGAACATATCAATCTGCAGTAAGTTTTGGAATTAATAATACTGATGATTTTACAGTTTATTATCAGATAGAGTCTCGTATATTACGTGATACATTTGCGATTCCTGCTCCAATTGAAATTACAAATATTACCAACAATCAAAGTAGCAACAGCCTTTCACTTTCTGCGGAAATTAGTGGATCTGACGAACATTATTTCTTACTCGAGATTTATGATTTAAAAATAGACACTAATCTGTTTGGTGTACCAGACAGCAGTTGGACAAAAAATATAGGTTTAGTACCATTCGACCTAGCATACTCTGCAAAAGGCACAAACCAAGTAAAATTAATTGAAGACAATTTAAGATATGGAGGTACTTTGCAGGGAAAATTAATACGAATTGAACTGACGCCAATTACACAACGTGTCTACAATTACTTCCGGCAATTCAATGAATATTCTGAAAATTTGGCAACTCTTAATTTATATGTCAACGCCCCTATTTACTATGCTAATCTTTTTTACGGCGTTACATATAGTACCAATTGGCATACGTATTTAGTTGAATTATAAGCGCATATCCTCAATGTATTTATGCATTTCTAAAAAAAAATAAAAAAGGTGTAGGGGTATATCATATCTAGTTCGACTCTCTTATAGAAACACATAAAAACTAGAAAAATGAGAAAAATTAGAATCCCGACTTTCTGTTTTATTGCAGCTTTATCAATTTTAGCCTGTAATAAAAAAGTAGAAAAAGAAGTGATTGGTTTAAAGCCAGTTTATGCAACAGAAGCAACTTTAGAAAAGGTAGAAGTTATTGTTAAAGAATCGATTGACCAGCCAGGTAAAATTTACGTTTACGAAAACTATCTGTTGGTAAATGATCAATCGAAAGGTATTCACATTTACGACAATAGCAATACAAACAGCCCAGTTCATTTGTCATTTATTTCTATCCCTGGAAATATGGATTTTTCAGTAAGGAATAATACAATTTATGCCGACAACGTAACGGATTTAGTTGTAATTGACATGAGTCAAGCTGCAAAGCCAGAAGTGATAAATAGAATGAAATCAGTTTTTCCAAGTCAGACTTCACCTAATGAACAAGGCTTTTTTGAATGTGTTGATGCATCAAAAGGAACAGTTGTAAGATGGGAAAAAGGAGTATTAACGAACCCTGGCTGTTCAAAATAAAAAGAAAAATATGAAAAATCTAAAAAAATATATCATTGGTGGATTTGCATTACTAGCACTTGCAAGTTGCGAAAAGGAAGAAATTACACCAAATACTGATCAAAACGAAACAAAGAATTTAACAACTAATTCAATTGGAATCAATGGATCTTTGGCTCAATTTACAATAATTGATGCATATATGTATTCCCTTGACGGCAAGTCGATAAAAGTTTTTGCTCTAGAAAACCCAAGAGATCCACAATTGGTAAATACAGTTGATTTAGGATTCGGAATTGAAACCATTCATGCAAATAATGGCAACTTATTTGTTGGAACTACAACAGGGGTTAGAATTATTGACGCATCTGATCCGATTAACATTGTTGAAGTATCTGAATTTGAACATGTAACCTCATGCGATCCAGTTGTTGCCAATCCAAACTATGCTTTTTCTACATTGAGAGGAGGAACAGAATGCGGCACGGTAAATCAACTAGATATAATTAATATTGAAGACATTCACAACCCTAATTTATTTCAAACATTTCAATTAGTGAATCCGTTTGGCTTAGGAATTGACCAAGTTGATCCGAGTATACTATATGTATGTGATGGAGTGGACGGCCTAAAAGTGTTTGATATTTCTGATTATAGTAATATTCAAATGGTTAAGCAATACAAAACTATTTTTGCTAAGGATGTTATTTCAACTAAAAATGGGGTATTAGTAGTAATGGGCTTAGATGCAATTATGCAGTATGACAGCTCTGACCCACTAAACCTTAAAATGAATTCTGAAATTGTAATTTAAAAAATACCAATATGAAATTTACTAGTTTTATTATCGCTATCTGTGCAACTGTGCAGCTTTCTGCTCAAGACGCCACTCCAAAGTACAACTTTATGGATTCTGAAAAAATCATAAAGCTTGATTTAGGAGGATTGTTTAACAGAACTCCAATGATTGGACTTGAAGTAGAATCAATGGTAGATGAGCAAATGTCTCTTCAATTTGGAGCTGGCATTATTCCATCATTCTTTCAGCCAACCGTTGGAAATAATAGTAATAATAACTTCACCGAAATTTTCGGAAACAACATGAATAACAACGGTTTTGACAATTTAAGAGGTTATAGACTGAGTGCTGAGTTACGATTCTACGCCTTTAAAAAACCAACCAGATACCTTGCAACTGGTATTAACTTCAGACATCTTATTATTAGAGATAGAGATGTAAGTGTTGGTATGGAACCATTTGACAATGGTTTTGGACAAATCGAATATGCATACTTTAAAAATACAGATATGCGATTTCATCAGTTTAGATCTGCAATTGAAGTGAAATATGGGTTCCAAAAAAACATGGGTACCAACTTTGTAATTGACTTTAACATGGGGCTGCGACTAAGAACAACAAATGTTCAGTCAGGTTCTGATCTTCCAGAAGGAGGTTCGTTAGCATCAACATGGAACAATGGTTTTATTTTGTTCGATAATTATAAGCGATCAGGAATTGCTGCAGTGATCGGTCTAAAAATTGGCTATAGATTATAATAAATTTTATATTAATGTTTTAAAAGGGAGCCGAAAAGCTCCCTTTTTCGGCACAAAAAAAATGTTGTGTTACAAGAGATTCATATATCATTGTTTCCTAAATTATTTATTTTTCTAAAATAAAACATAATAATATTCGTTCATGTCATAAAATGATGGTATATTACCTCTAACACATTAAAATATAGAATAATGAGAAATTTGAGAATCGTGATTTTTTGTTTGCTTGCCTCAGCAGCAATGCTTGCTTGTAACAAAAAAACAGAAAAAGAAGTGGTTGGTCTTAGACCAATTTATGCTACAACAGCTGCACTAGAAAAAATTGAAAATATTGATGATCAATCATTAGAAGCTCCTGGCAAAATTTACGTTTATGAAAATTTACTTTTAATAAATGATAAAAATAAAGGCATTCACATCTACGACAATGCCAATACCAAAAACCCAGTTCATTTATCATTTGTTTCTATTCCCGGCAATATGGACTTTTCGGTGAGAAACGATATGATTTATGCTGACAATATTACGGACCTTGTTGTTTTGGATATTTCTCAAGCTTCGAATCCAAAATTTGTAAATAGAGTAAAATCAGTATTCCCAAGTCAAAAATCACCTCCTCAAACTGGCTTCTTTGAATGTGTTGATGCTTCCAAAGGTGTTGTTTTAGGTTGGGAAGAAGCCGTATTAATTAACCCTAACTGTGTAAAATAAAAAACATGAAAAATTTAAAAAAATATATCGTTGGCGGTTTTGCAATGCTGGCCTTCCTAAGTTGTGAAAAAGAAGAAATTACCCCTGCAACTGATCAAAATGAAACTAAAAATCTGACATCTAATTCAATTGGACAGGGTGGGTCTTTAGCTCAATTTACAATAATTGATAGCTATTTGTATTCAATTGATAGTAAATCCATTCATGTTTTTGATCTTTCAAACTCCAACCAACCAGAGCTAGTCAATTCGGTTGATCTAGGTTTTGGGATTGAGACCATTCATGCCAATAGCGGAAACCTGTTCATTGGTACAACTACTGGTGTAAGAATTATTGATGCTTCAGACCCAGTGAACATTGTTGAAGTTTCAGAATTTAGACATGTTACATCCTGTGATCCCGTGGTTGCAAATACTGACTATGCTTTCTCGACCCTAAGAGGCGGCACCGACTGTGGTGGTTGGACAAATCAGTTAGATATTATCAGCATTCAAAATATTAATAATCCAACATTATCGCATTCTTTTCCGCTGACCAACCCTTGGGGGCTTGGAATTGATATGCTCGCACCTGAAATTTTATATGTGTGTGATGGAACTGATGGATTAAAGGTTTTTGATATTTCAAATAGTAATAATATTGAATTGATAAAACACTACAGTGGCATATTAGCAAAAGATGTTATCTCAACAAAGCAGGGTACCTTAATTGTTTTAGGACTTGATGCAGTATTTCAGTACAACAGCGAAGACCCACTCAATTTAACTTTAAACTCCGAAATTGTAATTTAAGGGTTGGCAGAATGAAATTTATCATAGTACTTTTTATTTTAGGAATTACTGCTTCAATTTCAGCACAAACTAAAACTGAAAAGTACTATTTTAGGTCTTCTGAAAAGATTGTAAAATTTAATATCTCAGATGTTTTTAGCCAAATTCCTGCTTTTGGAATTGAGGTTGAATCAAAATTTAAAGAAAAAAGTTCTTTTTTGTTTGAGACTAGCATTATTCCATCTTTTTTTCAACCCTTAGTTGGTAGTCAAAATAGTTCAGGATTCAACGGTTTTAGTGCATTTAATAATAATGGGTTTGATTATTTAAGAGGCTATCAGCTAGGTGCTGGGGCTAGATTTTATGCGTTTAAAAAACCAACGAGGTATGTTTCATTTGGCGCTAATTTCAGACATCTGATCATTAGAGACAGAGACGTATTATTTGGAATAGATCCCATTGCAAATAATAATGGATGGGGCCCACAGGAATTCGCCTTTCAGCAAATAGCAGATATGTTGTTCCATCAATTTAGGATGAGTTGGGTTGCAAGATTAGGTTTCCAAAGAGATGTAGGAACTCACTTTGTATTTGACTGCAATATTGGTGTTAGGTTAGAAACAACAGCGGTCCAATCTCAATCAGAAACGCCAGAAAATGGGGTTCGAATTAGAAATTGGGGTACTAGATTATACCTCGAAGATAACTACAGAAACACAACAATGATGCCTGTTTTGGGCCTTAAAATAGGGTATAAACTGTAATTTATGATGGTTTTAGACAGTGTACTAGTCTCGCAGTTTTTTATTTAAGCGGTTTTTTGACATTAAGATATAACCAAAATTGAGGCTAATATTTGAGTAGCTTCCCACAACAAAGTCATCCACTTTTCCAATTGTAAACTCACCAGCCAAACCACATAAAAAACGGTTAAATTCAACCTCTGCTCCTAAATTAATTGATGGGTAAATAATAGAACGATCCAAGCTGGCACTTCTTAAATCTTCTTTATTTTGATGATTATTGAGTAAAGTTTGAGCTGAATTACTAAAGTTTACATCTTTAGCGTAATTCGAATAATAAGAATTATCAATGTTTTCAATCAAATCAAGCTCTACTCCTCGTTGAAAAATTGCATCTTCGGCTGTTTGATATATATCTTTTCCTGAACCATTAATACCTAATTCGGTACTTACGTTTGGCGAAGTAAGCATGGCAAATGCATTTATACTTGCCCCACCAAAAACTCTAATATCATATGCATCTTTACTCAGCAGTTTTAAATACAAATTTGCCCCAGCAAAAAGGGGAGCAAAAGAAGAACGATATACTGCATAATTAGCGGTGCTGACTGAAGCATCATAACTATACTCTCCTGTAGCTCCATCAAAAATAAGTTGAGCGTTAACTTCTTGTACCTTTGTATCAATATCAACTTTACTGAACCCTGCAGCAAACTCTAGATCAATTCTCTCAACTATATTATATCTAAATCCAACTTCAATTTTGGGAATCCAATTAACTCGGTCAATTGCTTTGAAACTTAGAGACTGCCAATCTAAATTAGTATATCCATTACTAGGATTGAACTCTTCGTTAATTGTAATTAAAGAAAACTCTGAATAACTTGTCATTCTGCTATGAACAGGAGCTTTTACATTAACATTTAAAGTCCAAGCTCGGTTTTTGTCAAGCGTTGACGATAGACTACTAAACTCTTCGTTATATACTATATCTCTCATGTTTTTTGTTCTCATATTATGCGAAAACAAGTCAATTCCAATATCCATACTCAAAGTTCTGAATCCTCCTCCTACGGGTAAATATCCGTAAATAACTGTTCCATTTTCAGTACCCGACCCTAAATTGAAAGAGTATTCGGAAGTTAAAGCAAAATGGTAGCGGTAAATATGAAAACCTGCTCTAAGACCTACACCCAGCATAGTGTTAGAAAAATTTGGAATTTCATTAGTTATATCACTCAAATCTCTTTTAGTAAATGATTGACCTAGAAAATTATCATCTAGTTCAAAATGCTTCCTTTTAAAACTAGATACAGCAGTTCTAAAGTGGAGTCCTCCTGTTACAAAAGGTTGCACTCGTTTGTGTTCTAAAAATTGTTTGCCAATCCATAAGTGAATAGAACGAAACTTAATTTCCTCAACAAAACGAGCAATTGCTTGGCTGCTAAAATCAGATTTTACTTGACTATCAAACCAACTAATATATTCACTTGTAGAGCTGGAATCACCATAATTAGATTTGAAATCATCAAATGTTCCGTACTCATTCTTATAGAACTGCTCGTCCCTATATATTCCACCTTGATAGTTTATTTGATACTTTCCAGTACTTATTTTAAAATCAAAATACAGATCATTTTTTGTAACATACCTAGCGAATAAAGGAACTTCAACATTATTGTTCATTTCAACTTGATTAAAACGAACGTATACATTTTGGTTATTATCGTCAACAAATGCAAAATTGTATGATGGTAAAGCAAAGCTACTTAAATCACTATTTTGATGGCTAGGAATGGCCGTAGTTGTTTCCTGTTGAATAATTCTATTTGACAGTAAATTAGAATTGGTTCTCAATTCTACACCAAAATCAAAAGTCTGGGTGTTTCCATTGTAAGAAATCAAAACTAGAGCAATTAAAATAATCTCTTTCATATTATTTAATTCTAAAATCGTTGTCTAAATTTTCTACTCTCGAAGTTGGAGTTTGTCTCCCCTTTGTAATTTCATTTACGGATCGAATCAGATAAGAATGTAACTCCGAAACCATCACTATTTTGTCTCTATTCAAATCTGCTTCTCCTGTTTTTAATCCCTTTAATAACGAATAGGTAAACACACCATTGCTCCATTCGGCTCCTTCCATGGCGTATTCTCCACCTCCAGCACTTGAAATTACAGTTGAACCGTTGCTTTCTCGCATATCCGCAAATGCCATTTTAGATAATTCAAATGTACTCACCTCATCAACTTGTTTTACAGCATTTCCAACAGCTCTAAAAGTAACGTGTTCTGCCTGTTCAGAAACCGTTGTTGAATCTACTTCAAACTCTGTTTTGTCAATTTCTCCAGAGTGACATGCATCAATAAACATTAACTTTTTCCGACTTTTAACACCATCAATTAAATTGTCGAAAAACTGAATTGGAATGCCTTTTTTTTCTGGATGATTAAAATTCATATCATGAGCTGCAATAAAATAATCTAAATCAGCATCCAAAACACCATGTCCGGCTATAAATAATATGACCACATCATTTTCAGTAGCAGGTTTCAGGAAGTTTTTCATGTCGTTGGCACTAGCCCAAACTACCTGTTCATTAACCAACTTCTTTACAAATACATCATCAAACTCTTTTGATTTTTTGAAGTACTTTATAATATCAGATGCATCTTTTTCGGCAAAATTGAGATTAAATTCATTCTCTTGATATTTGGAACAACCTAATGCTAAAACATATAAGTTAGACTTGGCTTGCTTTTGCTTGGACACGATTTGAAAATTCTCTTTAAAAGATGAAATATTTTCTTGATTTGTCACATAAACCTGCACGTTGTTTTTACCTGGAATTAACTTAATGACATCAGTTAAAACCGCTTCTTTTCCTGTCAATATTTTTCCGCCTTTACCATAAACTGGCACACCGTTAATCAGAACATGCAATGCTGCTAAATCTTGCTTTTTGTCTTTGGCAATCATATCGATTAACAATTCCCCCGTTGAAGAAATTGCCCCTGTTTTATTAATAACTTCTAGTTCTGGAATGTCTATCGAAATTCCAAGTTCCGATTCATCAACTCCCAGTTTACTGAGCCTTTTGGTATAAGCTCTTTTGTAATTTTTAATAATACTAGGGGAAATATAAGGAAGATGCTCAAAAACTAAATCTGGACGATTGTAAACCAAATCGAATTGATCGAATGAAAAAATTTGACCATCATAAATAAATCCAATATTGTCAAGCGCTCCTTTTGAAGAAAAATAGTAGTTATCTGGACTTATATAAACGAAATCCGAACCGCCAAAGGCACCATAAGTCGTTAATAATTTACCGTCAGTTAAACTCCAAAATTTGATCATTCCGTCCCAACTAGCAGTGGCCACAAAGCCATATTTTTCGTTTATAGCTACCGAAGATATTTTATCGGTATGCCCAGTATTTACAGAAAAACTAATTGCTTTTGCTTCTAAATTTTGCACCAGTAATTTGTCTCCTTTGGCTACAGCTGAAAATGAATTGGATGTTGTTTTGGATAATGACTCATCAACAAAATAAGATTTTGGATAAACGTTACCGTTCCGCAGTGCTTTTTCATACTTTTTAATCATTTCTGATTTTTTGGACGATTCTTGCACAATAATTTCATTTTCGTACAAATTCCATAGCAATTTAGCATGGTTTACAGCATCAAATCCGCCATCAGAAGCAATCGCTTTTCGGCGTAGAACCAGATTAAAAATAGCCTCATTATTTTGATTTTTTTCAAGACCTGTTAAAAAGAATTCCCAACCATTTTGGATTTGACTCTGGCTCAATTTTACACGATTACTAACGGAATGATTAGAAAACAAGTCATTTTTCCGAACCGCACCATTTGCAAACCCAATCAGTATTTCTTTACTGTCTTCAGAAAATGCTATTTGACTAATTCTAAATATACTGGATTTAAAAGTCCTTAACATTTCTAAGGTTTTTAAATCCCACAAAATAATTCTTTTACCATTCCCGCCAGTTATCATAAACTGCCCCGTTTTGTCAATATCTACGCAATTTACTTTTTGCAGATGTGCTTTTAATATATGTTTTAACGAAGAACTAATAGCGCTATATAAAAGCACCTCACCTTTATCAGTGGTTCCAATCAAATACCGATCGTTTAGTCTAATGCTGTTGAAGCTATTGCCTTCCGTTTTATTAGTGAAACCATCCACTTCATTGGTGTAAAAATTGAAACTAGAAATTCCTCCATTTTCATTCGCACAGTATATCACTCTTTCTTCGTCATCAAAAACCATATCGTTAGTATTGCCATATACTTTTCCAATTACTTCTTTGTTATTTACATTAACAATACGCGTAAAACGATCATTTACACCACCTACAGCTAACCATTTACCTGATTTTGAAAAACGAGAGGCCGTAAATAATTTAGAACTGATAAGGTTGAATTTAGTTTGCTTTTCAGTATTAATATCATAAATTATCAAATAGTTACCTGCAATTGCTATTCGATTTCCAGTAATATCAATAGACATGGAAGTTATTGGGAAGTCGAATTTTACGGTTTTGATTTGTTTTGCTAAAACAACATCCCACACAATTAAACTACTGTCTTTACTAACTGAGTATAATCTATTCTTGGAATCGTGAAAAGCAATATTAGTTACCGAGGCAGAATGCCCACTTAAATTGGCATATTGCTTTCCTGACTTTACGTGCCATATGGCCACATTATTATCTTCAGAGGCGCTTGCAAATAAACTTGCATCTGAATTAAAACATAAATCTGTTATTGGTGCAGAATGCCCTGTTTGCACTGCCAGCCTTACATCTTGCGCCCACAGTTTCAGTGGTATGAAACATAAAAGCAGTAAGAAAATAAAATATCCTTTTTTCATGAATCTTGGTCATTCAAAGATACACAAAAATAAGGAGCCTTTAAAAAAGCTGAATAGCAACTTAGTAACTGCTAAACTACAAATAAACAAACTCTAAGAAAATTATTCAATAAACAGTTTTTTAGAAATGGTTCCCTGATCAGTAATGACGTTGATGAAACAAATACCTTTCATATTCTTCACTATTCTCATTTCAGTTAAATTGCTGCTTTTACTATATGATATTGGAACTAACTTGCCAGTGATATCATATGCTTCAATAGCAATAACTTCATAGTCGCCATCCATTTTTAAATAAAATTGACCAGTTGAAGGATTTGGGAACACCATGAATTCATTTGATTGCAGATTTCCAAAACTTAAATCGTTAATTTCAAAAGACGTAATTGCAGTATTGGTAATAATTGGATCGTTATAATCGAAGAAAATGTACGCTGTGTTTTCAATCTCTGCGCCTTCTCCTAGGCCCGTAATGGGCTTGATTCTATATTGAAAATAGCCTTTTGATTCTGGTTCATTTGTAGTGCTATCTGGCAGCATAATATTTGGGAAATAGATCACTAATCTATCGTCAATTAAGTTGTACGAATTGGCATGTTTGTATCCGATCACTTCAAAAGTTTCAAGATCAAGTAAGTCAGAAAGTGTATCTTCTAATCTAATATTAAATGCTGGTGCTGTTCCAGTATTCTGAAAACGGATGGTGTATGTTAGCCAATCGTCATAGCCAGGCTCTACTATTGCTGGATATACTTGCTTATCGTTAGGGTCGTATGAATTGATAACTTGATAGCAAAAACTGTATGTGTCATTACTTGGATTTACATCACCAGGTCCTGAAGTTACAACTACTGATACACAAATTGTATCTCCTGCTTGTGCAGTTGTATCCGTCTGAAAGTTTAATGAAAAATCGTTATACAACGATACCGTTCCAAAATCCGCAATTGTATATGTATAGTTGGTTCCAGTTACGGTTGGAGTGAGCGCATTTGACGGAGTGCCCGCATATGTTATAGGGCCTGTTACTGTTATTGAAACTGAGCCACCAGTTCCGCTTGCACAATTCAAACCATACCATTGCGACAAATCTCCAGCACTTATACTCAAATTGTGAGATTGACCTGGAAAAACCCATCCGTCAGGAATAACGCCTTGTACCCCTATATCAAAACCTGGTTTACAAATAAAACCAAAGTCAACATTTTCGATTAAACTATCTATTGCCGAAATGATTACTGAAGAGTCAGCTCCTGGAAAAGCACAGCTGACTTCAAAAGGTTTGTTTAGTGTGTCAACAACAACATCATAAGTTCCGGTATTGGAAGTAGATAAAAAATAACGGCCTGACTGGCCTGTTGATGTAGTTTCCAATAAACCTCCACTTGCATCATACACTTTAACTTGTGTGTTTTTAATTGGTGCTTCTAATCCTCCATAATTGCAGTCAAGTGCAAAGTCTTCAAATAGATTTCCGTCAATCCCTTCACCTGTTGCGCACCCGAAAGGATTACTAGCAGTATTATTGAAATTACATATTGGAATAGTATCGTAGTAAGTCATGGAAGCCATCCCTGGGATATAGTTGGGTATACATTGATGAGGGTTTCCTTGTATAAACAGATTAGTAATATTAGGAAACACTGGCCAGCAAGACACATTATTGTAAATAATTTGAAAATTATATAGAGTTTGGGGCAAATTGGGAATGGTAGATATATTATTATTATTCAACTTAATTACTGTGGCATCAATCGGAAAATTGGATATTGAAGTTAAGTTATTATTCGATAAATCTAATAAATCAGCGCAATACGTTGGCAAACTGTCGATAAATGTAATCGCACAATCCTCTAACCTAATTGTAGTCATTGAATCTGGTAAATTTGTTACAGAAGTCAATAGGTCATTATCATTTGCATATAGTTGAGTAACAGATGCGGGTAAAGTACTGATGGATGATATATTATTGTAATTACAAAGCAAAACTTCTAAATCAGGTGGCAATGTGGGTAAAACCGATAAGTTGCAATTTCCTATTCCAAGTGTTGTAATACTATTAGGCAATGATGAGCCTGAAATACTTCCAAAAAAATTTGCACCAATATGAAGTTCTTGAACCGTGTTTGGTAGTGCTGGAACTGTACTTAAACCATTTGCTGCTAAACTAATAAATATTAATCCTGAATGAAGGTTAGGTAAAGTTAGATTTGGACAATTTTGAGCACTAAAACTTGTAAGTGATAATGGTAAAGCTGCCATTGAGGTTAAAGTACTATTTTGTCCAATATTTAAATTTAATAAATTTGACGGTAATATTCCAGCTCCAATAGTTATCAATTCATTGTCGTAAACAGAAATTCTTTCAAGCGTGCTTTGGGGGAAAACAGGAAGTGCCACAATATCATTTGAATTAGCAGTAAGCTGCTCCATATTGTCAAAATATTGGATTCCTTCTAAATCTACTATTCCTTTATTGGAACAATATACATATGTAGCATTTACAATATCGCTACACGTTGTATCCATTTGATTTCCGCTCATACAAGCAGGGTAATTGCTCTGCAAAAATGTGACAAACGCTGTATCGGGAATTGTAACAAATTGAGCTGTGGCAGAGAAACTTGCAAAAACCAGCAGTAGTATTATGTATAAACTTTTCATAGGTCGGAAATATTTGTGAATTAAGGGCTTATTACAAGTGTTAAACGGCTTAAAAAATTGCACAGTTGCCAATAGCAAGAAAATTATTCCAAAACCTGAAGCCGTATATGATTGTTTAATTGTTGAAATACAATGATTTAATGCTAAACATCAAGATTGGTGTCTTATCAACAAAGTTGATGCAAAATAAAATTGCTGATTACTATTTGTAACATTTTAGTAAAATTGAATACTAACAAAATTGAACCAATTAGTTTTACAAAATAAGTGATTGAGCAAACAGAATTTATTGCACTGATAAAACCTCACCAAGGTATTCTTGTGAAAGTATCCAAAATTTACATGGATACAAAAGCTGATCAGGAGGATATGAAGCAAGAAATTCTGTTCCAATTGTGGAAATCGTATCCTAAATTTAAAGGAAATAGCGAGTTTTCAACCTGGATGTACCGAGTGGCTGTAAATACAGCGATTACATTTTTTAAGCAGAAAAAGAAAACACCATCTTCAGAACTACTTACTGAAAAAGAGCATGAAAAACCTGAAGAGATTGACATGGTAAAAAATGAACAATTGGAACATTTTTACAAAGCAGTTCGAACTTTAAATAAAATAGAAAAGGCTTTAATTTTATATAGCATTGAAGGTTATTCTCAGAAAGAAATTTCCAAAAACTTAGGATTGTCGTTGGTAAATACACGTGTAAAACTAAAGCGGACCAAAGACAAATTAAAAACAATTATTAAAACACAAGGTTATGAATTTTGACAATTTAAAAGAAGCACTGGATGCAGATGCAAAGGTTGATTCGAAAACAGAATTAAAAGTTGACTTAGGAAAGGGTAAAAACAATCCAGTTTCAGCGATCAGAAGCAATATGCGATCAGAAATAATAACGCAATTAATTGGTGTTATCATTTTTTTAGCGGCCCCATTTACATTTATCAAATTAGATGATAAACCAGAGGCAATTTACCTTATTTTTATGTTCATTACCTGCGTTATGATTATGGTGTACACCGTTCGATTAAGTTTGTTTTTGAAGGAAGTTGATCCCATGACAAAGAGTACAAGAGGGGCTATTCAATTATTTATGTATAAGTCAAAAATGACACTGCAAGTCTACAAATCTTTTGTGTTAGCAAGCACATTATTGCTTCCTGCCACTGTGTTTGCACTTTTAACCGGCAATGCAAACGGAGAATTGTATAACCCAGATATCTTTGAAAAATGGTTGTTTTTAAATATTTCTTCAACTGAGTTAATCCTGCTTATTTTAGGGTATCTGGTTTTGGCAGCAATATTCTATTACATGACTATTGGCTGGACCAAACTGATGTATGGAAAACACTTATTAGCCTTGGAGAAAATACTGGAAACCTTAGATGAGGAAGAATAGCAGTTTTTCTATTTCAAATATTGATAGGAAAAATTCATAACAGCCTCAATATGGTCTTTGTCTTGACTATATTTTGAAGAATTGACCATTTGATTCTTTTCATTAAAATATTTTCCAGTGGTATTTACCAATGATTTATCAGTAGCCAAATAAGTATACGTTATTGCCATTTCAGCAGGAGAAATTGAGAATTTACTTTTGATTGAATACAGAAACTTCATAAAACCGGAAATGTCAGGATATTTACTGGTATCTATTTTTACATTAGTCACTCGAATACAATTGACAGTAATTTTGGTTTCTTTTAGTTCGTTAGCTAACCAATACGTATACATTACCTGCGCTAATTTCGACTGATAATAGGCTTTTGGTACACTAAACTTTCTATTTTTAAACTCAGGGTCGACTATATCGACTATTAAGCGTGGATGCATAACCAAGCCTTGTGATGCAATGGTGATAATTCTGCCCTGATCACTACTTTTCATCAGATCCAACAATGAATCAGTTAAAAGAATAGGACCAATATGGTTAGTAGCCCAAATGGTTTCAATGCCATCAACCGATTGTTTTGGTTTTTTACGGGAAATATCGAAATCTGCAGCATTATGAATTAAAACATCCAAACAAGTGAGCTTTTTGCTTACCATTGCCGAAGCATCAATAATAGATTGCTTGGACGACAAATCCAACTCAACCATTTCAACAGAGTCCGATTTTGATTGTTCTTTTATGTCCAAAACCGCCTTTTCCCCTCTTTCACGACTTCTAGATCCAATCAAAACATGAAAACCTTTTTGGGCTAACTGAATAGCCGCTTGCTTTCCTATTCCAGAATTGGCGCCCGTAATTAATGCTGTTTTTTGTTTCATTCTATTAAAATATTAATGAGGTCAAATTTCCTATCTAATTGCCTTTTATTCGTTTATTGGTGATATTTCAGTAACTCTTAAATCATCTTCCGCAATTGGTCGACATGGAAAAATAACGGGTTCAATTTTACGTCGTAATTCTCTACGATTGGCATTTCTTTTCATTCGTTTACTATCCTTTTGTTCAAATTGAATGTATTCTAATTCTTTTTCAAATGAGGACACTGAGGCATTTCTTTTGCTAAGTTTCGATTTGAAACTAGCTTTAGAAATTGGCTTTAAATTAATTTTTTCAGTACCGCTTTTAGTGTCAGTTTGATTGTAGTAAAATTGGTCATCTTTCCAAGCCAAAACCAACGTCTCATAATCAATATCTGAGTTCAAATTATAATCGTACCTTCCTTGGCCTGCAGAATTAATTCTCACATAACTATTAAAAGTATTCGGTAAATTGTATACGTATACGCGTTCGTAATTATTATAATCCACTAATTCTCCAACCCATTTTTCGTATCTTAATGTCGACGATTTGCCTTTATAGTTAATGGTTGTTGTGCTTCTATTAGCAGTTGCAACCTTTACTTGTCTGTCTATATTATGCCATCCTAAATTACGAACCGGTACTGTATAATAGGCTGCCGCAATTGCTGGTGGTGGATTATTACAATCGTGGGGATAGTCTAATTCTTCGTATACCTTGCATAAGTTTTTCTTAACCTCTTTTATAAACACATCTCCTTGATTTTTGAGATCTCTTTGGATGCTTTCTCCTTTTTTTCGTTGATTTTCAGCATCTAACTCTGCTTGTTTTTTCCAGAATTCTTCTTTGGTTTTTTGAATGGCTTTAGTTTCCATTCTTAGTTTTTGCCCGTAAAACTCATTTAGTTTAGTGCATGCATTCTCATCCATTTTCACCTTTCCATCACCTCTGCTGGCAAATTCACCAAACTTATCTTTTAAATTTCCGCTCACTAATTTCATTACCATTGAATCTATTTCAGACAATCTTAAACTCAAATTATTGATGTATAAATCTAGGACTGCTTGGTTACATGATTCATGAATAAATGACATCCGCTCTTCAAATTCTTTAGTGGCTAATATGGTATTGTTGAATTTACGGAGCCAAATGGATTTGATAGATGTTGGGTTGATACCGATTTCTTCGTATTCCGTATCATCATAGTTAGGACGCCATTCATCTTTGCTATTGTCTAAGCTCAAATCTACCTCTGATTCACCATCATTAAAACTAGCAAGAGTAGTATCAGCTTGAGAAGCTAGTGGGAACAATCCATACTCCACCTTGTTCCTAAACCCAAAAGAATAATACAAACTATCTGTAAACTGTTTACCAGAATAACTCCAATCATATAGTGTCTTTTCATAACTCGGCGGATAAAAATCGAGTGTTAAAATATCAACTGGCATTAGGTTTTTTGGCAATGGTTTTGGATCAACCCAATTAATGTTGCCGCTTGCTGTTTTTTCACCTTGGTAATGCTGCATACCATCCACTTTTTGATTGGTTGGCACATTTACAGTAACATCTTTTACTAAGTTCACTCGTTGGCCATCTGCCAGGGCATCAATGTAAAACATACCGCCTGTTTCTAACTGGTTAGTATCCGACATGGTGCTCAAGCCTGCTAGCATAATATCTGAACCATTGATGGCGCTTTGTACTTTTAGCTCTACCTCATCCAAATTTGTATCAAAGGAATTGGCAGGAATGTAAATAATCACCCCATCTTGGTTTTCAATCACTGTGTCTTGATTGGTTTTTATTAGATATGTATTTTCATCTAAGGCTAAATTGGCTTGGCTTGAAAGTGAATCTATGAGTTCAATTTCTCCTACCGCTTCATATCCTTCCTCACCATTATCCAAAAACTGAAGTGCTATAAATCCTGCTATGGCCAAACCTACAATTACCAATAATACTTTGGTTAACATGGCTTTCATTTTATAAGACCCGTAAGATTCCTTGACCGATCTTTTCACTGCCATTTTTTCAACAGCAATCATAATTTGCTGTTGGGCATCAACTTTATTTTGAAGCGTTTTGTCAGATTTTATTTCCATTTCAAATTCGGTCCTTTCTTCTGAACTCATGGCATCCATCAAATAATTTTCAATGCGTTCTATTTCTATTAATTCTTTTCTCATGGCTTAGTGTTTTAAATTCGATTGTTCTTGAATGGCCAAATTTCTGGCGTGCTCCATACATTTGTATTTTTGCACTTTAGCAGATTCAACAGATTTAAAACCAATTTTTTTGGCCACTTCAGTCATGCTTAACGACTGGTAATAGAAGAGTTTAAAAATTTCACGACATTTTGCACTTACTTTTAATAGTATTTTATCTAAGGATTGAAAGGTGTTTTCCTTTTCCAAAACTGCTTCCAATTCATCATCCTCCACTAAATAGTCCAATGGTTCTGAATCACCTATTCGGATTTTCTTTTTTCGTAATTCATTTTGCCACAAAAAACGACAAGTATTCATTACAAATCCTTCAATTTTAACTGACTTGTCAATTTTATGTTTTTGATGAAGAATAATTAGTGCTTCTTGAAAAATATCCAAAGCTTCAGCTTTTGAACCTGAGTTTTGTAAAATGTATTTTTCAGCTTTAGGAAACAACCCATAGAGTTTGGTAAAGGCTTTATTTACCTTTCCATCACTCAATAAGTCTGAAATTTTTGATGTATTCATGTTAGCTTCTTTCCTATAGATGTACGCAAGTTGAAAAGGTAACTATTATAAATTAAAAAAATCCTCAAAGAAATATCTCATTCCCTCATTCAAACTCCAAGCAGCCTCATTCATTCTTTTTTATGCGCTGAAAACAAGTCAACTTTGTGTATCATTAAAATTAATTATTATGAAAAAGTATACCACATTATTGCTTGTCAGTTTTTCGTTACAGTTGCTGGCAGCTGACAGTTTTAAGCAGCAATTATTCAACTTTAACCCCAATTGGAAACATCATAGTCATCAAATTCCTACTTCAGAATCTTTTCAATTTAACTCTGATGCTGAATATATTCAAACTCACTTAGAACATGTCATTCCTATCTTAAAATCTAATCCAACCACATTCTTAAGTTTTAAACAAAAAATGAATCGGGTTCGGTTAATTAACCTGTTGGAAAACTATAGCAAAGTTGGACAGTTTCCGGTCAATAATTATAGGGAAGATCGAATTCCGGTTTTTATAGATGAATATAATACCCACTGTGCGGTTGGCCACTTATTAGAAAAAACAGGGCATGATGCTTTGGCGAAACGTATTGCCAAAACCAATAACTATGCTTGGGTAAAGGAAATTAAGGATCCTGCTCTGCTAGAATGGCAAAAATCATCTGGATTAACTGTCGAAGAGCTAAAATTAATTCAAGGGGCCTACGATTACTATCCTATATTTAATGCTCATGACCCCAACAAATATGAAATTCCGCAGAAGCCAGAATTTGTGACGCGATTTTTTGACAGAAATAAGGCCGACAAAACAGCTAAGCGCAAGGTATGGTGTAAAGGAGAAGGGCAAAACGGTATTTTACATGGCCGGTGGGAACAGAATTATTCAGAAACACTTCCATGGATTGTTGGATTTTTTAACAAAGGAAAAAGAACTGGACAGTGGAAAGAATACTACCAAGGCACCGATAAGCTTTGCAGAACTGAAAATTGGAGAGATCATAAATTGAATGGCGTAAGAAAGAGATTCAATAAAAGGGGTGAAATAATTGAGGAGATATTATTCAAAAATGGAAATGCCGTTACAAAAACGAACTATGATTTACACCGCGCGTTGAAATTTGTGAGAACACCTATCGATTCAAATATTGTGTTTACTGAAGTGTATACAATGGGAGGATCCATTATAGGTTCTGGAAATGAAAGAATTCATAATCCGGGGAACTTACTTTGGTTTCAAAATATTGAATTAACAGCGCTTAATACCGCAGCTATTACATCAAGAGAATTACAAAAAACAAGTAATTTAAGAGGAGGAAATAGTGAAGTTTATATGAATCCTGAAAGTGGGACTGGACTTTATAATGCACCACCACTAGTTGAATATAAAAAAGAGGGAAATTGGGTTTACTATAAAGATTTTAACGCCATGAAAACAGCAGAATCGACCAATAAATTTCAAATTCTGGTTTATAATCAATATCCATTTTTAGCTAGTGAAATGCATTCCATTTTATACAGATTAAAAGATCAAAAAGTAAATGAAACCTATGATTCAATTCAAATAGCATACGAGAACAATAATGTAACGCATTTTGAAGGCTATGCAGATGAGGCCTACTTGCATCTAAAATTAGACTATCAGTTGCAGCTTTATCCGTTATTTTATGAATTGAATTACAGCTATGGAAGCAGGGGATATAGAAGAAATCCACCAAGAGAAATAGAACAACGTTCAATTATAAAAATGGTGGGACAATACAACAAAAAAGGTGAGCGAATTGGTACTTGGAGGTACTTTAACATGCAACAACAGTTAAGTAAAACTGAAAATTATATTATTCCTACAAAAGAAAAAGTAATTGAGGAAATTGTAGAAAACTAAACCAATTTTGAATCAATTTAAAAGCCCTGGCGATAAATGTCAAGGCTTTTTGCTTTTATTACATTTCGTCATACCAATTCAACAGTCGAGAATAAAAAAATAGTTTTAGCCCTTTTTGATGTTTACTTTTAGAATGATAAAAATAAACACTTTGGAATCATTTATAAAAATCTTAATTGTTCTACACGCTACTTTTGGTGGAATTGCCCTCTTAACAGGTTTAATTTCTATGATTGCGTATAAAGGTAAAAACCTTCATAAAAAATCGGGTAAACTATTTGTTTTTACAATGATTACATCTGGTACAACCGCTCTGTTAATTGCCGTGCTACCCAACCACGAAAATCCATTTTTGTTTGCCATTGGCATTTTTAGTACTTACCTGGCATTTACAGGCTACCGTGCTTTACGATTTAAGAAAAAGCTAGTAAATATAAGAATTGATACCATTATTGCTTGGATAATGGCACTAACAGGAATTATGATGATTATTTTACCTGTGGCTTTAACCCAGAAATTTAACATTGTACTAGGCGTTTTTGGAATTATTGGAATAAGTCTAGCAGTGCAAGATTTAAGATTATTCAGAAACAAAGACAAGCTAAAAAAGGGCTGGCTGAAGCTCCACATTGGAAAAATAATGGGTGGTTATATTTCAGCTGTCACCGCTTTTATTGTGGTAAATCAAATTATTCCAGGTGTATACGGTTGGTTAGCACCAACCGTAATTGGAAGTGTGTTTATTGGGTATTGGTTCAGAAAAGTACGGTTGGGGTGAAAGACACACCCCTAAATCCCCTCTCGGAGAGGGGACTATTTCTAAATTAACCTTTAAAATAAGCCATTAGGGATTTTTTGGAATTAGTGGACACCAAAGCCTTGTGGTCTTCAGTTAAATATAGCTCGCCGGTTTTACCTTTTTTGTACTTTACAATATGACTTAGATTGACCAAATGAGATTTATGAGACCTTAAAAAGCCATAGTCAGTTAATAAATCTTCGTAGTGCTTTAAGGTTTTAGAAATCAC
>JBGCGA010000070.1:0-14196 GCA_045110285.1 Crocinitomicaceae bacterium | reverse complement strand
TTTGGAGATGAAATTGATGTTGAAGCAGAAGTAGAAAAGTTAACTGCTGAACTAGAATACACCAAAGGGTTTTTGAAATCGGTTCAAAAGAAATTAAGTAACGAACGTTTTGTTTCTGGTGCGCCTGAGCAAGTTGTTGCAAACGAAAAGAATAAGGAGCGTGATGCGTCAGAAAAAATAAAAATATTAGAAACTAAAATTGCAGAATTAAAGTAAGAAAGTACAGAGTATAAAGTAAAGAGGGTGGTGGTGGCAAGTACTAACCACTAACCACGCGATACTAACTACTCAATACTAGGTACTAACTACTAAAAATTAAAAAAGAAAATATGAAATATGATGTTGTAGTAATTGGATCGGGTCCTGGTGGATATGTAGCAGCTATTCGTTGTGCACAGTTAGGAATGAAAACAGCCATTATCGAAAAGTATGATACTTTAGGTGGAACATGTTTGAATGTGGGTTGCATTCCGTCTAAGGCTCTGCTAGATTCTTCAGAACACTATTTTAATGCTGCCCATACTTTTGCTAAGCATGGAGTGGAATTAGATAATTTGAAAGCCAACTTAAAGCAAATGATTGCGCGTAAGGCCGAAGTTGTAGCACAAACAAGCGGTGGTATCAATTATTTAATGGACAAAAACAAAATTGATGTTCACCAAGGAATTGGTTCATTTAAAGATGCTACACACGTTAAAGTAACTGCAAAAGATGGTTCAGAAACAGTGTTAGAAGCAGCAAAAACAATTATTGCTACTGGATCTAAGCCAAACTATTTTCCAGGAATGGTACCGGATAAAGACCGTATCATTACATCAACTGAAGCTTTAGAATTGAAAGAGATTCCTAAGCGTATGATTGTGATTGGTGGTGGAGTTATTGGTTTGGAACTAGGAAGCGTTTACGCACGTTTAGGAACTGAAGTCGAAGTGTTAGAATTTGCAGACTCTATCATTCCAACTATGGACCGTGCTTTAGGAAAGGAGTTAACTAAAGTATTAAAGAAGGAAGGTTTCAAATTTAACTTAAAAACAAAAGTTCAAAAGGTTGAGAATACTGGAAAAGGAGTAAAGGTAACTGCTTTAAATAAAAAAGATGAAGAAGTTGTGTTTGAAGGAGACTATTGTTTAGTGTCTGTTGGTAGAAAACCATATACCGAAGGGCTAGGCTTAGAAAATGCAGGTGTAAAAATGGCGGAACGTGGCATGGTTGAAACTAATGGTCATTTACAAACAAATGTTCCAAACATTTACGCTATTGGTGATGTAGTGAAGGGTGCTATGTTAGCTCACAAAGCTGAAGAAGAAGGAATGTATGTTGCGGAGCACATGAATGGTGAAAAACCACATATTAATTACAATCTAATTCCAGGTGTTGTTTATACTTGGCCTGAAGTGGCAGCTGTTGGACAAACTGAAGAGGAATTAAAAGCAGCAGGGATTGCATATAAGGCCGGTAGTTTTCCAATGAAAGCATTGGGTAGAGCAAGAGCAAGTATGGATATTATGGGCTTTGTTAAGGTTTTAGCTGATGCTGAGACTGATGAAGTGCTAGGGGTTCATATGATAGGTGCTAGAGCGGCTGACATGATAATGGAAGCAGTAACAGCAATGGAATTTAGAGCTTCTGCAGAAGATATGGCCCGAATTTCTCATCCACATCCAACGTATACTGAAGCTACAAAAGAAGCCGCACTAGCCGCTACTTCAAATAGAGCTATTCATGTCTAATTGATTTTTTGGTCCTAACATTCTTCTGTTGAAGCTGCGCTGCTTATCAAACTTAGTAAGCGACCAAAGAACGGATGGTATTTAATTACATCCATCACACAAAAAAAAATACAATTTCTAAAATCCATTGGTTATTAACCAGTGGATTTTTTTTGGTCATCATTTTTCTTTCATCACATAAATACTAAAAACCACGGATAATATTTTGCCACAGAGAGTGATTGCTTACCTTTAAGCAAGCCCTTAACATTGCTGCGCCCAGCTTAATATGGTTATGAATCAAATTGCTACAACTATGAATAAAAATAAGAGTGCAAACTCATTCAATTTCTTATATTTGAATCAAAACCAGCAAAATAACATAAGGTGAATAAAGTTCACCAAGGTGTTTATACCCGGTTGTTATAATGCAATAGCACAACCACTTATCGGAAAAAAATAGCACGTGAAAAGTGGTGAAAAAACCACAGTAACCCAAAGTTCAAAGCGGACAGCACCCAAGGCAAACCACAGTATTTTAAAATGCAAAATGTTAGCGGTATTAAGTCGGCGGACTGCACCCACGGTTTAAGAAAACCAATTTGGTGCAGGGCGACTGACAAGTTTGCTTGAATTGTGTGTAGAAAGTTTCGGTTTAAGTTGGTGTTGACCCTTCAGAAAGAAATGTTTGAAGTCAAGTGAAAACATTAGTAAGACCGGCTAGTTCCGCCAGCGATAGCCAGGAAATCCGTCGGCCGCACTTTTGTTTTGCGCAGGTTGAAATCATTTGTTTATGCGGGTCTTGAGTTTTTGGTTCGTTTTGCGTCAAGGCAAAATGAACGAAAGCTGAAAGAAAAAAGACAGTAAAATAGGTGTAGAAAGTTAAATGTTAGTATATTGAAAAAGAAAAAAGCATATAACAAATTGCATATTGCATAACTGCCCTGCGGGATAGCAACGAAAACATGCACAAACGTTAGCATTCATATTAAAAGATGAAAAACCTTAATCATTCCAACACCCAAATAGTAACAAAAGGAGCCTTGCTTTCAAGCCCAGGAAAAATTGTAAATCATGGGTATTTCGTTAAGTTTGGTTGTTTAAAAAGTTATATTTTAGATCATGAAGGTAAGGAACATATTATCCAATTTGCTCCGGAAAACTGGATGATTGGAGACCTTAATAGTTTTACTTTTGACGTTCCTTCAGAAATATATATTGAAGCAATTGAAGATTCTGAAGTAACTTTAATTTCTAGGTCTGAATATGAAGATTTGGAACAACTTGAAAAAGAGCAAGTCATTGAGATGTCTATTAAATATAGAAACAATTTAATCGCTTCAAATAAACGCGTTCTTAGTTTATTAAGTTCAACTGCAGAGCAACGATACCTCGACTTCACAGAGACGTACCCCACTCTAGTTCAAAGACTCAAGCTCAAACAAATTGCCTCATATATAGGAGTAACTCCTGAATACTTAAGTGAAATAAGACGTAAACTAGTTAAAAAGTAAATGAATTTTACTTTTCTTAAGGTACCTTAATTTTTCCCCGCCAATTTATCTCCAATTTTGTTTCAAGTTAAATCTTTTAAGAATGACTTATGAAACGAAAACAATTTATTGTCAATATTCTTGGCACAACAGCACTATTAAGTATGGACGGATTTTCTTCACTCGCCGGGGCATTGGCACAAAACAACAATATTGAAACGAATAACTCAAAGGAAATTGCGACTTTTGGAGCCGTTCATTTAAACAACACTAACCTTGTTAAGTCAATCGACTTTTGGACCACTATTGTAGGGATGAGGCTGCGAAAATTAGAATCAAAATTAGCCGAATTTGGAACTGAAAAAGAGACGTTAATTGTTGTACATGAGTCTGCTAAGAAGCCCTTTCAAAAAACATATAGCGGATTGTACCATTTTGCCATTCATGCACCAAACGAGTCGGAATTTGCTAGCATGATTAACCGACTCAATGAAAATAAATACCCATATTCTCCTGTCGATCATACCATGTCTAAATCTATTTATTTGGACGACCCAGATGGGATCAATGTTGAATTTACTCTTGAAACTCCAGAACGATTTAAGCGCGTAATTACCGAAAGAGGAATTGCCATGGAAGGGACAGATGGAGTAATTCGACCAGCATCTGCCAGACTTGACTTGAATGAGTCAATACAGCATCTCAAGGATACAAACATCTTTAAAGTAATTTCAGATGATACAAAAATTGGGCATTTTCATTTATATGCTAACAATGTAGACGCATCAAATGAGTTCTATAAAAAAATCGGCTTTTCAAAATTCAATTATATGCCAGAATACATGTACGCCGACGTTGGAGCCGGTGGTGATTACAAGCACAGAATTGCCATGAATTCGTGGCATGGAATAAATCGACCTTTGGCACCAAAAGAAAACGCAGGTATGAGACATTTCCACATTATTTTTAAATCTGATGAAACCTTGAAACAAGGTATGGCAAATGTAGCGAATGCGAAACAAAAAGATGGCGGTTATTGGTTAACAGATCCTTCTGGAAATAAAATTTTTATGACAAGTGTCTAGATCAAATAACTCAGAACCAATGATTGAAAACTGTGATGAAATTTCTGGCAAATTAAAACCAGCAATTAATCTCAACAATTGCGGCGGAAAAGCAGTTTGTGTTCCCGTTTGTCCTTATGACGTATTGGAAATGAAACCAATTTCAGAACAAGACAAAAAAGAACTAAACTTAAAAGGAAAACTTAAAACATTCTTTAAAAAGCATAAGGCTTACGTGACAGATGAAAGCTTATGTCACGCTTGCGGAATCTGTGTTCAAATTTGCCCAGAACAGGCAATAAAATTAGTAAGAAATAACTAAGAAATCAGTTTAAAAATAAATCGACTGAATTCAAACTATAACAATTTAAAAACAAAAATTATGAAAATTGATCAAACAAACTCAAACATAGAGTTCACAATCGTGAAGCTATTTTTCTTGAAGGTGAAAGGCACACTTCCAGAAATTAAGGGAAACATTGAGTTAAACCAAAATGACATGTCAGCGTCTTCTGTTAGTATTAACATTCCGTTAGCAAAGTTAGACACAAAAAATGCTAAAAGAAATGAGCATTTACAACAAAAGGATTTTTTCAATGTAAGTGAATATCCAGAAATGTCATTTACTAGTGATGAAATCTCAGAAAAAAACAACCAACTTTGGGCTAATGGTAAACTTACTATTGCTGGGACTACAAATAATATAGAATTTCCATTTCAATATAATGAAGGGATTGTTTCTGGAAACCTAAGCTTAGACAGAACGACCTACAAAATTGGTAAAATACCTGGTTTTGTAGCTTCAAAAAATGTTGATATTTCATTCAATTGTAAAATCGCATAAGTCAAAATAAAATAAGGAAAAAAAGCATTTCTTAAGCTACCTTAATTTTTATCCATTACAATACCCTGATATTTGTTAAAACAAAATAAAACAAAAACAAAAAACAAAAATTATGAAAACAATTAACTTTTTAGCAGTAACAGTATTATTAATTTCTCTTTCTGCATTTACCGTAAGTCAATCTATGAACTGGGAAATTTCAAATGAGCATTCTATTAAATTTTCTGGAACTGAAGTAGAAGGAATTTTTAAAGAACTCAAAGGTGATATCAATTTTAACGAAAGTAACTTAGCAAGTTCAAAAGTGTCTTTTTCAATACCAGTAAGTTCAATTAATACAGGTAATGGAACAAAAAACAAGCATGCCGTAAGCGCAAAGTGGTTTGACGCAGAACAATTTCCTACAATTTCATTCATGTCGCAAAAATTTGCAAAGACTTCAGCGGGATATTCTGCTACAGGTATTATGGAAATTCATGGTGTAAAAAAAGAAATGACCATTCCTTTTACCTTCGAAAACAACATGTTTAAGTCAAGCTTTGCTGTAAAGCGTTTAGATTTTAAAGTTGGAACCATGAAAGGAATGTCTAAAAAGGTATCTGATGAAATTAAACTAATGGTAACAGTACCAGTAACTAAATAACTCAGACTATGAAAGCAAATTTTATTCATGGAATAGTTGCAGGCATTCTTTCTGCAATAGCGGGCATAGTTTATCTTAAACTATACCAAGATCTAAACTTTGTTGACTTTAGCCTAGTCATCAGTATCGGTGCAATTATTGGATCATCTTTAATTGGGTGTCTCTTAATGACTTTAGGTTACGTCTCACTTGATAAATTAAAAAAGCCTAATCTTAAAGGAGTTCTGAACTTACTCATAATGATTCTTTCGTTTCTGAGCATTCTTGGCCCTATTATGATGACGCTTCCGTTAGAAGTAGATTTCCCAGAATTATTTCCTGGACTAGTCATTCCAATGCACTTTTTCCCGGCTATGATATTCTTCGGAATAGCACCATTTTTTAAATCTGATAACTAGCAAAGAAAACTGTAGTATTCAAATTAACAATTGATAAACGCAAAAACCGAATACTTCAGTAGATTGAGGGTTGAAATAAATGAAAGAAAGCAGTTTGGGTGAAAACTCAAGCTGCTTTTTTTATCCTGTATTTGAACAATAATTGTAAAAACGAATGCTAACAAATAAATATCAGCGATACGCGCCAACAGCATAAATACCTATTTTTACCCAAACGCTGGCTACAAGCGGGGCGTTATTTTCTTGGTGAAAAGAGCGGTGAAAAATGTAGAATAGAGATAGGCTCTGTCTTGAGATATTGTATAGCCATAAGAGCGGTTTTAGTGAGAGGACTTATTGCAGCAATAGTTGAAAGTATTAAAAATTATTACTTAAATTGTGACAATCAAATTGATTAAAGTATGACTGAAGAAAAAACATTACCAAAAGGAGCGATTTGGGCTTCTTATATTTTGCAAGCATTAATTGTAGTAGCTTTTACATTTGGCGCTTTCAATAATATGCTAAAAGTAAAGTCGGCGACCGATATGGCTGTTGAAATGGGCTATTCCGAAGACTCTGTTGTATTTTTAGGGATAATATTATTAGTAGCTGTTATTTTTTATGCCATACCTAAAACTTGTATTCTAGGCGCTATTTTGCTCACAGGTTGGCTAGGCGGAGCAGTTGCCACTCACATCATTCATTCTGACCCTGTAGGACAAACCTTATTTCCAATGATATTTGGCATAATAATTTGGCTGATTTTATGGCTGAGAATGCCAAAGTTAAGGGCATTAATTCCTATCATTAAATAAACTTTATGTAAAATGAATAGTCGCTTATTCATATTGTTTTCAATAATTGTATTCAGCACTGTACTATCCTGCCAATCTTCCAACAATAATGGCCAAAATGAGGGTGATAAGCATTTATATGAAAGTGAAGCGGATAGCATTATTGCACTTGCTCAAATTGCACATGGTGTTGCAGCGTTTGATAGCTTGGGTTTTGAATTTATATTTAGAAATAAAAAATATACATTCGACTTTAAAAATTCTATGTTTACAAGGTCTGATTCTGCTGACTGGAGATATATAAAAGATTTTTACCAAGGCGATAATTTCTACAGAGAAATAAATGGCGAAAGAGAGTCTTTAACGGATTCAGATCAGTCGAAATATGCTTCCTCTGTAAATTCTGTGATTTATTTTGCGACACTGCCTTATAAATTGACAGATGAATCTGTGATTTCTTATGATATGGGACAACAAATCATTAAATCTAATACTTACAATGGTGTTAAAGTAGAATTTAAAGAAAAAGGTGGGGGCGAAGACCATCAAGATGTATTCTATTATTGGTTTAATTCAAAGACTCATTTGATTGATTATTTCGCTTATCAATATGAAACGAATGGCGGAGGTATTCGTTTTCGAGAAGCAATAAAACAAACGAAAGTTGGAGGTTCTGTTTTTCAAGACTATGTTAATTACGAGGTGGCTGTGGGGACACGACTGCACGAAATTCCTGCATTGTTTGAAATGGATAGTTTAAAGGAATTAAGCCGAATTGAGAATAAGTATATTAGAATTATTGATTAGTCTTTAATTATTGCAAATTAATTAGTTAGTGGTTCTAGTTTGTTTCCTACTCCTATGTTTTTGTAATAGATTTCGTAGATATAGTAGTCGTTATTGTATGAAAAAGTTTTAATGCGTTTTTCGTAGCCATTTTTCCTATTTCTCTCTAAGCGTTTAGTTTCTTTTTTGTAATAGTCAGGTTTTGATGCCTTTCTAGATTTTTTCTCATAGTTGATTACTTTACCGTTTCGTGAGTTGAAGTGCGGTATGCAAAAAAAAGTCCTACCAAAAACTCTCATGCAGAATCTATACGTTCTGCCTCTGTTTTTGTAGCTTCTTTTTTCTTTTTTTTCTATTTTTCGAAGCTCTTTTTTCGAATAGTTTTTCTCTCTAACTATTAGCTCTTTCTTAAACCAGGGTGATCCAACATAAAAGTTTCTACGCATTGGCATGATATAACTTTTATTAAATGGTGTTAATTGCAAATAGTCAGGTCTTCCAAAATAATAAGGTTTTCCATTTTTTAAGTTACTTGTTACTTTCCAAGTTCCATAAGTCGTCAGCTCTTCAGAGTAATTAAAGGTATCACCTTCAACAGAAATGCTAATAATGTCATAAGCTTTAAGTTTGTTATTTAAGTCACAATAAAATAGGATTTCTCTGCTATTGATTTTATTTTCAATTGCATTTTGATTGTAGTAACCAAAATCACTGATGTAACCATTAACAGTAACTTTGAATCTTCTCCCGTCGTCCCATTTGTTAGATGTAATCATTCTCCTGAATATTGTATCAGAATTTACAGGATTGATTCTATACTCTTTCAAGTACATAGGCGGTACAGCAGATCCTTTCGAAATTGTTTCTCTAAAGGTATAATCAGTTTTAAAAAGACTGTAATATGCATTTGGAATAGAATCTAATTTTTCACGTTTTTGTGTTGAAATAACTTTCGAATTTACTTTCAATTGTTCGTTTATGTACAAACTGTCAATCTTTAAAGTATTAGAATGAGTGCTGTCAGAATTCAAATATTCGGTCTCAAAACTTGTGCTTTTTGCAAAGGTTAATTTGTAGCTGCTAATGATACTTGTCGGAAAAGGTATTGGTTGATCAGAATTTACGGCTTTTTGAATCCATGCTGAATAATGTGAAATTGTATTGGAGTCCAGGTTAAAATATCTTTTGTTTTCAAAACCTATTTTGGAATCATATGTCACTTCTAATATTGCACTGTCATTTAGTACACTATCAGATTTGTAAATTCCAATAGAATTGATGTTATACTTTCTGCTTAATGTATCTTTTAGTGTTTGGTATTTAAACCGCATACTAGAGCTATTTACATTGTTATTTTTAACTGTTTCAAAATAAAAGGTAGGGTCAATTGGATATGATTTAACAGAAGTCGAAATTTCTTCGAATTTTGTGGTTGAACGTCTTTCGTATGATAATTCGCCAGTTTCAAGATTTTGGAATTTATTTTCTATAAACGAGTACTGGTCTTGATGTTTCGTTTTTTTACTGATTGAATGTATTTGGATACTATCCGAGCTGCTGATTTGTTGCTGCTGGATATAGGTCGTCGTCACATAAGCAATTTCATTCCTATGCCATGAACATGAAATGATTGACAGAACCGTAGAAAGTGCAATAACAAAAAATACAATTTTGTTTTTCATTACATTATTAGGAATACTAAAGTTAATCTAAATACTATATAATCATCATTTAAAGGTTAAAATATTCATTTTTCTCAACCCGATAGCGAACGTCAATACAACCGTCATTCTCATTCCAAAATTCATCAACTTTGGTCATAAATTTCGTCAAAATTTTAACTGATTTAGTATTCTCCTTCCAAGCGTCTCCATCAATAATACCATAGTTTAGCTCTTTGAATCCATGCACTAGCAATGCTTTCGCTACTTCAGTGCCGTATCCTTTTCCCCAATAGTTACTCCTAAATCGATAGGCAAGCTCTCTGTTTCCGTCTGTATTGATCAAAAAGCCGCAGATTCCTATCAAATCATTGTTTCCTTGTTCAATAATGGCCCAAATGAGCTTTTCACCTTGTGGTTCTATTTCGATTAATTCAGCAAGCTTTTGATCGCTCTGGTCTTTTGAAAATAGGGCTTGTGGAATAGGATTCATGACTTCAGGATCACTCATCATTTCATAAAACAAATCTTTGTCAGCACTCATTAAAGATCTAATTATAAGTCTATCACTTTCTAAAATCACATTCATTACTTTGGCTTACCTGCTTAATAAAGATATGAAATTTCTGCTTCTACAGAATAGAAAAATACATTCGTCGAAAAATTAACTGATTTATCAATTCGACTTAATAACAAATAATTAGTTGATTTTAAATATTTTAATAGGCTTATTAACGATTTTTAGATGACCCTAAAAATTGCATTCGTCGAAAACTTGAGAAGGGCCAAATAAATGATGCCTATCATTGTGCCAATCATAGGAGTGGGTGGATTAGTCCGTGACGATAGGCTGCATAGTATAGATTAATGGCATTATTTTTAATCCCCGTGTTAAAAATTAGCTTTTTATTTTTTAATTCGTTTTTTACTTTTTGCCTCACTCATAGAACTTAATCCCCGCGATTAGTCCCGTTAGTTTCAACCAACGGGACTTTTTCTTTTTAATTTGTTTTTGATTTGCAATTTTAAATTAACTTGTGACTATGAGTCGACGAAAATTTTTAAAAACAAGCACGCTAGCAGCTGGGAGTCTTTTACTTGCTAAATGCGCAAACGGAACAGAGCCTGACCATGGGGATCCAAAGGCAGTCAATTCAATCAAAGATACAGAACAGGTACCCATTGTCATCTCTACGTGGAATCATGGTATGGCTGCTAATAAAGCGGCTTGGGATGTGCTTGCCAAAAATGGCTCAGCATTAGATGCAGTAGAAACGGGGGTTCGAGTCACAGAATCAGATGTTGATAATAGGAGTGTGGGATTAGGAGGATTTCCAGATAGCAGTGGAGTAGTGACATTGGACGCTTGCATTATGAATCATGAAAATGAATGTGGAGCAGTGGCTTATTTAACAGATATAGAGCACCCGATATCTGTGGCCAGAAAAGTGATGGAAGAAACTCCACATGTCATGTTAGTTGGGCAAGGAGCTTTAGATTTTGCCATTGAAAATGGTTTTAAAAAAGTTAATTTGCTCACACCTGAAACAAAAGCAGAATATGAAAAATGGAAGGTTTCCGAAAATTTAAAAAAGCCTGAGATCAATTCTGAAAATCATGATACCATAGGAATGCTGGCAATCGATTCAAAAGGAAATATTTCAGGGTCATGCACAACAAGTGGATGGGCTTATAAATTACCGGGTCGAGTGGGTGATTCACCATTAATAGGTGCGGGATTATTCATTGATAATGAAATTGGAGGTGCCTGTGCTACTGGTTTAGGCGAAGCTGTAATTAGAATTGCAGGAAGTGCCACAGTTGTAGAGCTAATGAGACAAGGAAAAACACCACAAGAGGCTTGTGAAGAAGCAGTTAATCGAATTATTAGTAAACACAAAAATTTAACTGGTTTGCAAGTTGGATTTCTAGCAATTAATAAAAAAGGAGCAGTAGGAGCTCATAGTGTGTATGCAGGTTTTAACTACGCAAAAACTTCAACAAATAGTCATGAATTAATTGATGCTTCCTTCGACCGAGATTGGTAATTATGAAAAAAATTCCTTTAATCCAGTTAATATACTTTGCACGGCATATGAAGCTAAAATAAGTCCCATAATTTTACTAATTACAGTTATTCCATAGTCTCCAATTCTTTTTTGAACGGCTGTGGCCCCCAACAAAATTAACATGGTAATCATGACAACTACAAAAACCATAATGGTAGTTATACTTTGTTCCTGAATGGTATAAATATGATTGTCGGTTAATAAAACCACGGCCATAATTGCTCCAGGTGAGGCAATGCTAGGAATTGCAACAGGAAAAATAGTGACATGCTTGTAATCATTTATCATGTTTTTTTCCTTAGTTGGTTTACCTTCTCCAAATATCATTGTTAAGGCAAAAAGAAACAGAATAACTCCTCCTGAAATTTGAAAAGCAGATAAAGTGACCTGCATCCCTTCTAAAATAAGCTGACCAACTAGTATAAAAAAAAATAATATCATAAATGCGATCATAGAGGCATTTATCGCAACCTTTTTTTTATGTTTTTTGTCAAATTGTTTTGTTGCTTCTAAAAACACAGGAACCGATCCCAATGGGTCAACTACAGCTATCAGAAAGAAGATTTTGGTAACAAGTACGGTAAGCATAAGTTTTTTCCTTTATTGAGTCCTATATAATCGTAGCCAAATTAAAAGTTAAATTCTGTGCTTTTAACCGCCGATTTATCATCTATTTCTTTTTGCACAGTGCAGATAACACTATGCTGTTAAAATCAGTAAAATAGTGATTGAAGCAGGTAAGGTTTGCACAAAAATAATTTTCTTGTCAGCAGTGATAGCACCATATAACCCTGCAATGGCAATGCAAGCTAAAAAAAATAATGCAATATAGTTATGCCACAACACATCTTCTATAAAAAACGTCCAAACTAATCCTGCTGCTAAAAAACCATTATATAAGCCTTGGTTTGCAGCCATAGCTTTTGTAGGTGTAAATAAATCCTTTGGAAAGTTCTTAAAAATGGCTCTACCTTTGGTTTCCCATGCAAACATCTCAAACCACATAATGTATAAGTGAATAAAGGCAACTATGCCAAGCATTATTTGTATTAAAATTTCCATTACTTAGTTTTATCTCTAATTTTTGATGTAAGGTACATAATAATTAGCATTTCATTTTTTGATGCAATATTTTAGTAAAACAACATCATATTACGCTAAGTACTGAAAAGCGCTGTATTAAATACTCAACGATATCATTAAAACTTTCATTTGTCTTTTTTTAATTCCTTTTATGTTTTGATTTTGCCGTTCATCATTTTTGAAAACAATTATGCGTGCATAATAAGACAATAGGTTTTATTTAAATCGTTCAGTTACTTTACTTTGTATTTGTAAGTGAGAAAAGTTACACAACCGTTTACATCATTTTTCAAGCCGAACCTATAATATCTGCTTACATTTGCAAAGTCACATACTAATCTGTTAACTATCGATTGGCAAATGCATACAAAAATGTGAGATGAGTATTATTTAACGATTTATTCTGATGCCCAAGAAATAGTTAACAGATTTTCTTTACTTCCATGTTTTTATCCAGTTTAAATTAAAATGTGAATGGTATTCGGTAATATCTGACCCTATTGTGAATCTTGCAATTTTGCATTCGTCGAAAAATTCAAGGCATTTAACAAAAAATAATTAATGGAATTTTAGAGATAATCGACTGTCTGTAATTTATTTATGTGTTTTTGTAGAGTTTTCTTAATTTACCTTCGTCGAAAATATTCAAACAAGGCTGCAAAAAGTGTTATATTTGATTTGTCATCATACAAAATCTGTTAACAACTTAAAATTGATGAGTTTTTCTTAAATTTAGCTAATTGCACTGTTTAACAAAACACTCAAATTTCAGTATTAAGGTTAACAGATTTTTTTTGACTAAAAATTTCCAACTCTTAATTGGGTTTATCTCATTAACAAATATTTATAAATTGTCGGATTTGATATGTTTTTTATACAAAACGTAAAGTAAAATTATTGAGCTATAATCTACAACGGTTTCTAATAAAACAAAAAGGGTGGAATAAGGCCGCGACTCACTATATTTTACAGAATTTTCAAAATGAACAGTTGGTAAAATATTATAAATAATAAAGACATAAATAAACTGAACAACCTGAACTGCAATGTAAATATAAAGCGTATACATGATTGTGGTTTTTATTTTTGAAAGATATTTATTAGCACTTTTGAACCAAAAATCAATAGTAGCATAGGTTAAAACTATTGATAGTATAGAATTGATGACAAATGTTGGTATATAAGTTAAGCCTGAAATTATTGCTATGTCTCTCGTAATCATTGTTAAAAGATACACAATGCTTGTGATCGACATATAAGCAAGAATGCCTAAAAACATAAGAGATACCGTGTTCCCTTCCTTATTTTTATCGTTTAAAACTCCATCTAGTACTTCCATTTTATTTTATTGTAATTTCATCAACAAATACCCATGCTTTTCCTCCCTTACCCAAATGCCATGGCGGGCAATCTCCTGGATACTCAAGTTTTACCTTCACATATTTCGCTTTTACTTTCCTGTTTACTGCAAATTTTTCTGTAAATGAGCCGTATTTATTGCGATCAAAATTATTTTTAAAATCACCATATTTACTTAAATCTACCCCGTCGGTTGACGTCCAAATTTCAATTCTACTTGGGTACCAAATCCACGATTTAATGTCTTGCAAGCATCCTATTGCAACTTGATTGATTTGCTGAATTGACCCTAGATTTATCGTTGCAATAAC
>JBGCGA010000069.1:0-2582 GCA_045110285.1 Crocinitomicaceae bacterium | reverse complement strand
TAGTTTTTCGTCGTAATCTCCAGTTCCACCTTGTTTAGTGTTAGAATTGAAATCAATTTTCCACATACCATCTTCCATTGGTGTTGCGAACATTGCATAAGTTCCAGCTGGCAAACTTTCACCTGCTACTTTCATATCGGTAGATGTGGTGAACTTTGTACATTGGTTTGCGCCAAAACGCCATAATTTGCCATATGGCACTAATTCTCCAAAAATAACTCTACCCTTTGCACTAGGTCGCGAGTATTCAACTTTTACATCAGTTAATCCTACTTTTTGTTCTGATTTTCCTAGTGGACTAGGTTTTGGTAATTCTTGTGCTGTTAATGCAGTTGACATGAGTCCTGCAACAAATAATAATACTAGTTTTTTCATTTTTTTGATTGTTTAATTATCTATTATGTCGGTGTTTGTTTCGGGTGATTCTGGCAATATTGTTTGAAGCAGAAGCCCAGACAAAATTACAATAAAACTGCCAATAATATTGTACAATAAGTAGCTTAATTCTATGTATTCTAAAACAGTAAATAGGTGAAGTATCAAAACAAAAACTTGTCCAATTATCGCTCCAAATAAAGCCGCTTGTCCTTTTACATTTTTAAAGAAGAATGCCAATAAAAATACACCTAAAATGGTTCCGTAAAACAGTGACCCTAATATGTTAACCAGTTGAATTAAGTTTTCAAATAAGCCAGCGACCAAAGCAATACCAATGGCAACAATTCCCCATCCTACTGTAAGCGCCTTACTGATTCTCAGGTCAGTTTTGTCGTTATCAGAATTTGAAAAGAATTTTTTATAAAAATCGATAGTGGTAGTAGAAGCTAAGGCATTTAATTCACCGGCTGTTGACGACATTGCAGCTGAAAAGATAACCGCCAATAGCAACCCTATTAATCCATGAGGTAAATACGTGATGACAAAAGTTAAGAAAATATAATCAGAATCCTTTGGTGCATAAGACTTATCTAGTGTTCTTAGCTCGTCTTTATAGTCTTTTCGCAAATTGTCGAGTGAGGCTTGGAGTGCTTTTAAGGTGTCTGATTTTTCATTGTTGCTGCCATTCCAGCCAGTAAGTATAGCTTTTTTAGCTTCAAAATTTTGATTGTAGCTTGATTCAATAGCAACTAAACTGGGCTCATTCTGAAGTTCAATATTTGTTGTGGCTGCATTGAAAATGATTGGAGGCTTGTTAAATTGGTAGGCCACAAATAGCATCACACCAACAAATAAAATAAAGAATTGCATTGGAATTTTTAAAAGTCCATTAAACATTAACCCCATTCTTGATGCCTTTAATGATTTACCTCCTAAATAACGTTGCACTTGCGATTGATCTGTTCCGAAATAGGATAAGAATAAAAATAGTCCGCCAATTAAACCCGACCAAAGCGTATATCTATTGGTAGGGTCAGGATCCAAATCAATAATTTCCATTTTACCTAACTGACCCGCTAAATCGACCCCGTCACTAAAACTAAATTCACTTGGAATGGCTTGTAAAATATAATAGAACGCCGCAAACATGCCGCCCATAATTATCGCCATTTGCCATTTTTGAGTTAACGACACGGCTCTACTTCCTCCAGAAACGGTGTACACAATAACCAAAACACCAATAATTACGCAAGTGAGATTTAAATTCCAATCAAGTAAAGTTGAAAGTATAATTGCAGGAGCATAAATGGTAATTCCAGCTGCTAAGCCTCTTGATACTAAAAATAGAAAGGCCGTAAAGGCACGGACTCTAACATCAAAGCGTTGTTCTAAATATTGGTACGCAGTATAAACTTTTAACCTGTAATATATTGGGAGAAAAAAGATTGAAATCAGCACCATGGCTAGGGGTAATCCAAAGTAAAACTGAATGAAGCCCATACCGCTTTCATAGGCTTGACCTGGTGTTGATAAAAATGTGATGGCACTGGCTTGAGTAGCCATAATAGATAAACCTATAGTGGCCCAGTTTTCGGAATTATTGCCTTTTAAATAGCTTTCAAGGTTCTTGTTTTTACGCGTTTTCCAAGTACCATAAAGCACAATGGCTAGTAGGGTCATGGCAAGCACTGTCCAGTCAATTCCGCTCATTATTTAAAAGAATTGGTGATTAGTAAATACAAAATAACTTGAATACCCAGGAAAATCATTAGCCCCCAGTACCACGCGCTCCAATTGGTTTGGTCTTTTTCTTCCTCAATCATGGCTCGTAGCTTAACAGATTAGCAAATAATTTAAAAGCTCCTGATACACCATTTGGTAGTTCTCTGAAAAATGAGATCCCTGTGTAAATAAATTGACCTTTACCGTATTTAGCAACAATTAATCCACCTTTTACGGGGACTGCTCCTTTGTCGTGCCACGATAGTAAAGGTTTGTATTCGTCAGCCCAATTTGTTGCAAAGTATAAACCTCTTTCTTGCACCCAGTCTTCAAAATCAGCTTTTGTAATTTTATTAGGTGAATTTAAAAGGGGGTGCTTCGCATCTAAAAATGTTACTTCCGCATTTTCGTCAGTTACCCTATCTCGCGACAATTCGAAAGGAAATGGTCCAAAAGATTCTGACCGTACCCAACGTGAAGCC
>JBGCGA010000068.1:0-8332 GCA_045110285.1 Crocinitomicaceae bacterium | reverse complement strand
ATTCAGTTGTTTACGTAAAGTCACTCACTGGTCAGTATTTTCATTGCGATAAACTGTAGTACTTAGTATAATTTCTCAAGAGAAAAACTATAACTATACGATTGACTTATAAATAATTTGTGCTTTTCGCTATGTGATTATGATTTAATATCTCAATTCAAAAATGTAATTATTAATGCAAGGGTGACCACTTCAGTTGAGATTATAACAATCACAAAATCATTAGTATAGATAATTGTTGAGGATTGGCATCAAAAATAAAAAAAAGTAACTAATTTTGATTACCTGTACGGCCTTTTCGCTTAGAATATGCAGCCAACGCTATGAAAAAAAATATTGCTAAAAAATTCTGGAAACTAGCGCTCATTTCATCACCATTTATGGCTTTAAGTGGTTTATTGCCCATATTAGTTCTTTTCACTTCAATCCCAGACATAAAACAGTTATCACAAGAATTTATGGTCTTTAGGTTCATTTTTGCCTTCCTGATAATTTGTGTGATAGTGCTGGTAACATGGAGCATCAATATAAAGCTCTATATTCATTCTAAATTCAGTTACGAATCCATTCTGTCAAGTAATAAATTACGCTATCTAATATCATTTGTTTTTGTATTACTCTTTTTATTCATTTTTCAATCAATTGGCATTCAATTTAGAGGTGATGAAAAATTTGGAAATTTTGACTTGTACCCCTATCTGATAATTATAGGTAATAATGTGTTCATTCTTGTATTGATGAACTTAGTCGTTAATCAGGAAGAAAGCTCAAAACTAAAGCTAGACAAAGCTCAACTTGAAATAAATAATTTATTTACAAAGCACGAACAGCTCAAACAACAAGTGCATCCACACTTTTTATTTAACTGCATGAGTAATTTAAAATGGCTTATAAAGAAAGATAAAAATAAAGCAAGTGATTACACCGATCTCTTAGCTGCTTTTTTGAGAAAATCATTGAATATGGCTGAGACTGACCAGATACTTTTAAAAGAAGAAATAGAATTTCTAGAGGAATACTTGGAATTACAAAAAGTACGTTTTCAAGAAAGTTTAAGGGTAAACATTTCAGTTCCGTCAGCACTTAAAACAAAAGCTAAAATACCTGTTTTTGCATTACAAATATTAGCAGAGAATGCGATTAAACACAATGGACATTCTGCTGAAAACACATTGGTAATTGAAATTGTTACAGATGATAATTCAATTGTAATATCTAACAATAAAATAGAAAAAATTGACACCTTGAGTCCTAGCCATGGAATAGGTCTCAAAAACTTAAATGAAAGATGTAAACTTTTAACACAACAAGAGATTGTAATTGATGAAACAGAAACCAACTTTAAAGTTTCTCTACCAATATTATTATGAAAATTGTAATAATCGAAGATGAAAAATTTATTGCAGATTCCCTTGAAGCGGAAATCTTAGAGATTGATCCATCTTTTGAGATAATTAAAAAACTTGGAAGTATATCAGAAGCACTAAGCTACTTTGAAACAAACCCTTCGCCAGATTTGTTTTTCTCTGACATTCAGCTGGCAGATGGTATTAGTTTCACATTTTTTGAAAAAGTGAAACTATCTGTACCTGTAATTTTTTGTACTGCATACGACTCATATGCACTAGCTGCTTTTAAAGCGCATGGTATTGACTATATATTAAAGCCCTTTAGCAAAAAAAGCATTGAAGCCGCACTTTATAAATACGAACAGCTAGTTAATAAAGAAGACAGCATAAGCTTTGATATGAAAAAGCTATCATCAATGATGGAAGAATTTAAAACTAAGCAATCAGGTGCCATTTTAGTCCATAAAAAAGATTTAATATTACCTATTCAAATAGCAGATGTTGCACTGATAAATGTTGAGAATAATGTCACATATATCTATACTTTAAAAAATAGAAAATTCGCAACAGACAAGTCTTTAGCAACTATTGAAAGTATCCTTTCTGAAGAATTCTTCCAATTAAACCGCCAAAGTATAATCAATCGAAAAGTGGTTAAACATGCTGCTCAATATTTTGGCAGAAAACTAAAAATCCATCTTACTTTAACAGATATCGACATAAATTTAATAGTGCCGAAAGCAAGAGTAAAAAACTTTTTAAGTTGGCTCGAAAATAGTTCAATTTAAAACTTGGCCGTTTCAAAGTCAAACTTGTCCACTTCACACATGTTAATGCTCTAACAAACTTTCATTCTACCTAATTTCACATAAAATTAAACTATCATGTGGAAGTACTTATTAGCAATCACTTTTATTTTAGCCTCTATTGAAGGCAAGAGTCAAAACAATAATTTTACCATAAGCGGGCAAATAAAAAATAGCTCGAATGGTGAAGATGTTCCATTTGCAACTGTTACTGTGGCAGAATTACCAGGAAAAGGAACAAAATCTAATATTTATGGTTTCTACTCTCTCTCTCTCCCATCAGGCCAGTATACAATTCAATATCGTTTTGTTGGTTTTGAAACAATTGAAAAAAAAGTACAATTAAATAAAAATACTGATTTTAATATTGAATTTAAAGAAAGTTCGAATACGTTAGAAACAGTTGAAGTTTCATCCGAAAAAATTGACGCTAATTTGACAGATATTGGAGGAATTACTAAAATTAATCCAGAAGAAATAAAGAAACTAGCCTTATTTGGAGGGGAGCCAGATATTATGGCAGTACTAGAATTGAACCCCGGATTCAAATCAGCGGGGGAAGGAAATGCTGGCTTCTATGTACGCGGAGGCGGACTAGACCAAAACTTAGTATTATTGGATGAAGCTCCAGTGTATAACCCATCTCATCTTTTAGGATTCTTCTCGGTTTTTAATGGAGATGCCTTAAGAGATGCAGTAGTTTATAAAGGGGGAATGCCAGCAGAATATGGCGGAAGAACTTCTTCTGTTTTAGATATTAGAATGAAAGATGGAAACAGTAAAAACTTTGGTGTATCAGGTGGTTTAGGTTTAATAGCTTCACGGTTAACTGTAGAAGGGCCAATTGTAAAAGACAAAGGTTCATTTATGGTTTCGGGCCGAAGAACTTACCTTGATCTATTTACAGGACTTGCAAACGACGAAGCACTGAGTAATACCCAATTATTTTTCTATGACTTAAACTTAAAAGCAAATTATCGACTAGGAGAAAGAGATAAAGTTATGATTTCAGGCTATTTTGGAAGAGATAAACTTGGATTCAACGAAGCTTTTAGTTTAAACTGGGGAAACACAGCTGGAAACCTCAGGTGGAATCATGTATTCAAAAATAAAAAACTATTCTCTAACACATCTTTTATATACAGTAATTACGATTACGAATTTGGCTTTGGAATTGATGAAAATAAAATTGCTGTTCAATCTGTGATTAGAGACATTAATCTAAAACAAGACTTCACGTATTATTTAAACAGTAATAATTCGTTTAAGTTTGGCGCAAACTTTATTCATCATACAATAGAACCTGGAAATTTAACTGCTGGAGAAAACACTGGGATTAATTCTCTTGATGCTGAATCTGACTTTGGTTTAGAAGGCGCATTATATGTTCAAAATTCGCAAAAAATTGGAAATCGATTAAGTATTGACTATGGACTTAGATACTCTATGTTTGCGCAATTAGGAGAAGGAACAGTATTTGAATTTGATAATAATGGTGAATCCACTTCGTCAAGTTTTTACAATGCTGGCGAAGTAATTCAATATTACGGAGGGCTTGAACCTCGCTTTTCATCTGCTCTAAAATTAGACGAAAACAGTTCATGGAAACTAGGCTACAATAGAAACTTTCAATACATACATGTGCTATCTAACGCCACCTCATCAAATCCAACAGACAGATGGATAATGAGTTCAAACAATGTTAAACCGCAAATTGCTGATCAAATTTCTACCGGTTATTTTAGAAACTTCAAGGATAATATGTTCTCCTTTTCTTCCGAAATATATTATAAATGGATGCATAACGCTATTGATTATCGTACCGGTGCAAATGCATTTTTCAACGATCAAATAGAGGGAGATTTGTTAACAGGAAAAGGAGAAGCATACGGGTTAGAATTGCAATTTAAAAAGAATAAGGGAAAGCTGACTGGTTGGGTTAGTTATACTTTATCGAGAACCTTAAGGCAATTTGACGAACTAAACAATGGTGAGAAATTTTCGGCCAAGCAAGATAGAATTCATGACCTGTCAGTAGTTGGTGTTTATGCGCCAAACGATAGATGGTCGTTTACTGGAAACTTTGTTTTTTACACAGGAGATGCTGTAACTTTTCCTGAAGGACAGTATATTTTTGAAGGAGCAGCTGTTCCATTATACACTGAAAGAAATGGCTATCGAATGCCTAATTATCACCGACTGGATTTAGGTGTAACCTTGTACTCTAAAAAGTTTAAAGAAAGTAAAGATGTAGATACAGGTGATAAAATATTAGTGAAAAGAAAACTAGAATCATCTTGGAATTTTTCGGTGTATAATACTTACGGCAGAGAGAATGCCTTTTCAATTAACTTCCAACCAAATGAAGACAATCCAACTATTAACGAAGCAGTTCAGCTTTCTTTATTCAGATGGATTCCTTCAATTACTTACAATTTTAAATTTTAAAAAATGAAAATAACTGCAATTACAATATCACTACTTTTTACTATGGCATTATCAATTACCTCTTGCGAAAAAGTAATTGAAATTGATTTAGAAGATGCCGAACCGCAAATAGTAATTGAATCTGAACTAAAAGCGGGAACAAATCTCTTTTCAGTTAACGTATCAATGTCGGGACAGTACTTTGGAGAAGGTACATCAGAACCTGTAAACACTGCGTCCGTTTCACTTTCTGACAACAATGGCAATAATTATCAAATTCCTTTAATAGGAAATGGACTATATGGTGAATTAATAACAGCAGAAATCGGCAAAACCTATACCTTATCAGTTAATAATAATGGTGAAAACTATACTTCTACGTCCACCATTTTACCAGCTATTCCAATAGAATCTACTTTTTACGAATACACCGATAGTTCCGCATTTAGTGAAGCAGGTTACACTGTATTCATAAGATTTGACGACCCTCCAAATACAGCCAACTTTTACCGTGTAAAACATAATGTGAAAAGCGCTCAAAAATTTCCAATTCTTAATTTGCAAATAACAGATGATTTGCTGAGTGATGGGATGACCAATAGAATAGAATTAAACCGTTCTTTTGATCCTGGCGACACTCTAGGAATTGAGCTTATTCAAATTGAAAAACCAACTTATGATTACTTCAGCTCATTGCTGGACATAGTAGGCGGCAATCAAGGACCTGGCGGTTCAGCGGCTCCAGGTAACCCACTTTCTAGTTGGTCCAATAACGCACTGGGTAATTTTTATGCTACCAGTTCAGCTACTGCCATTGTTATTCTACCCTAAGCCCTGCCAGTTTCAATATCAATTGAATTTAAAAAGTTGCCTTTTCAAGTATCAATCACTAATGCGAAATAACCTTCTGCAAAAGTTGAAGCCACATTTGATTGAAAACATGCCGAAGAGGAAGACTTATTTTATATGATTTTTTTTGCTTGGTTAAAATCAAAAAATGACCGGAAAGACAGTTTATGAAATTACGTTGGACTTCTTGAATCAAAAATACAAAATCATAAACATAAAAAGGCCAATCCGCTTTAGATGGATAGGCCTTTCATTTACATCAAAGAGTTTCTTTTAAGAACCATATTTATCTATCACTTTCACATCCCTAGTATTCTTTTGTACTGCAATGGCAGCAAATAAGGCAAGGGCAAATGACATTCCATAAAATCCTTTTTCACTCAATTCTAAATCCGCATTTCTTAGCCCTATAATTAATAAGACAATTGAAGTAATGGTCATGACCCAACTGAGTCCGTAATAAATATCCGTCACATCTAGGTTTTCGGCTCTATCTCTAACACATTTCTGTACTGATATTGCTGAAAATAAACCAAAAAGAATAATGGTAAAATAGTATCCTTTTTCATTCAATTCCATTCCTGCATTCCATAAACCAATGCAGTAAGAAATTAAACCAATTCCTAAAGCTGCCCATGATGCACCAATAAATGCAGCTGTTGGACGAATTCCTTGCGCTTCATTTTTAACATTTACTACTTTTTGATCTTGCACTTTGTTTTCATTCAATTCTTCATTTTTCATAATCATTGTTTTTGTTACAGTGCAAATATGTGGGATGCAAATACAGGAAAAAATATAGTTTTTTTAAAAAAGTGACTATATTTACACAAATAAAATTTTGTTAAAGTACTATATAACAAATAAATAATATAATTATTTATTACGACATATGAACGATACAGAAGTAATTATTTCTCTTTTAGACAATTCTGAACGGTTGGCATTTTTAGCCTATTTAAAAAAGCGTAATAAAAGGAATGACACCAAAAACATTCAACTATTTAATGCCTTAATCAATGGAAGTTCAGAAAAAATAAAATCTGAAATAACCAAAAATGCTTACAATGTTTTAAAGAAGCGGCTGACTGATCGGTTGATAGATTTTACTGCCGGGTCTATCATTGAAAGCGAACAATCGGATCAAGTGGCCATTTTAAAAAGACTATTTTTAAGTCAGAGATTATTTAAACACAAACACTATAAAACAGCATTTAGACAATTACTGAAAGCTGAAAGTAAGGCAATCATCATATCAGACTACCATTTACTCAATGAAATCTACCGTACATTTATACAATACTCGTTTCACCCGCTATCTCCACCTCAATCTGATTTATTTAAGGCTTACAAAAAAAATAAAGTTTCATTTGAGAATGATGCCAGTTTAAATATAGCTTATGCCATACTCAGAAAAGCATTCCTCAGTCAATCAATAGATCAAAAACAATTAGAGTTAAACGAAGTGATTGCTACTACCTTTGAGCAAGTGGGAATCAATAACAACGTTGGTTACACTTTTCAAACCCTTAATCAAATTGCTGAAATAGCTGACATCACAGGAACACATCAAAGAAATTATGCCGATACAGATCTATTTTTCGAAAAGCATTTAAAAGATTTGAAAAAAGGGGCTACTGATACGGAAAAGCAATTAACCTACCATATCAAGCTAATTTATTTGCTTGCTCATATATATTTCAGAAAAAAGAAATTTAAAAAGAGTCTCCAATATTTGAAAGATATGTATTTTCAAATGAATAGATATAACAGCAAATACTATGAATTATACAAAGTGAAGCACACCACCTTAACAGCTTTAAACTTTAATTATTCTGGTAACAATATTCAGGCAGCATTTTTATTAGACGAATTAAAGATTACTACTAGCCAGATTAACTCAGCCGAAGTGGGAATTCTAAATGTCATTTTGGTGAGAACCGTTATACATTTTCAGCAAGAAGAATTTGAAGAAGCCAAATATAAAATAGCTCAGCTATGGCAGCAAGATAGTTGGTTTATTAATAACATGGGATTAGAATGGCTACTCAATAAAAAATTTATTGAAATACTATTAGAAATTGAATTGGGAAATACCAATTTGGTTGATTCACTCATTAGTGCTCTCACCAGAAAGAAAGCCACCTATTTTAAAGGCGCAACTGCGCTTGCCTTGCCCTTTTTGAAATTAGTCGAGGCTTATCATAAACACCCTAATGAAGTAACATCAGATAAATTTCAAACACTCGTAGAGTCTTCATTTAACTGGAAACCCACAGAAAAAGAAGACTTATTTTTTATGAGTTATTATGCTTGGCTTAAGTCAAAAATGACTGGGAAATCTGTTTACGAAATTACTTTGGGTTTTTTGGACGTTTAATGACGAGTCACCTTTTCTTTGTATCAAAACTAATTTACAATAATCTTATGTTTCGCAATCATTAATGAATTCTCTTGATTTGTTCCATTTGAGATTTCAAGAATAACAGTACTTCAGTGTTAAACGCATGTGGCTGTTCTACATTAACAACATGCCCACAGTTTTTGATAATGTGCAATTTTGCTTTTGTATGCTTTATGATGATTTTTTTAATGGATGGCAAAAACAAATGATCTTGCTCACCCATCACATATAATGTGGGAATTTTGATATCATTTAATCTAAAAAATCGCAGTAGAGGGTTAATTTCGGAAGTTAATTTATACCATCTAATGAATTCCTTTTGATATAATTTTTTGGCCTCTCTCACAAATAGTAACCTCGACTCTTTATGATTTTTTTTTGGCATAATTATAAAGGCGAAGAGCTTATATAAAAATATATAAGGCACTACTGACTTAAAAACTTTACCAAGTCCCATTAATACTTTTGATCGCGTATTTAATTTCAAGACGGCACCT
>JBGCGA010000067.1:0-63501 GCA_045110285.1 Crocinitomicaceae bacterium | reverse complement strand
AATGCTGAGATTAAAGCTGAATGGTTTGTAAAAGCAATTGAAAATAATTACCATGCTGCACGGCCATACATGGCTGAATTTTTAACTGAAGTGGGCAGACGGAAGTTTTTAGAGCCCATATACCAAGCATTGGCTGATCAAAGTGCTGATGATATGAATTTTGCAAAAGATGTATATGAAAATGCTAGAGTTAATTACCATGCAGTTTCATACCAAACAATTGATGAAATTTTAGGGATGTAAATTAATTTTTAGATTGATACCAATTCACTGTCTTTTCTATTCCGGTTTCAACTGATACTTGAGGCACATATCCTATTATCTGTCTTGCTTTTGTGATATCTGCTCTACTATTTTGAATGTCTCCCAGTCTAGCTGGTTTGTGAATTGGCGATAACCCTGAGCTTATCTTTTCTTCTAGTTTATAATATAGGTCATTTAATGATAATTGATCGCCCATTGCAATGTTTAGTAATTCATGCTTTTTATTATCAGACTTGAATGCTGCTAAAATATTTGCGTAAACAACATTGTCAACATACGTAAAGTCTCTTGAAATTTTTCCGTCACCATTAATCTGACACTGTTCATTTTTTAACAATTTGCTAATGAAAATTGGAATCACAGCAGCATATGCTCCTTTTACGTTTTGCTTGGGTCCAAAAACATTAAAATACCTCAAACCAGTAATTGACATATTGTATATGTCTGAAAATGTATTAGCATATAGCTCATTAGAACGTTTTGAAACGGCATAAGGCGAAAGAGGATTACCTATATTATTTTCTGTTTTTGGTATTGTTTTATCATCCCCATACACTGAGGATGACGAAGAGTAAACTATTTTTTTGACAGCGTTTTCTTTTGCTGCCCAAAGCATATTTACAAATCCATCCACATTTACATTGTTTGTGGCAATAGGATTGTCAATGCTGCGCGGTACACTGCCCAAAGCAGCCATATGAAAAACAATATCTACATTTTTTGATACTTTTAAACAGGCCTGTAAATCAGTTATTGATCCTTCAATAAATTCAAAATTTTCATGACTTCTGAACTCCTCAATATTGTTTGTAAATCCAGTCGATAGATCATCAAAAATAACTACTTTTTTTGCCTTTAAGTTCAGCAATTTACCAGCTAGGTTTGAACCAATAAAACCCGCTCCACCAGTAATTAGAATGGCAGATGTTTTTATTTTATTCAGAATGGTTTGGTCGAAATTCATGACTGCAAAGATAACTGGTTTAGCTTTTGAATTTAGTTTTTTTCAATATTTTCAAAATTACTTTCGAAATATCTTCCGACAGATTTAGCTGGTAGATAATGGTCCAATATAGTGCAGATATCGTGACAAAATAAAAAATAATCAGTGGAATAGGATCCAAGGGTATTTTGATGATAGATACTAAAATGAAAAACGAAATTCCGACAATAAGGGCGATAAGAAAAGACCGATCAAATGGCTGTAAATTAAAGCTCTTTTTTAGAAAATACCATTTTATAATATTAATCGTTAGTAACGACATAGTTGAAGCAAAAGCCGCCCCAACTATTCCCCAGTTTGAAATAAATATTAAATTAGCAATTACTGATACTATAGCAAGGACAATATTGAAATAAGTATTGTACTTGAAATACTTTGATGATGCTATGATTTCCATATTTACTCCTGTCATCATATCAATCAATTGAGCCAATCCAATAAAGAAAAACACATACAAGCCAATCTTGTATTCAGGTAAAAAAGTTAGTGCAGGTTGAATGCATGCCCACCCAACTATAAATAGAAATTGGCCTGATATAAGAAGGGTTTTAGTACTTTTTGAATATATTGAAGCAATGTTGCTAAGCTGGTTTGTCTTCCAGGACTCAGCTATAACTGCAGAAGCGATTCTTTTTACCCCTCTAGCTGGAGTACTAACTAAAATTCCAGCAAAGAATAAGGTACTGTATATTCCAACCGAGTCAGTACCTATGAGATTATTTATCATTATCGAATCAACCGTAAGTATTATAATTCCAGATGCTGAAGCTAGGATGCCGAAGAATCCATTCTGATAAATCTGATTTTTTAATTCTCTGCTAAAAAAAGCAGAATTAGGCAAAGTTCGTTTTTCAGTTTGAGTATAAGCTACTGCTAAAGTAACAATTCCTGGTAGTGCTAAAGCAATAGTGTAGATATAAGCAAGCTTTTCAAAGTTAATTAGTTGCATCCAAAAAAGTATAACACCGGTCAAGATTGTAATTTTTAATACAAAGCCTTCTATGAATATTCCTATCACAGATTTGTATAACATTCTGAGGTAAGTGTCCATGTTTCTGAAAAATATTCCACAGAAAATTAATGGGGGAATTAAATAGGTGTATTCCTGAATCAGCTCCGTTCCCGGGCCATCACCAACTAGTAAATCTTTAAAAATATAAAAGAAAGCAAGACCTAATAATGATCCAATTGAAGATACTGTTGATGAAAATAGAAAAAAACCATTGTGATTCTCTTTCGCGTTTCTAAAGTGCGGAAATAATTTTAGGGTGATTTGAGGAAATCCAAGACTAAAAATAGTAGCAACAAAAGAAGAAACTATTCCAAGAAGAAACAATGCACCTATTTCTTCTGTACTAAGAGTAAACGGCATGGTTCCTCTACTAAGCATTCCAATTCCAATGCCAAAAAAAGTGATGACGGTGGAGCGCATTGCTTGATTTCTAATAGTACCCAAGTCTCTATTTTTTTGTTAAAAATTAAATTTAGCTAATACCTATTTAATTGCTGTTTAACACAATCTGTTTTGAACATTGGCTATCAATTTTGTAGTTGAGATCTAATGATGTCAACCGCCTTTATTCCTCTAGCATAAAAATATTTATCAAGGAATTGATTTACCGATTCTTTATCTACCGCTAAGTTATCGTTTTTTAATACGTTTATTAATTCGTTTCCATTATAAGCTGGAATACAAATGTTTTGTTTGATGTAATCAACAGGGTCAGTTTTTAAATAATCTAAAACTACTAGAGGTTTAAAATATTGTACAAATTCTGCACCTATTGTTGAGTAGCTTGTAATTAGAATAGAGCAACTTTCAAAATGTGTTTGAAGATCTGATATTCTATCAACAGTAAAATTCCTGAAATTTAAACTTTCTGCAATTTCACTGATAAGAGAATCGTTTTTTTCTGCCGGATGAGGCCTTATTACAAGCTGATATTTATTTTGTAATGCCTTACATGCTTTAAGGACATCAAAAAGCTCTTGCTTGTGCAAGGATTTGTTTGGTTGTGGTTGGGTACCATAGATAATAATCTTTTTTTTACTATTAAGGATTTTATGTTTTTTACGAACCACATTTTTTGCCAATACTCTCCCCGCAGTAACTACTTGATTTTTTGAGTAACCGCCCTTGGTAGTCAGTAAATTTGTAAAATAGCTACCCCAAGTAAAGGTAATATCTGGCAAAATTGGACTAGTTCTGTACTTACCGAACATATATGAAGGATGAATATCGTTTATGGCTCCATGTTGCAAAGCCAAAATTCTTACGTCATTTTTCTTGGCTGCATATTGTACAGCTTTCTGCTGAGCACTATTTTCATTAATCATCAGCACACTGCTGTATTTATATTTTCGAAAAAATCGACAATAAGCTCTATACTTTATAAAGTAAATAAAATAGCTTAGTTTATTTTTTCGAAACAAAGAAAAAATAGTTTTTTCCGAACTAGTTGAATCTACGCTGGCAAGTTCGGTAAACAATTTTTTTACAGCTTTATTAAACTTTACAATAGCTAAAACTGAATGAATTGAAAACATTGATTTTAGCACAATCGAATCCACATTCGTTGTTGATTTATAATCCGATATATTTTTTGGACGCTCTTTTTGTGAGTTAAAAATATCTCGATTCATCAATAGATCACAATCATTTTGGATCTCACCAAATCTTTTGTCTATTCCGTTAACATTATCTTCAATTCTTGACAGCAAAATGTGATTACTTTTTACTTTGTGTTTCCACTTTATCTGTTTAACCATAAAAGTCAGTTCTGAAAAAATTTTCTTCATATTGACTGCAGATTTTTCAGTCGATTGAATAAAAGTGATTTGACTTTCGTTAAGACTTATAAATTGTGATAAGTTAGGGTTGTTGGTAAAGACATGACAGTCGGATTCACTGGCGATAAAGTGTTTTATAGATTCAATTCTAAGGTAAAAGGACCTATACTCAAAATACAATCTAAATTGTTCGAAGAACCACAGATTTAATCCAATTGACTTTTCAATTTTTTTAAATATAGTTTCTCTAAAATTGTAAAAATTAACAACTTCATTAAAAGCAGTGTAACTCGCCTTGCTTAAAATAGCTTGTGGTAATTCATGACGAATAAAACTATCGTTTGTTGAACAGTAAGCAGATGAATGAAAAGTATTATTTATCGAACTTAATTGTTCGGGTAGTTTTAAGTCTCCATCAATAAAATACTTCATTTTCTGCCTTATTTAAAGAATTGTAAAAACGGAATTTTCAAACTTATTAAAAATTGATTCTCTTTCATTGTAAAAATCAATAACTTCATCAAACGCATCAGTATTTATTGACAGTTGAAAAGCTGGGGATGGAGTAATATTTGCGTAAGTCTGATTTGTTGAACTGTATATTGATGAGTAAAACTTATTCTTGGAAGATTTAAACTCACTTGGAATTTTAAAATCACCATCTATATATAAATCCATACAATACTGCTTTATTGATTCAACTTTTTTAGCAATTCCTCCGGGCTCTTCATTAAACTTAAATTTTTAACCAAATCATTCTTTGGCATATCCCACCATTTCAATTTTAGTAATTTAGCTACAGTTTCTTCATCAAACCTATATCTCAAGTGCTTAGCTGGTGAGCCAACTACAATACTATATGGCTTAACGTCTTTATTAACTAAAGCATGTGCCCCAATTATTGCTCCATCACCAATTGTGATACCTGCTAAAATTGTAGCATTTGCACCAATCCAAACATCATTACCAATGATGGTGTCACTTGATTCGTTGGTCCATTCTCTTGTGTTTTCAGTAAAACCATATTTTTTATCGTATGCAAATGGATGTGTTGAAACCCAGTCAGTCGGGTGCCCACCTAACCCAATTCTAACATTATATGCAATCGAACAAAACTTCCCAATTGAAGAAACATTTTTATCTATTAAACAGTATTTATTTATAAAAGTATAGTCACCTATTTCTTTTGCTAAAACACTGCTGCCAAGCCCTAAGGTGACAGATTTTCCTAGTGTAATATTCTTTGCTAAACGAGCAGTTTCAATAGTGCATGACTGATTTCTCATCTTCATAATTTGCTTCCAAATAAAATGCTTCAGTTCCATGACGTCTTATATTTCGTTTTTTAAAAAATCAATAATTTGTTTGCAGGCGTTCCCGTCTCCATATGGATTGCTCGCTTGCGCCATTTTCTCATAATGCCTTCGGTCTGTTAATAATTGTGACACTTTTTCAATAATTAATTCTTTATTAGTGCCCACCAATTCAACTGTACCAGCGGCTAAAGCCTCTGGCCTTTCAGTAGTTTCTCGCATTACTAAAACAGGTTTTCCTAGGCTAGGAGCCTCCTCTTGTATGCCTCCAGAGTCAGTAAGTATAAGGTATGATTTATTCATTAAGTAAATAAAAGATAGATAGCCAAGAGGTTCAATTAATCTAATATTTTCGACACCCATTAAAATATCATTAACCGGTTTTCTAACATTTGGGTTTAAATGTACTGGGTATACAAAATGAACATCAGGAAAATTGTTAGCAAGTTCTTTTATTGCCTCACAAATAGATATAAATCCGTCTCCAAAGTTTTCTCTTCTATGCCCTGTTATCAGTACAATTTTAGAATTATCAATTTCAATGTTTGGCAACATGTTTTGAAGCTCTGCCAGAAGTGATGAACTTAATTGCTTGTCGTTTTCAATTCGATTTTTCACTAAAAATAGTGCATCAATCACCGTATTTCCTGTAACAATAATATTTTGCTCATCTATATTTTCTGCAAGTAGATTCTCTTTGGATTTAGGAGTAGGGCAAAAATGGAAATTGCTTAATGCTCCAGTCAGTTTTCTATTACCTTCTTCAGGCCATGGTGAGTATATATCATTAGTTCTTAACCCTGCCTCAACGTGACCTACAGCAATTTTCTGATAATAACATGCTAAAGTTACTGAAAATGTGGTTGTAGTGTCGCCATGTACTAGGACTAAATTAGGTTTAAATTCGTTCAAAACGGATTTGAAAGACAATAATATATTACTCGTGATATCGTATAAATCCTGATTTTTTTTCATTAAATTCAAATCAAAATCAGGGGATATGCCAAAGATGTCCATTACTTGATCTAGCATCTCTCTATGCTGAGCTGTAACACAAACCTTCATGTTAAAATATAAAGAATATTTTTCAAAGGATTTGACAAGCGGCGCCATTTTTATTGCCTCCGGCCTAGTGCCAAAAACGATTAGTACTTTACGTTTTTCTTCTTTCATACTTTTATTCCGCAAAAGTCCAGTTCGATCTTCCCATTTTGTTTTCGAATATCAACAAATTCTTTATGCCCTACTAAATATACAATAATATCAGCTTTTTTATAGGCTTCGCTGTAGTTTGTTAAATCAGTGTTGAAAAACTTTGCTTCTTTATTGTCTGAAATGTTTGGCTCAACAATTAAGTATTTTGCTTTTAAATTGGCACCCATAATGCTTTTAACAACTTGTATTGCAGGAGACTCTCTTAAATCGTCAATATTTGGTTTAAAAGCTAAACCCATAAAAGCAACTAAAGGTTGGTTCGCTTCTTTTTGGTTGAACTGAAGAATTTCGTTTTTTACTTTTTCAATAACCCACATAGTTTTGTAGGTATTTATTTCTCGAGCTGTTCTAATAATAGTAGCCTCTTTTGGATAGTCTGATACAATAAACCAAGGGTCGACTGCAATACAATGTCCACCAACACCAGTTCCAGGATTAAGGATATTTACTCTTGGATGTTTATTAGCCAGTTTAATTAGCTCCCAAACATTTATACCGGCTTTTTCACAGATAATGGATAGCTCGTTGGCAAAAGCAATTGAAACATCTCTTGAAGAATTTTCAACCAATTTGCACATTTCAGCAGTTTGTGAATTTGTGATATATAAATTGGAAGAAACAATCTTTCTGTAAAAAGTTCTTGTGATCTCTGATGATTTTTCATTGATTCCGCCGATTACTCGATCATTATGTTCTAGTTCATAAATTACTTTACCTGGAAGTACCCTTTCTGGGCAATATGATATGAATATCTTGTCAATTAATTCTGGCCGTTCACTAAAAATGATATCTTTCATTTTTTGTGTAGTTCCCACTGGAGATGTAGACTCGATTATAAATAGATTACCCTCCCGTAAGAAAGGGATTACCGCTATAGTGGCTTTTTCTACATAAGAAATGTCTGGTTTATTATCTTCCTTAAATGGGGTAGGTACAGCAATCATAAAAACATCTGCCAACTCCGGTTGAGTGGATGCGCGCAAGGTTTTTTTACTCACAACATCTTTCACAATTCCAGATAAATCAGGTTCAACTATGTGAATTTTCCCTTCATTAATGGTATCAACTACTTTTTGATCAATATCAACACCCAATACATTGAATTTTTTACTGGCCATCAATGCAGCTGTAGGAAGGCCTATATAGCCTAAGCCAACCATTACAATATTTTCTAAATTATTTTTCATTGTATTTCAAAAAATTTCTTCAAATGACCTTGCAATACTTTTGATTGAAAATTTTTCAAGGTTATTTTTTTCTGGATTAGATAGGGTTTTTTCCAAGTGGGATTCATAGAAAGATAATAGCGCATTTTTTGCTGCTTTAACATCATCAAAGCCTGTTATAGTGCCAAGACTATTTTGACTTAGAATGTTACCAGAATCTCCTTTTGTTTTCCCTATTGCAAATATAGGGTTTCCAACCCCTATGTATTCAAATAGTTTCCCTGGAATGATGCCGTCAACATTTTTTGTGTTATTCAAAAGTAGCAAGGAAATAGAGCTATTCTTTAATTCTTTTAATGCTAATTTATGAGGTTTACTTTCTATGAACGACACGTTGTTAGTCAGCCCATATTTTTCAACAGATTTAATCACATCATTATGCACAACACCAATCAATTTAATTTCAAGAGATGCTTTAAACTCAGGATACTCTTCTGTTAATATTGATGTCGCTTTCCAAAATGCATCAGGGTTTCTATCTGCATTTATTGAACCTAGATGCGTAATCGTAAAATTCACATTGCTATTTATTGAAAAATTATCATAGTCATCAGGGTCAAACCCATTCGTGATAACCTTTACATTGGTAGCGCCAAGTTTTTTAAAATCTTCAGCCCAGCTTGGGCTAACCGTTACCATGGTATTGCAAGAAGTAATTACTTTTTTTTCGAGCAATCTGTTTTTTCTATCTGCTCTCCTTCCGACCTGAAGCATATCATAAAAATCAATATTTGTCCAAGGATCTCTAAAGTCTGCTATCCAATTGATATTATTGCCAAAATGCTGTTTTAGTTTGTAGCCAATTAAGTGCATACTATGAGGTGGCCCTGTTGTTATAACAACATCTATTTGTTCTTCTTTAATGATTCTTTTTAAGTATCTACTTGATGGATTAATCCAAAATCTTCTGGGATCAGGAATAAAAATATTGCCTCTAAGCCATTTGGCTAGTTTTTTTATTAGTCCACCTTTTTTATCAACTGAAGAGGGTTGATTAACAGTGGAACGGTCTTTCTTTTTCAGTAAGGCACGATATAAAAAATAAGGCTCAAATATTTTTCGTTTTAGTATGGTGATATTTGGATGAACTTTTGCTAATAAGCTTTCATCTTTTAGAGAGAAATCTGGGTTTTCAGGTGTATAGACAAAGCAACTATGGTTTTCAGCCAGTTTTTTTGATATTTTCAGCCATCTCTGAACTCCTGCACCTCCGCTGGGAGGCCAGTAATAAGTTATGATTAGTATTCTTTTGTGATCTTGCTTCAAACTTTACTCTATTACTTTTCAGTGGTGTTTTTAGATTTTAAAATTTCAAAGTACAAACCAATCAAAACAAGTAAAATAATACCAAAATTTCCTATTTGAGCTAAAAAGCCTGCTTGCTCATATGTTTTTGATGTGAAAACAAATTCAATATCATGCTCTCCAGCTGGCACTTCTATTGCTCGTAAAACATAATTCACTCTTGAAATTGGAACTTTCTTTTTGTCAATATAGGCTGTCCAACCATCTTTGTAGTATATCTCCGAAAATACTGCGAGCTCTTTTTGAGCAGACTTAAATTTATAGGTGATTTTATCCGGGTGATAATTGGTCATATTAATTTCACCTGCTGATGGATAACTAGACTGAATAATATTCTTATTAAATCGATTATCTACTAGCGTAGTTTCTCTTGGGTTCCATCCAGCTTTCCCTCCAAGTCCTATAGAAAATACTTTATTTACTAATGAGTCAGGAGCGCTGTCATATACCCAATTCACACCTGACGAATCTAATACAAGTGCTAAGTTTTGTTCCTCTAATGCCGGGAAAGGCACAGAAACCGGTATTGGACTTAATTGACCAGATGGCAAAACAGCAATGGATTGAGATTCAGAAATTGTTGCTGTGGATATTGCTTTTCCATCCACCAATACTTGTGCTATTCCCTTATTTGTAACTTGGTATGTGGATGAGGATGACATGGCTTGAATTTCTTCGTTGGCATCAGCTACAAATTTCACTTCTTTCGCAAGCCAAGCATTGCCCATTGCATTGGAGTTTACTTTCGCTAGTTTTGTGTTAGCAATCTCTCCTCTTGAGTTTCTTTGAGTTTGCAGCATATATTTAGCGTTCAGCATATCAAGCACAGCAGGATTGTTCTTAGACAAATGAAACTCTATTAAATCTTGATATCTACTCAATTTAGCCCCATGATAGCCTCCAATCGATTTATTAAAATAGCCAACATAAGAACTGTTAAAAGAATTACCTAATTCAAGAACCCTAAAGTTTGTGTTTCGATTTAAGATCCGATAAGTCATGAAATCATTTCTTCTGTTTTTTTCTAAATTACTGGACTTATACGCTTTTAGTTCTGTTTTTAAGACGGCTAGAGCAGAATCTATCTTAGTTTGAATTTCTGGATTTTCAGCAATTTCCCGCTTTAGAATTTCTTTTTCTGCATCACCTGCTGAAAACGGATACTGCTGCTTGAATTTCTCTGTCCATTGTGAATAGTTTTTACCTTGTTTTTCGGTTGAAAGATATCTGCTATCAACCGAAAATAAGTCTGCCAAAATGAAAACTGCAAGAATTGAAACGAAAACATATTTATTTAAATTGAGTTTAAGATAAGCTAAGATTACACCTAAACCAACAATCAAGAATCCTAAAGATCTAGCCACATCAGATTTGAAAATTGCTTTTCTTACATTTTCTAATTCTGCAAAAAATGCTTCGTATCCGGCTAGTTGCTGTGGGTCTTCAATTCCAACTAACATCCCTAATTCTTGTTCGCTTAAGAATGAATTAAATAGGTCAGGTGCCACATAAAAAAGAATCATCATTAGAACAAATCCTCCCGATATTATAAAAAGAGGAGTGATATTTGACTTTATCTCTTCTTTATTCTTGATTATTTGGTTTAAAAATAAAATCCCTAATACAGGAATACAGAATTCTGCTAAAGCTAGAATAATTGTAACTGCTCTAAGTTTATTATACCCTGGTAAATACTCTAAAAAGAAGTCGGTTAAGCTTACGTTCGAAAAGCTTGCGCCAGCAGCTACTATAAAAAGCAAAAGACCAGTTACAACAGAATTATAGATTAGCCTTGTTTTGTGCTCTTTAAGAAATAAATTGCCGCAATAAAGTAAAATTGGAATAATAACTAAAACAGATACAAAGTTTTTACCCCAACTTAAGGTTATAGCCAGTAGGGTGGCTGATAATAAAGCCCATTTGTATTTGTCGTCAATATAAAACATTGCTAAAAATGCTAATAAAACAACTATGATACCGACGTAAACAGGACCGGAAGTGAAAGGCTGGTCTCCCCAGTATTTATTGCCACTTTCAGCTATGTTTTTTCTAAATTGGGAAGGTGCAGCTCGAATATAATCTCTGTTTGCTTTATCGGACCCTAATAATTGAGTTTCTCCACCTTTATAGTTTGGAATAATAAAAGTAAAAGTTTCACCTAACCCGTAGCTCCAGTTGGTTACATAATCTTTATCAAGGCCAGCTGAATTTAATTGATCTTCTGTATTATTACCATCAGCAGTAATTGTCAGTTCCGAACCGCCTCTAATTGTTTGTTTGGAATATTCTAAAGTTCCAAAAATATTTCCATAACTAACTAAAATTGCAAATGTGTAACCAACAGCCAATAATCCTGTTCGTTTCAAAAAGTCAGAAATTGTTCCGGATTTAGCGGCTCTAACTAATTCTGTAATTCCTAGAAAAAACAGCAAGAAAGAGACGTAATATGTTATCTGTATGTGATTTGCGGCCAGTTCTAATAACATACCTGCTGCTGCAAAGCCTGCCGACAAAATGTATCTTTTGGAACGGTAAGTCAGTATAAATCCAGCAACCATGATAGGAATAAATCCTATAGCGCCGGCTTTGGAGTTGTGACCTGCTTCAATAATAATGATAAAGTACGAAGACAAACCAAAAGCTATCGCTCCCAAAGCCGATATGTAAGGTTTTATTTTTAGACTAAGACCAAGGATATAAAAACTGATAAAATAGATAAGCAGGAATGCAATTGGGTAAGGCAAACCAAAGCTTATTACTTTTTTTAATCCTTGAGCTAACCAATTCCCTTCGTATTTAACGGAAATTTGTGTTGACGGCATTCCTGAAAACATAGAATTGGTCCACAATATCTGGTCACCATCATTTTGCCTGAAGTCTTGAACTTCTCTCGACATGCCAACGAAATTCACAATATCAGCCTGTTTTACTGTGTAACCACTTAAATTTGGGCTGAGGTATGCTGCTGAGACAATAATAAAAAGGGCAATGCTACCTACATGCCATAGGTTTTTCTTCTGAAAAATTAGTGATTTGAAGTCCATAATGATTTGATTAGATAGACGCTTAAGTTTTGTCTCCTTAATTATTTTTCCAATATTTTGTTGGCTAAATGTAGCGATTTATTAGCGATCATATATTGAAAAAAACAAAAAATATCTTAAATGAAAAATGATCAGTCTACTGACATTCAATCCACTTCTTCAAAAGCCGAAAAGTCTTTATCCTTTAAGTTTTTTTTATTGATTTTTGAGATACTCGTTTTTCCAATATTTGCTTCACTCTTTGCCTTTAATTCTTGTTCTTTCTGAAGGGTATTATGCTCATTAACTTGTCTTCGAGCAGACATCACCTTTCCTATTATTCTAAAAATAAGAATAATACCAAGAATAAAGATTAGTTCCTTAAAAATCACAAATTTATTTACTCAAGTATAAGTTTCTTTCGCTGTAAATGTCTTGAAAGAACGGATCTTTTAAGTTTTTAATAAATCTAATAGCTTCACCTGTTGATTTCATTTCTGGGCCTAACTCTTTGTTAACATTTGGAAATTTGTCAAAAGAAAATACTGGAATTTTAATGGCGTATCCTTCTTGACGTGGATTAAAATCAAAGTCAGCTACTTTTTTATGCCCTAACATAACTTTGGTTGCATAATTCACATACGGTTCTTGGTAAGCTTTTGCAATAAATGGTACTGTTCGAGATGCTCTTGGGTTGGCTTCGATTACATAAACAATATCATCTTTTACAGCAAACTGAATATTCATTAGCCCCACAGTCTGCAATTCTACGGCAATTTTTTTAGTAATGTCTTCTATTTGTGTCATTACAAAATCTCCTAAGTTATATGGAGGCAGAACTGCATAAGAATCTCCTGAATGAATTCCAGCAGGCTCAATATGCTGCATTACGCCAATTATTTTAACGTCTTTTCCATCACAAATAGCATCAGCCTCCGCCTCAATAGCCCCTCCTAAAAAGTGATCTAATAAAATTTGATTATCAGGTAACTCGTGTAAGATGTCAACGACATGGTGCTCTAATTCTTCGTCACTTAAAACAATTTTCATTTTTTGTCCCCCTAAAACGTATGACGGTCTAACTAGTAATGGGTATCCTAAATCTTTGGCTAATTCTAATGCTTGCTCTGCGCTTTCAACTACCCCATATTTAGGGAAAGGGATATTGTTTTTTTCAAGTAGTGTAGAAAAGCGACCTCTATCTTCAGCTAAATCTAGCGCATCAAATGAAGTGCCCATAATTTTGATGCCGTAGCGCTCTAACTTTTCAGCTAATTTTAAAGCAGTTTGTCCTCCTAATTGGACAATTACACCTTCTGGCTTTTCATGACGGATGATGTCATAAATATGTTCCCAAAAAACTGGTTCAAAGTAAAGTTTGTCCGCTGTATCAAAATCCGTTGAAACTGTTTCAGGATTACAATTAATCATGATGGTTTCGTAACCGCATTCTTTTGCAGCCAATACACCGTGGACACAAGAATAATCGAATTCTATTCCTTGCCCTATTCTGTTAGGACCTGACCCTAAAACAACAATTTTCTTTCTAGGCGTTACTATCGATTCATTTTCCATATCGAAAGTAGAGTAATAATATGGCGTTTCAGCAGGGAATTCAGCAGCACAAGTATCAACAATTTTGTACACTCTATTAATATTGAACTCGTCACGTTTAGAATAAACTTCTGATTCAAGGCATTTTAAAAGATGTGCAATTTGTCTATCGGCATAACCTTTTTGTTTTGCTTCATACATCAACTCTTTTGAAATTGAATTAATATCAAATTTACCGATTACCTTTTCTAAATTAATAAGTTCCTCAATCTGTCTTAAAAACCAATTGTCAATTTTGGTTTTTTCTTTGATTGTTTTGAATGGAATACCAAGTTTAATGGCATCATAAATATGAAAGAGCCTGTCCCAGCTTGGAAATTCAAGGCTTTCCAATATTTTATTTTGATCAGTAATTTCTTTCCCATCTGCTCCAAGTCCGTTTCTACCAATTTCTAGAGATTGACACGCTTTTTGAAGCGCTTCTTGAAATGTTCTACCAATCCCCATTACTTCCCCAACAGCTTTCATTTGAAGCCCTAACTTGTCATCTGCACCAGGAAATTTAGCAAAATTCCATCTTGGAATTTTCACAATAACGTAATCCAAAGTTGGTTCAAAAAGCGCCGAAGTCGTTTTTGTAATCTGATTTTTTAATTCATCTAAATTATAACCGATAGCTAATTTAGCTGCAATTTTTGCAATTGGATACCCAGTAGCTTTTGAAGCTAAAGCTGATGAGCGAGACACTCTTGGGTTTATTTCAATTGCAATTATTTCTTCTCTTTCGTCATTACTAACAGAAAATTGAACATTACATCCTCCAGCAAAATTACCAACAGAACGCATCATTTTGATGGCCATGTTTCTCATTTTTTGGAAAGTAGTATCAGACAATGTCATGGCAGGGGCCACGGTAATAGAATCGCCTGTGTGAACGCCCATAGGATCGAAATTTTCGATCGAACAAATAATCACAACGTTGTCGTTATTATCTCTCAATAACTCCAACTCATATTCTTTCCACCCTAATAATGCTTTGTCAATCATTACCTCATGAATAGGTGATTTATGTAATCCACTAGTCAAGTGCTTTTCAAATTCTTCTTCTTCGTAAACAACTGCTGCTCCTGCACCTCCTAACGTGAAAGAAGCCCTAATACACAATGGAAAACCGTATTCCTGTGCAATTTTTTTACCTTCTAAGAATGATTTTGCAGTAGTCTGAGGAGCCATTCCAATACCAATTTCTTCCATCAGATTTCTAAAAGATTCTCTGTTTTCGGTAATTTCGATCGCTGCAATGTCAACCCCTATAATTTTTACGTCATGTTCTTCCCAAATTCCTAACTCATCACATTTTATACATAAATTTAATGCGGTCTGTCCACCCATAGTAGGTAGTACAGCATCAATTTTATGCTTTTCAAGTATTTTTTCAATAGAAGCTGGTTCTAAAGGTTCTAAATAAATATTGTCAGCAATGACACTATCTGTCATAATAGTGGCAGGATTACTGTTTATTAAAGTTACTTCAATTCCTTCTTCTCTTAAGGATCTAGCTGCTTGAGAGCCGGCATAGTCAAACTCGCATGCTTGACCGATTACAATAGGTCCACTACCGATTAATAAAATTGATTTTAAGCTAGAATCTTTAGGCATAATTGTTAGGTATTTTCAATTTTCAAATTGCCTGCAAATTTAGTCGTAAATAATTCAAACTTGTCCACAATTATAGGATACTTTTTAACAAAAAGTTAAAAAATGAAGACCTAAGAAAAATAGCCTAGAATTATTTTCATTCTCTTATAAATGAACCCATTTTTGAAACGTATTTTTCAAATCCAAATATCGCTGGTATGTTTGAATGTCCCGCGTTTGCTACTTTAATTCCTTCTTTATATTCTCCAGTATGGTTATTAAAAATTAATTCGCCATTTGGTAAAGCAATATAATCATCCTCTTCGCCATGAAACCATAGTAAGGGTTCACTCACAGATTTAATATTTTCCGCATTGTCAAATTTAAGCGTTGAAATAAATGCTGGGTCAACATTAATAATTGTTGAGCTGTGAGCAAGATTTGCAACTGATGCCAACGGTGCTTCCAACACTATTTTTGCTGGAGTGAAATCAGTTTTGAAAGCCGCACGTTCTATTACCGGTATGCATCCTAAACTAAAGCCGTAGTAGATTGTTCTATCTCCTGTTGCTCCTTTGCTTTTTAGCCAATTAATTGAGGCATCTACGTCCTCCGATAAACCTACTTCATCAGATACTCCTTCCGACATACCGTAACCTCTATAATCCATCATGAAAACACCATAATTATATTTACCGTTTGCATTAGCAAGCATTGAAGCTCTCGGGTAGTAAATGTCCATATGTAAAGATTGTCCATGGCAATATAGGATAACAGTGTCTGAACTGATTGTTGCTGTATCTCCTATATATACGCCGTAAATTGTATAGCTTTCTCCTGAACTGGCATCTTTAGACTGCATTGTAATCAAAGTCCGCATATTAGGGTTAACTGCATATTCGTCAGGTACGCTTTGATTACCTGCATCATATCCTTCAAATTGATAGCTTTCTAATTTTTCGCTCGGAAAAGCAAGTTGGTCAAGAACTACTTTTTTACATGACCAAATTGAAAACAGTATTGTAACGTATAAAATATTCTTCATCTTATTTATTTTTGATTAACCATCTGTACCCTAAATAAATTCCAATAGCACCTTGGCTGCCATGGGGAGTGGAGTATGGTATAAAGGCATAGTCGTTGTTTAAATTAGGTCCCAACCACTTTATCTCGGTTGTAAGCTGTCCATGTCCATTTTTTCCTTTGAGTACATGTCCAATTTGGGGATTAAAAAGCCAATGTTTTGATTGTGGTTGATTGTTTGCCATTGTACTACTTAATTCAAAATAATTGTTTACACCAGCGTAAAAATAACTTTTTCGGCTGCCGTAATTCCAAAAAGCGTTGGCGTCAATCGTAGGCCAAAACTTTCCAGTTGCCCCACTAAAAGAGTAAATGAAATTAAATCCAGGTGTCACTGATAGATTAGGAACATATTTTTTTTGTTCGTACACTTTAAATGTTGCTCCAAAGTCCATTTGTAGATTGCCAAATAAGATGGCGGTTGTATGTAGACCTCCAAAAATAGTAACGTTCGTATCTAATCCGTAACCTAACTCAAGGGCAGTAATTGGGAGGGGGATAGGAGCACCATAATCTAATGTTGGCCCGCCAAAATGGCCTCCAATAGAAATTTGTTTATGAGCTATGGGTTCAACAAATTTTGAAGGACCACAACTGAGCAATATTACCGAAGTCAAAACAGATAAAAATAAGTATTTCATAAAGAGTAAAGTTAAGGAATTGTCTCTCAAAAAAATCTTTTAAGTACAAAAGTTTATTTATTTTTGCTGCATGGTTTTAACAGACGAATATAAAAATATTGTAAAGCTCAGATTTAACTCCCCCCAGGAGCTCAATGCAGATTTTTTTGAAAGTTTGTACAAAGGATTGATTGAACCAGACCAATTTGATTTGGATAGTTTCAATCATTTTAGTTTACGAGATATTTTAGATTATCTAAAAAAAAGTCATAATGAATATCTAACCATTTGGTTTCCGCAAATTGAAGGCTTGGTAAAAGAGGTAAAAGACGAATTAGGAGTAAATGATATTACCTTAACTCTTAAGTCGTTTGTGGTGAACTATTATAATGAACTTACCAATCATATCAACTTTGAAGAAAAAGTGCTTTACAATTTTGTGGAGAAATTACTAAAGGGTGAATTTGTAGAGAAAGAAAAGGTTTTTGTGCTGAATCACTTTTTAGAAACACACAATCATGATGTTTCTGATGAGCTAATGGTCATTCAAAAAGTTTTGATTAACAAAGATTCATCATTAAAAAATCACGGCAAGGTACAAGCCTTGTTTGAAAAGTTAAACATTATTCAAAATGACTTAGCAGTGCATGGAATGATCGAAGATGAGCTACTTATCTCTAAAATTCACACTTACATTGAACAAGAGTTTTAGTTTATTCCTTTTTCTGCAAATTTGCCTTTGTACGGTTTAAACAAATTTTGAATAGCTTCAATGTCGGCATCTACATCTTCTGTGGTTTCGAAAACATGGAATATTTTAGCTGTTTTTGATGGGTAATCCATATATCCCAATACTATGGGTACATTAGCTTCTTTGGCAATATAATAGAATCCTTTTTTCCAGTTAGGACTAAAAGATCGTGTCCCTTCTGGCGTAATTACTATTGTTAATTTTTCCGATTGATCGTACAGTTTTTTTAAGTCAGCAGTTAAGTTGCTTTTTTTATGTCTATCAACAGGAATTCCACCCATCCATCTTAAAATCCAGCTCAAAGGAGGAATAAAAAGACTTTTTTTTATTAAAAATTTGACATCAATTTTATAGACGCCCCAAAAACCCATGTTTCCGATAAAAAAATCCCAATTTGAAGTGTGAGGCGCCATTACTAAAACACATTTTTGTATTTCAGGTGGTAATTCAGGGTGGATTGTCCACCCCATTACCTTTAGCCAAAATTTTCCGAAAGCTGCTTTCAAAATTACTTAATCAATAATTTCAATTTTTTCAATAATGTCGCCCTCTCTAATATCATCAATAGTGTCAACGCCTTCAGTTACTTGTCCGAAGCATGTGTGGTTGCCATCTAAATGAGAAGTATTTGTTCTGCTATGACATACAAAGAATTGGCTACCACCTGTGTTTCTTCCTGCGTGTGCCATAGACAAAACACCTCTGTCGTGATACTGCTTTTCAGCGGTAACTTCGCAATCAATAGAGTATCCTGGACCACCTGCACCTGTGCCATCAGGACAACCGCCCTGAATGACAAAATCAGGCAGTACTCTATGGAAAGTCAGTCCATCATAAAATCCACTTTTTGCTAATTTGGCAAAATTATTTACTGTATTAGGGGTTTCATTGGCAAATAGCTCTGCCTCCATTTTACCTTTTGTTGTTGTTATAATTGCTTTCATTTCTGTTGTTTTTTTGCAAGGTTAATGATAATCCCATTATTTTTTGCTAAAAAATCAGAATTTACCAGCGAGTTAGAAAAAATTTCTATTTTTAGACAAAAAAATAATATATGGAAAATGAAGTGATTGATGCAGGCACAGGTACTGGGCAGGGAATCATAAGCGATTCAGAAATAAAAAGCTATTTATTGGAAACTGCCAAATGGTCTAAGTTTTTATCAATTCTTGGATTTATTGGCATTGGATTTATGGTAATTGGTGCATTGTTTGCAGGCGTAGCGCTTGGATCACAAGTAGGAATGCGAAGTTCGGGAATGCCATTTCCTCCTGCTTTGTTATCTCTTGTTTATTTATTAATGGCGCTATTATATTTTTTCCCGATTTACTATCTGTATAACTTTGCCGTTAAAATGAAAGGCGGGCTCCTATCTGGAGATAATTCAGTGCTTCGTGAGTCATTTAAAAACCTAAAATCACACTATAAATTTATTGGTATTTTTACAATTGTAATTTTGTCATTATATGTGCTAGGAATATTAGTATTTATATTTGCTGCCGCTTCAATGCGATAAAAAACTTCGGTTTTATTTCCCAAAAAGGTTTTAGCTTTGCATAATGGAAAAAATGAAGTACTCTTTTGATGAATTTAATTCATCCTCTCTACTTGTGCGTTCTTATATCAATAAAAAAGAAAACGTACTTAAATACGCTGGTGCTTTTTTTGACGAAGATACCTTGCTAAAACAATGCAACGTTAAGGAGTTTTCGAAAGAGAAAAGAACATTATTGAGTGATCGCCTATTAGCTCAGAATTCGAAAATAAAATTGAGTACAAAGTCAGCGGGAAACATTAAAAAAATAGTTGATAACAAAACTTTTACAATTACAACAGGTCATCAATTAAACATGGCAACTGGACCTTTATATACTTTGTACAAGATACTGGAAGTGATTAATTGGTGTGAAAAGCTGAACGAAAAGCAAGGTGAAAATTATTTTGTTCCTGTATTTTGGATGGCAACAGAAGACCATGATTTTGAAGAAATTAAGCATGTAAACTTGTTCGGTTCAAAAATTGATTGGCAACATTCTGATGCTGAGAATACTGTTGTAGGCAGGTTAAATACGGACCCCATTTGTAGTTTCATAGAACAAGTGCTCAGTAAATTTAATGATGATGAGTTAAGAAAAAAAATAGCTTTATTTTTATCAACTTACAGTGAGGCTAAAACCTTAGCTTCAGCAAATAGAAACCTTATTAATAATCTGTTTGGTAACTATGGATTGGTAATAATAGATGGAGATGATTCTGAACTGAAAAAAGCATTTATTCCTACTGTTAAATTGGAGATACAACAAGGGTTAACTTACACTGAAGTGTCTGCCACCGATAAAAAATTACTTTCGGATGGATTCCATAGTCAAGTATATGTGAGAGAAAGTAATCTGTTTTATATTGACTCAACGGGCGAACGAATTAGAATTGAGAAGAGCGGTAACAATTTTGCAATGAATAGCAAAATATTTTCGAAAAGTGAATTATTAGCATTGCTTGATGAGTGTCCTGAAAGGTTTTCACCGAATGCGTTGTTGCGGCCAATTTATCAAGAGTCTATTTTACCAAATGTTTGTTATGTTGGAGGAGGGGGAGAAATAGCGTATTGGCTTCAGTTAAAATCAACTTTTGAGCAGATCAATTTACAGTTTCCGATTTTGAAAGTTCGTGAATCAGTGATACTTTTAAATGGAAAATTGGTTCAACAACTCAATGATTTCGATTATACAGTCTTGGATTTAAAAGCACATATTGATGATGTTTTGAAAGATTTTGTAACAAAAAATCAAACCATAGAATTAAGCTTGGCTGATCAAAAAACTGATTTAGAAAAACTAAAAAATGATGTTTTAGAAAAGGCTTTAGCTATTGACAGAAATAGTTCAAGTTTTGTAGCGGCCGAGTTTCAAAGAATGGAAAATCAATTAGAAAAAATTGAAAAAAAGTTTATTGCAACTGAAAAAAAGAATCAGGAAAAGTCACTTAAGCAGATTAGACGACTTCAAAATTCATTCTTTCCAAACGGAAGTTTTCAGGAGCGATACGAAAACTACATGACCTATATGCACCACGAGGATTTTATTGGTAAAATAAAAGGTGATCTAAAAAAGAGAATGACAGCCAAAGCTGCAATTCAGCTGTTAAGAATTTGATGTTTTTACCAGTTGTACAGTTTGAATCCAGACATAAAGGAATTCACTTCAGCTTTCAACGAAAATAATTTTTGGTCATTTTCAGCACTAACTATAGCAGAATCTATTAATTCCACAATTTTTTCAATATCACCGGCCTTTAGTCCCCTAGTTGTTATAGCAGGAGTTCCTATTCGAATTCCTGAAGTTACGAATGGTGATTTATCATCAAATGGAACCATGTTTTTGTTGACAGTGATGTCAGCTTTCCCTAAAGCAATTTCTGCATCTTTACCAGTTATGTTTTTCGATCTTAAATCTATTAACATAGAGTGATTATCAGTTCCGCCTGATATTATTTTATAACCTCTTTCAACTAATCCTTTCGCAAGTGCTTGGGCATTATCAATGACTTGTTGCTGATAAACGGCAAATTCTGGCTTTAGTGCTTCTGCAAAGGCTACCGCTTTGGCGGCAATGACATGTTCGAGCGGACCGCCTTGTGAGCCTGGAAATACCCCTGAATCCAAAAGTGAGGACATTTTTTTTAGCTCGCCTTTGGGCGATTTAATTCCCCACGGATTTTCAAAATCATTCCGCATCATAATAATTCCTCCTCTCGGACCACGAAGTGTTTTATGAGTGGTTGAAGTTACGATATGGCAATGCTCAAATGGGTCGTTTAACAATTTAGCGGCAATTAACCCTGCTGGATGAGAAATGTCAGCTAAAATTAGTGCTCCAATTTCGTCCGCAACTTCACGAACTGCTTTGTAATCCCAGTCTCGTGAGTAAGCTGAAGCCCCAAGAATAATCATTTTTGGTTGTTCCTTTCGCGCAATATCAGCTAGTTTAGCATAGTCAATCATACCTGTTTCGGCTTCGACCCCGTAAAACACATTTTCATATAATTTACCAGAAAAATTAACAGGAGAACCATGAGTAAGATGCCCCCCATGCGACAAGTCAAACCCTAAAATTTTGTCTCCTGTATTTAGGCAGGCTAACATTACGGCCGAATTTGCTTGAGAACCTGAATGCGGTTGCACATTTGCCCAAGTAATATTGTATAGTTTTTTTAACCGATCAATAGCTAGTAATTCAACTTTATCAACAATTTCGCAGCCGCCATAATATCGTTTATTTGGTAAACCTTCAGCATATTTATTAGTTAGTACAGAACCCATTGCACTCATTACTGATTTACTAGTAAAGTTTTCAGATGCAATCAGTTCAATTCCATTTTTTTGTCGTTCTTTTTCTTGTGCTATTAAGTCAATTATTTGTTGATCTGCCATAAACGTAATTATTTGTATCACAAAACTATTAATTACTAACTATTGGCAGTGTAATTGTTCCTAATATTTTATCCTGTCACATGAATTATAAAATCATTATTGAAACAATTTAGCGTTGAATGAGTAAGTATACTTGTATTGAACTAAATTAATCTACCTTTGTAGGCTAAAATTAAAATATGGCAACGCCAAAACCAGTTGTAAATAAACAGAAGCTATTTGAGAGTAAGGACCTTATATTTGTTTGGCGTTTATTTCTTAAAAATTTAGCTGTTTTAATTGTAATTCCAATTCTTGCTTTTTTAATTGGTTATGTTTACACTTACAGACTTAGTAATATATATGGTGCAAAAGTTCAATTATTATTAAAGTCAACAGATACTTACGACTATCAAGATCAAATTTATCAAGGTTTAGGTGCATATGGTGTATATATGGATGCACAAAATCAGATGAGAATAATCCAGTCTCGTGATTTAATAGGACAAGTCATTGATAGGATGAAGGTTTCCACTTCTTATTTTTTTGTTGGCAGAGTGCGTAAGGTTGAAGCATTTAATTCTTTGCCGTTTAAAGCCGAAGTGGAAATCATCAATAAATCAATTTACGAGGAGCCAATACAGGTGAAAATAATTGATGGGAAAAACTACCAACTCAGTTATGAGTTAAATGGAAATAAAATAGAGGTAAAAGGCGAATTTAACACAACATTCATTAATAATGATATGAGGTTAAATTTAGTTTCTAAATATAGTAACTCTTCTAAAAATTCAATAAAACCAATCACTGAAATGACTTATGAAATGGTTTTTCATTCTCGAAATTACCTGATCAACAAATATAGGTCGCGAATGTCAATTGAAAATGTTGAGTATACAAGTATTCTTGAAATAAAAGTGAAGGATGAAGTTGGGCAGAGGGCTAAAATGTTTTTAGATACTCTAACAGCAGTATACGTAGAATATTCAAAGGAATTGCAATTAGAAGTCAATTTAAATACTGTTGAAAACATTGAAAAGCAAATTGATACAGTCAGCACTTTTATTGAAGGAAAAGAATTAGAATTGCTAGGGTTTAAAGACCGAAATGCCATTTTGAACTTGCCCCGAGAAGAAGATGATTATTTTCAAAGGTATGTTGAAAGTACAAGCAAAAAAAGAGTTTTGCAACAAAAGGCTTCTGCACTTAAAACTTTAGAGGCGTATATTTTAAATTTAGATGACGAAAATTTTCTACCCCCAACACTTGAAGCATTATCTACTGATGCGTATATTGCCCAGACGATTACAAGGGTATATGAATTGCAATTAGATCTGAAAGGGAAGTCGGCGTCTTTACTTGCAAGCAATCCGCTTATTAAGGTCAAAAAAGATGAAATAAATGGATTAAAAAAAGATCTGCTAATTTATATCAAGAATTTGGATCAAGCGATTCAAAATGAAACAAATGATATCAACCAATTTATTGCAAGTAATAAGCGAAACATAAAAAAAATTCCTGTTTCTGAGCAAGGCGTTGCAAATATAAGACGAGAGCTAGATGTCAATAATAAAATGTACTTGTTTTTATTAGAGAAAAAAACAAATTCTTTAATTGCTAGAGCTGGTATTATTCCTCAAGTCCGTTTAGTTGAATCAACTTCACAAACTGGAATAGTAGAACCAAACAAAAGTAGAATTAGGCAGGTGTTTTTAATGGTAGGTCTTGTTATCGCATTTTTGATTGCAATTATTAGAAAGCTATTTTTTGAAAAAATTCAAAACGTGACTGAATTAAATGAAGTTACTAGCCTTTCAGTAATAGGCGGACTTCCTCATGTGAAAGAAAAGGAGTCCAAACTAATTGTTACAAAAAAACCAAAGGCTCAAGTAACTGAGAGTTTCAGAACTTTGCGAACCAATTTATCTTATTTAGGAAACTTCAATGACGATAATAAAGCACGTAAAATCTCTGTGTCTTCATTCTTTCCAGGAGAAGGAAAAACCTTTACATCAACAAACGTAGCCAGTATATTGGCAATGAGTGATAAAAAAGTAGTAATAATTGACTTTGATTTACATAAACCAAAAATTCATAAAACTTTTGAAATTGAGAATAAAAAAGGTGTTTCAAGTTATTTAATAGGCAACGATAGTTTTGATGGTATTATTCATACTGACATGGTAAAGAATTTAGATGTAATTACTGCGGGGCCAATCCCTCCAAATCCGTCCGAAATTGTTTTGAAAGCAAAGATGACAAGTTTATTTGAGCAACTCGAAGATAGATACGATTATATAATAGTAGATACACCTCCTTTCGGCCTGCTTAATGACGCAATCGAGTTAATCAAATATCTTGATGTTTTTGTGGTAGTTGTAAACACTAAATATATTAAACAGAGAGGGGTTAAAACTATTGAGTCTATACTAGAAAAACATGATGAAATTGATGTTGGAATGGTATTGAATGGGGTGAAAAGATCTAAGTTTCAGCAGTACTATTCTAAATACTCTTATAAGTATAATTACACTTATGGATATAACTACGGTTATGGAGAGTCTTACTCAGATTATAACCGAGAGGACTAAGCGGAGATTTCCATATTTTTTCAACCAAAAAAAAATAACTACTTTTGCAATTCAAAAAAGCAAAAGGAATCATGATTTCGGTTAATAATTTATCTCTTCAATTCGGTAAAAAAGTACTTTTCGACGAAGTAAATCTAAAATTTGTATCAGGCAATTGTTATGGCGTTATTGGTGCCAACGGTGCTGGTAAGTCCACTTTTTTAAAAGTATTAACCGGAGATCAGGACCCTAATTCAGGACATATTTCAATCGAGCCGGGCAGGCGAATGGCAGTATTGAGTCAAAATCATCATGAGTTTGACGAGTATACGGTATTAAATACTGTAATGAAAGGTCATAAGGATTTATGGAGAATTATTCAAGAAAAAGATGCTATTTACGCTAAACCAGACTTTAGCGAAGAAGATGGCATGAAAGCATCTGAATTAGAAGCTGAATTTGCTGAAATGGACGGCTGGAATGCTGAAACAGATGGTGCTACTATATTAAGTAACCTTGGCATAAAGGAGGATTTACATTATACTTTATTAAAAGATATTCCAGGAGAGCTGAAAGTGAGAGTACTTTTGGGACAAGCCATTTTTGGTAATCCGGACATATTAGTTTTAGATGAGCCAACAAACGATTTGGATATTAAAACAATTTCTTGGCTTGAAGATTTTTTACTTGATTTTAAAAATTTAGTCATTGTTGTGTCTCATGATAGGCATTTCTTAGACACTGTTTGTACGCATATTTGTGACATTGATTATGGAAAAATAAACTTGTTTACTGGTAACTATTCGTTTTGGTATCAATCATCACAACTGGCATCCCGCCAAATGTCGGACCAAAACAAAAAAATGGAAGATAAGAGAAAAGAGTTACAAGACTTTATTTCAAGATTTAGTGCTAATGCATCTAAATCTAAACAAGCAACAAGCCGTCGAAAATTACTTGATAAGCTGAAACTAGAAGATATTCAACCTTCTTCAAGAAAGTACCCAGGAATTATTTTTGAACAACACAGAGAAGCTGGTGATCAAATTTTGCATATTGAAGGAATGACCAAAATAGCAGATGGGCAGCCACTGTTCAAAAATCTGAATATTAATGTTTCGAAAGGTGATAAAATTGCATTTATTTCGAGAAACAGTTTAGCTATCACAGCATTATTTAACATTCTTATTGGAGAAGACAAACAAGATGAAGGTACTTTCGAGTATGGCACTACTATTACGCCAACACATCTCCCAAATGAAAACTCGACTTTTTTTAAAAATGATTATTCATTAATTGACTGGTTAAGGCAATATGCCGAGACTGATGAGGAAAAAGAAGAGGTATATCTCAGGGGGTTTTTAGGTAAAATGCTTTTTTCCGGTGAGGAGGCCTTAAAGCAATCTAACGTGCTGTCTGGTGGCGAAAAAGTGAGGTGTATGCTCTCTCGACAAATGTTGGGGAAAGGAAATCTTTTGTTACTTGACGAGCCAACAAATCATCTTGATCTTGAGTCAATTCAAGCTTTTAATAATGCGTTAATTAAATTTCCTGGTACTGTCCTGTTCACCTCGCACGATCATGAATTTGTGCAAACTGTAGCCAATAGAATAATTGAAATTACGCCAAATGGATACGTAGATAAGTTGATTTCTTATGATGACTATTTAGCAGATTCAAAAATTCAGGAGCAGGCGGAAGCATTATATTAAAAGCCAAATTATATATTTGATGTATGGAAAAAATAAATTCTGTGCATGAATATATAGAAGCAAAACCTATATGTGCTGACTGTATACTGTTATTAAGGGAAATTTTGCTAAGTACACCTGTTGAAGAATGTATGAAATGGAGTGCTCCAGCTTATACTCACAATGGTGAAAATATTATTGGTTTGGCAGCCTATAATTCTTATGTTGGAATTTGGTTTCATCAGGGTGTATTTTTAGCCGATTCTGCCAATGTGCTATATAACGCTAATAAATCTAAAACTAAAGGTCTCAGGCAGTGGCGATTTTCAAGTTTTCAAGAAATTGAAAGCAACGCAACGCTGATTAATGAATACATTAATGAGGCAATCACAAATCAAAAGGCAGGGAAAAAGATAAAAATTTCGAAAAAAAAGCCTTTAATTATTCCAGATGAACTGAAAATGTATTTAGATAATGACTCTGAATTAAACAGCGCATTCAGTGCCCTGCTTCATGGTAAAAAAGTTGAATATGCAAATTATATAAGTGAAGCGAAACAAGACAAAACAAAGCGATCTCGACTTGAAAAGATTATCCCAATGATTTGTAATGGTGAAGGATTAAATGATAAATACAAATCTTCTCCTAATAAATAAGCGTATTCAGTTATCTTTGCTTAAAATCAGAATATCAAAATTGTAAATCATATCGATATTGACCTTGCGAAATGGCAAAACCTCGTGGAGGAAACTTCCGACAGCCTTTTTTTAAATGCTTGGTATTTAGATATCGTATCTCCAAATTGGGCTGCCGTTGTTTGGGGAGAGTATGATTCTGCGTTCCCAATACCAGTAGTTACTAAGGCAGGAATTAAGCAGGTCATACAGCCTATATTTACCAGAGAGTTTAAGGTGCTTGGTAAAAACCAGTCTACTACTAATTTACTCACGTTTTTGACGAGCAGCTATAAAAATGTAAATTTAAGATTGCCGGCAACAGAATCAAAATTTGATTTCACTTTGAGATCACATCAGTATATCAATTTAGATGATCACTTTGAGAGTAATTATTCAAAAAACGCCAAACGATTAATAAAAAAAGGAAACAACATTTTTACATTCAAAGTCATTGGTGATTTAGATGAATTTTTTAAGTTAATTTCTGATACTTTAGTTGGGAAAATCGAGCAGTTTACCGCTGACAATGTTGCAATTTTAAAACAACTAATGAGTGCAGCTATTATGTCAGATAACGGAGAGTGTATTGCCATCTATGATCGATCTGAAAAATTTCAAGGAGCAGGTTTTTTTTTAAAGAATCAGTCTAGGATCACTTATTTAAAAAGTGCAGCAAGTGAAACTGCTAAAAAAAATGGGGCCATGTACGCTCTAATAAATTTTGCTTTGAATAAGTATAACGAGAACTATTCAGTATTTGATTTTGGTGGTTCAGAAATTGAGGCAGTTGCCGCTTTTTATCATAAGTTTGGCGCAATAAATCGAAGTTATAATCATTATGTATTCAATAAATTGCCTTTTTGGTACCGTTGGTTAAAAAAAATTAGACTAAAAAAATGAAAACAATACTAATTGTAGGGAGTTCTGGTGGAATTGGAACTGCATTAACTGAGTTTTTTCTCAAGCAAAAATGCCAATTGATTTTACATTATTTTAAAAATAAACCTAATGTTCATGAAAATTCCAATATCATGTTAGTAAAGGCAAACATTACCCAAGAGTCTGAAGTGGTTAGCTTAATGGATTCGATTCAGGAACGATATGGTAAGTTAGATGCGGTCATTAATAATGCTGGAATCTCAATATCTGAAATTTCATGGAAAACAAATATCTCTAGCTGGGATAAAACCATTGCCGTCAATTTAACCGGTCCTTTTCTAATTAGCAAACATGCTTTGCCTATGATGAGAGCCAATAGTTGGGGTAGAATAATTTTCATTTCCTCAATTGTAGCACAAACTGGTTTTGTTGGTACCTCAGCTTATTCTGCTTCGAAATCTGGTTTGCTGGGACTTACAAAATCGTTAGCAAAAGAAGTTGCTTCCAAAGGAATTACGGTCAACTCTATTGCTTTAGGATATTTTAATGTGGGAATGATTGAAGATGTGCCGGCAGATATTCAAGAAGCTATAGTAGAATCCATACCTAAAAAGCAATTAGGCAATCCTACGCAGCTCTTTGAAACCATTCAATTTATTTTGTCAGAAAATAGTGATTACCTAACCGGACAGACAATTAATTTAAATGGTGGATTATATATGGCTTAATCAGATAATGGTAGGCAAAATGATTTATATTTGCTAGAAAGCAAACGCAATGATTCACAATCTTACTGATCAGTCTTCTATTTTAAGTGTTTTTATTTCTGAAATCCGAGATAAAAATATTCAGTCCGATTCCATGAGGTTTAGAAGTAATCTTGAAAGAATAGGCGAGGTATTGGGCTATGAATTGAGTAAGAACTTAACTTACGAAAGACAAGAGGTTATTACTACATTAGGGATTGCTAATTGCGACAATTTAGTACAACAGCCAGTTTTGGCAACTATTCTTCGAGCTGGAGTGCCGTTGCACAATGGTCTGCTATCATTTTTTGATCGTGCCGAAAATGCATTTGTGTCCGCATACCGGAAACCGCATAAAAATGGCGAATTTGAAGTTCATGTTGAGTATCTGTCTTCTCCAAATTTAGAGGGAAAAACGCTTATAATTGCTGATCCAATGTTGGCTACAGGTGCTTCAATGTTTTTGGTTTATAAGGCTTTGTTGAATAAAGGGGTGCCACAGAAAATTCACATTGTGTCGGCAATTGCAAGTCAAGAAGCATTAGATTCCTTACAAAAAAAGTTACCAAAATCTACTGAGTTCTGGGTTGGAGCTATTGATGAAGAACTAACTGCCCTATCATACATTGTTCCTGGACTAGGAGATGCTGGTGATTTAGCATACGGGCCTAAATATTAAGGTTTGAATTGGGGAATGATCTCATATGGTTTTGTGTTAGGTACATTTAAATACCTGTTCGCTCAATGGTTAATGGTCGATTGGTACTACAGAGTGCTTGAATCAACTGACTACTCTTTCCTTGATGTTTTCTTACCATCATATATTGGTGCTGTAGTAACCATGTCCATTTTTTATTGGGGAAGCGAATACTTTATAAAACGGTCAGCTAAAAAGAAGACAAAAGCTAGGCAAAAAGCAGAACTTGAAGGGGAAATATATGTCCCTAAAAAGAACTTTACATTTGTAAATAAATTATTAGTGAAAATTCGTAAAACATTAGGAATATACGGATTAACTTTTTTAGCCCCTCTTTTTTTAAGTATACCAGGTGGTTCAGTTGTCTGTGCAAAATTTTTTGGTGATCAAAAAAAAACGTTTCCATTGATGCTTATTTTTACAGCCGTTTATGGAGCAGGAATGACAATTATTTTTATGGCAATTTATGACTGAGATTAAACATGTTTTTTTTGATTTAGATCATACCATTTGGGATTTTGAAAAAAATTCTCAAGAAGCATTGGTAGAAATATTTGATCTGCATAGTAGTATTCTAAGAGATGTACAGTACCAACTTTTTTATCCCAAATACAAGGCTATTAATGAACAATATTGGGATCTGTATCGAAAAAATAAAGTGACCAAGGAGGAGTTAAGAGTAGGTCGATTTCGAGATGCATTCAATTTATTTGGACACTCATTTGAATATGATTTTCTAGATCAGTTTGCAAAAGATTACTTAGCTCGAAGTCCGTTTAAAACAAATTTATTTGCAGATTCGCATGAGGTTTTAACGTATTTACAATCAAAATATGAATTACACATTATTACAAACGGATTCAAAGATGTTCAGTACATCAAGCTGAGAGAATCAAAACTGGCAGCATATTTTAATGTAATTGTATGTTCAGATGAGGTTGGTGTGAAAAAACCGAATCCTGCAATTTTCAAATTTGCCATGCAAAAAGCGAATGCAAAACCAGAAGAATCTTTTATGATTGGTGACTGTCCTGATGCAGATGTAAAAGGCGCATTAGCTGTTGGTATGAATGCTGCATGGTTCAATGCTGAAAATAAAAAAAACAAATATAATTTATTAGAAATAAGCAAGTTAAAGTCGTTATATAATTTTCTTTAATGACTATGATAAACTTAGTATTTTTTTATTTAGAATCATTCTAAATTAAAATAATAGTACTTCAATTCATCATGAATGGTCACTTTATATGTAAATTTGTGCGCAAAAATTAACTCAAATAGATATGTCCAAGACTATCAAGATTAGAAAGGGTTTAAACATCAAATTGAAGGGTGAGGCAGATAAAGTAGTTAATGCTATCGATCTTACAAATCAATTCTCAATTAAACCAACCGATTTTCACGGTGTAACACCAAAAATGGTCGTAAAAGAAGGCGAAAAAGTTAAGGCTGGAGATGTTGTTTTTTACAATAAATATCAAGAAGAAGTGAAATTTTGTTCGCCAGTGTCTGGTGAAATTACAGCAATTGTAAGAGGTGCCAAAAGAAGAATTTTAGAAGTTCAAATTACAGCAGATTCTAACATTCAATATGCCGAAATGAACAAAATTGACTCTAAATCAGCTAGTAAAGAGGATGCGAAAGCATTTTTACTCGCTTCTGGTTTATGGCCATTCATCAAAACACGGCCAATTGATGTGATAGCTAATCCCAATGATGAGCCAAAAGCAATTTTTATTTCGGCTTTTGATTCGTCACCATTAGCGCCTGACTATGATTTTGTTTTACATGGAGAATCAGAAAATTTTCAAACAGGGTTAGATTTGATTTCAAAACTGACGGATGGCAAAACTCATCTCACTATAAATAATAGTAGTAAATCAGAAGAAGTATTTAAAAATGCAACTGGCGTGGTGCATCATTCAATTAATGGATTGCATCCAGCAGGGAATGTTGGGACTCAAATTCACCATATTGATCCGATCAATAAAGGAGAAAGAGTGTGGACTGTGAATGCTTTGGATGTTGCAATGATTGGAAAAATTGTTAATTCTCAAAGGTTTGATTTAACGAAAGTAATAGCTTTAACTGGTTCTGAAGTGAAAGCACCTAAGTATTATAAAACAATTATGGGAGCAGGTGTAAGCCCATTCTTGGAGAATAATATTGAAGGAGATAACGTTAGAGTGATATCAGGAAATGTGCTAACTGGCGACAAAATTGAAGCGGACGGCTACTTAGGTTTTTACAGCCACCAACTAACTGTTATTCCTGAAGGAGATAATCCACGTTTTTCATTTACAGACGGGTGGATGGAACCAGGATTCAAAAAATACTCAGTAAGCAGAACTTATTTTTCATGGTTAAAGCCAAATAAAAAGCATGTTATAGATACCAATTCGAATGGAGAAGAGCGAGCGTTTGTAGTAACAGGTGAACTTGAGAAAGTATTCCCTTTTGATATATATCCAATGCATTTAACCAAGGCTTGTTTGTATAACGACTTAGATGAAATGGAAAATTTAGGAATTTACGAAGTAGCACCTGAAGATTTCGCATTGTGCGAATTTGTATGTACATCTAAAGTAAATATGCAATCAGTGATTCGTGAGGGATTAGATGAAGTGCAAAGAGAAATAATGTAATAGTCATTTAAAGAAAGATAAAGTGAAGTCTATTGAAAAATTAATGCGAAAATTTGAGCCTGACCATGACGGAAAATGGGCGAAAATGCATCCAGTATGGGATGGTTTTTATACCATTCTTTTTACACCACCTTTAACTACTCAAAAAGGATCTCATATTAGAGATGGAGTGGATTTAAAGAGAACCATGATGATGGTAATTATTGCTTTAGTTCCATGTTTGCTATTTGGTATGTACAATACCGGACATTGGCATTATGTAGCCGAAACTGGCCTGCTTGATTTACCATATTGGGATAATTTTGGCGGTAAATTTTGGTACGGAGTATTAAAAGTATTGCCTCTTGTTATTGTTTCTTACGGTGTTGGTTTAGGTGTTGAATTCTTATTTGCCGTTAAAAATCAGCATTCAGTAGCAGAGGGTTACTTAGTGTCAGGAATGCTGATTCCACTATGTGTTCCAGCTGATGTTCCTTTGTGGATGTTAGCATTAGCGGTAATATTTGCTGTAGTGATCGGAAAAGAGGTCTTTGGTGGAACTGGAATGAACATTATAAACATTGCTTTAACAGCTAGGGCATTTTTATTCTTTGCTTATCCAACAAAAATGTCGGGTGATAAAATTTGGATGTCAGGACTCGAAAATATGGACATGGCCTCAAAGCCAGATGGCTTTTCAGGTGCAACAGCCTTGGGTGACCTAGCATCATTTGCTGGTGACGATCCAGTTTTGCCTGATTTAGCGGCATATTCAGCAAAGTGGCCAATTTGGGACTCTTTTGTTGGGATGATACCTGGATCTGTGGGTGAAACTTCAGTCATTGCAATTGGTATAGGTGCATTTTTGCTTATAGCAATGGGGGTAGGAAGCTGGAGGATAATGACATCATTCGTTGCCGGTGGCTTAGTAATGGGATACTTATTTAACCTTTGGGGAGCAAATGATTTTATGGAACTTAATCCATTTAACCAATTAGTAATCGGTGGTTTCGCGTTTGGTGCAATTTTCATGATTACTGACCCAGTAACTGCCGCGCAAACTAACAGGGGTAAATATATATATGGCTTTTTAGCTGGACTTTTTTCAATACTAGTCCGAGTACTAAATCCTGCCTATCCAGAAGGCGTTATGATGGCAATCCTTTTCTTTAATATAATGGCACCCTTAATCGACCATTATGTTATTCAAGGGAATGTAAATAGAAGAATGAAACGATTAAAAACTAAAACAGCATAGCTATGGCAGTTAATAAAGATAGTAATAGTTACACCTTCATATTTGCAATTATTTTAGTTGCAGTGGTAGGTACAAGTTTGGCTTCACTTTCTGTTGGTCTTAAACAGCGACAAGATAAAAATGTTGAAGTAAAAAAGAAAATGGATATCCTTGCAGCAATAAAAGTAGAAACGAGTCGAAAAACAGCTGAAGATTTATACAGTAAATATATTTTACCTGAAGAGTGTTTAGTGATGAACAACTCTGGAAATGTTAAAGAAGGAATGGATGCTTTTACGGTAGATATCAAGAAAGAACATAGAAATAGTTCTTTAAAGCCAGAAGATAAAAATTACCCTTTATACGTGGCATCAATTGATGGTGGTAAAAAGTACATCATTCCAGTTGTGGGAAAAGGACTATGGGGCCCAATTTGGGGATATGTAGCCGTAAATGAAGACGAAAGTTCAATCTTCGGAGCCGTTTTCGACCACAAAACTGAAACACCTGGCTTAGGTGCTGAGATTAAAACTAGCATGTTTATGGATCAATTCAATGGCGAAAAGATTGCAAAGGATGGCGAGTATAAGAAAATGAAAGTCGTAAAAGACGGTTCAGGAAAAGAGAAAGAGTATACTGTTGATGGAATTACTGGCGGAACAATTACTTCAAAAGGAGTAGAAGAGATGCTTGATAGAACCATTGCTGTTTATGTTAATTACTTTAATAAATAATTGAAAAAATGAGTGAAGTAAAAACAAGAGAGCCATTATTCTCAAAGAAGAATAAAAAGCTAATTACTGATCCTTTGGATGACAACAACCCTGTTACAATTCAGGTTTTAGGGATTTGTTCTGCACTAGCAATCACTGTTTCTATCGAACAAGCTCTAACAATGACTGCGGCGGTTGTATTCGTATTAGTAGCAGGAAATGTTATCGTTTCTTTGTTAAGAAATCTAATTCCATCTCGAATCAGAATTATTGTACAATTAGTTGTTGTAGCGTCATTAGTAATTATTGTTAATGAAGTACTGAAGGCATTTTTGCCAGATCTAGGTGAGAAACTATCTGTATTTGTTGGACTAATTATTACAAATTGTATTATTATGGGACGTTTTGAAGCTTTTGCAATGGGTAACAAGCCATGGGCATCTGCCCTTGACGGTTTTGGAAATGCAATTGGATATGGAATGATTCTAGTAATTGTCTCTGTATTTAGAGAATTATTTGGAACTGGAAAACTAATGGGTTACGAGATATTCGGATCTACTATTCCCGATAAAAATGGAAATTTGTCTGGACTATATTCAATGGGATATTTTAACAACAATTTAATCATTTTAGCTCCTTTCGCGTTAATTACCGTAGCACTTGTAATTTGGGTACAACGGTCAAGAAATAAAGCACTAATCGAAGAACATTAAATAAAAGACAATGGAAGAATTACTAAGTATATTTGTCAAAGCGATTTTTAGTGAAAACATGATTTTCGCCTACTTTTTAGGAATGTGCTCTTATTTAGCGGTTTCTAAAACAGTAAAAACAGCAGTTGGATTAGGGTTTGCAGTAATATTTGTATTGACTGTAACCATACCAGTTAACTATTTGCTAGAAAACTACGTTCTGAAAGATGGAGCATTAGCATGGTTAGGACCGGATTATGCTGAATTTGATTTAAGCTTTTTATCTTTTATCATGTTCATTGCTGTAATCGCATCTATTGTGCAACTGGTTGAAATGATTGTCGAAAAATTTGCCCCAGCTCTATATGGAGCTCTAGGTATATTTTTGCCGCTGATTGCAGTAAACTGTGCCATCCTAGGTGGTGCGTTATTTATGCAAGATCGTCAATACCAAACCATAGGAGACGCTACTGTTTTTGCCGTAGGGTCTGGAATTGGATGGTTATTAGCAATTGTAGCAATTGCAGCAATTAGAGAAAAAATAAGATATTCACACATACCAGGTCCACTAAGGGGATTAGGAATCACATTTATCATCACTGGATTAATGGGGATTGCCTTTATGAGTTTTAGTGGTATTGATTTTTAATTTTAGTTAATAGATAAAAAAATGGGAGCAGTTATAACAATCACTTTAGTCGTATTTACAGCAATGATTTTATTGCTAGTAAGTCTATTACTATTTGTCAAAACTAAATTATCACCAGCAGGAAAGATAAAAATTACAATTAACGGTGAAAAAACTATTGAAGTAGATGGAGGTGGAACCTTATTATCTACTCTTGGTAGTTCAGGAATCTTTTTGCCATCTGCATGTGGTGGTGGAGGTACATGTGTGCAATGCCTTTGTCATGTAAAGTCTGGTGGTGGAGAAATTTTACCAACTGAAAAACCACATTTTTCACGGAAAGAAATCGCTTCTGGAATTCGTTTAGGATGTCAGGTCAAGGTGAAAGAAGACATGGAGATTGAGGTTGAGGAAGAAGTGTTAGGAATTAAAGAATGGGAAGCTGTTGTTTCTTCTAATTATAACGTAGCGACATTCATTAAAGAATTTATAGTTGAAATTCCAGAAGACATGGATTACAAAGCAGGAGGGTATATTCAAATTAAAATTCCTAAATGCGTTGTAAATTATTCTGATATGGATGTAACAGCTCACCCTCAAGATCATCCGGGTGAACCAGATAAATTTAAGCCTGATTGGGAAAAATTTGGTTTGTTCCCATTAGTGATGAAGAACGACGAAGAAGTAGTAAGAGCATATTCAATGGCTTCTTATCCTGCTGAAGGTCGAAAAATCATGCTAAATGTGAGAGTGGCCACTCCTCCATTTGATAGAGCTAAAGGCGGATGGATGAATGTGAATCCAGGAATTGCCTCTTCGTATATCTTTAATTTAAAAGAAGGAGACAAAGCAATTATTTCAGGTCCGTACGGAGAATTCTTTATTAATCACTCTGATGCAGAAATGCTTTATATTGGAGGTGGAGCTGGAATGGCGCCAATGCGTTCACACTTGTACGAATTGTTTAAAACTATTAAAACGGGTAGAAAAGTATCATATTGGTACGGGGGACGTTCAAGAGCAGAATTATTTTACTTACATTATTTCAGAGATCTAGAAAAAGAATTTCCAAACTTTAAATTTCACTTAGTATTGTCAGAACCATTAGAATCTGATAACTGGGTTGAAAAGAAAGCCATGGATGATGAAGGAGATGGTTTTGTTGGTTTCGTACACAACGCTGTAATCGACCAGTATTTATCTCATCACGAAGCACCTGAAGATATTGAATTCTATTTCTGTGGACCACCATTAATGAACCAAGCCGTTATTAAAATGTGTGACGACTGGGGTGTTCCACCAGAAAATGTGCGATTTGATGATTTTGGAGGGTAATGCCTACTATATTTATAAGTGACACTCGAAGCCCATTAGTTTAAAACTATTGGGCTTCTTTTTTTGCCTATTTATGAAGCCGTTAGTTCTTTTCAAAAACCACATTTGGTTAATGCACTAAAATGATTACTTTTAAAGAGTAAAAATAGGCATCATGAAAAAAATCGCATCACTAATATTATTTGCAGTAATCTCTGTTGCTGCATGCAGCCAAGTTTCTTTTACAATTACTGAACCTGCATCTATCGCCGGAGGATATGAGTTCACCAGTAATGGTGATGCACCCAATTGGGGCTTAGCAGATTTACTTGATCCTAATGACGCAGTGCAAGACACTGTAGTTTTGGTAGATGATGGATTGCCAGGCTTAAACGCGCAAGGAGTTCCGTTTGCAAATGAGGGTTGTAACACTTTAATAAACGACCTTACGGGTAAAATTGCTTTTGTTTACAGATATGACGGGGCATCAACAAATGATTGTTATGCGGGTACAAAAGTACTAAATGCGCAAAATGCAGGTGCAGTTGGAGTAATATTAGTGAATAGAACTGAAGGAGTTTATGGATACAATGGCACAACAGATGGACCAGCCACTAATATTCCGTTTGCATTTATTTCTAAATCAGATGGAGAAATAATAAGAGCTAAATTAGATGCTGGTGAAGATGTAGTAGCTTTTATTGGTAGTAAATTAGGTTTATATCCTGATGATGTGGGAATTGTGAAAAATAACACGATAGCTCCAAAGTATTCTGTCAGTTCATCCAAAACTGCGGCAACTGGCTCAGAATTTGGTTTTAATGTTGGAACAACTATTTACAATTATGGTCAGAATAATCAAAACAACGTTACCATTACTGCTTCAGTAACCGGACCGTCAGGACTGTGGACTGAAACCGTGGGGCCATTTACTATTGCAAGTGGCGATTCTATAGATGTATTTACAGGAGGGCTAAATAATATTCCTGCTTTTTCATTAGCATCTTACAATAACGGTAATTACAAGATGAAATACTCTGTCGATATAGGGCTACCAGATGAATCAAATTTCGATAATGAAATTGAATATATTTTTTCAATGACAGACAATATCATCTCATATTGTAATATTGATACCAATTCCAATTTACCAGAAGCAAACACTTACACTCGGTCAAATGAAGCAAACTTTTCTCCGTGCATTGTGTACAAAGATGCCAATTCTAGTAGACTAGCAGCAACTGGTATGCATTTTAGTGCCGGCGTAACCTGGAATTCAGGTGTTGAGTTAGAAGGAACAATAGCGGATGTGTTATTATATAAATGGAACGATAATTTTATCGACCTGAATGATCCAAGCTTTGGTTTTGATGACCTAGAGATTCTAGCTTCAGCAACGTATGATTTTGGACCAAATATGGAAGAACAAATGGTATTTGTGCCTTTTGATGAAAAAATTCAATTTGAAAATAATCAAAGATATTTGGCTTGTGTGCAAACCTATGAGTCATACATGACCATTGGTTATAGTACAAGGGTAAACTACAGTCGAAATTTTGATCGATTTTTGCAACCTATTATACCTATTTCCGCAGGTTCACAATTTTACGCAGGTGGTTTTGGAGGTGACCGAGTTCCTGCGATTTCACTTGAAGTTTTTGATTCTGAATTGCTTGCTGTAGATAATACTCCAGCTTTTGATTGTAAAGTCTTTCCAAATCCAACTTCAGATTTTCTGTCAATTTCATCACAAGAATTAAATGAAGCTCACATAGAAATAGTTGATATGACAGGACGACTAATTGCTTCGAAACTAGTAAATAGTAATCAAGTTAAAATAGATGTTTCAGAATTCACAAGCGGCATTTACTTTGTTAGAATCACCGATAGTAAAGGCGATACAGTGCAAAAAAAGTTTGTGAAAGGCTAAGTCATCATATTTTACATTTGCTGTGGTTTTAGTCAGAATGCATCAGTACAAATTGAATCACTTGATGTATATTAAAATATAAGTGTATTGTTTGCTTTTAATATTTAAGCGATTATATTTACGACAAAAACCATAAAACAATGAAAATAAGAATATTTGCTCTAACCTTAATCTTGATAGTGTCAAATGTAAGTAATGCGCAAAATGATAAAGAGCCAGATTTCACGTATTCAATAAAAAGTAATTTAACCAAACTTTCTAGTGTCAGCCTTGTATTAAATCCGCTTGATTTTGATGTTCAAATTGGGGGGGCTATAAGTGGCGGTGTAATAGTGACCAATATTGCGGAATTAGTTTCAGCAGAGTTCTTTTACAGTAACTATTATGCAACTCACCTCTATAATTCTGAAAGTAGAAGAGGGTATATGCCAGAAAATTTTACTGATCTTTCAGCAAAAAGAATAGATTTCAGGCTAGGGTTTAATTTTTCGCAAAATAAAAAAACAGAAGATTATGGGGTTACCTTAAAAGCAAGAGGAAACACAAAAATAATTTCATTTTTGCCATGTGAGATTCACACCATTTATGCCGCAAAAATTGGGTTTTTAAGTAGAAGTTTTTTTTCAAAAGAAGATGATATCAATTTTAACAGCTCAACAGCAAACTTCGATAACGCCCTAATATTTCAATCTTCAAACATTATTACGCTAGGTGTTTCAAGAAAACTCTCAATTGAAACAACTTTTGAAACTAATAAATACGGAGAAGTGATAGAGAATGTTGAAAACGAGTTATATGTAGATGCACTATTTAGCATAGGAAATTCAATTACTGCTGTTGAAAGACTTTTGTATGAAAATGCTGTGTATCCAAATGAATATTCTTCAATTGTACCCATTTCTTCTTCTGAGCAAATTGCATTTAAAAATTTCCATAAAAACTTACCAGTCGGACTGCGAATTGGAGCAAGAGTTAGTGGAAGAAAAATGCACAATGTTACTTATAATATTTACGGAGGAATTTATCCGCGAGCATACGCAGGAAGTCCTATAAATATTGTTAATGCTGGATTATCTATCGGGTATAGATTTATGTATAAAATGTAATTTTTTGAATCAATCTTAAATTTAAGCTGTGGTTTGTTCAGTCTTGTCCTAATCAAAGAAACTTTATTGTAACTTTGTACAAATTTTACATCACTTTGCCTATCTATTTGTCTTAAACAACTTAGCCTAGTAGCTAATAACAATGTCGAAACTCCCCAAACAACACCAGTTTTTAGATTTGTCTGATTACGGCCGGCCATTTGCTGTCATTATTGCAACAAGACTTATCAGCACTAAAATAACACCAATTCACGTTACTTTTGGTTTTTTTATTGCTGGTTGTTTAGCAGTGCTATTTATGTTTATGCACTTAAACTGGTTGGCACTATTATTTCTTATATTAAAGTCGATTCTTGATGCAGCAGATGGAACACTGGCTAGATTGAGAAATACGCCATCATATGTGGGTCGATATTTAGATTCTATTGCTGACATCATTCTTAATTTTATAATTTTATGCTCAGTAGGCTGGCTCTGTTCAACTCCAACTCTTTTTGTAGTGCTTGCTTTTGCAGGTATGCAATTACAAGGAACCCTTTATAATTACTACTATGTAATTATGAGAAATAAATTAAATGGCGATAGCACAAGTCGGATATTCGAAAACAAAATACCAGAGGCTTTGCTTGGAGAGAAGCAAAAACATGTCAATATTTTGTTTTTAGTCTATAAATTATTATACGGAATATTTGACAAAACTATCTATTTGTTAGATTCAAATGCAAGCAATCAACAGTCATTTCCTAAATGGTTTATGACTCTAGTTTCAACAAATGGTCTAGGCTTTCAACTTCTGATAATTGGAATACTATTGATACTTAATTTAACTCATTTTATTATTCCTTTCTTCATGTTTTATTCAGTTGCAATTTTCATTTTCATAGGAATTAGAATTCTTATAAATAGTAGATTTTATGCTCAAAATTAGTCAATTTTGCATGATTGCTACTTACTGTTATTGAATTGAATTGATTATGATGATTCAGTAAAATAATTCCAAAAATGCTTCTGCTCAACTCCTTAAATTTATTAAATTTGTGGCTCTTTAATACCAGCTAAAAATAGCTGGTTGAACTTTAATTTTATAGGACATGAGCAATAATTCAGCTACAATTTATTACACCAAAACTGATGAGGCACCAGCTTTAGCTACCCATTCTTTTTTACCAATTATCAAGGCTTTTACCAAATCTTCTGGCATTAGCTTTGAATTGAAAGATATTTCTTTAGCTGCACGAATTCTTGCTTTGTTTCCAGAGTATCTAAAAAAAGAACAAAGAGTAGAAGATGCGCTAGCATTTTTAGGTGAGTTAGCTAAAAAACCTGAAGCTAATATTATTAAATTACCAAACATTAGTGCTTCAATGCCTCAATTAAAGGCAGCCATTAAAGAATTGCAGGAAAATGGTTTTGCTGTACCGTCTTATCCTAACGAACCTTCAAATGATAAGGAAAAAGAGATTCAAAGTAGATATGGAAAAGTTAAAGGCTCTGCAGTTAATCCAGTGCTCCGAGAGGGAAATTCAGACAGAAGAGCTCCAAAGGCGGTTAAAAACTATGCTAGAAATAATCCACATTCAATGGGGAAGTGGTCAAATTCCTCAAAAACTACTGTGGCCAGTATGCAAAAGGGAGATTTTTATGGTAGTGAACAATCCGTAACAGTCAAAAAAGATTGCAAAGTAGAGATTAAACATACTGACGATTTAGGTTCGACAAAAGTGCTTAAATCTTATTTCAATATTCAAGAAAATGAGATTATTGATTGTGCTGTTTTAAACAAAAATGAATTAATTACTTTCTTACAATCTGCAATAGAGAAGGCAAAATCAGAAGGGATTCTTTTTTCAGTGCATTTAAAGGCCACAATGATGAAAGTTTCTGATCCGATTATTTTTGGTCATGTGGTAAGAACATATTTTAAACCAGTGTTTGATAAATACGTTACCGATTTTGAAAAAGTAGGCGTAAATGTTAATAATGGTCTAGGTAACCTTTTAAATCATTTGTCAGAATTACCATCTGATAAGCAAACTGAAGTTGAAGCTGATTTGAAAGCGGCACTTGAAAATGGTCCTGATTTAGCCATGGTGGATTCTGACAAAGGAATTACAAATTTACATGTACCCAGTGATGTGATTATTGATGCATCTATGCCTGCAATGATTCGTAATTCTGGACAAATGTGGAATAAAGATGGACAGTCACAAGATACTTTAGCTATTATCCCTGATAGATCATATGCAGGAGTATACCAGGCAACAATTGATTTTTGTAGAACCAATGGTGCTTTAGATCCCGTAACAATGGGAAGTGTATCAAATGTAGGGTTAATGGCACAAAAAGCTGAAGAATATGGTTCGCACGATAAAACTTTTGAAATTACGGCGAGCGGAAAGGTTGAAGTCGTAAATGAAAATGGTGAAGTATTAATGTCTCAGAAAGTAGAGACTGGAGATGTTTTTAGAATGTGTCAAGCAAAAGATGCACCAATTCAAGACTGGGTTAAATTGGCTGTTGGAAGAGCAAAAGCAACCAATTTGCCAGCTATATTCTGGCTTGACAAAAACAGAGCGCATGACAGAGAGTTAATGACAAAAGTTGAAAAGTATCTACAAAACTACAATATTGACGAATTAGATATTCAAATCTTGAACCCAATTGAGGCCTGTAATTTTTCACTAGAAAGAATTGTGAAAGGACTGGATACTATATCAGTTACTGGTAATGTTTTAAGAGATTATCTAACAGATTTATTTCCGATTTTAGAGGTAGGCACTAGTGCTAAAATGTTATCTATCGTCCCGCTAATGAATGGTGGAGGTTTATTTGAAACAGGCGCTGGTGGCTCAGCTCCTAAACACGTTCAGCAATTAATTGAAGAAAATCACTTACGTTGGGACTCCCTAGGAGAATTCCTGGCCTTAGCCGTGTCTCTTGCTCACCTTGGAGAAACCAGTAGTAATAAAAAAGCTCAGGTTTTAGGAGAAACATTAGATGACGCAACATCAAAACTACTCGAAAATAGAAAATCTCCTTCTAGAAAAGTAGGTGAACTTGACAATAGAGGAAGTCACTTTTATTTAGCATTGTATTGGGCTGAAGAACTAGTAAATCAGACACTAGATTCGACTTTAAAATCTGAATTTGAAGCAATTTACAATGCATTAAAGACTAGTGAGACTATTATAGTTGATCAATTAAATGATACGCAAGGAGTATCAGTAAATCTAAAAGGGTACTATTATCCAAATGATGCCATCACAAGTAGCGTGATGAGACCTAGTGAAAAATTCAATGAAATTTTAGAAAGTATCTAATTTTTAATAAATAAAAATCTATGAAGCCAATCTGTTAATTCAGAATGGCTTTTTAGTGCCATTATTCTTAGTTTGCAAAATAATATGCCTAGCTAAGCTTACTAAGTAATTTGAATTTTGGTGGTGCTGGTCGATCAGCTTTGGCTATTAACCATATGTTGTGCTAACTTCGGAAAACAGCTATACAAAGCATCTTTGTTTCTACTATCCCAATCCAATTCTGAAATGGCGGCTTTCATGCATCTCAACCACTCGTCTTTAGCTTCCACTGTTATTTTATGCGGAATATGTCTTTGTCGCATTTTTGGCGGTCCAATTGTTTCGGTATAAACTGAGGGACCGCCTAAAAATTGAGTTAAAAATAGTTTTTGCTTTCGTTTAATTTCTTCTTTTGGTGTATTTTGAAATAAATCTGAGATTATTTCACTTGCAAAAACCTTGTCATAAAACCGTTCAAGTAAGTCACTCAATCTATCTTCTCCCAAAGTATCGTAAAAACTTTTAACCATGCTGATCCAAATCAATTGTTGACTTCTAAAGTTCTAATTTGTAACTAAAACACCCTTAATCCTGTAAGAGTAAGTAAATTTAATTCAAAAATTTAATTGTATGCGTTCATTACTACTTATAATTAGTCTGATTTTTATCAGTTTCTCAAATCTAATATTAGCTCAAGAAGAAGAAAGCGTTGAATCATCAATAGCTGACTGCCTAGGTGCAGTTGATGTAACAAACTTCACTGAATCAAATGTTCAGTTACCAGGGAACTACGGTAAGGTTTTAGATCTTGAAAAAACATTTCCAGACAATTTTGAAGCCAATTCAGTATGGTTGCGCCTAGAACCAAATTTAAATGGAGAATTTGGGTTTGAAATTTCAACTGAAAGTAATATTGATTTTAATTACTATTTATATAAGGATTTGACAGGGAATATGTGTGATGATATTTTGAATGGTAGGGTGATGCCAATCAGGAAAGATAGTTTGTCCTTAAGTGTTAAAGGCTTGAAAGGAGGGGGAGAATCTAAGGTGAGTTCAACATTGAAAGATGCTGTTAAGACTAAAAATCTAGATGTTTATTATTTGCTAATTCATTCAAATTCAAAATTACAAGGTAGCTTAAAAGTAAAGTATTTTCGAAATGGTGAAATCAAAAAAACAGATGCATTCACACAAAACTTTAAAAGCAATCCACGATTTAAATCTATTGCTGTAAGAGTAAGAGATAAAGTAACGGGTGAAGCTATTGAGGCAAATGTTTCTATTATTGGTATTACAATTGATGACAAACTTTTTCAAGGTTCTGACTTTTTATTTGATTCAAGACCCGCAAAATATGTTGATATAATTGTGAATGCAAAGGGGTATTTTTTAGAAGTACAAAGACATAAGTTCCGAGCAAGTGAAGACACTGAATTTATTATTAACCTTGAAGCATTAGCTCCAGGTAAAAAACTGAAAATGGAAGGGCTAAGATTTGCTCAAGATTCTGATGAATTTATCGCCGTATCTAAAATTGCTCTCAAGAGATTGCTGGATTTTATGGTAGTAAATAACGATATAAAAATTGAAATTCAGGGACATGTAAATGCACCTGGATATGGAGCTAAAAGAAGAGTGATGAAAATATCGGAAGATAGAGCTAAACAAGCCTATAAGTATTTAGTTAAAAATGGAATTTCAAAAGACAGAGTAACGTATAAGGGATTTGGAAACACACAAATGATTTTCCCCAATCCTAAATCACAAGCTCAAGAAGAGGCGAATAGAAGAGTGGAAATAATGATAGTTGAGTAATTATGGCTCTAATCTTATGCATTGAAACCGCCACCAAGGTCTGTTCTGTAGCGCTTGCTCTAAATGGAAAAGCTATTGCGGTAAAAGAATCAAAAACTGAAAACTTTTCGCATTCCGAAAACTTAAACTTATTTATTGAATCCCTTTTTATTGGTAGCAAATACGAATTGACTGATGTCAATGCAATAGCTGTTAGTATGGGTCCCGGTTCATATACGGGATTAAGAATTGGAGCATCAACAGCAAAAGGTTTGGCTTATGGATTGCAAGTGCCTGTAATCGGAATAGGCTCACTACTTTCTTTAGCCAATCAATTACCAAAAAAGGAAAATACTTTAATTTGTCCAATGTTTGATGCTCGAAGAATGGAAGTTTATTCAGCACTTTATAATCAATCTCTAGATCTGATATCCGAAGTTGAAGCGAAGGTAATTACTTCAGAATCTTATTTAACATATTTAAATCAAGAAAGAATAGTTTTCATTGGCCCTGGAGCTGAAAAATGTATGGATTTAATTCAACATCCTAATGCAATTTTTGATTTAAATTTAGCTGTATCGGCTACTAGTATGGCCTCCATTGCTGATATTAAATTTCAAAAAAATGAATTCGAAAATTTAGCCTATTTTGAACCTTTTTATTTAAAAGATTTTATCGCAGGAAAGCCAAAGAAGCTACTTTGAACTGCGAATGGTGCCGAATAGTAAAATACTCCACCCTATTATCATTAAAAGTCCTCCAACAGGTACTAAATGAACAAAATTTTTGAGCTCTGGCACGTGCTCGTGAAAAATATAGAGAAAAATATTTCCTGAAAATAATATGGTACCAATGGCAATCAATCTGACCGACCAAACAATATTAAATGAGAATTTATCGGAGTTTAAACTAATTGTAAGGAGTCCGAGACCTGAATACATCATGTATTTCACACCTTTCTCAAAAGATAATAATAATGATTCTGATACGATTTTTTCAAGGCTATGAGCAGCAATTGCTCCTAAAATGATAGAAATTGTAATGATAGAAATTGAAAAAACAGTAAAAGACTTATTCATCAAGAATCCAATAAAAGTTTTGCATTTTCTATGGCTTTTTCAGAAACATTTTCACCGCTCATCATTTTTGCAAGTTCTGTTACTCTTTCAGAAATCGACAACTCCTTAACAAGCATGCTGGTTGAATGATCGGTAGTAGTTTTGTATACATGGTAATGAACCTTGGCTTTACTTGCAATTTGAGGTAAATGAGATATACTTATTAATTGCGTGTTAGTTCCCATTTTTGAAAATAATGAGGCCATTTTTGAAGCTATTTCACCTGAAACTCCAGTGTCTATTTCGTCAAAAATTAATGTTGGTAATTTTTCAACTGAGGATATTACATGCAATAAACTGAGCATTAATCTGCTCAATTCACCACCTGAAGCAGTTTTAGAAACTGGCAGAAACTGCCCACCTAAATTGGTTTTAAATAGATATTCCAAAGCATCTCTGCCGTTATGTGTAAGACTATCTGTTGTACTAAAATCAATTTTGATTTCTGCATTGGTCATGCCCAGCTCCGACAACAGTGATTGAATTGACTGTTCTAAAATTGGAGCAGAAGCTTTACGTTTTTTAGTCAAATTATTTGCTAAGTCAGCTAAATTCATTTTTTGCTCCGCAATTTCATTTTTTAAATCAGCAATCTGTTCTTCTAAATCTGAAAATGAATGGATTTCTGCTTCTAAATTGCTTAGAACATTAGCCAATTCTTTACCATTGCTACAATTGTGTTTGAATAGTAAGGAGTTAATTGTTTGAATCTGAGATTGGACAACTGAAACTCTTTCCTCGTTAATTTCATTACTATCCATCATTTCCGACAACTCTCCTTCTATATCATCTAGGTCTATGGTTACAGATTTAAAACGATTTAGTAAATCTTCATATTTAGTTGAGATATGACTGATTTTATTTAGTGCATCAATTCCTTTTTTTAAAGATTGGCTAGGGCCAGTATGCTCATCTGTTAAAATGCTTAAACAAAATGTTAACTGATTTTGTATTTGCTCCCAATGTTCTAGTTCTTCTGATTCGGCAAGTAACTCTTCAACATTAATACTTTTGAAATTGGCCTTTTCAAACTCATCTATTAAAAATTGATTATAATCTTGAGCTTTTTTATGCTCCACAACTTGCTCTTCAAGTTTATTTAACAAAGCAATGTTTTTCTGGTAGATGGAGAATATTGAGCGATAAAAATCGCATTCACTGTTTAATGATGCAAATGAGTCCAATGTGTTTAAATGAAATTGCTTATCAAATAATTCTAATGTTTCGTGTTGTGTATGGATCTTTATAATGCGTCCCCCAATTGCCTTAAGAGATGAAAGTGTGGTAGGTGTATCGTTAATAAATAAACGCGACTTTCCGCTGGGTAAAAACTCTCGCCGTATTATAGCCGACTTATGATAGTCTACATCTAAGCTATTGAACTGATCTTCTAGGCCGAGATCTGCAACATTGAATTCTGCTTCAATAACGCATTTATCTTCCTTTATTTTAATTACACTATAATCGGCTCGTTCACCTAACAATAAATTTAATGCCTTCAATATAATAGATTTTCCAGCACCAGTTTCTCCAGTAATAACAGAGTAACCAGGCTTGAATCTAAGATTTAAATTATCTATCAAAGCAAAGTTCGAGATAGTCAAACGATTCAACATAATTTCTGAAGTTAAAGTATCTTTTCGTACTTTGAAGCGTTTATAGGATCTAAACGCTTTAATATATTGACAGCCGTATTTTTTTGTCTAGCATCTGTTGCTTGCGAAAATAAATCAATCAATTCACCCGATTTTGTATTAAAAAATACTTGGAGGTTTAGTGACCCAGGTCTTGCTCGTTGTACCTTGTCTAAAGCAGTAATACTACTAAGTATAATTTTTCGAGCCTCGTCAGGACTATCATACATGACATCTAAGCCCTGTCTGTGGTATTTGTAATATGTTGTTCTAATAGGCTCAAATAAAGATTGAATAGCATTGTCTACTAAATAAAAACGAGTATTTCTACTTCCTTTCTTCTTAGGATCCCAATCTGAATCTGTAAGAAACTGCTTAGCATTATTGGCAACTTGTTGTGCTTTCACAAAATAATCTGTTCCTCCCTTTAAGGAAAAGCTATCGTAATCATATCCTAAAATCATGTAAGAGTAAAATGCCAGAATAGATGTAAGGTTTGACCGGTAACGATCTATTGAGAAAAGCAATGCTGTATTTCTTAAATAGATTATATTAAAATCTTTGTCAATGTGATTAAATGTGATCGTATTGTAAGAAGTATTAAATACTGGTCTAGTGGCCTGAAATTGAATAGTACCCCCAAATCCATCAGTTCCATTTTTTTCGGAAAGTGTAATTAAAATAGTCAGATTAATACGTTCTTCAATTTCAAAAACATCATCTGTCCAAACAGTCGTGTTCATGAATTCTTTTACATTGTTCTCTAGGTCTTGAAAAACTTCTAGTTCGTTTGCCGTCGGAGACATTGCAGGGGTGCTTACAACCGTTATTTGACAGTTAAACTCTTGTGCTTGTCCCAGAATTGAAATTAAAGAAATTATTAAAAGTAAGGTGTATTTCATGCGTTTAAATCTTTTTCAATTTCGTCAACTATATCAATTGCCATTTGTGACTTTTGTTTTAACTCAAAATTAATTAATTTATTGCTTGGCTTAATAAAAGTAACTTTATTTGTGTCATGCCCAAATCCAGCCCCCTTGTCATTTAGCGAATTTAAGATAAGTAAATCAAGATGCTTTCTTTTTAATTTACTTCTCCCGTTTTCAATTTCATTATTGGTCTCAAGTGCAAATCCTACTAAATACTGGTTTTTCCTTTTTGTTCTACCAGCCCAAGCTAAAATATCTGGGTTTTTTACTAATTCAATAGTTAAATTCTCTGTGTTCTTTTTAATCTTTTGATCAGCTTGAACTTTAGGTCGGTAGTCTGCCACAGCAGCAGAAAAGATTCCCACATCACATGAACTCCACAACAATTGAGTAGCTTCAAGCATTTGGTCAGCCGACTGAATAGAAATTACTCTGACTTTAGGGTTATTTGGTTTATGAATGGAAGGCCCAAGAATTAAAGTAACATCAGCACCGCGCCTGGCACATTCATCAGCTAAAATAACACCAGTTTTTCCACTCGAATGATTTCCAATAAATCTGACAGGGTCAATGGCCTCGTAGGTTGGACCTCCTGTTATAACAACCGACCTTCCTTTTAAAGGGCCATTTGGTGTAAAGAAGTCAGATATCACACTTGCAATTTCTTCCGGCTCTTCCATGCGGCCCTTACCTTCTAAGCCGCTTGCAAGTTCTCCAGATCTTGGTTCAATCACTGAAACTCCATGTTCAGAAAGTTGCGCTAAATTTTTTAGGGTTGATGGATGTTGAAACATATCTAGATCCATAGCAGGTGCAACCCAAACAGGACATCTTGCACTCAAATACGTGGCTACTAGTAAATTGTCAGATTGGCCATCAACTAATTTTGCTAAAGAACTGGCTGTCAATGGCGCAATAACAAACGCATCAGCCCAAAGTCCCAGTTCAACATGATTTTCCCACTCACCATTGGCATTTTTCACAAAATCAATAGCAACTGGGTTTTTCGATAAAGTTGCTAATGTAAGAGGAGATATAAAATCAGAAGAGGCCGAAGTCATAATTACCTTGACTTCGGCCTCTAATTTTATCAATTCTCGGACTAAAATAGCGGTTTTGTATGCGGCAATGCTACCAGTTACACCAACCAATATTTTTTTTCCGGTTAACAAATTTCTTATGCTTCAGAATCGACTGATTCATCAGTGATGTACATTTTATTTTCAATGTATTCCTGAATAGCAATCATTGCTGGCTTTGGTAGTTGCTCGTAAAATTTAGAAATTTCAATTTGCTCTCTGTTTTCGAAAATTTCTTCTAAATTGTCTGTGCTTGAAGCAAATTCAGCTAATTTTGCAATTAACTCATCCTTCACTTCAGAACTAATTTGATCAGCTCTTTTTGAGATAGCAGCAATTGCTTTGTATACATTACCTGTGTTTTCATCTAAAAATTCTACATCTCTAGTGATTGTTGAACGCTCGGCATTTGTGTTTTTATAACTAATACTCATCTTTTCTTATTCTAATAATTTTTCTACTTTCTTCTTTACAACGCCTAGCTCTTTTAAATGGCCAGATTCGGGAAAGGAGGCTACAAATTTACGATAACTTTTTAGAGTATCATTCAATCTCTCTGTTTTTTTAGACTCAATGCTGTTTATAGCTAGTTCAAAACGGCTTAATACCGAAAGGTACATAGTTTCCTCTCTAAATTGTGTATTGGGGTAATCAACCAAATGATTATCTAGTGCTACCACAGCAGCCTTATAATTCTCGGTGTGGTGATATTGCTTTGCCCCCTCAAATTGTTTCTTTTGGAGCTTTAAGTTGAGCTTGTCCATTATTGCATTGCAACTGTCAACTAAACTGCTATTGGGATTCATGTCAATAAATATTTGCAGCTGATCTAATGCGTTCAGTGTTTCAGTTTGATCCAAAGAGTACTCCGGTGAACTATTTACTGAGCATATTGCACTTAGAAACTGACATTCTTGTGCGTACTGACTGCTGGGATATTGATTGATAAATCTTCTAAAATAATACGAAGCTAAATAATAATCTCCAATGTAGTAATTCGACATGCAGTATAAATAATACAGTTTTTCTCCATCAATCGTCAATTTAAAGTATGGTATAATGTCCTCTAAAACTGACGCTGAATTGGTGTATTCTTTGGCCTCGTAATATTGAATTGCCCTTTCTTTTTTAAACTCATAGTCCGTGCTTTTCATTACTTGGTTGAAATCAGAGCAACCAACAAAACTGAATAAAACGGCTGATACTATTGATAATACTAAAAGTCTACTTTTCATAATCGCCCACAAATATAGGTTTTGAAATGTTAACTAATGCAAAAATGTGATAGGTTAAACTTAAAAATGTGAATAAAAAATACGGTTCAAAATCACTTACATTAATTATTACTCCTACTTTCGCACAGTAATAGTTCGACTTATCGAATGAAAAACTGATTATGGCAAAAGATATTTTTGAGAAAATTAAAGAAAATAGAGGTCCTTTAGGTCAACATGCTAAAGGTGTTCACGGATATTTTACTTTTCCAAAACTGGAAGGTGAAATTTCCAATAAAATGATGTTTAGAGGCAAGAAATGCCTGGTGTGGAGTGTAAATAATTATCTAGGTTTAGCTAACACACCTGAAGTTAGAAAGGCTGATTCTGATGCCGCAAAAGATTGGGGTCTGGCATATCCAATGGGGTCAAGAATGATGACTGGCCAAACTTCAGAACATGAAGCACTAGAATCTGAATTGTCTGAATTCATGCAAAAAGAAGATACCATTCTGTTAAATTTTGGATACCAAGGAATTTTATCTGCTATTGATGCTCTGGTTGATCGTAAAGACGTCATTGTATATGATAGTGAGTCTCATGCCTGTATTATAGATGGTGTTCGATTGCACGCCGGTAAAAGATTTGTTTTCCAGCACAACGATATGGAGAGCTTTGAAAAACAAATGGAAAGAGCAACTAAGTTAACCGCCGAAACAGATGGTGGAATACTAGTAATCACAGAAGGTGTCTTTGGAATGGCCGGTGACCAAGGTTTATTAAAAGAGATTATTGAATACAGAACTGCAGGCACATATGATTTCAGATTACTAGTTGATGATGCTCATGGATTTGGAACTTTAGGTGAAACTGGAATGGGGACAGGAGAACTTCAAGGATGTCATGATGAAATTGATGTTTATTTTGGAACTTTTGCTAAATCTATGGCTTCTATAGGCGCATTTATTAGTGCTACTGAAGATATTGTTGAATTTTTAAGATACAATATGCGTTCTCAAGTGTTTGCTAAGTCTTTGCCAATGCCATTAGTAGTGGGTGCTAGAAAAAGATTAGAGTTGTTGAGAACTCAGCCTCAGCACAAGGAGAACTTGTGGAAAATTGCAACTTCGCTTCAAACTGGTTTAAAAGCTGCAGGATTTAATATAGGAAGAACAAATACTGCTGTAACACCTGTGTTTTTATCTGGTACTTTAGCAGAAGCTACAAATGTTACTTTTGATTTAAGAGAGAACTACAATATCTTTTGTTCAATCGTTGTTTACCCAGTGGTGCCAAGGGATGTAATTATGTTACGTTTAATTCCCACTGCGTCGCACACAATAGAAGATGTTGAATATACAATAGAAACGTTTAAAAAAATTCAAGCAGGATTAGATGCAGGAGCCTACAAGGCAGATGATTTAAAACAAGTTGAAACGGATTAATATAAATCTCTAAAAAAGAATAAAAGGTGTTTCAATTTGAGACACCTTTTTTATTTCCTCCTTTTAGTTGGTAGTCAATTTCAATTTGTTCGGCATGCCTAATCCCTGTTCAATTTTATTTATGCCCAACGCAACTCCTCCCTCAGTGTAGTATACTTTTTACATTAACTAATTTACCACTCATATTTAGCTGAAATGGCAGGTCGAAAACAAAAAAAAAAGAAGGCTACTCAGCGAGCAACCTTCCTTTACCTTGGGATGTTGGTTATGTTCTAGTCTTTTACTAAAATTGATACACAATCAAATGATATGTCAATTTTATCCTCAGTTATCTCATCATAATCTGCTTGATTAATCACTTCACCAGCCTCAGCAGCATCATCTAATAAATGTTTTTGAAAGTCTACCGTTAACGTGTCTGATTCTAACATTCCGTACAAAACAGCATCCTTTCCTGCCGACTCCTCAATTGGAATAGTAAAATGATCTCTGAAAAATACCATTACTGTTTTGTTGTCAGAATTTTTAAAGTTAATCCAACAACCTGCTTTTTGACATACTTCATTTATAGTAACATTCACTTTACCGTTGAATGCACCTGTTTCTTCATATATTTTATACATTTCTTCCTGACTAATTGCAGCATCTGCAGTAACTTCTTCATGGCCAAACAATGTGTACTCCCCTTTCTGAATACCATTAAATGCTAAAACATCTTCAACTTCATCAATAGTTTCTTCCGCGGCTACAGTTACACTGTCAACTACAGTTTCGTGTGTTGATAGGTCATTGTTCGATTCACAGCCTACTGCTATGATGCCAGCAGCAAAAATTCCATATACCATTTTTTTCATAGTTCTCTTTTCTGCAAATATATAATGGAATCACTAATATTTTTAGAAAAAGACAAATTATCAATTCACGCACATTATTTTTTTATAATTTTGAACATGAATAACTCCAAAGTTAAAACAGTCATTATTCTAGGCATTGTGTCTATTTTTTGCATTTTAACAATTCAATTTTTTTGGATAAAAAGAAATATTGAATACCAGCAAACCAACATAGAAATTCAAAATATTCAAGATAGCTTAAGTGATAAGCAATTTAGCGAAAACGTCAGTTTAGCTCTTAAAAATGTGGCAACAGATATCCAAAAAATTAATAAGCAGAAAAGTGACTTATATGGGAAAGTTTTACAACAATCTTCAAACTATTTTACCGTTGAGCTAGAAGATACCCTTCACCCATTTTTACTAGAAAACCTCTTAAAAGCAGAATTCTATCATCAAAATATAAAAGATGATTTTAGGTATGGTATTTACGATTGCTACTCGGATAGTGTGATTTACGGTGATTATATCAGGTACAGTGGCGATTCTGTATTTGTAATTGAAAAAAACAATAATAAAATTGATGCCAAATTGCAGCAAAAGCTTGAAACTGACGTTCATTATTTCGCTGTATCCTTTCCGAACAGACAAAGCTATAGCATTGAAGATACATCAAACAGTGTTACCCCTTGGTATTATTTAATTGGAATTCTCATTTTTATTTTGGCGTTTTTTGGCTTTACAATTTCTATTATTTTGCGGCAAAAAAAGTTATCGGAAATAAAAAATGATTTCATAAATAACATGACACACGAGCTAAAAACACCAATATCAACCATTCGTTTGTCAAGTGAATCTTTGCTTTACAGTTCGGATAATTCCAAAGACAAAGTTGAAAAATTTGCGAGTATCATTTATAAAGAAAATAAGCGGCTCGAACAGCAAGTGGAAAGGGTGCTAAATATTGCAAAGCTTGATAAAGGAGAGGTGAATTTAACATTCTCAACTTTTGATATTCACGAAATTATTGAGGAGGCTAAAGATAACTTTGAAGTTAACCAATTGGAAGAAGGAAAAAGGTCAATAAAACTGAATTTAATGGCCGAAAAGCATATTGTACACAGTGACATGGTTCATTTGACAAATGTAATTTATAACTTGCTCGATAATGCTACAAAATACTGTGATGATATTCCAAATATTTCAATTAAAACATCCAATTTTAAGCATCAAATAAATATCTCAATAAAAGATAACGGTAAAGGTATTGCCAAAGAAAATTTAAAATTAATTTTCGATAAGTTTTATAGAGTACCTACTGGCAATGTTCACGACGTAAAAGGATTTGGATTGGGATTGTTTTATGTCAAGACGATAATTGATAAATTAAATGGAACTATTTCAGTAGCCAGTCATTTAAATCAAGGAAGTGAATTTGTAATAGCAATTCCTGTTAACGAGCGTAAACATGAGTAAAAAAATAAACATTCTATTAGTCGAAGATGATGTCAATTTAGGTTTTGTTGTTCAAGATAGCCTGAAAAAACAAGGCTATGAGGTAAAACTCTGTTTAAATGGAGTTGATGGATTAAAAGCTTTTAATAAAAATGAATATCATTTGGTTATACTGGATGTAATGATGCCAAAAAAGGATGGTTTTACTTTGGCCACAGACATTAGGAAAACTAATGAGCAAGTGCCAATATTGTTTTTAACAGCAAAAGCTGAAATGGATGATAAGCTCCAAGGCTTAAAAGTTGGAGGAGATGATTACATGACTAAGCCATTTCACACTGAAGAATTTTTGTTAAGAGTAAAATCTCTATTAAAGAGGTTCTTACCAATGCTAGTTGAAGAAGATCAAAATGAATTTAGAATTGGAAATTACAATTTCGTACCTTCAGAATATACGCTGACCGATAGTAATAATGAAGTGAAAAAATTAACTAAAAAGGAATCGAAAATTTTGCACTTATTGGTTCAACATAAAAATAAAGTGTTGCCTCGTGATATTGTGCTGAATGCTGTATGGGGGCAAGACGACTATTTTGTTGGAAGAAGTTTAGACGTATTTATTTCTAAGTTAAGAAAGTACTTGAAAAATGATTCAAACATTAGTATTGATAATATTCATGGTGTTGGATTCAAGCTGGCGACAGAAACGAAGTAGTTAAATTATTATTTTAGTAGATTATTATACATGCTGACAGTGTTTTCTAGACCAAGATATAAAGCATCTGAAATGAGGGCATGTCCAATTGATACTTCAAGCAATTCAGGAATTGTGTCCCTAAAAAATTTTAAATTTTCCAAATTTAAATCATGGCCTGCATTTATACCAATGCCAAGCTCTGAGGCAACGTTTGCTGCTACTTTAAAAGGAGCAACCGCGTTGTCTTTATTTAATGAATATTCCGCTGCATAAGGACCTGTATAAAACTCAATTCTATCAACACCAATTTCTCCAGCTGCTCTTATTAATTCAACTTTAGGTTCAATGAAAATAGAAGTTCTTACCCCTAAATTTTTTATCTTTTCGTTAATTTCTTTTAAAAAGTCAAAATTTGTAATTGTATCCCAGCCAGCATCCGAAGTCAATGTGCCAGGAGGATCTGGTACCAATGTAGCTTGTGTTGGAAGAGTATCTTCAATTAATTTTAAAAATCGACTATTTGGGTAACCTTCAATATTATATTCTTTATAAACAACATCAACTAAATTATATACATCTTTTTTTGTAATATGCCTCTCATCTGGTCTCGGATGTACGGTTATTCCATCTGCTCCAAAAGCTTGAATTTGTAATGCTGCATCAACTACACTTGGAAGCTCACCTCCTCTAGCATTCCTCAATGTCGCAATTTTATTGATATTTACACTCAGTTTTGTACCCATAATATAATATTGATTACATTTATGGTACAAAAATATAACTAAAGAAAATATTTACTTTACTTTGCTACAAAATTTACAATTTCATTTATTTATTTCATAATTTTTCATGAGGGCTAAAGAGTTAATTTCAGAATATATTCCACCAATAAAACCAACAGAAACCGGCGAAAAAGCTCTGAATTGGATGAATGAATTTAGAGTGAGCCACTTAGCTATTGTAGATGGTGACAATTATATTGGGATAGTTTCTGATGACGATATATTTGATATGCAAGAACCGGCAAATCCAATCCTATCAGAATTAACCAACTTAACTCAGCCTTTTGTATATGTTGACAGTCATGTTTATGACGTTATGAAAATAATAGCTGATTCTAAAATTACCATTGTACCAATTCTTAGTCGTCAAAACGAATACCTAGGATGTACAGATCTATTATTTTTAATGTCTCAAATAACAGCAGTAGGTTCAATAAAGGAACCAGGTGGAATTATTGTACTCGAAATGAATAAACACGATTACACTCTAACTCAAATTGCCAGAATAGTAGAAGAGAATGATGTGAAAATCCTGAGTAGTTATATCACTTCTCAGCCAGATTCCACTAAAATTCAAGTCACTCTAAAAATGAACACAACTGAACTAGATAAAATTTTAAGAACCTTTGAACGATACGATTATGATATTATAGAGTCCTATGCCGAAGGAGAGTATGTTGAAGATCTTAAAAGAAGATATGATGAACTGATGAATTACTTAAATTTATAATTATGTCACTAAAGGTCGCAATTTACGGGCGAAACTTTCAAGATGGGTTCATACCATTTATTCAAGATTTATTCAATACTCTAAACTTGTATGACTGGAAATACGCTATTTATGCGCCATTTTATGAATTCGTAAAAGAAAGGTTAGTCATAAATGAGAATGTTGAATTGTATACAAAACACGAGGATCTTGATAAGTCTACTGATGTGCTTATAAGTATTGGGGGAGATGGTACGTTTTTGGAAACTATTCATATAGTAAAAAACACCAATATTCCTGTACTAGGTGTAAACACAGGAAGGCTTGGATTTTTAGCTTCAACACAAAAAGATGATATCAGAGATGTATTGGAAAAAATAAATCAAAAAAAATTTAGATTGCAAACAAGATCGCTTATTCAGCTCAATAGCAATCTCAGTTTATTTGAAGGTAAAAATGTTGCATTGAATGAAGTAACTGTTCATAAGCTGGACTCTTCAAGTATGATAACAATCCATACATATATAGATGATTTATATTTAAACTCTTATTGGGCTGATGGCCTTATTATTTCTACTCCTACTGGATCTACTGCGTATTCTTTAAGTTGCGGTGGGCCAATACTTGTACCTGGTGCAAGTGATTTTATTCTCACACCAATAGCGCCACATAATCTTAATGTTCGTCCTGTTGTAGTGCCAGATTCAAGAACTATAAAAATTAAAGTAGAAGGGAGAAGTCAAGCTTTTCTTTGTTCACTAGATTCTCAATCTGAGTCAGTTGCTTTTGAAACTGAACTGATAGTATCTAAAGCTAATTATAGTATGGAAGTAGTGCAAACTGATGACCAAAATTTTCTCAATACCATCAGAAATAAAATGATGTGGGGAATAGACAGACGCAACTAAAATAAATCGCAAATTGATTCGTTAATTACCGTAATGCAAACAAAAATAAATTTATTTATAGTTCTAATATTCCTGTCAAATCAGCTTAACGCTCAGATTGGAGGCCAACATGTTTTCCAGTTTTTAGATCTAGATTTTAATGCAAGAGCTACTGCTCTTGGTGGTGATTTTGGAGTGGTAAACGACAACGATATTAACTTAAGTATAGTAAATCCAGCTAGTATTTCAGAAAATTTACACAAAAATGTAGCAATGAACCATGCCTTTTATCCTGCGGGAATAAGTGTTGGTCAGTTAATGCTAGGCTACGATTTTGAAAAAATAGGAACTGTAGTAATGCACTTGCGATATGCAAACTATGGGAGGTTTACACAAAGAGATATAACCGGACTAGAAACAGGGAAATTTACAGCAGGAGATTATGCACTTGGAGCGAGTTATGGAAAAACATTGAATGAGCGATTTTCAATCGGAGGCAACTTAAATTTAATTCTGTCTCAATATGAATCTTACTTTGCAATAGGGGTAGGGGCAGATTTTACTGCTATGTATCATAATCCAGAAAACGATTTAACGGCAACTTTTTCAGCAAGAAATGTTGGAGTGCAAGTTAAAGGCCATACAAAAAATAACAGAGAACCTCTTCCAGTTGAACTCCTTGCAGGTATTTCCTATCGTTTACCTCATGCACCTTTCAGATTTAGTCTAACTTTACATGATTTAAATAATCTTGATCTTACATACAATGATCCGAATGCTGAGCCAACAATAGATGATTTTACGCTCGATACAATACCAGTACCTAGTGCAAAATTACCAGAGAAAATATTTAGACATTTCAATATAGGAGTTGAAATTCTACCCACTGAAAATTTTTCAATTCGTCTTGGCTATAACTTTGACAGACGACAAACGTTTAATATTCAAAATAGAACTACAATCAGTGGTTTTTCAGGAGGCTTCGGGTTTCGAGTAAAAAAGTTAGATATCAATTACTCTGTAGCGTTTTATTCCCCTGCTGGTGCAAGTAACATGTTAAGTGTTACATCTAATTTTTCAGATTGGACAAAGAGAAAAAATTAAAGAATTTCAATTTTTCCTCTTCCTAATTGAACCAATTCTGCTAACTCTAATTGTTTCAATAACCTCGATATTACCTCTCGTGAAGTGTTTAAATCAATAGCAATCTCCTGATGAGACATATGTACTGTCGAACCTTTGATCAAAGAAGCAGTATTTTTTAAATACTCCAAAAGTCGTTCATCCATTTTTTTAAAGGCAAGTTGATCTACTGCATTTAGCAGATCGTCAAATCTGTTCGAAAAAGACTGAAAAATATAAGCTCTCCAAACGGGATACATACAGATCCACTCATCCATGTAATTAATCGGAATATTTAGAATTTTTGAATCCTCCTCAACCGTAGCTCTAATATTACTCCTTTTACTTTTTAGACAACATGTTACAGTAGCAGCACAAGTATTGCCGGATTCAACATAATAGAGGAAAACTTCGCGTCCATCTGCATCTTCTCGTTGAATCTTTAGAGAACCATCAACAATTAAAGGAAAATGTGTGATTTCTTGACCTATATCAACAAGAATTTCTTGAGCTGCAATTTTTTGAATTTTAGCCACTTTTAATATCTGATCTACCAACTTCTCGTCATTGAGTATTGGGTATTTTTGTGTAAATTCTGTTTTTGAAAACATCCTTATTGAAGTAAAAACTGTAACTAAATAATTAATTTTCGTACAATATATTAGTACCCATAAATATCGCAATAATTCTGATTAATTTTATTTGGAATATAATTTGATTATGAGTCAGCGTATGAAAAAAGTTTGTTTAGTAATTATTTGCTCTCTTTTCCTATATTCGAATAGTTATAGTCAGAGTTTTTTTGAAGGCACTTGGCAAGGAGTTGTTTTACAAAACGGTCTTGCAAATAAAAAGTCTACGGCTTTTTGGTTAACTATCACTGTTGATGAGAAATCTGGGAAAATAAAAGGAAATTCTCGCTGTGAAACGCCTTTCAAATCTTTTTATGCGCTCAAATCTTTTGAAGGTGAGCTGTCAGATAATTCAGGCTTTTCGTTTGAAGAAAAAATGGTTGGAAATCAAAAAAATGAAGGAAATAATTTTTGGTGTCTATTAAACGGAGAATTAACATATAATGATTCAACCGGCTATTTGTCGGGTAATTATTTATCGAAAGACTGCCGTTCTAATTCAGGAAAGATTATTTTATTCAAATCAAAATATCAAATGTCAATGGGTGATTCTGTAACTAAGTATCACTCCTGGGTAACAAATTTTGAAAATGATTTAAATCGTGGATGGAACGCCTATTATGTACGAGACAAATCAATGCGAAATTTCGAAATTAAACCAATTTATTTTGATCATGACAAAGATTTAGTTTCTGATATTAGTAAGCTTTACTTGCAAGAAATGGTCAGAATAGTTTTGTCTCACTCTGATTTGAGAATCAGAATAATTGGACATACAGATTCGAATGGTAGTAATAAATACAATAATGCTTTGTCAGAAAAGCGTGCCACAAATGTTAAGAATATTCTTATTTCGAAGGGAATGCCAGAGGATAGGATAGAAATAGAATATAGAGGTGAAACCGATCCCGTTGCAAATAATTCTACATTTGCAGGCAAAAAATTAAATAGGCGGGTTGATTTTGAGTTTGATTAATTTAAAAACCCTGAAAGTGTTTTAGATTTATTTATAGTCTCATTCCATTCTGATTCGGCAATTGAGTCTGATGTTATGCCGCCTCCTACATACAAATATGCCTTGTCTTTAATAATTTGCATACAACGCAAATTTACATATAATTCGGCCTTTGATCTCGAAAATGGGCCAAGAAAACCTGTGTATAGCAATCGGTTATGCGTTTCAAAGTTTGCAAGTTTTTTCATTACTTCCTGTTTAGGTAAACCACATGTAGCAGGCGTTGGATGTAAATTATTAATTAATTGACTAACGGCTTCTTCTTTAATTAAGCATTTAAAATCTGTTTTTAAATGGTAAACTGCACCTGTATTAAAAGTAAATGGTTTTGTTTTTTGTATATTTAAGCAACCTACCTTCCTCAGCACGTTTTCTATGTAATCGCTTACTAACACCTGCTCTTCTATTTCTTTTTTACCCCACTCTGCACTTACGTCTGTTTTTGTGCCAGCAAGTGCCGTGGTTTTTAATGTAGAATTTTCTATTTGAACAAAAGTCTCAGGAGTGGCTCCTATCCATGTTCCAAATTCACTTGCAGTAATGAGGTATACGAAAGCAGAGGGATAGGCTTTACACAAGTTCTCGAATATTGTATCAGGCGATTTAGTGATAGGTTTTTCAATTACTCTTGAAAATACGACTTTCTTAAACTCTTCGTTTTTAATGTTTCTTACCAGCTTATTAACAGCAGCTAAGTACTTTTTTTTACTTAAAATACCTGGCAAATTAGCATTAAAGTAAAATTCAAATTCTTTCACTGCCAATTGTTTCTGAAAAATAAACTTCTTTGTATAATTTTTTTCAAAATCTGTTACAGCAAAACCAACTTGACCAGATTTGAGACTGAGACTTTGTATGTCTCTGCCTTCATAAACACCAGAATTCAGAGTTTTTTTATTGGGTAGGCGGTATGAAATTTGAGCTTTAATACTATTTTCTGTTTATAACCATGACTGTAAGCCTACCCGTACAAACCATTTCATTTTCTTCATTTCTGATGTTCACCTGCCACAAATGTGTAGTTTTACCGCAGTGAATTAACTCTCCTCTGGCATAAATAAATCCAGTTGAAGCACTCTTTAAGTGGTTGGCATTCAATTCTAGTCCAACAACGGCCTGCAAATTTAAATCAACGCAAAGTGCAGAACCAATCGAAGCAATGCTTTCTATTAATGCAGCACTTGCTCCTCCATGAAGAAGCCCCATAGGTTGATGTGTGCTGCTGTTTACGGGCATTTTTGCCTCAACAAAATCTTCACCGACATTTGTATATTCTATCGAAAGCACTTCCATTAAAGTGTTTTTGTTCATGCTATTCATAGCTTTGATAGACGGAATGTTACGAATCATTTTATTTTGTTACGTTTCTATAAAGAAATAAAGATACAATTAAAAAAATAATATTGGGAATCCATGCAGCTATAAGTGGATCGAAACCTACATTAAGAGCAGCAACAGCGGCCATTTTCATAGCAAAGATATATGCTACGCAGAGCATAATTCCAAGGGCAAGCTTTCCTCCTGTTCCACCTCTAGATCTCTTACTTGATACAAGTACACCAATAAAAGTTAAAATATAAATAGCAAAAGGAGCAGCAAAGCGGTTATACTTATCAAGTAAGTACTTAGGAACAAGTTTGGATTTCCTCTGCTTTTCACTGTGTATGAATTTATTTAATTCTGCAAAATTCATAGCCTCAACAATGTTTTCTCTAAAGATAATGTCCGATAACCTAAATGTTAAGCTCGTATCTAAACCATCGTAAACTCTTAAATTGTCGTCTCTGTCGCCGAATACTCTGTATTTAACATTGGATAACTTCCATTTGTTGGAAACACTATCTCCAATCGCTTCCGAGGCTGTAAGCACATATTTTAAATCATATGCATTCCATTGCTGAATAGTAAATTTATACATTGTTCTAGTTTCTCCATTATACCTGCTGTACAAAATGTTTTGACCGTTTTCCAACTGCACTTTTCCACTAGAAGGATTGAATGATGCACGGTAAAATTGCTCTTCAAAATCTAATCTTTTTTTATTTGATGGAGGTAAGACAAAGTTGTACATCAACAGTGTTAGCACAACTAACACTGTTGCAGAAACAAAGTAAGGTCTCAGGAATCTTTTAAAACTTGCACCCGTTCCAAGTATCGGAATAATTTCAGAATCTTGCGCCATTTTTGAAGTGAACCAAATTACTGAAATGAAATTGATCATAAATACAAATTGGAAACCAAAATAAATTATGAAATTTGAATAATAAATCGAAAATATTTCCGACCACTTTGCTCCCTTCTCAATAAAAGTAGACAGTTTATCTGATAGGTCAAAAACCATGCTTATCAGCATTAGCAAAAAGAATATAAAAATAAATGTCCCTAAAAACTTTTTAATGATGTATTTATCTATCTTAGTGAGAAACATTTTTTTTATGCTTGCTATTTTTTGTAAAAATAGTCAACATTTATAGTTTTAGGCTGAATGGACAGACACATTTCATCGAATGATTGAAAATAAACTAAGTCCCTTCCACTAGATATAATATTATTTAATTTCTACAGTGTTCATAGATAGTGTTTTGCTGTTGTATTGTTATAATTATTTTGAATTAATTTAAAAAAAGTTTGCGAGTTGATAAAAGGGTATTACCTTTGCGCCTCCCAAACGAGGGGGGGTGTTTTTTGAAGTTTAAAAATTTCGGTTAATTTTTTTTTAATTTATTTTCCAAAAGATTTGGTGTTTAAAAAAAAGGTTTTACCTTTGCGCTCCCGAAATGATCAACGGATTGTTTTAAATGGATTTTGAAGTGATGGTATTGAGTAAAAAAGATTCAAAAAAATAATGATAATTGTTTGTTGAATTAAAATTTACTTAGTAGTTTTGCGCTCCCGTTTTGGGATTATTTGAATAAAGCTTTTAGGTCAGCGGACCACATAGGAGTTCTTTGAAAAGATTGAAGATTGAGAAATAGTAAAGTCAACAAAAGATTCTAGATTAGAATACATTAATAAATTTATACAACGGAGAGTTTGATCCTGGCTCAGGATGAACGCTAGCGGCAGGCTTAACACATGCAAGTCGAGGGGTAACAGAGGAGCTTGCTTCTGCTGACGACCGGCGCACGGGTGCGTAACGCGTATACAATCTACCTTA